>NZ_JAJAGH010000008.1:0-353652 GCF_020734085.1 Hominibacterium faecale
GGGATGCAGACCTCGGATATCATCGTGGCCATCAATAAGGATCCGGAAGCGCCGATGATGCAGCTGGCCGACTACGCGGTCTGCGGCGATCTGAAGAAGGTCATTCCGGAAATCATCGAAGCTTGGGATCAGGCGTAAGAAACGCCAGGGACGATTCCAGGGACCAAAAGGAGGTTCGTAACCATGAAAGAAATACTGATCAAAGGACAATTGCACAAGTTCCAAACCTTTCAGGCGTTTGCCGAGGAATTCCAGCTGGGAGCACGGGATCTGCTCTTCACCAATGAGTTCGTCTACACGCCCTTCATGAAAGAGCTGGGTCTTTCCTGCCAGGTGGTGTTCCAGGAGAAATTCGGAGCCGGGGAGCCCTCGGAGGAGATGATCACCGACATTTTCGCGGCCATCAAGGAAGATTCCTATGACCGGGTCATCGCGGTAGGCGGCGGCGCCATCATGGACATCGGAAAGCTGCTGTCCTTAAAGCGCACCGGCACGGTGCATCAGCTGTTCTTTAAGGAAGCCGAGGTGGTGCCGGCCAAGAAGCTGGTGGCCATTCCAACCACCTGCGGCACCGGTTCGGAGGTCACCAACATTTCCGTGGCCATCGTGCGGGACGAAAACGGGGACACCACCAAGCTGGGTCTGGTGTCCGATCTGTTGATTCCCCAGGACGTGTGCCTGATTCCGGACATGCTCAAGACCCTGCCTTACGCGCCCTTTGCCTCTTCGGCCATCGACGCCCTCATCCACGCGGTGGAATCCTATCTGTCGCCGGCCAGGGCCACCATGACCTCGGAGCTTTATGGCGTCAAGGCTATGGAGCTGATTCTGGAGGGCTTCCGCAGGATCGGAGAAGGGGGCCCGGATGCCAGGCTGGATTATTTGGATGAATTTTCCACCGCTGCCTGCTACGCCGGAATCGCTTTCCTGCAGGCGGGCTGTGCCACGGTCCACGCCATGTCCTTCCCTCTGGGCGGTACCTACCACGTACCCCACGGAGAATCCAACTACGCCCTCTTCGGCAAGGTGCTGGAGAAGTATGAGGTATTGAAACCGGAGGGCAAGATCGCCGACTTCAAAAAGACCATCGCCCGCATCCTGGGCGGAACCGAAGCGGATGCCCTGAAGAATCTGGCGGCGCTGGAGGAGACCATTCTCCATCTTAAGCCCCTGCGGGAATATGGGTTCAAGGAGGAGGACATCCAGGTCTTTGCCGATTCGGTGTTAGCCAACCAGCAGCGCCTGGTGACCAATTCCTATGTGCCTCTGACCAAGGAGCTCATTCAGGAAATTTATGCGGAGTGTTATTAATTGAAAAACGTTGAAAGAGATAGAAAGAGGAGGAGAAAATATGTCACTTAGAACAAGCTTGCCAAAGATCGTTACAGATACGGTACCGGGTCCAAAATCCACCGAATTGTTAAAGGTAAGAAAGGATAATGTTACCGATGCGGTTGCCATGCTGGCTCCTGTATTCGTGGACAGAGCAGAAGGCGCAATGGTCCAGGATGTGGACGGTAATATCTTTCTTGACTTTGTAGCAGGTATCGGCGTGCTGAATATCGGTCATTCCCACCCGGAAGTTGTGGAAGCAGTTAAAGCCCAGTGTGAAAAATATTTCGCACCTAATCTGAATGTGTTCAACTATGAACAATATCCCAGACTGGCGGAAAAGCTCAATGAAATTATCCCGATTGAAGGAGAAAAACAGACGATCCTGGTCAATACCGGCGCTGAGGCGGATGAAAATGCCATTAAGCTGGCAAGAAGATATACCGGAAGAACAGAAATCATCTGTTTTGCCGGAGCCTTCCACGGCAGAAGCTATATGACAATGGCCATGACCAGCAAATGCCATCCATACAAGACCGGATTCGGACCCCTGCCGCAGGGCGTGAACCGCTTCCCGTTCCCATACTGCTACAGATGCCCATATGGACTGGAAAAGGGCTCCTGCGACATGCACTGCGCCAAGATGTTCGAGGAAAGCTTCTTCCTGGAATATGTAGCTCCCGACGAAACGGCAGCGATTATTCTGGAACCGGTTCTGGGCGAAGGCGGCTTCATCGTTCCACCAGATGAATTTGTTCAGGAATTGAGACGTTTGTGCGACAAGTATGGAATCCTGCTGATCGCGGATGAAATTCAGGCGGGCTATGCACGTACCGGAAAGATGTTCGGATGTGAACACTGGAGCGTGAGACCGGATATTGTGGTCAGCGCCAAATCGGTTGCAGGCGGTATTCCGGTAGCTTGCGTAACGGCCCGCAAAGATATTATGGAAGCAGTTTCTCCAGGAGAACTGGGCGGTACATACAGCGGGAACGCTCTGGCAACTGCATCGGCTCTCAAGGTTCTGGAAATCATGGAACGGGACGATTATTGCGCGAAAGCAAGACATATCGGCGACATGACCATGAAACGTTTCCAGGAAATGAAAGAGAAATATGAGATTATCGGCGATGCCAGAGGCGTCGGCGCCATGCTGGTTCTGGAGTTTGTTAAGGATAGAGCCACAAAAGAGCCGGCAAAGACGGAAACAAAAGCCATTATCAACGAGTGTATGCAAAACGGCCTGGTCGTTCTGGGCGCAGGCGTGAGAGACAACTGCATCCGCTTCCTGATGCCGCTGGTGATCACCGACGAACAGGTGAACGCAGGACTTGACATTCTGGAAAAAGCGATTGCAAAGATCGACGCTGAAAGATAAGAATAAATCATTTAGCAAAGAGAGCAGTTCTCAAACCGAGAGCTGCTCTCTATTTGACTTCTTTTCTGAAAAATGCTACCATTAGATGCAATAGATTTCTTGAAATAAGGTTGCTTTGAGAGCATCAAGAGATAGGAGAATAATTTGGATAAGAGATTTGCGCTACTGATCGACGCCGATAATGTTTCGGCAAAATACATCGACCCGATTTTGGACGAGCTGTCCAAATACGGAAACGTCACATACAAGAGGATTTACGGGGATTGGACCAGCCGTCAGAATTCCAGCTGGAAGGAAGAACTTCTTTCCAGTTCCATCACGCCCATCCAGCAGTTCAGCTACACCACCGGCAAAAACGCCACGGACTCGGCGCTGATTATCGATGCTATGGATATTTTGTATACCAGTACGGTGGACGGATTCTGCATTGTTTCCAGCGACAGCGATTTTACCAAGCTGGCCAGCCGCATCCGAGAATCCGGGCTGACGGTGATCGGAATGGGTGAAAAAAAGACACCCATGGCTTTCCGCAAGGCCTGCGATATTTTCACCAGGCTGGAATTGCTCCAGGGAGAAGAAGAGACGAAGGAAGAAGCGGCAGTCAAGGACATCGACAAGTCCACGATTGAGGATGCCATCGTTAAGATCATCACAGAAAATACCAACAATGGCAGGGAGACCGGGCTGGCTGAGCTGGGCAACCGGCTGCTCAAGCTGTATCCGGACTTTGACGTACGAAGCTACGGCTACAGTCTGCTTTCCAAGCTTTTGGAAGAGTTCCCCAAGATCCGCCTCCTGAAAAAAGGGAATTATGTTTCCGTCAAGCTGGCGGAGGGAAACAATGTGGAGGATTTTGTGGTCGAGCTGGTTAAGGCCGGCGGCAGAGAAGGCGTTGATCTGGGTATTCTGGGGCAGGAGCTGCATCAAAAATACGATAATTTCAATGTACAGGATTACGGATTTTCCCAGTTTAAAAAATATATTCGCAGCATCAAAGGAATCGAAGTGCGCAAAAGCGGCAATCAGAACATGGTGCGGTTTGCAGGAAAGTAGGCGGACATGCAGGGATATAATTGTATCATGGTCTATGATCCCTCCCGGGAAAAACTGCTGTTTTGCAAACGGACGAAGGATCCATATAAAGGAAAGTTCAATCTGGTGGGCGGAAAGATCGAGCCGGGTGAGGACGGACTGGCCGCGGCCTATCGGGAGCTGGCGGAAGAAACCGGCATCGGCCGGGATCAAATCGTGCTCAAGCATATGATGAACTTCACTTACTTTAATCAGAACTGCGTCGTTGAAGTATACGTGGGTTCGCTGGTCCGAAGCGTGGATCTGAAGGAAGAAACCCATCCTCTGCTTTGGCTGGATATGAATGAAAATTTCTTTGATCTGGAGAAGTTCGCAGGAGAAGGAAATATCGGCCATATGGTGGAGCAGGTCAGGGTTTACGGCGACGGGATTTAGAGATTATAAGGATATAAGAAATTTTGAGGATTGCGGCGGCAGGGAAACGTCTTGTCAGGGCAATCCTTTTTGTTTGAGAAAATTTGTCTGCCATTGACAAACCTCTAAAAATAGAATATAATCTTAAATAATAATTATTATCAATAAGGAGGTGACCATAATGCAGACCAGAAATACGCTGCAAAAGGATATTATTTTGAAAGCTGTCAATCAGCTTCATAATCATCCTACGGCGGAGATGGTATATGAGGAAGTAATTCGCGAGTATCCGAGAATCAGCAAAGCAACTGTCTATCGCAATCTCAATCAAATGGCTCAGCAAGGGCAGATCCTGCGTATCCAGATTCCCAATTCGGCAGACCGCTATGATTTTAATATCTCCGGACACTACCATCTGAAATGTACGGACTGCGGACAGGTATTCGATATGGACGTACCCTATATGGACAGGCTGAACGAGCTGGACCTGAGCGAACAGGGGTTTACAATAGAAGATCACAATATCATTTTCCAAGGGAAATGCCCCCGCTGTAATAAAAAGGGGTCCAACTAAGGATATAGCAAGGGATCAATTCGTCGCTGCAACTGTTATTGAGTAAAGGAGAAGAAGATGGGAGTATACAAATGCGGCATCTGCGGTTATATCTTTACCGAAGAGCCGGGAAAAACAATCGATAGTCTGAGTGAATGTCCGATTTGCGGGCAGCCGAGGAGCGTTTTTGAAAAGATCGATGACGATGAGGTTCAGGCAGTGCCGCCGGAGGAAGCTTCTCCTGGCGAAGGTTCGCTGGATTATGATCCCGAGTATGCCAGAGCCGATGCCTCCTGCCGCTATATGGATGAGATTCACAAGATGTCAGTAACCGGAGAGACCATTATCGAAGCCATGGGTACCAAGATGCCCATGCCCAACTGGGACGACATTCTGATTTTGGGAGCACAGCTCAACCCGCCGCCGTTGTCAGAGCATGCGGAAGTGGACACGACCACCATAATTGGGCGCAGAGCTGCCAAACCGATGGTTTTGGAAAGTCCCGTCTATATTTCCCACATGTCATTCGGAGCGCTTTCCAAAGAGACAAAAGTTGCCCTGGCGAAAGGAAGCGCTATGGCAAAGACGGCCATGTGCAGCGGGGAAGGCGGCATTCTGCCGGAAGAGATGGATGCAGCTTATAAATATATCTTTGAATATGTTCCCAACAAATACAGCGTTACGCCGGAAAACCTGAAAAAAGCCGATGCCATTGAGATCAAGATCGGCCAGGGCACCAAGCCGGGCATGGGCGGTCATCTGCCGGGAGACAAGGTGACGCCAGAAATCGCAAGAATTCGAAACAAACCCCTGGGCCAGGATGTGATCAGTCCTTCCTCTTTTGAAGAAATTAAAAGTAAGGAGGATCTGCGGGCGCTGGTGCAAAAGCTGAGGCTGGAATCGGAAGGCCGTCCCATCGGCATCAAGATCGCTGCCGGCCGTATTGAACGGGATCTGGAATTCTGCGTTTTCGCGGAACCTGATTTTATCACCATCGACGGCAGAGGCGGAGCTACGGGAGCCAGCCCCAAACTGGTAAGAGATGCAACCAGCGTTCCCACCATCTATGCCCTCAGCCGAGCGAGAAAATATCTGGATGAAGTTGGCGCGGACATAGAACTGGTGATTACCGGCGGCCTGCGGGTATCCTCTGACTTTGCCAAAGCACTGGCTATGGGGGCCGACGCTGTGGCCATTGCTTCAGCGGCGCTGATCGCTGCGGCCTGTCAGCAGTACCGCATCTGCGGAAGCGGTAAATGTCCGGTGGGCGTGGCTACCCAGGACCCGGAACTGCGATCCAGACTCAAAGAAGAAGCCGCGGCTCAACGAGTGGCCAATTTCCTGAGCTGTACCTGCAGAGAGCTGGAGACCTTTGCCAGAATTACAGGACATGAACGCCTTCAGGATTTATCCCTGGAAGACCTGTGCACGATCAACAGAGAAATTTCAGAGTTTACCGACATACCACATGCATAGGAGTAATCAATGATTGAAGAAATACTGGAATACAACCGAAAATTTGTAGAAGAGGAAAGCTATAAGGCCTACGTCACCAGCAAATACCCGGATAAAAAGCTGGCTATACTCTCTTGTATGGATGCCAGACTGACCGAGCTTCTGCCTTCGGCAATGGGCCTGAAAAACGGTGATGTAAAGATCATAAAAAACGCCGGCGGCGTGATCGCGAACCCTTTTGGAAGTGTCGTAAGGAGTTTGTTGATTGCCATTTATGAATTGGGCGTGGAAACCATTCTGGTGGTCGGACACACCGACTGCGGCGTCCAGCACATGGACAGCAAGGCCATGATTGCGCATATGAAGGAGCGGGGCGTATCTCAGAAATCGCTGGATATGATGGGCTATTGTGGAATCGATTTTGAACGCTGGCTAAGCGGGTTTGACGATGTGAATACTTCAGTCAGAGAAACGGTTGATTTGCTGAAACATCATCCATTGATTCCTGAGGATATTCAGATCGGCGGATTTGTCATGGACTCTACGACTGGAGAATTGATGCCAGTATCGGAAAAATAGAAGGGCTGTATGGCAGAAAGCGGTAAGAGGCCTGTACCCTTTCCCGCATTAAAAGCATAGTTTGAATCACCGCCCAATATACTTGACTGGGTGGTGATTTTTTATGATTATAATGATTCGAAAAAAAAGACTGCTGCGTGTAACGGCAGTAGTGGCCCTTTTCGCAGTAGCATTTGTTGGTGTCGGTCTGGCAGCCGGCGTCTTTAAAAAGGATGCTGTCTCCACATCGGCAGACGGAAACTGGGGCCTGAGCTTCCAGCAGGCGGGGCAGCCTCCGGTTGCCAATGCGACGGCGGAATACCTGAAAAAGTATAATGCCTATTATGCGGAAAAAACCCAGGAGAAGGTCCTGTATCTGACCTTTGATGCGGGATACGAAAACGGGCATACGGCCAAAATCCTCGATGCTTTGAAAAAGCATAAGGTCCCCGCGGCGTTCTTTGTGGTGGGTAATTATTTGCAGACTAATCCCGAGCTGGTGAAACGAATGGTGAAAGAAGGGCATATTGTAGGAAACCACACCTTCCATCACCCGGATATGTCTCAGATATCCACCATGGAGGATTTTTCAAAAGAAATTAAGGACCTGGAAGCACTGTACAAAAAAACCACAGGGAAGGAAATGAAGAAGTTTTATCGCCCGCCCCAGGGAAAGTACAGCGAGTCCAATTTGGAAATGGCTAAGGAGCTGGGCTACCATACCATTTTCTGGAGCCTGGCCTATGTGGACTGGTATGAGAGCCAGCAGCCATCCAGAGAAGAAGCCTTTAAAAAGCTGATCCCCAGGGTACACCCGGGCGCCATCGTCCTGCTCCATAGTACTTCCCAGACCAATGCCGAAATTCTCGATGAACTACTGACAAAGTGGGAGGAACTCGGGTATACCTTTAAATCATTAGATCAACTAGTGCAGAATTAATCAGCGCATGTCCTTTTTCGTTGGGATGCATGCCGTCCAAACAGAGCAGCTCGCCGTAATGACGGTTTTCAAGGAAAATCCGACGAATATCGATCAGAGGGGCATTTTGCTCCTGGGCCAATTGAAAGACCATGAGATTATAGGCTTCGTGCCAGCGATAGATATAATCGATATCGCCGAGCCAGTTTAAAATATTCTCTTTGTTCAGCCCCTTGCAGACCCAGTCGAAAAAACGCTGCGGGTTCAGAGGGGGCAGTGAAAGAAGGATCGGCTGACTTCCGCAGGCTCTGACCTGCTTCAGGATTGTAGTGTAAGTATCCTTAAAAACAGATGAGGGGACCGCAGGCATGTGGTCCTTTTCCGGTGTCCGTGATATTTCTTCCCAGTTATAGTTGCAATCGTTTCCCCCGAACTCCAGAATGGTATAATCGTATAGAGACAGCTGGGTTTTATGCTTTTCAAGGATTTCCCGTCCTTTGGTGGTCGTGCAGCCGAAGCGGGCCAAGTTTTTTACCGGAATCTGCCTCACACTGGAAAACAGATTGATAAAACTGTTTTTCAAAAACGTATATTTGTTCCTCGCCTCATCGTAGATGACCCCTTTGGCAACGGAATCTCCGAGAACACAGATTTGCATGGTGAATCCCCCTTTCTTGAAACTTGGAATCTATCAGTAAGTCCAGCTCTTTTATGAGTTCTTAAACATTACTTGATACTACGGGATAATAAAAATTGTTTAATGTAATATTTAATATTATATTATGTAATTGTAATGAGGTCAAGACTATTTACAATTATTTATATATGATATATACTATTGGTGCAGCCAATAAAGCTCCAATATGGAGTCCTTGTATATAGAATGGCATAATAAGGAATTATTTATACAGAAAAGAGGTATAAAGGATGGAAACAATTAAGAAGGTATTGGAAGAAAAAAGGCCAAATAAATGGGATGATATTCCGGACATCGATTTATATATGGATCAGGTGCTCAGCTACATGCCCAGGCAGCATGCCGGACTGGAGCTGGACGAGAATCTGACGGCGGCGATGGTCAACAATTATATTAAAAAAGGGCTGCTGCCGAGAGCCAAGGGGAAAAAGTACAATCGAGAGCATATCGCTTATCTGACGGCAATCTGTCTTTTAAAGCAGGTTCTGTCTGTGACGGATACGGGAGAGCTGTTAAAAGCCAGGATTGAAGACGGTGAAGTTCGGGATTTTTATGAACGATATATCCAAGTGATGGATGAAGAGTTTAAAAAGGTGTCGGCGTCGCTGGAAGAGACCAAGGACAAAGCTCAGCTGTCGGAAGCGGCCCTCCGGCTGGCGGTTTCCAGCTATGCCCAGAAACTGGCCTGCGAGCAGATGCTGAAGGAACTGGGGGAATCGTTCAAGGAGGAAGCTGAGGAGGAAACGGAGTAAGCCGCCGGACACCCTCAATAAAGGGTGTCCGAATTGATGCACTTGTAGAATTTGCGGCAAATTTCCGGCCAGGAAATTCCATCCTCCGCCATAATCCACATCATCTTGGTCAGAACGGCTTCCAGGGTCATATCCTTGGCTTCCAAGATGCTGAAGGTTTCGTTGAGCCTGCGGCCCACCTCGTAAGTCTCCACATTGCTGCCTTCATAAGTAACCTGGGTGGTCATCACCAGCACCTTTTCCTGGGGAGCATATTTGCTCAACTGGGAAAAAAGTTCGCTTTCCAGCGTGTCGGGAATGCCGCCCACGCCGAAACTCTCGATAATGATGCAATCGTAAAGGCGAAAGATTTCGCCAAGAAGGACCGGGGAAATTCCGGGCGTCAGCTTGAGCAGGAAGACCTTGGGATTGAGCCGGTCGTAAAAGACTACCGGATTTTTTTCGATGCTGGGCGGCAGATAGCGGATGATCCGGCCATCCTGAATAGTAGCCAGGTAGGGGTAGTTTATGCTGGAAAAGGCCGCGAAGCTCAAAGTCTTGGTCTTTTTCGCCCTCGTGCCCAGGATCACTTTGCCGTCAAAGACGATCTGAACGCCCCGGGAATGGGGATCGGCCGCATAGAGAATGCTGTCCCGCAGGTTTGCTTTGGCATCGGTGATCTCAGAGCCGATGGGCTTTTGCGCCCCGGTGAGAACGATGGGTTTGGACGAATGCTGGATCAGATAGGAAAGAGCGGCGGCCGTATAGGCCATGGTATCCGTTCCGTGGCAGATGACAAATCCGTCGTAATTATGATATTCTTCCCGGATGGAGCCTGCCAGCAGCAGCCAATGCTCCGGCGTGATATCGGTGCTGTCCAGATTGCAGACTGCTTTTGTTTTTAAAAGAAAATCGCTGCCGATTTCGGGAAGGTAAGAAAGCAGTTCCTCGGAAGTCAGAGCAGGGATCAGCCCATGGGGCGTCTTTACAGAGGCGATGGTGCCTCCTGTAGTTAAAATAAGTAATTTTTTCGTCATATGTTGATTCACTTTCTGTTTCAAATTGCTGAAAACAGGATAGCACACGGTTGATGATTTTCCAAGTACAATCCTTGTAATTTCCTGAATTTGTACTATAATAGAGTATAGCGTAATAACATGCAAAATAGGAACGTACGCGTCAAGTGTTCGGCGGATGGGGAGTTGCCGCTGAAACGAAAAGCACGGACAAGCTGCTTGCGGTGTATGTTCCGCACCCGTTGCAACAGAAGCTCTGGCATTATGTATGTGAAGGGAGAAGTTTTTCACCGGCATCATGATAGATGGAGAGCTTTTTTGTTTTCTGTCAATGGGAAAAAAAGAAGGAGACAGAACAACATGGATCAAAAGAAAATCAAAGAAGGCGTCCGGCTCATACTGGAAGGGATCGGAGAGGACCCTCAGAGGGAGGGCCTTTTAGAGACCCCGGACAGGGTGGCCCGGATGTGCGAAGAGATATACGCAGGAATGGCCCAGGACGCAGAGGCACATCTTTCCAAGCAATTTCACGTGGAAAACAACAATATGGTGTTGGAAAAAGACATCGTCTTTTATTCCACCTGTGAACATCACCTGCTGCCCTTTTACGGGAAAGCGCATGTGGCCTATATACCGGACGGTACAGTGGCGGGACTGTCCAAGCTGGCCAGAACTGTGGAAGTTTACGCCAGAAGACCTCAGCTGCAAGAGCAGATGACCGCCCAGATCGCCGATGCTCTGGAAACCCACCTTCACCCCAAAGGAGTCATGGTTATGATTGAGGCAGAGCACATGTGCATGACCATGCGAGGCGTGCAAAAACCAGGAACAAAGACTGTGACCACCATGGTCAGAGGAGATTTTGCACAGGACTATTCGCTGCAGCAGACTTTTTTACAAATGGTGAAATAATATGGAAAGAGTAAATCGAATTTTTAACCATCCGGCATACCAGGAAGCGATGGAGGCCATTGAAGAAGCAGAAACCGATCGGATTTTCTGCAAACATGATATGGAACATTTCTTGAGTGTGGCAAGGCTGGCCTATATCTACAATTTGGAAGAACAGGCAGGCATTGCCCGGGAAATCATCTACAGCGCGGCCCTGCTGCACGATATCGGCAGAGGGCTCCAATATACAAAGGACATTCCCCATCACGAAGCGGGGGTAGGCATGGCGGAGAAAATTCTGCCAGAGTGCGGCTTTTCCGACGAGGAGCAGGCCCAGATCATCGATGCTATCCTGTTTCACAGGCGGGAGGGCGTAAAAAAGGGCGGACCTCTGCGGACGTTCCTTAACAAAGCGGACAAGCGGTCGCGGAATTGTTTTATCTGCCGGGCCAGGGATGCCTGCAAGTGGCATAAAGAAAATATGAATTTAAAAATCGACTACTAAGGAGAGCATATATGAAAATCGGCAATCGAGAATTTGACGCTGCGAATCGAACTTACATTATGGGGATCCTCAATGTGACCCCGGACTCCTTTTCCGACGGGGGAACGTTCAATCGACTGGATGCCGCTCTTTTTCGTGCGGAAGAAATGATCCGGGAAGGGGCTGACATCATCGATGTGGGCGGAGAATCCACCAGGCCGGGGCATACGGTCATTACGCCTGAGGAAGAAATGGAACGGGTTGTGCCGGTCATCGAGCAGATCGATAAAAATTTTGACATCCCCATTTCCATTGACACGTATAAAAGCAGCGTGGCCCGTGCTGCGCTGGAAGGGGGCGCCCATCTGGTGAACGATATCTGGGGACTGAAAAAGGATCCGCAGATGGCGGCTCTGATCGGAGAAAAAAAGGCGGCCTGCTGCCTGATGCACAATCGGGAGCAGCCCGTTTATGAAGATTTCCTCAACGACATGCTGGAGGATCTGAAGGAATGCGTCCGCCTTGCAAAGGACGGCGGCATTGCAGATGATAAAATCATCCTCGACCCGGGCATTGGTTTTGGCAAGACTTATGAAATGAACCTGACGGCTATCAACCGGGTGGAGCTTTTGGGCCATTTGGGTTATCCGGTGCTCCTGGCAACATCCAGAAAATCGGTGATCGGACTGACGCTGGATCTGCCGGCGGATCAGCGCCTGGAAGGCACCCTGGCGACGACAGTCCTGGGCGTGATGAAGGGCTGCGCCTTTGTGCGGGTTCACGATATTAAAGAAAATAAACGGGTCATACGTATGACAGAGGCCATTTTAGGCAAATAACAGTTAGGAGAACCATGGACAAAATCTATATCAAGAATCTGGAAGTTTTCGCCCGCCACGGCGTTTTTCCGGAAGAAAACGCACTGGGACAAAAATTTCTCATCTCTGCGGTTCTATATACGGATACGAGGAAGGCGGGAATGACCGACGATCTGACCGCATCCATCCACTACGGCGAAGTCAGCCAGATGATGAAAGCGTTCATTGAAGAGAATACCTTCAAGCTGCTGGAGACCGCAGCGGAAAGGCTGGCTTTTAAAATGCTGATGGAGATCTCCAATCTGGAGCAGGTCAAATTGGAAATCAAAAAGCCCTGGGCGCCGATCGGCATTCCGCTGGAGACCGTATCGGTGGAAATCCTTCGCGGGTGGCATCGGGCCTATATCGCTTTGGGGTCTAATATGGGCGATAAAGAGGCATACTTGAAACAGGCGGTGGCTGCCCTAGATGAGGAAGAAGGCTGCTGGGTGAAGCAAGTATCGAATTTTTTGACGACAGAGCCCTATGGATATCTGGACCAGGATGAGTTTCTCAACGGCTGCCTTGAACTGCACACGCTGCTGACGCCGCAGGAACTGCTGGAACTGATCCACAGGATCGAAGCAGATGCGGAGCGCAAGCGGGAAATACGCTGGGGCCCTAGAACCCTGGATCTGGATATTCTGCTCTATGATGATTTGATTCTGGATACTGAGGATCTGACCATCCCCCATATTGAAATGGAAAAAAGGGATTTTGTTCTGCGGCCTCTGGCCCAGATCGCGCCCTTGGTGCGGCACCCGCTCACAAGAAAGCGGGTAAGTGAAATGCTGGCCGATTTGGAATCTGAATAAAAGAGGTGAAGAAAGAAGATGCATAGCATAAAACTGGTTTGCGACAAGCCGTTTCACAATAACTGCGATGTCACCGTATACGATGTGACTGACGGGAAAGAAAAGAAACGCTGCAAGATCATGGTAGATTACGCTGAGAGCGATATCCGTCAGCTGCAAAAACAGGGATACGATTATGAAGCTGCTGCAGCTTATTTTCAAGAGTGGATTTATAAAACCGTAAAACGATACATTGCCGATGACTGGGAATGTACGGAAGGCCTGGATGAAATCATGCAGATCGTAAGAGAACATATTGAACCATACTTCTAAGGAGAAATGACGATGATACAGGATATAGCGCCGCACAAGCTGGACAATTCTTATGCACGCCAGCAAGCAGAGAAAGAACATATGGCCTTTACATTCAAAGACGGCAAGATATTGCTGCACAAGGATAAAGAGGGAAACCTGACGCTGCCGGTTCTGGGGCAGTTGCCGGGGTCCTTTGAAACATATGAAGAAAAGGCCCTCTATGCCTTTTCCGTGGATCAGGAGCCCATGTTCCTCATTTTACCCCATGATTTGGAAGAAGGGCAGACAGACCTGGAATACCACGATCTACGGGATTTATACGGGGTTTCACCTGTCTGGGCCGCCCTGGCCGGGGTGACAGCCAGCCATTTGAATCACTGGTATCTGGAGCACCTGTTCTGCGGTTGCTGCGGAAGTCCGGCAAAGCTGGGAAAATGGGAGCGGGCCATGGTCTGTCCCCAGTGCAAGAACATCCAATATCCCAGAATTTCGCCGGTAATCATGGCCGCCGTTACAGACGGCGACCGGCTGCTGGTCACCAGATACGCGGGCAGGCCTTACAAAGGACTGGCTCTGATCGCGGGATTTGTTGAGATCGGCGAGTCGCTGGAAGGCGCGCTGCGGCGTGAAGTAATGGAAGAAGTGGGACTGGAAGTGGAAAACCTTCAGTATTTTGGAAGTCAGCCCTGGGGATTTTCCGATTCGGTGATCTCAGGCTTTTTCGCCGATCTTTCAGGAAGCAGCCAAGTCCGGCTGGATCGGGAGGAGCTGTCGGAAGCCGTTTGGCTCCATAGAGATGAAATACCGAAGCAAAACAATGGCATCAGTATCACAGCGGCCATGATCGAAGCCTTCCGCACTGGGAAGTTTTAAGTTGAAAGGGGAATGAAACGATGACAAAGGTAGATCTGATATCCGGCTTTCTAGGCGCCGGAAAAACGACGTTTATTAAAGAGCTGATTGCAAAAGTTTGGAAGGATGAAAAGATCGTTCTTATTGAAAACGAATTCGGTGAGATCGGCATTGACAGCCGGTTTATGCAGGACTGCGGCATTGAAGTTACAGAAATGAATTCTGGCTGCATTTGCTGCACCTTGGTAGGCGACTTTGCAAGAGCCCTCAAACAGGTGGTGGAAGAATTCCAGCCTGACCGGGTGATCATCGAGCCTTCCGGCGTGGGCAAGCTGTCCGATGTGGCCGCCGCCGTCAAGGAGATGGAGGAAAGCGCCCAGGTAGAGATCGACTGCAAAATTACAGTTGTGGATGGGAAAAAGGCAAAGCTCTATATCAAGAATTTCGGAGAATTCTATAACAATCAGCTGGAAAACGCGGACACGATCGTTGTCAGCCGTACCCAGGACATGACCGAGGAAAAACTCAAGGAATGCCTGGCTTTGATCCAGGAGCATAATGAGGATGCGGCCATCATTACCACGCCCTGGCAGCAGCTTTCCGGCGAAATGATTCTGGACGCCCTGCACCACGCCCATGATCTGGAAGCGGAGCTGGCCAGGGAGCATGACCACGATCACCACCATGGAGCCTGCCACCATGAAGATCACCATCATGAACATCACCACCACCACGATGAAAGCTGCGGCTGCGGCCATGAACATCATCATGACCACGATCACGAAGGCCACCATCATGCGGATGAAGTGTTCACAAGCTGGGGGATCGAAACGGTCCACAAATTCAATGAATCCGAGCTTGCGGATACGCTGAAAATGCTCAGCATGACCGATGAATTCGGCACGGTTCTGCGGGCTAAAGGCATCGTGGAAGGTGAGGACGGACAGTGGCTCGAGTTTGACATGGTCCCCGAAGAGACAGAGATCCGCAGGTGCCGCCCTGACTATACGGGCAGAATCTGTGTGATCGGGACCGAGCTCAAAACGGACGATCTAAAGCGGGTCTTTGGTAAATAGAGGGCCGGAGCAATAAGGAGGCAGAGATTATGGAAATTCCTGTTTATTTGTTTACAGGACTTTTGGACAGCGGAAAGACGACCCTGATTCAGGAGGTCGCTGGTGAAGAAGACTTTCTGGAGCCGGGGACGACGCTGCTGATTCAGTGTGAAGAGGGGGAAACCTCATTCAGCGATGCATTTTTGGAACAATATCAAATAAAAAAGATCGACGTGGAGGATCCGGAAGAACTCAATGAGCTTTTTTGGAGACGTTGTGAAAAAACGTACCGGCCGGCTCAAATTATAATCGAATACAATGGGATGTGGGAGCTGAGTACGCTGTTTGAGAGCGGAATTCCCGAAGACTGGTTCATCGGCGGCATCTATTCCACCGTCGATGCCGGGTCTGCAGAAATGTATATTGCCAACATGCGCAAGGTTTTTATGGAGCCGCTGAAGGAGTCCAATCTGATCATATTCAACCGCTGCGGCGATGATACGGATCGGCTCAAATTCCGAAGAAGCCTGAAAGCCCTTAATCCTCAGGTCCAAGTGGCTTTTGAGCGCACCGACGGCACCATGTTTGAAAACGAAATCGAAGAAATGCCCTTTGATTACAGCGGACAGACAGTGGTCATTGAGGATATGGATTACGGGCTTTGGTATCTGGATGCAATGGACCATCCCGACCGCTATATGGGAAAAGAGGTTATGTTTACAGCAAGATACTGCGCCAGCGCCAAAGCCTCTCAGAAATACTTTGTCCCCGGCCGCCATATCATGACCTGCTGCGAAGATGATATTCAATTTCTGGGGTTTATCTGTGACTTCGAGGGTGAAATGCCCTTTGAACATGGAGACTGGGTACGGGTTACGGCTCAATTTGATTATGGTTTCAGCAAAATGTACGGAGAAGAAGGCCCCCTGCTGCATTTGATTCATATTGAGGAAGGAAACAAACCGGAACAGGAACTGGTCGCCTTTACGTGATAAAAAACACAAGATTAAAAGGAGAGGCACAGCCGGCCCTGTGTCTCTTTCTTTTTGCAAAAAGTAAACATGCAGGATGGACGCCCGCATTTTTGACTTGCACTTTTACACTCACTTCGGTTTATATTTATGAAGTTGAGGAGACAAAGCTTCTTTTCGGACAACTTTCCTTGTCCCAGCGTCTACACTATAACATTTACTCGGAAACATGGGAACTATAACAAAGTCGGCTTTGCCGATTCTTAAAAGAAGTAGACTTTGTTGATACTCCGGAAATATCGCTGACGATATTTCCTACGTAATAAAAAAGATATAGGCCTATATGGCTGATTGCATAGCAGACGTATCCACAGGATCTGTCTGATTTTGTCGAAAAGAAAATTGCTTATTTGGCGCAATTAATTGTAAAATCATGTTATGTTAGGAGTTAATTTACTAAAATGTTATCATATTTAGGAAAAAAGAGGGTATAATGGAAATAAGAGTATATGATGAGCGCGAAAATATCCGAAGGATTCAGGGAAAGAAAACAACAATTTCCGCAGCTGTGTATCGGGCAGAACCGGGAATGTTTGCGGCGATCTGCATTACTGCGGTAAAAGAAAAGAGGTTAGAGAAATGTTGAGGAGGAAGAAAGAGCAAGAGTCGGCTCTTGGATACGAGTGTATGGATGAAATCTTTGACAGTCCGGAAGATGTTCTGATCGTTGCCGACCGCCTGAGTCTTAATATTGAATATATCAGCACAGGCGGAAATGCGCTGCTGGGCATACAAAATGCAGATACTGAAGGATGCGTTTTTACGCTGCTGGATCGGGTGGGAGTTTCGCAGGAAATCCTTGAAGCCATGCGGTTAGGCTCAGAGCCTTTTGAATCAGAGTGCTGTCTGACCAATCTGCGTACAGGTCAGGCCGTTTGGTGCAAATGCAGATGGCGCCTTGCATTTCTTTTTGACAGCAGCGAAGAAAAACTGATTTTTCATGTTTTGGATTATTCCAAGGAAAGGGCGCTGTTAGATAAGACCAGGCAGGAACTTTTGGAAGCAAACCGGTCCAACGATGCAAAGAGCCGCTTTCTTTCCACCGTATCACACGATATCCGTGCACCTCTAAATGCAATCATCGGCTTAGCGGATCTGGCGATTGAGCATAAAGAAGACGGGGAAAAGGTACAAGGATACATACATAAGATTTTCCGCTCCTCCAATTATCTATTGAGTCTCTTAAACGATGTGCTGGATATGTCAAGAATTGAAAGCGAAAGAATGTCCTTGGATTATGAGAGCTTTCAAATGTCGACGCTGCTGGAGTCGGTTACGGATATTATACAAACCCAAGCAGAAGACAAAAATCAGGAACTGGAAACAGAATGGATCATTGTTCATGATCATGTCAACGGAGATGCTGTACGGATCAAACAAATTTTGATCAACTTATTATCCAATGCAGTTAAGTATACGCCCGAGGGCGGGAAACTCTTTTTTCAGGCCGTGGAAACTGTGGCAAAAACCGGCGAGGATGATATGTACGTGACCTATCAGATGAAAGTATTTGATAATGGTTATGGAATGTCAGAGGAATTCTTGAAGGTTATCTTTGAGCCTTTTGAAAAGGAACGGAACGGTGTTTATGGAGGCGTAGAGGGAACTGGCCTTGGAATGGCCATCACCAAAAGTCTGGTAGAATTGATGGACGGAAAGATTTTCGTTGAAAGCAAGCTGGGAGAAGGAACGATATTCACTGTCAACCTGCCGTTGCAGCTCCAATTGCAGGAAACGGCGGATATGGGCAGAACCAGCCTGGCATCGTCGGAAAAGGATGATCTTGCAGGATTGCGAATTTTACTTGTTGAGGATAATGAACTGACCGCTGAAGTACTCAAGGATATTTTAGAACTGACCGGATGCAAGGTAGAATGGGCGGGCAACGGGCTGGAAGCTGTCACTTCATTCCGGCTTAAAGGAGAACAATTCGATGCTGTTCTCATGGACGTACAGATGCCGGGAATGAACGGTTATGAGGCAACAAAACAGATCCGCAGCATGTCGGATGCGGGTGCCAGCGTGCCGATCATCGCGCTCACGGGAAATGCCTTCACAGAGGATATCCAGGCATCAAAGAAAGCCGGTATGGATCGCCACATTTCCAAACCAGTGCAGAGGCGGGAGCTTGCCAAGGTGCTGCGGGAAGTGCGCGGCATTGACAGAAAATAAACAAGTATGTTAAAATACGCCGGAAGCAAACGATAAATTGTAAAAGGAGACTTAGATTATGTTAGAAACAGGAATCAAGGGGATGCAGCAGGTGACCGTTTGTGAAGAAAACAGCGCTCTGTCCATGGGAAGCGGCACATTAAAGGTATTTGCCACTCCGGCCATGATCGCGCTGATGGAAAAGACAGCCTGGATGAGCGCGGCGCCTCATCTGGAAGATGGACAGGGAACCGTGGGTACGGCGCTGGATATCAAGCATACGGCCGCTACGCCGCTGGGCATGACTGTGACCTGCGAAAGTGAGCTGATCGCTGTGGACGGCAGAAAGCTGACCTTTCATGTAACCGCCAGAGATGAAGCCGGTGTCATCGGTGAGGGAAACCATGAACGGTTCATCGTCGATAATGAAAAATTTCAGGCAAAGGCAGATAAAAAAGCAGAAAAATAATCGGAGGGCAGCCTGATCAAAGGGCAATAAACGAGAAGAAGAGCGGAGATACCAGAGGGCATCCCTGCTCTTTTTCATTATGCAGGAAATATCGATGAAATTGATATTGATCAATTGGGACAGCACTGCCGAGGGTGGTGCCGAAAGTTGTCGAATGAGAGAATTGGTTCAACAATGCATTAATTTTTTCTTGTTGTTGAGATTTTTCAACGCCTACAGGCTGCAATTTTTGACAAAGGCTTTGATATACAAGTTTTTTCCATTTAGGCAGCCTGCAAGCCTGTGTTTTAGCTCAACAAATGAGTTGTTTTCCCCGATTGTTGAACCAAACTCTTAATTTTCTCTAGCTTAATCGATCCAACGAATGTCTACACAAAACAAGGTTCCAAATATCCGTATTTCTATGTCGGCAGTTTTTTTGTTAAATAGCAGGAGAGGAAATTACATAAAATCAGAAAGCTTTTAATATTTCCCGGTCCGGCTAATATACTTTAAAGAGTATCTTGGCGGAAAGAGGAAATATAACATGAAGAATACCATTTTTAAGAAGCTGCCCATCGGAAAGACCGGCGGGGGAGGGCTGAAGCGGACTTTAGGCGCTTTTGAACTGACCATGATGGGGATCGGCGTCATCATCGGTTCGGGAATTTTTGTGATTACGGGGGTGGCTGCCGCGGAACATGCCGGACCGGGACTGGTCTTTTCTTTTCTTCTGGCTGGGATCGCCTGCGGCTGCGCGGCTTTATGCTACGCGGAACTGGCATCCTCCATTCCCGCCTCCGGGGGTGCGTATACCTTCGCTTACGCGGGGCTGGGGGAAATCTTCGGCTGGTTCATAGGATGGTGCCTGACGCTGGAATACGTGGTGGCTATGTCGGCAGTAGCGGTGGGCTGGTCGGCGTATATTTCCAATGTTCTGCCGGTCCTGGGGCTGGAGCTTCCCCAGGCCATTCTTGCCGACCCATCCAGCGGAGGAGCGATCAATCTTCCGGCGGCGGCCATTATTACGATCATGGCCCTTTTGCAGCTGAAAGGATCGAAAGAAAGCGCCAGACTGAACAATCTTCTGGTTGCCATTAAGCTGACGGTCATCCTGCTGTTCATCGTTCTGGTTGCCGGCCGCATCGACCCGGCCAATTACGATCCCTTCCTGCCTTTTGGATGGGAAGGTGTCTGCTCAGGCGCTGCGGTGGTATTCTTTGCCTATCTGGGGTTTGATGCCATTGCCAATTCCGCGGAAGAGGTGATCGACCCGCAGCGGAACATGCCCAAGGGAATCATCGGTTCTCTGGTGATGGCTACGGTTTTGTATATTGTCGTAACCTTTATGCTGACAGGCGTGACCCGTTACTCTTCCTACGCTGGTGTTGCCGCCCCGGTGGCCTTTGCCCTCAACGAAGCTGGCATTCGATGGGGAGCGGCTATGGTATCGGCGGGAGCCATCGCAGGACTGACTACCGGGGTGCTGGTGTTTTTAGGAAGTGAATCCAGGCTGATCTACTCCATGTCCCGGGATGGGCTGCTGCCTCCGGCTTTTTCCAGAGTGAGCAAAAACGGGGTGCCGACAAAAGCAGTGGCCTGCGTATGGCTGATGGGCTGCGTTTTAGGCGGTTTTCTTCCCATCGGGACCATTGCCGAGCTATGCAACATGGGAACCTTGTGGGCCTTTTCTTTGGTATCAGTGACCGTAATAGTGCTGCGGGTGTCCCGCCCGGAATTGCGCCGTGGCTTTCGCGTTCCGGTAGTCCCTCTTGTGCCTCTGATTGCCATGGTGATGTGCGCCTTTCTTGCCCTGCAGCTGAGTGCGGTAACCTGGAAGGTATTCTTCATCTGGACCGCTGTCGGTATGTCCATCTATTTTCTTTATGGCAGAAGGCACAGCTTTCTCAGATAATCGTATAGCTGCCGTCCTGTCTGCAGCGGATTTCCGTCTGGTAAAATTCCTTGATGGCCTGAATCAGAAAGGCGGTATCCTTTGAACCGGCTGTTTCATATGGAGTATGCATCGCCAGCTGGGCCAGGCCGATATCCACCGTATTCATGGGCACCTGGGTGTTGGAAATATTGCCCAGGGTGGAGCCGCCGGCCATGTCCGACCGGTTGAGGAAGGTTTGACAGGGAACATCCGCTTTCTCACAGATAGATTTGAATATGGCAGCCGATACGCCGTCGGTGGTGTATTTTTGGTTGGCGTTATACTTGATCACCACGCCGTGATTCATGTAAGGCCGGTTGGTGGGATCGGTTTTGTCCGTGTGGCTGGGGTGAACGGCATGGGCGTTGTCCGCCGAAAGCATAAAGCTGTTTGCCAGCATGGTATGGTAGGCCTCCAGATCTGCACCCAGGCCCATTAAAATCCGCTTCAGCGTATCCTTGAGGAAGGTGGACGCTGCTCCCTGCTTGGTGCCGCTTCCCGTCTCTTCATTATCCAGCGTACAGTGAACCGAGATGGCAGCAGGGCTTTCCGCTGCCAGAAAGCCTTTGAGGGAGGCAAAGGCGCATTGAAGGTCATCCAATCTGGGACAGGAAATAAATTCGTCGTCCGCGCCCCAAAGGCTGCCTTTCATGCGCAGATATAAAAAGAGATCATTGCCTAAGATGGCATCTTCTTCCGTATCCGCGGCCTCTGCGATCAGTTTCATAAAGCTGCCGCGGGCGTTTTCGCTGCCGTATAAGGGTAGAAGATCGGTCTGGGCATTGAATTTATAGCCGTCGTTCACTTCCTTATTCATATGAATGGCCAGGCTGGGGATCAGCAGCAAATCCCGATCAATGGACACGAGCCGGGTTTGAACGGATGAGCCGTCCTTCACCAGAACCCGCCCGGCTGCGGACAGCGGCCGGTCAAGCCAGGGGGCCATGGACATGCCGCCGTATTTTTCCACGTTGAGCTGGATATAATGCTGCTCTTTTTCTATTTCACAGTTTTCTTTAATCTTAAAAGTCGGCGAGTCGCTGTGGCTGGCCGTGATATGAAATCCGACTCCTTCCTCTTTTGGGATATGAAAGGCGATCAAGGAAGAAAGATTTCGTGTTACAAAATAGCGCCCTCCCCGGACCAGCTTCCAGGAATCGGCCTCACTCAGTTCCTCAAATCCATGTTCAGTCAATTCCCTTTTCATATTGTCAATAGCGTGAAAACAGCTGGGACTTTTTTCGATAAAGTCAAAGAGCTGTTTGTTGATATCCGTTGTCATAATTCATCCTCCGTTGTTTGATGGTTCCTCTATTTTATAATAACCAAAATTGGGATGCAAGATGTTTGAAATTTGACATTGACAATAGTACTAATCCGTACTATAATAAATATGGTACGAATCAGTACTATTTTGTGGAGGTGAATGATGAATATTCGTGAACAGATCAAGCTGGTAAATCGTGCGCTGAGCGGCACTCTGGACTTGTACGGAGTATGGGCGAAAAAGCACGGACTCAACTATAATGCTCTCGTCATTTTATATACGCTGGACGATTGTCAGACTTGTACGCAAAAACAAATTTGCCAATGGTGGGCGCTGCCCAAGCAGACCGTCCATGGCATTTTGCTGGATTTTGAGAAGAAAGGCTATCTTACAATAACAGCAAATACAGAGAATAAGCGTGAACGGCTCGTCGCATTTACAGAAAAGGGAAAAGCATTTGCAGCTTCCATACTGGAGCCCCTTTATAAGATGGAAGAGAAGGCTATGAAAAAGATGGGACAAGAGCAGCGAGCTCAGCTGATTGCCTGCAATACAAACTACTATGAATTATTAAAGGAGGAAATGGAACATGGAGAATAAACTGGCCGGGAAGTTTACATTTGCTTCCTTGCTGTCCTTTGCCATTCCCAATGTAATTATGATGATTACCTTGTCCATGTATATAATTGTTGACGGCATGTTTGTATCCCGTCTGGCGGGAACGACAGCGCTTTCGGCTGTAAACATGATTTACCCGGCAATCTGCTTTGAAATGGCCATTGGAATCATGATCGCTACCGGAGGAAGCGCCATTGCAGCCAGAAAACTGGGAGAAGGGAAGCAAAGAGAGGCACAGAAAATTTTAAGCTTTCTAATTGTCGTGGAGCTGGTGATTGGCATTGTATTTGCCGTTGCAGGCAACTTGTTTCTGGAGGAAATCGTTCTGTTGCTGGGAGCAAGCGAAAGACAGCTTCCCATGTCTCTTGCATACGGCAGAATTATATTTGCCTTTGCCCCTGCCTTTTTCCTGCAGACGGCCTTCCAGACCTTTTTGGTTACTGCGGGAAAACCTGCTCTCGGCTTGATGGTTACTGTGTCCGCTGGTATTGTGAACATTGTATTGGACTTTATTTTCATGGCGCCGCTGGATATGGGCGTGTCTGGCGCGGCTCTGGCTACCGGATTGGGATATTGCGTTCCTGCTGTTGTCGGATCGGTCTTTTTTCTGAAGAAAAAAGAGAATCCGCTTCATTTGGTCAGACCGGCAGTGGACTGGAAGGTTCTTCGGCAGTCATGTGCAAATGGTTCTTCAGAGATGGTGGTGAATTTAGCCAATGCTGCAACGACCTTTTTGTTCAACTATATCTTACTGGATTTTTACGGAGAAGACGGCGTTGCTTCAATAACGATCCTGCTATATTTCCAATATCTATTTACCGCCCTCTATTTTGGCTACTCCAACGGGATCGCGCCGATCATCAGCTTTAAGTACGGAAGTGGAGATCAAGAGCAATTAAAAAAAATCTTTAAATGCAGTATCTTATTCTTGATCATAAGCTCCGTCCTGGCAAATATCCTGATCCAGTTGACCGTAACCCATGCCCTTACAATTTTTACGCCCGCAGACAGCAGGGTTTATGATATCGCCCTAAACGGGTTCTGGCTGTATTCGCCGGCGTTCCTGATCATGGGTCTGGGCATCTTTGCTTCTTCCATGTTTACGGCCTTTTCCGACGGGAAGATATCGGCTGTCATATCCTTTTCCAGAACCTTTATTTTCATTGTGGGAGCGATTCTTATTCTGCCTTATTTACTGGGCGGCGCTGGGATTTGGATCGCTGTGCCGCTAGCAGAAATTCTTGGGTTTTTTGTGGCAATTATCTTTCTCATTTCCAGAAAAGATCGATATGCATACGCCTGAAATGCTGAGGGCTTTTTCGGGCTGATGCCCGCCAATGGTATCCTTTTGGTGCCTATCCCACTTTAAAGTGCCGTCTTTACAAGCTGAAAACATGCGGTCATAATAGACTTAACATGAATAGAGGAGGCCGCGGCCATGGAAGATAGGAAACGGGACAGCAATAAAGAGAAACTGAGGAGCATGGCTCTTATTTTAAACCGGGCCGATGCCCTTGTCATTGGGGCCGGTGCCGGTCTTTCTGCGTCAGCAGGCTTTACTTACGACGGACCCCGTTTTACCGACAATTTTTCCGAGTTCATCGAGCGGTATGGGATGACGGATATGTACTCGGCAGGTTTTTATCCGTTTAAAACCCCGGAGGAAAAGTGGGCCTATTGGAGCAGGCATATTTATGTCAACCGCTACGATATGGAAGCGGGCCGGGCATACAAGGATTTATTTCAGCTGGTGAACGACAGGAATTATTTTGTCATCACCACCAATGTGGACCATCAATTTCAGCTGGCGGGATTTGACGATGATCGGATTTTTGCGACTCAGGGGGATTACGGGCTTTTCCAGTGCAAGCGGGCTTGCCACAAAAGGCTGTATGAGAATGAAGATCAGATCCGGGAAATGGTGAAGCACCAGAAAAACTGCCGCATTCCCTCCTCGCTGGTACCGAAATGCCCGGTATGCGGCGGTGAGATGGAGGTCAATCTCCGCGCAGACGGTTTTTTTGTGGAAGATGGAAGCTGGCACCGGGCTGCCCGGCGATATGAGGCATTTTTAAACGAGAACATGGAAAAAAGCATCGTGTTCCTGGAGCTGGGTGTGGGCATGAATACCCCCGGCATCATTAAATATCCCTTCTGGAAGATGACAAAGGGCATGAGCCGCGCTTTTTACATTTGCATCAATCGGGGAGAAGCCTGGGCGCCGGGTGAAATTGAGGATCGATCCATCTGTGTGGATGGGGATATCGGGGAACTACTCAACCAATTATTGCTGTACGAATCGAGGCTTTGAAAAAGGAGATGGGACGGATGAGTCAGTTTGATACACAAGAAGAACAGCTGGAATATCTGGTAAGGGAGCTGAAAAGAGACAGCGGCCGCTATAAGGATTTGGTCATTCCCAAAGGGAAACTCGAAAAAAGAAGGCTGATGCGATCCTTTATGAATATCCGTATGCCGGAACCGATGGATGAGGATTTTCTGAAAGTCCAAGATCAGTTCCTACAGCAGGAGGCCCGGGAAAAGGGCATTGTCTCTATTTCACGCCTTGCATCTGTGAAAGAGGAATTGGGGTGCGCTATGGAACATGGGGAGCGGATGGTTCTTTGGCGGGGAGATATCACTACCCTGGCGGCGGATGCCATTGTCAATGCGGCCAATTCACAGCTTCTGGGATGTTTTGTACCCTGTCACGGATGCATCGATAACGCAATTCACTCGGCTGCGGGGGTGCAGCTGCGGGAGGAATGCAGCAGGATCATGAAAGCCCAGGGACATAGCGAACCTGCGGGAACTGCCAAGATCACCAGCGGATATAACCTTCCCTGCAGATATGTGATTCATACAGTAGGTCCTATCGTTGCAGATACGTTGACAGATGAGGACTGCCGGCTGCTGGCCGGCTGCTATGAATCCTGCCTTCGATTGGCGGCAGAAAAGGGACTAAAGAGCATCGCCTTTTGCTGTATTTCCACCGGAGAATTCCACTTTCCCCAGGAGATTGCTGCAGAGATCGCAGTGAAAACTGTCCGCGATTTTCTGAGGGAAAACGGGGAGCTGGATACGGTGATTTTCAATGTATTCAAAGAAAGGGACTATGAGATTTACCGGGAAATTTTCTGCGGCGGCTCGTCATCTGTAAGCTGCTCTTTATAAGCGGTTCCCCAATCGATCATGGATTTTAGGACTGGCTGCAGGCTGAGTCCTGTTTCGGTAAGAGAATATTCCACTCTGGGCGGAACTTCCGGGTAAACGGTGCGATTTAGAAGACCGGCCTTTTCCATATCGCGAAGATTGCTGGTCAGCACCTTTTGGGTGATGCCGCTCAGGGAACGCATCAGTTCGTTGAAACGTTTCGTCCCGGAGAGCAGGTCGCGGATAATCAGGACCTTCCACTTGTTTCCAATGAGCTGAAGGGTCATTTCCACCGGACATTTTGGAATTTTTTCTTGCATGTGGATCGGCTCCTTTCTATAAACAGGTTGTATTACGGCAGATAAACTAATTCCTATTATAATAAAAGAAAAAGAAGAGGTAAAGGATAATGAATGAGAAAGCGAGAAAATATGTGGATTTGTTTCGTCAGGTCAAGATCGCATCGGCGGCCACTGTGGATGAAAAGGGGCGTCCCCAGAGCAGGATTATCAATGTGATGATCGCTGCAGACGAAGGCATGTATATCGTAACTTCCAAAGGCAAGCCCTTTTACAAACAGCTGATTGATACGGGACGGGTCGCCCTCAGCGCCATGTGTCCGGATTGTCAATCGCTGAAATTCAGCGGCAAGGTGCGGCAAGTGGACAAACAATGGGTAGACCGGGTCTTTGAAGCCAATCCGGGGATGAACGAGGTATATCCCGGCAAGACGAGGGATGCTTTGGAGGCTTTTCTGATTTATGAAGGCAGCGGCGAATGGTTCGATCTTCTCAGCTATCCTATCAATCGGGAGACCTTTGCATACAACACAGAGGAAGAAGCGGCCGGGTTTGAGATTACGGACGATTGCATCGGATGCGGGCTTTGTCTTCCGGTTTGTCCTCAAAAATGTATTGTGAAGGGACAAGCCTATGGTATAATGAAGAGTCATTGCCTGCAATGCGGCGCATGTCTGGCGGCGTGCCCGCAGGGAGCGATTCGCAGGCTGCATCCATGATAAGGAGGAGCGCGCTTTGGAGTTTGTGAAAGAAGTTATCAGCCTGTATATTGAAAGAAAAGATTGGTTTCTCCAGCTGATCGCAGAGCATATTGGTTTATCTTTGATCGCCATTGTCTTTGCAGGGGTGATCGGTCTGCTGCTGGGGATTTGGATTGCGGAGCACGAGAAGGCGGCGCCGCCTGTTTTGGGCATTGCCAATGTTTTTTACACTATCCCTTCCATCTCCCTTTTGGGAATGTTGATTCCCCTATTAGGGATCGGAAACACAACGGCGGTGGTGGCACTGATCATTTACGGAATCATGCCCATGGTGCGAAATACTTATGCGGGCATCAAGGGTGTGAGTGAGGATGTGGTCACGGCGGCCCGGGGCATGGGCAGCACCAACTTTCAGATTATGACCAGAATCAAGCTGCCTCTGGCGCTGGGGGTCATTATTGCCGGTCTGCGCAATATGGTGGTGATGACTATATCCGTAGCAGCCATCGCCTCCTTCATCGGAGCGGGCGGTCTGGGGGTAGCCATTTATCGGGGCATTACCATCTACGACACAGCCCTGACCTTTGGCGGCAGCTTCTTGATCGCACTGATCGCGCTGATCAGCGACCTTCTTTTGGGGCATATGGAAAAACGTATTAAGAAAAAGAGAGGGAACTAAAATGAGAACATGGAAGAAAATCACAGCATTTATACTGGTATTATTGATGACGCTGGCTTTCGCAGGCTGCGGCAGCGGCGGCGGGGCGGACAGCGAGCCTATCAAGATCGCCACCAAACCGATGACCGAGCAGTACATTTTGGGTGAAATGATCAAGCAGCTGATCGAAAGCAAAACCGATTATAAAGCGGAGATCACTAAAGGCGTTGGCGGCGGCACCAGCAACATTCAGCCGGCTATGGAAAAAGGGGATTTTGATCTTTATCCGGAATATACTTCTTCCGGATGGTCCATGGTGCTGGGCCATGAGTCCAAAGGTGTCAGCGATGATGAGATGCTGAAAAAACTCCGGGAAGAATACCATGAAAACTACGGCATGACCTGGACCAATCTTTACGGCTTTAATAATACCTTTGCCGTAGCGGTGCGCAAGGAGGTTGCTGACAAGTATAAGCTGGAAACTTGCTCCGATCTAACCAAAGTGGCGGATAAGCTGGTGTTCGGCGGCAACCCGGATTATTTTGAAAAAGAAGAAGGCTTCGATGCGCTGAAGGCGGCGTATCAGTACGAGTTCAAACAGGTGAAGGACGTGGATATCGGCCTTAAATACGAAGCTATGAAAAAAGGCGATATCGATGCGACCAATGCTTTTACTACCGACGCACAGCTGAGCAAAGATTTCGTGAAAGTGCTGAAGGATGACAAGCATCTCCAGTATAACTACTATTGTGCTACCGTCGTGCGGGAGGATGCTTTGGAAAAATATCCTGACCTGGAAAAGACGCTGGCTCTGATGGACAATCTTCTGACCGATCAGGAAATGGCGGAGCTGAATTATCAGGTGGAGATTGATGGCAAAAATGAAGGGGATGTGGCTAAGGCATTCCTGGTTTCTAAGGGTTTGATCGAGGAGTAAGCTGATGGATATGATCCGATTAGAGCATCTGTCAAAGAGCTTCGGCGGCCGGAAAATCCTTGATGATTTTTCCCTTGCCGTCAAGGAAGGGGAGTTTTTGACGGTGATCGGCCGCTCTGGATGCGGCAAGACGACCATGCTGAAGATGATCAATGGCTTGCATCAGCCGGACAGCGGCAAGGTCTTCGTCCAGGGACAGGATATCGGCGAGACGGATATTATTGAGCTGCGGCGGAGCATCGGCTATGTGATTCAGAATAAGGGCCTTTTCCCCCATATGACGGTGGAAAAGAACATCACCTATGTGCCGGTGATCAGCGGCAGGAAAAACAAGGCGGAAAATCTTCAGCTGGCCCGCCGCCTGATCGAGACTGTCGGTTTGGAGGAGGATATGCTGGAGCGCTATCCGTCCGAGCTTTCCGGCGGCCAGCAGCAGCGGGTGGGCATCGCAAGGGCCCTGGCATCTGACGCCAGGATTCTGCTCATGGACGAGCCTTTTGGGGCGCTGGATGAAATCACCAAGCGGGCCATGCAGGATGAAATTTTATCGCTGCATCGCAGTTTGGGGATTACCATTGTCTTTATCACCCATGATATCCGTGAGGCCATGAAGCTGGGGGATCGGGTTCTGGTCATGGAGCAGGGGAAAATTGTTCAGCTGGATGAACCGCAGCAGATTCAGGAACATCCTGCCGATTCTTTTGTGGCTCAGCTGATCGGGGCTGTGTAGGAAAGGGCGGGAGCCAGCCGGTTGAGCGTTTTATCGAAGCCTGGGCGCTGGGGGAAAGGGCCGGGCTGTTGGTTTGGCGTGAAGGCGGAAAAAAGGTGGGGTTCATTGAGAATAATGTGGGCCCCTCCAAAAAAGGGGAAGTGTAGGGTAAAAAATGCGTAGATTTTTTGGAATTTACGCTTTTTTTAACGATTGAGGCTCCTCAAATTTGCTTGTTTGGCGTCAGGAGCCCTTTTTCCCAATATGAAGACCCGCAAACCCACAACTTTGCGTAAATATCACGAAAATTTTTTGAAATTTTCCCGATGACGAGCCCGGAGGAGGTAAAATCTATGGGATGCCCAGTCCGGCGGTAAACATAGAAAAGGGGCGGCTGCATGAAGCAATTTGCTTTTCATACAGCCGCCCCTTTTTCATAACACAGGAAATATCGGTTGCGTAGCATTTCCTGTGTTTCAAAAAAGTTCACCTTGTGAAAGTGAGTGCGAAGCGCGATTAACGTCTCCCAAGAAAACTTTTTTATTTCAGCATGGAGCTGAGAAAATCTTTTAAACGTTCGCTCTTTGGATTTTTAAAGATCTCTTCTGGCGTTCCTTGTTCCACGATTTTGCCCTGATCCATGAATACCACCCGATCGGCAACCTCTCTGGCAAAGCCCATTTCGTGGGTAACGACAACCATGGTGATCCGTTCTTCTGCCAGCTTTTTAATGACGTTGAGTACCTCGCCGGTGATTTCCGGATCCAGGGCTGAGGTTGGCTCGTCGAAGAGCATGATCTCCGGGTTCATGGCCAGTCCTCTGGCAATGGCGATTCGCTGCTTTTGTCCGCCGGACAACTGGGCCGTATAGACACCGGCTTTGGTTTCCAATCCTACCAGCTTGAGCAGATCGTGTCCCCGGGCCTCCGCTTTCTTTTTATCCTCTTTTTTCACTTTGATCGGCGCATAACAGATGTTTTGCAGACAGGTCATATGAGGAAAAAGGTTGAAATGCTGAAACACCATTCCCGTTTCCGCGCAGATGCGGCGCAGTTCCTTATCGGGAATATACTCGGCCTTGCCGCTCTCAGGCGTGTCCACGAAGGTTTCTCCGTTGAGGGTGATGGTGCCGGAGGTAATGCGATTCAGGCAGTTGACGCACCGCAACAAGGTGCTTTTGCCAGATCCGGAAGGCCCGATAATGGCCACCGTTTCGCCTTTGGCAATGGAAAAATCAACATGATCCAGCGCCCGGCAGTTGGCAAAATCCTTTACGATCTGTTTCATTTCTAATATCTGTTCCATGTTACCATTCCTCCTTCGCGTCATAGACTGAGAACCTTCTTTCCAGATAATTGGACAGAAGGGTGAGCAGGAAGGTGAAGATCAGATAGATGATGGCCGCCAGCAAAAAGGCCAACGGGTTTACATCCCGATTTACCGCCGAAGAGGAAGCTTTCATCAATTCCAGTACGCCGATGGTGGAAACCAGGGCCGTATCTTTGATGAGTATGATGGCTTCGTTGGAAACCGGCGGCAGCACGCATTTCATGGTCTGAGGCAAAATGATGCCAAAGGTGGTCTGGGTCCTGGAAAGGCCCAGCGAATGGGCGGCCTCATACTGTCCCTTGTCGATGCTGTTGATCCCCCCGCGATAGATTTCAGCAAAGTAAGCGGCGTAGTTGAGTACGAAGGTCAAGGTTGCCGTTGTAAATGCCGAGAACCGAATGTCAAAAGCAATGGGGAGAAAAAAGTAAAAGAAGAACAGCTGCAACAGTAGAGGAGTGCCTCTGAATATCCAAATATATAGTTTTGCAAGTACCCGGAAAATCCCGATGCGGCTGTTGCTGCCCAGTGCGAAGGGCAGTCCCAGCGGCAATGAGAGAACCAGGGTCACAACAAATAGTTTTAGCGAACACCAGGCTCCTGTCAGGAGCGAGGGCATCAGGACCACCATATATTCCAGGGTGTCCTGAAGACTTGCGATAAAATCACTCATAGAAGCAACTCCTCCAAGTATGTTTATTTATTTATCCAGTTCTTCAAAAATTACGATGTTCTTTCCAAACCATTTATCGCTGATCTTTTCAGCTTCACCGCTGTCGATGGTGGCTTTGATGGCTTCGTTTACTTTGGCTGTCAAAGCTTTGTCATCTTTTCTAAAGCCGATGGCATAGAAGTCATCGCCGAAGTTAAAGTCGCATACGGTCATTTTCTTGTCCAATTTGGAGTTCTTGTATTCTCCCAGTACCTGGTCAACGACGATGCAGTCAACTCTGCCGGCCTGCATGTCCATCAGCGCTTCATCATATGTTTTGTATTCGGTGATGTTGTCTTTGAATGAATCATAGGCTTCGTTCTTTTTCATGGTTTCCAGAGCAGCAGAATCTACCTGGGTTCCGATTTTGTATTTTGCCATATCTTCAGCAGCTGCCACTTTTACATCCTTCTCCAGTGTCATAACGATGATCTTGTTGTTGAGATATTTGTTGGACAGGGACATGCCTTCTATTCTTTCAGGAGTGATGGACATGCCGTTCCAGATGCAGTCGATGTTTTTGGATGTCAGTTCCATGTCTTTGGAATCCCAGTTGATGGGCTGGAATTTGACCTTCACGCCCAGTTCTTTGCAGACAGCTGTCGCCAGGTCGATATCGAATCCAACCAGATTGTTGCTTTCATCGCGGAAGCCCATTGGAGCGAAGGTATCGTCCAGGCCTACGATCAGTTCACCTTTTTCCTGTACATATTCCCAAGAAGAATCGTCAGCAGTTTCCTTGTCGCTGCCGCCGCATCCGGTGAGAGCCAGTGAGCCGACAACCAGTACCAGCACAGCTGCCAGTAATAATAGTTTCTTTTTCATGATGTGTTTCCTCCATAACTTAATGAGTAATAAGTAAGAATAAGTTCGCTTTATTCCTATGCGACATCTTTGCGTTATTGGAATAAAGCGATACTATATTAAAAATGGTACCATAAATATGGACGAAAATCAATGGTTTTTGGGAAAGGTTGTGAAGGTTGGCGGCTGGGGTGAGTTGATGGGCTTGCAGGGTTCGCCTGTGAAGGAGGCAGACTCCATGGCGACTTTTATACTGCCGCTTCACTGCTCTGCGAACTTGGGTGCTTTGGCCTACACTATAATTTTGAGTTGGTGATGGGTTGTATCAGGTCATTGGGAGTCGGCATACGGAAGGAAATATCAAAAAGTGAATTTTTTTAAGAAAGCACGACAGTCTGGCAGGCTTGTTATCCTGATATGAGAAGCAGCTTCAAGCGAAACTATCAGGATACGAGATCGCACATATCAATCTTGATACTTTTTGCCGCGCAGCCTGAAATATAACCAATGCAAAACAAAAGGACGGAGAAATCCAGCTATACATATAACAGCACAGATGATAAAATAACGGTAACGGAGGAAAAGCCAAATCTGAAGTATGGAGGAACGAATGTATACAACAAAACGACACTGTATGTCAGTTGGGATAGAGGAATATCTGGATGGTTACGTCAACATAGAGGAGTTTCTTACGTATTGCCAAACCTGTCCGAACTACCAGACATTCTGGGCATGCCCGCCCTTTGATTTCTCCCCGATCGATTATTGGAAACAGTTTGAAACCCTGGACCTTTATGCGGAAGAAATTATCTTTGATGAAGCCCATGCAGGAAAGAAATTTGATCAGGAGGAAATGGACCGTATCATCGACGATTCTCTCAAACAGGTCAAAAAGCAGTTGACAGAGGAGCTTTATGAGATTGAGCAGCAGACTCCGGGAAGCGTCAGCCTCTCCGCCGGCAGCTGTGAGCTTTGCCAGGACGATTGCACCAGAAAAGATAAAGAGGCTTGCAGGTTTCCCGAAAAAATGCGATACTCCATTGAAGCATTGGGAGGCAATGTAGGACTGACCATTAACAAACTCATGGGTATAGAGCTGGAGTGGATCCGGGAAGGCGTACTTCCGGGTCGCTTTGTACTGGTCTGCGGGCTTTTGAAAAAGCCTCAGATTTAGAATGAACCGAAACCCAAAATGCAGCCATTTGAAAAGATTCTAAGTAATTAAGGAGGTATCGATCTTATGAATAAAAACAACATCCCTTCCATGGACGCTTGGTTAAAGGAAGCCAAGCAGCACGAAAGCGCTAAAAAAATCGGCATGTACCTGACGCACAACGGCGTTGTCCGGGAAAGCGCCAAGGCAAAAGTGCGGCAGGGCGCAGAGAATACCCGGCCGGTTGTGGGTATGGAATTTTCCTATGATCAGGAAAAAGTAAACGCCATCATTGACGAAACTTATAAGATGGACGGCATCTATTATATCAGAACCTGGCTGGCACAGGGCCAGCTGCAGGTGGGGGACGATATCATGTACGTACTCATCGGCGGAGACATCCGGCCGCATATCATCGAGGCGCTGCAATATCTGGTGGGCCGTATCAAGAACGAGTGCGTAGTGGAAACGGAACTTTACGGGGATTGATGCGACCTATGGTTAAAAAACTGTGCGAACACTGCCTTGAAGATAATGACATTTATTTTGTAAAGACCGAACATGATAAGATTTTTATCAACGATAACTACCAGGGCCTTTTCGTACTTGACATGAAATTCAACTGCATCGACCATATGCAAATGGACGACGAACTTTTTATATATGAAGGTTTTGTCCATGATGAAGAAGTCTTTTTGCATTGTGCGGAGAATAACTGCATCATATATGTTAGTTTTAAAAAGAGGTCAAAAAAGATCGTCAATTTGCCCAATGGTTTTATGACCTCTTTTAATGAGGTGGTGCGATGGACAGACAAGCGTGTTGATTTGATTTGTGGAAACGGTCGTTTCTATCGAGTCGATTTTATGGATAATAAGATACACAAGGTGTCTTGCCCGGATAACAGCCTGCCTTACTATGAGGCCCTTTGCAAAGCAATGGAGCAAGGAGGGATTGACCATGTTATTAATTGGAAATCCGGTTATGGATACAAAAAACGATCAGATCGATTCGACCTTTATTCCGTGAGAGACGGGTTTACAGGGGAATTAGATAAGAGCGCATATCACATCTATGAAAAAGACGGCGTGCTGGCAGGTGTCGGAGAAGAAAAGATAGAGGTCCTTTATAGAGCCCAGAAAACGGTTCTTACTCCAAAGCGCGGGTATTATTTCATTGGGTTTGATGGTACAACCGTTGATGAAGAAAAAATCTTAATCACGATCCAATCTGACAAAGAGAATTGTAAAAAGAACTGGATGATATTATATAAAATATAAGAAGATGCCGTTTTCTCAGGGATCGCACGGCCGCAACAACCACCAGAGCCCCCCCCGATCAGGAATTTACCCAGGAGCAGATCAATGGCATACACCGAATTAATCAAAAACTTTGAACGTATCCGCAGCTACATGCGGGATTTTTACGTCTACGGCTTTAAGAGCCGGGACAACTTCAAACAAAAGAGCGCCCGCTCTTATGACAATGAGCGCCGGCGGATCGAAAGCTATCTGGGCGAATATATGAAGTTTCACCAGACGGCGACGGGTAAAAACGTTTTTCTATCCATCGACAGCCGCAGGACAAGGCAAAACCCTCTCTATAAAGCATGGAAGGCCAAAAGCTTTACGGACAGGGATATTACCCTGCATTTTTTGATTCTCGATATCCTCCACCAACCCGAAGAATGGCTGTCCTTGACTGAAATTATGGAAAAACTGGAAAGCGAGTACCTATCCCGCTTTCGGGAACCGATGATCCTGGATGAATCCACCGTTCGCAAGAAACTGAAGGAATATATCGGACTGGGCATTCTTGCAGATCGGAAACAAGGCAGACAGATGTATTACAGCAGGAGCGGGGAGCTGGCGATTGAGCCGATGAGGGAGGCCATCGCCTTTTTTTCAGAAACCGCGCCGGCGGGCGTGATCGGCAGCTTTCTGCTGGATCAGCCGGGAATGGAAAGCTCCGTGTTCACCTTTAAGCACCACTACATTGCCTGCACACTGGACGATGAAATTTTGTGCCGCCTGCTTTCCGCAATTTCTGACGAAAAAGAGATCGCTCTGCAGCTGACAACAAAGAATCCGCACACCAACTCCACGAGGCGGGCGGTGCCTTTAAAAATCTTTGCCAGCACACAAAACGGCAGGCGGTATTTGATGGGCTACGACCGGAAGCAGCGAAAAATCACAGCTTACCGCCTGGATCGAATCGTAAAGATAGACGAAGGAGAGGTTTCACCGGATTTTGCCAGGCTGAGGGAAAAACTTGAGACCATCCGGCCGCAGATATGGGGTGTTGTCTGCGAGAGCAGAAGCACCGCCCTGGAACATGTGGAGTTCACCATACAGATCGGGGAGGGAGAGGAGCACATCTATCAAAGATTGATACGGGAAAAGCGGTGCGGCACGGTGGAGCGCCTGGACAGCAGCACCTGCAGGTTTACCGCAGACGTCTACGACAGCGGAGAAATGATCCCCTGGATCAGAACCTTTATCGGGAGGATCCTTTCCATGAACTTTTCCAATCGGACCATTGAAAATCAATTCCGGCAGGATATTGAAGAAATGTGCCGGCTCTATGGCATAGGAGGTGAAGGGTAATGCTGTTTCATGAAATCTACGGCTGTTACTACAATACGGTCGCCAGGATCCTCAAAGAAGCGCGGAAGGGAACCGTCGATTGGGATGCGATGAGGCAGATCGTTTCGGAAAATGCCTTTTCGGAGAGTTTTCTGACAATCGAGCCGGCACTGAAAAAACAAGAATGGAAGCTGATCGATGAAAAGGGGCTCACGCCGCTGAAGCACGACCCTTCCCTGCCGGTGAGCCTGCTTCAAAAGCGCTGGTTGAAAGCGATCAGCCTGGATCCGAGGATACAGCTCTTCGACGTGAATTTTGAAGGGCTGGAGGGCATAGAGCCTTTGTTCACACCCCAGGACTATGTGGTCTTTGATCAATATGACGACGGGGATCCATATGATGACCAAGCGTACCGCGAAAACTTCCGGATGATCCTCGATGCCATAAAAAATCAGAAGCAAGTTCACGTGCTCTATGAAAACCGCAAGGGGTCGGCGCGGGAGTTTGTTTGTGTGCCCTATCAGATGGAATACTCGGAAAAAGACGACAAGTTCAGAGCCCTGGTGGCGGGTACCAGATATGCGGATATTGTCAATATCGCCAGGATAAAAGAGTGCCGCCCGGTGGGACAAAGCGATGGGCAGATAAAAGAGCCTGCGGTAAAAAAATCGGATTATTTTGTTTTAGAACTGACCGATGAAAGAAACGCTTTGGAACGGGTGATGCTCCATTTTGCCCATTTCCAAAAGGAAGCGGAGCAGCTTTCGGATCATCGATATCGGCTGCGAATTGATTACCAGCGGGATGATGAAACGGAACTGGTGATCCGGGTGCTTTCTTTCGGCCCCATGGTAAAGGTCACCGAACCGGCAGGCTTTTTAGAACGGATCAAAGAAAGACTGATGATGCAAAAAGATTGCGGACTTTAATAAGGTTCGCAACTTTTTTTCCATGATATAGGAAACCATTCCCAGTATACTAAAAACTGCAAGAATGCTTAAGCATGTGTCTGCGGCCGTACATGGGCCGGGCACTGCGGTGCGCCAGGTGTACCGGGGCGTATGTCAAAGCATGAACTGCACATGGATGGCAATCGCAAAAGCGATGGGGTTCGACTCCCCAGATCGCAGGTTCGATTCCTGCCTGAGTTTATCTGACTCAGCCAAGCGGTTTTGGTAAGTAAAATTGTGTTTTGTCTGAAAGACGAAAACAGATGACATCCGTCATCTCAAGTAAGGCAATAGGCCACGTCAAGTCGTCCTTGATCAGATATGCGTCTGGTGAAGGAGCAGGCTGACAATGAGCATTGTACCCTGCCGGAAAGAGGATACCGTTTTGTGCGCCCCAGCCGGCCAGAGCATCTGCTTCCGCCGCTGCGGCAGCAAACTGAATGTTTCCGCCGTACCATGTTCATGGCAGATTGCCAAACGAATTTCAACTGGGAGGTTTATTTATATGAAGAAAATTATCAATGAAAATCAAAGGGGGCTCCTGTTTAAAAAAGGCCGGTTTATCAGACTGGTGGAGCCGGGAGGCTGCTATTTGTTCGGCGGCGCGCAAGTGGAAATTGTTGAACTGGATGAGCCTTTGGAGCCGGTGACCTGTTCTTTGGATGTGCTTTTGAGAAATGAGGCTGTTCAGGAGCAGGTGGAGGTAGTCAATGTGGGAGATGAGGAACTGGTCCTCCACTTTGTCAACGGGCGTTTTGACCAATGCCTGGATACGGGAAGATATGCCTTTTGGTCCCTTTATGATCGGCATGAATTCATTTCCGCAGGGATTGACCGCCCGGAAGTGGCGCAGGAGATTCCCGCTCACATCTTCGACAAGATTCCCGCCAGCTATTACATAAAAACAGAGGTTGCTGAATACGAAAAGGGCGTGCTGTTCTATGATCAGAAATTCGTCGGCGTACTGGATGCAGGCACCTATTATTTCTGGAGGGGCAAGACAAAGGTGAACGTTAAGCTGGTGGATACCCGTCTGACGAGGATGGAGATCAGCGGCCAGGAGATTCTTTCCAAAGATAAAGTGACTCTGCGTATCAATTTTGTGTGCAACTATCAGGTTGTGGATTGGGTAAAAGCGATCATCAAGCTGGATAATTACCAAGAACAGCTGCACGTAGCTGCTCAGCTGATCCTCCGCGAGTATGCGGGAAATTATCGCATCGACGAGATTTTGGAAAACAAGGAAGAACTGGCGGAGAAAGTGTTTCAGAAGTTGAAAGAAAAGGAAGCGGATCTGTACGTGCAGATCAAAGAAGCGGGTATCAAAGATATTATCCTGCCCGGAGAAATACGGGAAATTATGAACACGGTCCTTATCGCGGAAAAACGCGCTCAGGCCAACGTGATCACCAGGAGGGAGGAAGTGGCGTCCACCCGTTCCCTTCTGAACACAGCCAAGCTGATGGATGAAAACAAGACCCTTTACAAACTGAAAGAGCTGGAATATGTGGAGAAAATATGCGAAAATGTAGGAGAGATTTCGGTGGCGGGAGGCGATTTGCTGGGACAGCTGCGTGAGATCGTCGGCCGTTAGCGGGATTGCGGCAAGGAGGTCCTGTAATGCAAATTCTATATCTTACAATAAAACTTTATGCTCCCTGGGTTCACTCTCTGAAAGAAAAGCGGATGATCGTCAAGAGTCTGTGCGCCAGGCTCCGCAATAAATTCAACATAGCAATCGCAGAGACGGCAGAGCAGGATACCCACCAGACGGTCGTCGTTGGTATAGCTGCTCTGGCAGCGCATCAGGCTCAGGCTGACAGCATGATGGAGAAAATCGTTCATTTTATCGAAGAGACAGTAGAGACAGAGGTTCAGTCTGTGGAGTATGAGATGAGGTGAAAGCCCTCCGCTTGCCTTTTTTCCCAGTTCAGATTAAAATAGAATTGCAGTTAATTTCTGATAAGGGGACGAGGAGGTACTTCAATGAAAAGCCATAATCTCGATAAAGACACCAGGGCGGAATTGTTTGATGTGCTGCTGGAAAACTCCTTTATAGGAATAACGATAACAGATGAAAAGGGCGAAATCGTAGTTGTAAACGAGGCTCAATCAAGGATAACCAATATACCAATCGTGGAATCAATCGGGGCAAATATGGAAAGCTATGTGGAAAGCAACTATATTTCCCAGTCCGCATCCATGCAGGTAATTCAGGATAAAAAACGAGTGGTGATTAACCAGAAATTATCTGCGGGCAAGTCCCATGTCGTTGAAGGTATTCCTGTGATGGATGATGCTGATCATATAAAATATACGGTCAATTTTTTATTGGATGAATCGGAACTGGAGGAAGCAAGGCAGGAAATCGAAACGGTTTCATCTGACAAAGAAAAACTTTTCAACAAGTATCAAGAATTGCTGGAAATCCTGAACGAACAGGAAGACATCATCTATCAGAGCAAGGTTATGCGGGATATCGTGTATCTTGCGAGCCGAGTAGCTGATCGGGATGTAGCAGTGCTGATCACAGGGCCGTCCGGTTCGGGAAAGGAATTGATCGCCAATCTGCTTCATGAAAAGAGCAGGCGAAAAACGCGACCGTTCGTAAAAATAAATTGTTCGGCAATACCGGAGCAGCTGTTGGAATCAGAGCTGTTCGGATACGAGCCGGGCGCTTTTACCGGAGGAGCGCCAAAGGGTAAGGCAGGGCTGCTCGAGTATGCGGACGGAGGGTCTATACTGCTGGACGAAATCGGCGAAATGCCGATGCAGCTGCAGGCCAAGCTCTTGCGGGTGCTGCAGGACCAGCAGGTACGCAGGATAGGCAGCACGAAAGATATTAAGGTTGATGTACGGATTATTGCTTCTACAAATGCAGATTTGAAAAAGCTCATTGCAGAAAAAAAGTTCAGGGAAGACTTGTATTACAGGATCAATATCGTAGATATCAAAATGCCCGGACTGGATAAGCGCAGAGAAGACATACCGCTTTTGATCGCTCATTTTGAAAAACGTTTTAATCAAAAATATGATTTCAATAAAAAATTCAGCATTGATGCCATCAATTATCTGATGGGTTTGGACTATTGCGGAAATGTTCGAGAATTGCAAAACATCGTCGAGCGGCTCATTGTCCAAAGTTCGAATGATGTTATTACTTTGGAGGAAGCCTTTGCTGCCATGGGTATCCTCACCATCGAGGAGGATGGGGAAGGAGGAAGGGAACTTATCAAAGTAGAAGAAGAGATGTCACTGAAAAAGATTATGGAACAATATGAAAGAAAGATCCTTCTTCATTATAAAAAAGTATATGGCAAAGGCACAGTGATGGCAGAAAAACTAAAGACTGACCAAGCCACAATCTCTAGGAAGCTAAAAAAATACGGTTTATAGAAAATATGCAGGAATACAATATTTGCGTTCCTGCATATTTTATGTTTAAGGCTGGATATTTAGAGCTTTTCGGTGGTAATACGGCCCATAATATGCAAAATTGCAAGAATCCCTTTTGGAGCAGCAAAGGCAGAAGAACATAAAAGAGACCCCACTTTGCTTAAAAAACCTTTTATATTTACAAATATTAAGAAAATTCTGCGCAGCGGCAGCGTTGGCATCATAGTTGCGCTGTAAATAAGAAATTTGTAAATAAGAGGTTTTTTGTTTTGCAGAAGAAAAGGAGGGTGTTATGTTTCACACAAAAACAATAGCGGATATTGTCATAAAAAATGGCAATGTCGTGACGGTCAACAATGGCAATGAAATACAGGAGGCCATCGCCATTAAGGAAGAAAAAATCATTTTTGTCGGCAGGACAAACGATGCAGAAGAACTGATCGGTAAGAGGACAAAGGTAATCGACGCTCAGGGAAAAACAGTCATGCCGGGATTTGTCGATGCTCATCTTCACTTGGGAATGTTTGGTTTGCTCGGCCATGGAGTCATAGATATCAGCTATCCAAAGGTTAAGTCCATCGAAGATATCAAAAGGCTGATCCGGGAGGCTGCCAAAAAGAGTGCACCGGGACGCTGGATCAAACTGCAGGGATATGATCACAACAAGCTGGAGGAAAAGAGACATCCCTCCAAAGAGGATTTGGATGAGGCCGCTCCAGAGAACCCAGTCCAGTGTATGAGATGCTGCGCCCATCTGAGCGTTTATAATTCACCGGCGCTGAAGCTGGCAGGCATTCGAGATGATACAGGCTATGCGCCGGGAGAAGTGGTGATGAATGATAAACATGAACCCCATGGATTGTTAAAGGAAACGGCTCATTGGAATGCCTGCGAGATCGTAGAATTTTACGATGAAGAGCTGAGGGGCGGCTACAAGAACGCAGATCAAATCCTGACATCTTACGGAATAACATCAGCCCATGACGCAGGAGGGTATGGCAGCAGCTATTACAGGATCATGCAGGATATGTGTAATAACAGTGAGCTGAATACTAAAATGTACTCAATGCTGTTTAATTTATTTGGAAAGGAATCCGCCCGTAATTTTTTAAAGCTTTTCGTGGGAACAGGCATACATACAGGGTGTGGAAATGAACGATTCAAATTGGGGCCTGCGAAAATCATGCTGGACGGCAGCTCCAGCGGACCTTCATCGGCGATGATCGAGCCTTATTGCCATTTGCCTTCAAAGGGGATCCTAGTATGGACCCAAGAAGAAGCGGACAAAATGGTAGCTGATCTCCACAGAAAAGGCTATCAGGTCACAGCGCATGCAGTAGGGGACCAGGCAGTGACGATCATTGTAAATGCAATCGAAAAGGCTATGAACGAATATCCAAGGGAGGATTGCAGACACAGAATCGAACACTGTGGCATTGTAAACTCCCAATTGCTCGATCAAATAGCGGAGCTGAACATAATTCCAATCGCAAACCCCGCTTTTATAGCGATAAACGGTGCCGATTACAATCGCTTTTACGGTATGCGGACAGAATACATGTTTCCTCTTAAAAGCTATTTGGAAAAAGGGATCGTGGCTGCTCTGGGGTCAGACGCTCCGGTTTCTTATCCAAACCCCATGTACAGTTTTTTCGGTGCCCTCAACAGAAAAGATCTGAAAACAGGAGAGCCGGTAGGGGCGGGCCAGAAGGTGGAACTGATGGAAGTCATACGAATGTTTACCTACAACGGGGCGTATGCCTCCTTTGATGAGGATATGAAAGGAAGTCTGGAAGAGGGGAAGCTGGCAGATGTGATTATTCTCAGTGAAAATATTTTTGATTGCCCGAAGGAAGAGATCATGAGAATCACAGTGGAGACCGTCATATCAGGCGGCGAAATCGCAGGTTAAATGGGAGGAGGATTTAAATGGATATAAATTTAGTTAAGAAAAGCAGAAGGCGCGCCTGGCTGGTTGTAACTGCGGGATTTTTTACTTATTTCTTTATTTATGGTTCGGCATTCAACTGTTTTGGTCTGTTTCTTACACCAATGACTGAAACGCTAGGGGTATCGAGGACAATCATATCCAGTCTTTTTACCATAGAGCTGCTGGTAGCTATACCGGGCGCTTTGATCTTTGGCAGAATCGCCGACAAAAGGGATCTGAAATGGCCAATGGCAATATGCTGTGCGCTGGTGGGCATAGGATATATCATGTATGCTACTGTAACTTCGGTGGCGCTGCTTTATATAGCAGCCGGACTGATCGGTATTGGAATTGCAGGAACCATACAAATACCGGCGGCGATTTTCATTGATGGCTGGTTCATCAAAAGAAAAGGATTTGCTATGGGCGTCACCATGGTTGGAAGCGGTGTGGGTGGAACGATACTATCGCAGGTCCTCACACGCGTCATTCAGTCATCTGGATGGGAAGCCGCCTATTTTGGCCTGGGCGCAGCAATCATTGTCATTACGGTTCCGCTCACTTTGGCCTTCGTTACAAAAACGCCGCATACTAAAAATATGCTCCGATATGGCGAAGAAGATGAGGCGTATATTGAGAAACTGAAAGCATCTGAATATGCGGCTTCAGAAAAAGAAGGCGATATAAGAGAGATCATGCGTAAACCAGAATTCTGGGTGCTGTTCATAGGTGTATTCTGTTTTATGCTGCCGATGGGAGCCATCAAAGGCCATGTAGTAGCTTATTTAGGCGACCTGGGATATTCACCTCAGCTTGCGGCAAATATCCTAACCATTATGGTGTTTACCGTGATACCGGGAAAGCCGTGTACAGGCATATTTTACGATAAGCTGGATTCCAGGATCGCCACTGCCATATGCGGAGTATGCATGGCAGGCGGACTGTTCTTCTCTTTGGGGGCAGGAGCCGGGATTATATTCGCGATCGCCTTTGCTGCAATTTATGGATTCGGATCAGCACTGGCATTGCTTTTGTCGGCGATCATCATCGCCATAGGATATCTGGCATGTATCATCGCATTGACAATGAGCAAAAGAAGGAAAAGGCAGAGCAGGAAACATAATTTCTGTAATTAAGGAACGTCCGATAATCGGCTCCGAACAGGGCGGCGTCAGGACAAGCGGTACAAAACATCTGATTTACAGGCCGCATAGATAAAAAGCAGAAATAAGTCAAAAACGACTATGTGAATAGTCGTTTTTGACTATAAAAATAACGTTGTTTGGGATGAATTCCTTCCTATTTTAAGAGCGGATAGTCAATTTTAGCTAGCAATAAAAATGCCTGGCTAAAATGAAATTGAAGAAAAACCTTTTGTTTCAAGGAAATAGAAGGTTTTTTGTGCGTTTCTTGAAACTAAATGTATTTGGCATACAATTTGCAATATATTAAGGTCAGTATATTATCAACAAGGACTCGGAGGCGCCGTTAATGCAGCTTGCAGATCATGCCATCTGCGGAGCTTTAAAAAAGGTGATTCCGGAAATGAGTGAACGAGGAGGAGAAACAATGACGAATGTATTAGTGGTGGGTTATGGAACAATTGGACAGAGGCTTGCCGACGGGGTTAGTCTGCAGGACGATATGAATCTGATTGGAGTTGTGGACGCGGCAATGAGTCTGTCGATCAGGGCCCTGAAAGAAAAAGGCATGCCATATGATCTTTATGCAGTAAACGAAACGTGCCGGGCCGAGCTTGCAGCAAACGGGATTCCAGTCCGCGGACTTTTGGAGGAAGCACTTGAGAAAACAGACATTGTATTGGATGCGACATCCGCAGGTGTTGGTGCGAAAAATAAAGAGCAATATAAAAAATATGGGGTTAAAGCGGTCTTCCAGGGCGGCGAGAAAAATGATGTGGCAGATGTGTTTTTTCACGGATATGCCAACTATGAAAAAGGCCTCCATGCGGATTTCCTAAAGCTGACATCCTGCAACACAACCGGATTGATCCGGGCAGTAGACTGCCTCGATAAAAAATGCGGGATTGAGAAGGTCGCGATTACCATTGTACGGAGAGTTGCGGACCCGGGAGATTACCACAGAGGATTGACCAATGCGCTGCAGGTTGACAAAGCGCCCAATCATCAGGCACTGGATCTGATGACGATTTTGCCGGAAATTAAAGCGACCGGAATCCTGGTGCACGCACCGGTAACCCATGGACACTTTATTACCGTAGTGGCAACACCGAAGAGAGATATATCAGTGAAGGAGGCAATCGATACATTCAAAGAGCACAACCGTATTCGCATGGTCAGACTGGATGAAGGATTTCAGGGCAATGCTTCAATCTTCAAATACGCAAGAGATCTTGGAAGGCCAAGAGGCGATCTGTATGAAATCTGCATCTGGGAGGACACCATCGTAAAATCTGGTAAGGATATTATGTTTGGAATACATATTCCACAGGAATCGGTAACCATTCCTGAGACGATTGATGCGATTCGTGCGGCAATGGCCATGGATACAGACGGAAAAACAGCGGTGGAAAAGACCAACAAGAATCTTGGCCTGGGAGGATGGAAATGATTAAATGGAAAACAGTGGACGATTATGATTATCGGAACAAAGTGACCTTGCTGCGAGTGGACATCAACTCTCCAATCCACCCAGGTACGAAGAAAATTGTAAACGAAAACAGGATTCATAAAAGCGCGCCAACCATCCAGAAGCTGTTAGATAAAGGTACGAAGCTGGTGATCATCGCGCACCAGGGGGATACGCTGGATTACGAAAACCTGATCCCTATGGAAGAACATGCTCAAAAGTTGAATCAATATATAAACGGGAGTATCCGCTATATTGATGATCCCTGCGGTCCGGCAGCACAGGAAGAAATCCGAAAGCTGAAGGCTGGAGAAGGACTTTTACTGGGAAACTTGCGCTATCTTACTGAAGAGACTTCAACCTTTGAGAATGTGGTAAAGCTAAAGCCAGAATTGATGGAACAGACCTACCTGGTACGATCCCTGCTTCCTTTATGTGATTATTATGTCAACGACGCCTTTTCCGCAGCCCATAGAAATGCACCTTCCATGGCTGCATTCCAGAGGCTTCTTCCTACGGCAGCAGGCGAGCTGATGTGCCGGGAAGTTGAAGCGCTGGATCAGATTATTGAATCTCCGGACCACCCATGTCTGTTTGTGTTAGGAGGTGCAAAGATTTCCGATGCCTTTGGCATGATGAAGCAAGTTCTGGAAACAGGCAAAGCGGATAAAATTCTTACTTGCGGAGTTACAGGTGAAATTATGCTGATGGCGAAAGGCTATTCATTGGGAGAAAAAAAGGAATTATTTATCCGCGAGCGGGGACTGGACCGTTTCGTACAGGAGGCAAGGCAATATCTTGATAAATACCCACAAAAGATCGATTATCCAGTTGATGTGGTGTATGAAAGAAGCGGGGAACGCTGTACGCTGGACATTGACGAATTGCCCAAGTCAGAACTGTTTATGGACATTGGAGAAAAAACGATTGAGCACTATCGACGAGAAATCATACAAGCAAAAACCATTTTTGTAAACGGACCTGCAGGCGCTTATGAAAATCCGCTTTTTGAAAGAGGAACGAAAGAAGTCTGGGAAGCGATTGCAGCTGCAAAAGGCTATTCTGTCATCGGAGGCGGCGACACCGTCAGTGCGGCGCAGCGCTATATTAATCTGGATGATATTGGTTATGTCTGCACTGCAGGAGGTGCGATGGTGAGGTATGTATCCGGGACAAAACTGCCTTTAATCGAGGCCATGGACGGTGCACAATCAAAAGGTTAAAAGAACAGAGATTCTGGGAAAGGAAAACAAAATGAATACATATAAAATTGCAGTAATCGGCGGAGACGGCGTAGGACCGGAAGTTTGCAGGGAAGGAAAAAAGGTTCTGCATAAAATTGCAGAGCTGGATAAGGGCATCGGATTTGAATTTGAGGATTTCCCCTGGGGATGTGAATATTATCTGGAGCATGGTGAAATGATGCCGCAGGATGCCCTGGAGACTCTAAAAAAATTTGATGCCGTTTACTTGGGAGCAGTTGGATTTCCGGGGGTACCGGACCATATTTCTTTGTGGGATATTCTGCTGAAAATCAGAAAAGGGTTTGATCAATATATCAACCTGCGGCCGATCAAGCTGCTGAAAGGAGCCCCATGTCCGCTTGCAGGTGTAAAGCGCGAGCAGATTGACATGCTGGTTGTGCGGGAAAACAGCGAAGGCGAATATGCAGGAAGCGGAAGCTGGATGTACAAGGGAAAAATCAACGAAGTGGTGATACAGGACAGTGTTTTTTCCAGACTGGGATGTGAAAGGGTGATTCGCTATGCGTATGAATTAGCAAAAAAAGAGAAGAAAACATTGACAAGCATTAGCAAAGCCAATGCACTTAATTACTCCATGGTATTTTGGGATCAGATTTTTGAAGAGGTCGGACGGGAATACCCGGATGTGGAAACCTACTCCTATCTGGTGGATGCGGCAAGCATGTTTTTTGTAAAAGAACCTGAGCGGTTTCAGATCGTAGTAACGTCCAATTTGTTCGGAGATATTCTCACCGATTTAGGGGCAGCGATTGCGGGAGGTATGGGACTTGCCGCAGGGGCAAATATCAATCCGGAAAGGCTCTATCCGTCCATGTTTGAGCCGATCCACGGATCTGCGCCCGACATTGCGGGAACCGGGCAGGCAAATCCCCTTGCAGCGGTCTGGTCAGTCAGCCAGATGATGGACTTTTTCGGTTATGAGGAATGGGGAAAACGCATATTGGATGCCATTGAACAGCTTCTTACAGAAAAAAAGAGCCTGCCACGCGACTTAGGAGGGAGTTCGACAACAGAAGCTGTCGGAAATGAAATTGTGCGGCTGCTGGAACGGGCGTAAAGGGTAAAGGGATAAAATGCGGCAACGCCGCATTCAATGGGGAAAATCGTATACCCTAAGAATAAAAGACCCGCTGAAAAAGCTGATGTCTTCCGCTGATATCCAATTTCTGATAGATATTGGATACATGCTTTTTTACGGTAGGCATACTGATTTGACATTGCTCCATGATTTCCGTATTGCTGAGGCCGTTTACCAGATACTGGAGCACTTCGTATTCCCGGAGGGTCAGGTGATTGGTCTCTTTGATGGAAAGAAGGATATTGTCGATGATGGTGGAATAGTCGTAAACACAGCAGGAGAAGGTCTGGTCAGAATCGTTGTAGCTGACGTTGACGTAATAGGACTTATCTTCCAGGTTGATTTTACTGTGGGTTTTCAAAGTTTCAGACACTTTGGAAGCGCCTCGGGCCGAGATTTCCTGCTTTAGCGTCTCGCACATGGCAGTAAACATATTCCGGATCGTATCCAGAGAGAGCTGAGAATGCAGGCCGGTGGTAATATTGGAATGCATGATGTTCAGATCCCGGTCGTAAACCATGTACACCAGAATATTATCGTGAGAAAACATAGTATATTTGCTTTTATCCAGATTATGCTTTGCCTCACAAACATCCTGAACGATTCTGGACAAGTGCAGTTTGAACATTTTGATCAATTCCAGATCCTGCGCGGTAAAATCCTCAGATTGCTTTGACCGATGCAGCCCAATGCCGCAGACATATCCACTGGGGGAATTTTCCACAAAGAGATTGCCCTCGATGGAATAATACATATTGCAGGGCTTGAGGCATTCTTTAAAATAGCGGGTTTTCTCCCGCTCAGAGCGGGTAAAAATCTCCGAGCTTTTGAAGATGATGGGCTGTTTCAAAGAAACGATAGGCAGAGCATCGTCCATGTCACAGACCTTGAAATAATAGTTCAGATCCTTTCCCCATCCGGCAAAGATAAAATTTTCAAATCGAATGCTGTTCTGCCCTTTTTTAAAAATATAAATATCGCCTTTTTCAAAGAAGCAAAGTTTCTTTAGTTCTTCAAGAAAGTGCTGCAAAGCGTCGATTTTATTGTATGCAACATATAAATCCGAAATCATTTTGTTAAACGTATAAAATTCATTTTCATTAAAGGTAAATGCCATAATATTTCCTCTGCATAACATTTAGCAAAAACAGACTGTATATTTATTATATTTGATTGTATTTGAAAAGTAAATGTTCAATTCGGCAAGGTATACCAACGGCTACCATGGAAAAAATCCTACTGCAGAACAATTGTCAGAAAACTTGATCGGGTATATAGTTAATCTATACTTGGAAAAGACAAGACAACGGATAAAATGACGAAGGAAGGGAGTGAAAGAAAACGAATATAAAATTTAGAGCAGCCAGCCCGGCGATTACAGACGGCAGGCTGGCTGACAGATATGGGAGCTGGTCCAGAGAAGCTGAAATCGCCTATGGTATCCCGCTTACATCTTTTCCCCTCCGGTGGGAAGGGGTACCTGCGGGCACAAAGAGCTATGCGGTCATCTTTATGGATAACGACAACGCAAAAGGGGAAGGATTTCCTTTTATACATTGGCTGGCCTGCAACATTCCGGGGGAAATGACCGAGCTTTACTACGGATAGAAAGAGAAGGGAGCAAATCACATGAACACAGAAAACAGAACTTTTTCTTTAGAAGGGGAAAACCATTTCCCCAGAATTGAAAAGCTGATCGAAGACTACAGAAAAGCCCGGCCCAGCGTAGATATCGAGCGGGCCAGAATCTATACCGAGTCTTTCAAAGAAACAGAAGGGGAAGACATCATTACCAGACGGGCCCAGGCCTTCAAGGATTACTGCGAGAAAAGAGAGATACGGATTGCAGACCACCAGCTGATTGCAGGCGATGTCGCCAGAATCCCCAGGGCTGGAGTTGTAGACCCGGTGTTTCACTGCGGCTGGCTCAGCGAAGAACTGGACACCATTTCCACAAGAAAACAGGATCCCTATTTCATTTCGGAAGAGGATAAAAAAGAACTGCGGGAAACCATTTTTCCATATTGGAAAGGCAAAATTGTCAGCGAACTCTGGCTCCGCCAAATCCCGCCTTATGTAAGAGAAATGGCCGTCAAGACCGGCATCATCGACGTGGAGATCAAAACTCAGAGCGCGGCCGGAGAGACAGCTCCTTACTGGGAAAAGGCCATGAATACCGGCCTGGGACAGATGGAAAAGGAGCTTGCGGAGGCCATCGACGCTCTGGATCCGATTGATCCGGAAAGCTATGAAAAAATTACGTTTTATAAAGCCTGTAAGATGACCTTAGAAGGCTTAAAGCATTATATCCTGCGGTTTGCCGGTCTGGCTGAAGAGCAGGCCGATCAGGCGGCAGGCAAAAGAAAGGAGGAGCTGGAACGCATTGCTGCCAACTGCCGCTATCTTTCAGATAACAAACCAAAAACCTTCTGGCAGGGGCTGCAGCTTACTTACTTCATCCTGGCAGGCTGCATGATGGAAGGCAACGGCCCTTCCTATTCGCCGGGAAGAATGGACCAGTATCTGTATCCTCTGTACGCAAAGGATATGGAAGAAGGAAGACTGACGGATGCACAGACGCTGGAGCTGATCGAGGCATTCTATGTAAAGACAGCGGAATCCACTTGGTTTCTCAGTGCAAATGCGGCCATGTACTTTGCGGGATATCAGCCGTTTCACAGCATTATCGTAGGCGGGATTGACAAGAGGGGAAAGGATGCGACCAACCAGCTGTCCTACCTGTTTATCACAGCTAAAATGGATGTACAGCTTCACAGCCCCTCTCTGTGCGCCCGGGTACACCAGCAGTCGCCAGAGGAGCTGATTGCCCACATCGCCAAACTGGCCAGACTGGGAACCGGATTTCCGGCTATCTATAACGATGAAGTCGCCATTAAGATGATGCTGCTGTCCGGAGGAACGATGGAAGAGGCCAGAGACTATCAGATGGTTGGGTGTGTTGAGCCGTTTATGGGCGGCAAGATGGCCAAATGGTCAGACGGCGGCCACTACAACTATGCGGCGGCCATGGAATTCGTTCTCCATAACGGAAGAAGCATTATCAATGAGAACAAGCTGCTGGGTTTGGAAACAGGTGATCCACAGGACATGACTTACGATGAAATCAAAGATGCGGTGAAACAGCAGCTCAAATATATGATCGAGTCCATCAGCATCTGCGCCAATGTCAATGAGAAGGTCTGCGCAGAGCTGACACCGTACCCGTTTATTTCCACATTCCTGGAAGGGACGTTACATACAGGAAAAGATCTGACCCGGGGTGGTGTGAAATATACCATCGGACCGGCGCTGATCGGCACAGGCATTGCAGATCTGGTTAACTCGCTTTCCGCAATTAAGAAGCACGTCTTTGATGATAAGACGATTACTATGGGTGAGTTGATCCAGGCACTGAAAGCAAATTTTGATGGTTATGAAAAAATCCGTCTCATGCTGCAGAATACAACGCCGATGTACGGAAATGACATTGAAGAGGTGGATGCGCTGGCAGGAGAAATGACTGATTACGCCTACAGTGTGATTTCCCAGTGCAAATCCTGGAGAGGTCCGCACTTTATTTCCGGTCTGTACCCGGTATCCTCACATGTTCCCCACGGACTGGTGGTAGGCGCTCTGCCTTATGGGCGGCTTTCAGGAAAGGCCCTTGCGGACGGATGCTTCCCAAATGGCGGAACCGACCACGAAGGACCAACTTCCGTATTAAAATCGGTTTCCAGAATCAATCACGAAGTCCATACCTCGGGCACCCTGCTGAATATGAAACTGGACCCTCAAAGTGTTTCGGGAGATTTGGGAATCAAGCGGATTTCCGACATCATCCGTACATTTGTAGACTTGAATATCTATCACATTCAGTTCAATGTAGTGAGCCGTGAGCTGCTGCGAGCAGCGCAGGACAAACCGGAAGAACACAAATCACTGATCGTGCGAGTAGCCGGATATAGCGCCTACTTCACGGAACTTTGTGAAGAAATGCAGGACGACATCATCAACAGAACCATACATCAGGCTTAAATACAGGAGATTTGTCAATGAAGGAAAAACGGACAGGGATTATCTTTAATACGCAGAAATTTTCCATACATGACGGCGGCGGGATACGGACCCTGATTTTTATGAAGGGCTGCCCGCTGCGGTGTATCTGGTGCAGCAATCCGGAATCCCAGAGGCCGGAGCCGGAGATCACAGATGTAAAAACCAATTGTATTGGCTGCGGAGACTGCGTTTGTGTATGTCCGAAGGAGGCAGTCAATCCGTTGACCTTTCAGATTGACCGGGGCAAGTGCGATGCCTGCGGCCTGTGCGCGAAAAGCTGCTACGCACAGGCTAAAAAGCTGACCGGTCAGGTAGTGACTGTGGAGGAGCTGGTGAATATCGCTGTAAAGGATCAGGTCATATACCGGAATTCAGGCGGCGGTGTGACGGTCGGAGGCGGCGAGCCTCTGACCCAGCCGGACTTCGTTTACGAGTTTCTCCGTGCCTGCAGCATGCGCAACATCCATACGGCCATTGAAACCTGCGGCTTTGGAGACTGGTCTGAGGTGGAAAAGGTTTTTCACCAGGCCGATCAGATTTTATTTGATTTGAAATGCATGGATGAGGAAAAGCATCGGGCGTATACTGGCGTAAGTAATAAAAGCATCCTGCTCAACGCAGAAAAGGCGGCGGCCTCAGGCAAAGAGATCCGCTTTCGGGTCCCGGTGATCCCAGGGGTAAACGACGGGGAGAATATACGGCAAACCGGAGCGTTTGTCCGTGGGCTGCAGAGGCAAAACAGTCAGGTGAAGGTTGAACTGCTGCCTTATCATAATTTTGGAAAAGACAAGTATAAATGGCTCGGCAGAAAGTATGATCTGGAGCCTTTAGAGCGTATGGAAAAAGAGGAGTTGGGCCGATATTACAAGGTGTTGGAAGAATTGGACTGTAATGTCGTATATTAAAAAAGGAGCCGGTCGCTGTGCATTCAGTGGCCGGCTCCTTTTGTTGGGCTTCCGCATAGATTGGAAAAATGTCGCTTCGCGATCTTTCCTCATTGATGCGACAGCCCAACTCGATTAATTTATATGAAATGGCTATTTCACATAGGTCTCCATTGGGCGGATCATATAGTTGAGAGGGCCCATCTTATCGGTCGTAACATAGCCTGGCTCGGAGTTCATGACATCCGGTATCCGGTTAACAACGGAAGCACAGGTAATGGCTACGGTGTCCGGTTTCTTTAATACGAAGTCCTGGGTCGGTTCTCCGTAAAGGGTCCATTTGATCAAATCCTCTTCGCCGGGAGCATATACTTTTCCCACACACTCGGTTTCCAGCGTGATGCCTTCTTCTGTAGTGGTAATCACCGTAGCGGAGAGCCCGACTGCATGGCCGGCGGGGATTTCTGTCTGCAGAACATCGGACCATAACGGCTGATCGCAGGTCTGAGGGATGAATTTCTGTTCCTGTGTCTTTACAGTCAATCCCAGCAGGGAACAGATCCAGCCGTTGGCATTCCACATGTAGCATGGAAGGAAATCTTCTGTTTCCAGTACTTCCTGTCTCTTTTCCTCAGAAATATTATTAACAGCGGCAATGGTCTTTTCAAATTCATCCAGCGACAGGTTGACGCCATGAACCTTGGCCAGGGCAACTCCGTAATCTTCCGAATTATATACAACAGAGCCTTTAATTTTGGTGACTTTATTGGATGCCCCGGCGATGGTGGAAATAATGTATCCCCAGCCCATGTCCTGTGCTCCGGTCCCGCAGATGGTACAGTTGTTCTTTTTTGCAAGCTCATCGATTTCCTTTGTCATCTTATAGCGGGAGTTCCATGGATAAAAGGCCTCTTCACATGTGGAGATGGCATTAATGCCCAATTCCGCGCAGAGAAGGAAGATGTCCTGACAGTCGGGGAGAAGGGCCATGGTTTCAACAATGCATACATCCGGCTTAGTCTGGGTGAGGATCTGGCGGGCATCCTTGGCGTAGCTGACTTTAACGCCCTTGTTTTCTGTGCCCATGATCTCGCCAATATCTTTGCCAAAGGCGCGGTCGGATTTACCAAAAGCGCAGACCACCTCGCCACCATGGTCATAGACATACTTCATAGTTGGACCAGCCATTTTTCCACTTCCATACTGAGCAACTTTTACTTTACGATTCATTTTTTACCTCCTAAAATTTTCACAATGATTGATATGTTGATACGGCAAAATCAGCCGATCTGGATAAACACAAGTTATAACGGATATAAGGGCAGCCCTTTCACGAGGCGGGCTGCATTTTGACCAAAGATTCGCCCTTCCTTTTTCGTCAGAGCAGGCGGCCTCTTTTCCAGGATACAGGTCCCGGGCCCAGCCTTCTGATGCATGAGAAACACCTTCTCTTTTGATATTCCGATTGCAATGCCCACCTTGGAAGCCTGAGCTGAGCCAAAGGTGTGCTCGTTCAGAGCAGAGGCGGGCGCAAGGGTGCGGGTGCTGAACAAGCCTTCCTCCTCGATTCCGTACTCGATCTGCGTCACATAGCAGGATAGGGAGTCCTCGGTATAAAGCAGGTGGATTGCCGGGTATCGGTTATTCATGGCCCCCTCCTTTTTGCGCTTTTGCTGCGCCATCTGGTTGGGGTGAAGACTTGCGGTCAAAGGCTTCTTCTTTCTGAAGGAATGCATAAAGCAGGCCGCTAGCAACCGCATTCCGCGGCCCCATGCACCCGCGAATATTGCCTTTCCCGCTGGTGATGCCATAGTAGGCCAAAACATCCGTCAGCATATTTGGGAGTTCAAAGTCCAGTGAAGAGCCACCGACCAGCACCACATGCTCGAATTCATGAAGGGTGCCTGTAGCAGAAACCTTCAACAATGCCCGAAGCACATTGTTGACAAAGACCTTTCGTTTGATCTCTCTGCGGACGGAACGAACCTTTTCCAAAGAATGCCTGGTATTGATCGGCAGATATCCGTCCGGTTGAATGGACAAAAGTTTGGCGAAAAAGTCACTGTGGAGCGGCTCTTTGAAAAACTCCACACTTCCGTCTTCGTGGCGCAGGTGAAACAGGGACTCGGCTCTTGCCAGAGGATATTTTTTGATGGCTTCCGCTTCTTCTCTGGAAGAAAGGCCCAGCTCTGCCTGGATCAGCTCGGTCACCATGTTGCCCGCGCCAGCCAGGTGGATGGTCTTTTTCTGGCCATCACTGTGAAGATAACAGGAATCCGTAGATCCGGCGCCAATATCAACAACCAGGATGGGCGTTCCGCTTCCCGGCGTCGTGAGGGTTCCAAGGACTGCCATATCTCCCTCGACACCGCCGATCTCCGTGGGGCAGCCGACTGTTTCCTCCAGTAGAGCCGCCAGGTGCTGCATGTGCAGCTTTTGGGTCTTTACCATGGCCGCGATGCCGACGGATTTTTCCATATAAAACTCATTGGCCAAGGAGCCGATCACATTTTGCGGCACCAAAGTGTCTACGGCCATCAGATCCTGAATAAAGATGGAATCTTCCGGCGTATCGGTGACTTGAGCCATCTTTTTGCGAACCGACTCCAGCATACCGCCGACATTCGTACCGCTGCTGCCGTGGACATCACGAATCGAACCGGCACGTTTCACCTGATCCATAATTTTTTGGGCACCGTCGTCCACGTTGACCCGGTACTGCTGCCTCTGTCCGTCGATGATGATTTCGCCCGCCGGGATGATCCGTTCATGGATGCTGCCGGAAGGCGTTTTGATGACAACGGCAGAGCGGTTGCCGATCAGCGCTTTGGCAATATGGATTACATGCTTTGTCTCCGCAGAAGAGAGAGAAAAGGCGGTCGCAATGCCATAGGGGTTGGTGAGAAAGTCGATCGACGCACCCGGCCTTGCCACCTCTACGGCACACAGATAATCCACCGGAACCTTATCGATGAGGGAGACCTCATCCACGATGGGAAGGGTTTCCGAAAGCCGATTGCAGATCAGCACCCCGTCATCATTTTGGACGATCAGTCCTTTGATGGAATAACCATCTTCAATGGCCAGATTAACCTCCCTGGCTGCGGTAATAAAGTCGTGCTCCTCTGAAATAATAACGATATGCGGCTTTTGTTTATCTGCTGCGGGAAGATCCTCCAAAAATACGGTGTAGCCGATGCCAAGACCAAGGCCACCGGGAGTGTCCGGGTTGTGGCCAATCATGGCAGATTCGGTAATGACCGTCTGAGTGATCGTTTCCATGGCAAAATCACCGATCACAGGAGTTGCCTCGTTAATACGGATCAGATCCAGAGAAGACAGCGGGATATCCATATCCGCACAGGCTTCTTTTAGAGAATTGATCATTCCGTAAAGGTTGTCTTTTGTACCTTTGATACCGGTTGTTTTTGTTATTCCGCTGGTGCAGCGAAGCAGCCGCCCATCCTGGATCTTGCCCAGAGCAGTTTCGGTGGTAGCATTTCCGATATCGATACCAGCTACATAAGTGATCATAGGCTGCTCCTTTTACCGGTTGTGCTTGAGGCGGTTGCTGTCTTGCAGGATTTCGCCTGCCTCCCGGACGAACTGAGCGGTCTCAGCGGCTCCGTATTTGTTTTCCAAAGCATCGGCAACCGCTAAAATGTCTTCCATTTCACTACGGAAAGGGCGAATAGTGTTATAGACTTCCAAAATATAGTCATCGGGAACATTGGTCAGCTCCGCCGCGCGCCGCAGATTGGCCGCAATCTGAATATCGCCTGCCGACTGGGCGATTTCGGCCTGCATCAGCAAGGTGTCCTTGTGGATCTTTCCGTCCTCCATTTTGACCGTCCCTGCCAGAACGTTTTCCATGGTCAGTTGGCCTATGGGTCTTCCGGACATGGCTTTCAGTTTGTCAGGGTGCTTTTCCAGGAGTGGATAATCGGTTTTGTAATTTAAGGTATTCATGGGTTTTGCCGTTCCTTTCTGTAATTATATAAAAGAGACTTCAAGCTCTACCGGTTTGATGTTTTTGATCTGAGCTGTTTCGTGGTTGTGAAGAAGGGTTGTTTTCAACATATAAAATCTCGTGCTGCTGTCGATATCGCCGGGAAGCGGTTCAGGGCTTTCCCCTTTTGCGTATTTGGCCGCATTTTTTCCGATAGCCCGGTAGGTTTTTTTGTCATAAAGCGGCGACTGAGGGAAAAGCTCCAGATTGTCCAAAGGTACCAGATCTTTTTGATGGATCACCGTAGTCCCTCTTGACTGGATACCGATGCTGATGCCTGAGCCGCTCAGCCTGGAACCTGCGCTGCTGATTACAGCCAGATCAGAGGAGCTGTAGCATTTGATAAAGCGCGGTTTCATGCCTTCCTCTTCGATGCCGGCAGCAAGCTCGCGGAGCACGATTTCATGGGGGAGGTCTACGATGGTCTTTCGCTGCTGCTGCCCAAAGCTTGGAGAAACTGCAATAACAACTTCATCTGGATTTGTACCAGGAGCGGCAGGGCCGCATTCGGTGATGCCATTGATGTAGGATTCATCCCTGGAGTCGATAAAGTCATCTGTGGAAACAGCGCCCATGTGCTGCTGCATCTGATCCCACCGCGCATCCGAGATCTGATAGCCGGTCGTCGGTCCGGCATAGTCGTTTTCGTTATTGATCGCGCTTATCACGTGGAAGTTTTCGTCAAAGATTGCAGAGGTGTGCAGATAGTCTCCTGCCACGCGCTGCTTGAGCATGGTCAGGATGTTTTCTGCAAGCTCCTCGTATCCGGCCTGGTACAAAACCTTCACAATATCAAAACCATTAAAATCGCTTTCCATAATGTGGGTAGCCGCTTTTATGTCTTCTGCAACGTTTCTCTTTGGCATATCGGAAGATTTGTAGGCGTAAACAGCAGCCTCTACTTCTTCATCGGTGATCTCAGGAAAATCCATCGCGTAGAACAGTGCCTGCATAGCCTGGGCTGCTTTGCGGCGATGAGCAATTACCTCCTCATTGCTGACTGGATGCAGTGCTCCATCTACCTTCATATCGCGCTGAACCATATAATAGTTGGCGTAGTTATCGCAGTCCATGGTGCTGGCGGAGAAGGTGTTGTCGCAGTTGGGAATAGAGGCATACCCGGAGGTGACCAGATCGGTGCCGGGCAGCATCTGCATCAGTAGCTTGGACATGCTGCGAGCCAGAGAGTGGGAAAAATAGGTGTCGTTACCAGAGGCTACTTCCAGTCCCAGCATAGAGGTCAGCAGATTTTCTGCGGCAACAGCCCGAAGCCCTGAGGGCATGGACGAGGATAGGGGCAGTCCGTCGATAGAACCGTTCTGCGTGCCCTGGGAGCCGCCAGCTTTTACCATCCAGACACAGCGCGCTTCCAGATACAGCATGGATTTTCCTTCCGCATAGCCCATCATGACCTCAGAGCCGGTACCAGAGGAAAAACGCATTTTCATACCCCGGGCGGCGTAGGCGGATGCCAGGAAAGATTTTGACCAGGGAGTATCATCTCCGTCAGACATGACCGCCTCGGTACCATATACGGAAACGGTTTCTGCGTAAGAGGTGAAGCCCTTCATGCCGATCTTCAATTCGGTGGCTTCCTCCAGGGAACACTGGGTGATAACGCCTGGGCGGCCGACCTGGCTTCCGATCATCAGCGCAATCGCGTTGAGCGGTGCGCAGCGAGTCACACTGCAGGTAGTCTCCAGTTCGGCAAAACCGCGGAGGGCAGCTTCGGCGGCATCGGCAGCCATCAGTACCGGATTGTCCAGCAGGTTGGTCACATGGGCCTGATTGGCCGGACTTTTTCTGGCTCGCATTTTCATTTGTGCCATCATGATTTCCACAACGTTCATTTTGCTGACCACATCGACCAGTTTGGCAGGAGTCAGGCCGGAGGCAATCTTCAAAAGGTCACGTCTTGAAACGTTGATATCTACCAGCATCTTTGCGATTTCCGCGGAATCAAGGGCCATAGAGGTTTCCGCCTCAGAGACATTGATTCCATATTTAACAATAAATTTGTCGATAAAGTCAAATTCATCCCTGGTTTTTCCATCCATCTCCACAATCTGGCCATCTATGATTTTAATGCTGGGGCGAGGGTCGTTGGGGCTGTCCAGTGCGACTAAACCGACTGCAGGATCCTCCCACGCGATAACATCTTGGGTTACAGGGGCCTGCTCATATTTTTGTCTTCGTTTTGTTGATTTCATTTCCTACTCCTTTTCTACTTTGGTTTCTTTAAGAATCCCTGTGAGGACCATAAAAGTTTCCTCGTAACCTTATTTTAACATAAAGATTGCTCAATATTCTGAAAATTCTCCTGAGAAACGATGGGGACGAAAATCTTTATGCTATTTAATAAAGCAAATTTTATGCCAAAGATAATCGGCCCTAAAGAATAATGATAAAACTATACTGGCGGCTACTGTTGGAATGGGGCGTTTTCTGCTATAATAAGAATGTAGAAAAAGCGGAGGCAAGTGGAAGGAGGATAGAGCATTATGGAAAAAAAACATTCAGAGAAAAGCAGTTCGCCATGTGAAACATGCCGCCATTATGAAGAAAAACGAATGGATATCTTGTTCGAAGTTATGGATAATGAGAATGATGTGACCTTAGCGGACGGGAAGGGCGTTGTGCTGAGAGTCAGCGATTCCTACGAAGACCATTTCGGTCTGAAGAAAGAGGAAATTATAGGTAAAACCGTGTGGGAGCTGGAGGATATGGGGGTCTTTAAGCCGTCGGTAACTGCTGCTGTTTTGGAAAAGAAGAAAAACACCACCATTATGCAGAAGAACAAACAGGGGCGGGATGTACTGACTACTGGTGTTCCTGTTTTCGGAAAAGATGGAGAAATCGCATATGTAGTCAGCTTTAATTCGATTCATATTGCAGGCGTTACGAGCCTGCAGAGCCAATATGAACAGTTAAACACAATGATGCAAGCGTATAATCAGGAAATCAATAAGCTTCGATTAAGAGATTTGAGAGAAAAGAAATTTATCAAAAAGAGTAAGAGTATGGAAAATATCAGCGAATTGATTTCGCAGATTGCGGATACAAACGCGTCCGTATTGATTACAGGAGAAACGGGTGTGGGAAAAAGTATGGTTGCCAAGCTCATTCATGAAAACAGCAACCGTTCAGAAGGCCCTTTTGTGGAGATCAACTGCGGGACAATTCCTGAAAATTTAATCGAATCCGAACTGTTCGGCTATGAAAAAGGATCCTTTACAGGAGCCAACAGCAAAGGGAAAATAGGAAAAATAGAGCTGGCAAAAGGAGGAACTTTGTTCCTGGACGAAATCGGCGAAATCTCGCTCAATCTGCAAATTAAATTTCTGCAGGTCATACAGGAAAAATTGATAACAAGAGTAGGTGGACTTAGTAAAATCGAGGTGGATTTCCGTCTGATCACCGCGACGAACCGCGACCTGGAAGACGATATTCATCGGGGGCTCTTTCGGGAGGATTTGTTTTATCGTCTGAATGTAATACCAATTCATATTCCGCCTCTGCGCGAACGCAGGGAAGATGTCCTGCCGTTGATTTTGAATGCTTTGGAACGGTTTAATTCTCAATATGGAAGACATATAAAATTGTCGGCAGATGCCCTTCAGATATTGGAACGGCAGACGTGGCCCGGGAACATCCGCCAGATAGAAAATCTGGTTGAACGGATGGTCGTTACTTCCAGGGGCGAGCTAATAAGGATAGAAGACCTGCCTGCTGACTTGGAATGGGAGACCATGCAGCAGACGCCGGAAACAACGGGACAGCTGAAAGAACGGCTAGAAAATTATGAACGCAACATCTTTATCGATGCCTTTAAGGAACATCAGTCAAGCGTAGCAGTGGGAAAAGCCTTGGGAATCAGTCAGACAACGGCTGCGAGAAAGCTGCGTAAGTATATTCCGGGATATGCAAATTTGAACTAGTCAAAAATAGCTATTATAGTCAAAAATGGCTATGGTATGAAAAAGTGCTGTTATATTCAGATTTAGGCACGAGGAAGAGGAAAAAGGAGGTTTAAAAGTATAGCCAAAAATGCCTAGTCCTGCAACAGGCCCATGGTTGAAACCCTGGGATGAATCGAAATCTTTTGATCAAATTCCAGCAGGATAAAGGACTTGATTTTTTTAGTGCAAATCCGTAAATTCTCCTAAAATCCGTAACGCCCGAAAATTTTTTTGTCCTGCAGTTCAGTGATTTCTTAGTTTTGGCGCGAACCTTGCACTTTGATTAATTTCGTAAAATCAAATTCATTATTCATATGTATTAAGGAGGTATCGCTATGAACGAACACGACAGGGCTGTACAAGCCAGTGAACCCAAGCTAAAGAGGGTGCTTGGAACTCCCGGCCTGGTCTTTTTTGGTTTGGCATTTATGAACATTACATCGATTATACTGGGTTATGCAATCGTTGATCAAATGACACATGGAATGGTGCCGCTCTCCATCCTGATCTCATTTGTGGTCATGCTGATCACAAGCTTCAGCTATAAACAGATGTCCATGCAATATCCGATGTCCGGATCCGCCTACACCTACACTTCTAAGGCAATCAATCCATATGTAGGTTTTTTTACCGGCTGGGCGATTCTTTCCACCTATCTGATCCTTCCCGGATATAACTTCTTGTTGTTCGCATTGTACATGAATGTTTTAATTCCCGGTGTCCCTATGTGGGTTTGGATCGTAGCCTCAATCGTCATCGTTGGCGTGATTAACTTTTTAGGAATCAAGCTGCTTTCTATTGTAGATGCAATTTTTGTAGTTATTTTTGCTGTATTGCTTACTGCGATTGCGATTTCTGCTATCGTTCATCTGTCCGGAAATCCAACTGCTCCCGGGTTCTTCGATGGTCTGGCGAATCTGTATAAGCCGGAAGCGGCAAGTGAAGTTGGAGGAATGGGCATTTTACAGGGTGCGGCATATATCTGTTTTTGCTATTTGGGTTTTGATGCCATTTCAACGCTTGCTGAGGAAACGATTGATCCTACCAAAAAAGTTGGACGTTCTATGGTTCTTTCTGTTGCCATAGGCGGTGCGATTTTATTGCTGTTTTCGTTCCTGTTTGATCTGTGCTGGTCTGATAAATGGAATATGTATGATAACCCGGATACAGGGGCAATCGAGATTATCCGCTCTGTAGGCGGCGATACCCTTGGTTATATAACAAGCGCAATTTTGGTTGTTGGTGTCTTTGCTTCCGTATTGTCCATTGAGACTTCTGCGACAAGGCTGCTGTACGGAATGAGTTGTGATAAAGTAATGCCAAAATTCTTTTCCAAACTGCACCCGAAATTTAAAACTCCGGGTTATGGAATTATATTTGTGTCTGTTTTAGGCCTTTTGGCGCTTCTGCGGGATCTGGAGGTCATTGTTTCCCTGCTCAATGTTGGTGCGCTGATTGCCTTTATTCTTGTAAATATAGCGGTAATCGCCCAGTTCTGGATCAAGAAAAAAGACAGGGCAGGCTTTATGAACAAGTTGAAATATTTAATCGCCCCGGTTATTGGTACGTTAAGCCTGGCGGTTGTACTGATCAATGTCGGAATATACGGCCTGGTTTTGGGATTTGTCTGGTTGCTGGCCGGCTTTATTTTTCTCGCGTACAGGACAAAGATGTTTAAAGAACTGCCGCCTACCTTGAAGGGGTTCTAATGGCCTTGGATACTGACAGTTTTGGGCCTTTGATCCGGGCCGGACGTCAGAGAAAGTATCGGAATTGATTTTAAAACGCTTCAATTCCGATACTTTTTTCGTTTTTGCCGGAAGAAACAGTAACTTCTATCTTTTTTCCATCAGACACCTTGCGCCGTGACCGCATTGTGATATAATTATTTAATCTGGGATTTTAGTATCTGATTCAGGCAGGTCAAGCTGAGTCAGCGGCTGGATTTCAGAATCTGAACCAAGAACAAGAAAAAGCCGGTAAATCATTTGAATCATCGCCAGGCAGGAAATTTTTATGAAAAAAACAGGTTTAATAAATTTGGAATATGTAAATACTGTAATTAAGGAACGTCCGAGGGACATACATAAAGGTGACTGCGGAAAGGTTCTTGTGATTGCAGGCTCAGTTGGCATGGCAGGCGCGGCCGTGCTTTGCGCGCGGGGAGCGCTGCGATCCGGAGCAGGACTCGTACGGATATCTGCTCCCAGAGAACTATATCCCATTCTGCAGGTGGGCGTACCGGAAGCCACATGTGTCCCGAGAGAGCTTTCCTTACCGGAACTGATGGACAGCGATGCCATCGCAGTTGGTCCGGGGTTAGGAGATGATGGGCAGAACGCCAAGCTTATCCGTACAATCTTAAAGGAATATAAAAAGACCGTCGTCCTCGATGCCGATGGGATCAATACCATCAGCCGGGCGGATCTGCTGGATGAACTGCGGGAAACGAAGGCCCAAGTGATCATGACACCCCATCCTGGAGAGGCTGCAAGACTTCTCAGTTATTGCGGGATTGAAACTTCCCGGATGGACAGGCCCAAGACGGCCCAGCTGCTGGTGGAACAGACCCGGGCTACCTGCGTGCTCAAAGGCAGCGGAACCCAGGTGGCAACAAAAGACGGCGAATCATATACTAATACTACAGGAAACCCGGGAATGGCTGCCGGCGGCAGCGGAGATGTTCTGACAGGCATCATCGCAGCGCTGGCCGGACAGAAGCTTTCTCCGGCGGACTGTGCAAAGGCGGGAGTGTTCATCCACGGGATGGCAGGGGACCTGTGCGCCCAATCTCTTGGAGAGACGGGTATGACGTCCCTGGACCTGGCAAACATGGTTGCTCTTGCTTTCAAACAAATCATAGGAAAATAAAACTTGAATAGATAAGGAGTGAAGGACTTGCTGGTAAAGAAAGGCGATCTTTATTTTGCAGATTTAAGTCCGGTAATCGGCTCCGAACAGGGCGGCGTCAGGCCGGTCCTGGTGGTTCAGAACGATGTAGGAAACAAATACAGCCCGACCATAATCGTGGCTGCTGTTACCTCACAGAAAAATAAAGCCAATCTGCCGACCCATGTGGAAATCGCAGCGGACGGCAATGGTCTCAGCAAAAATTCAGTAGTGCTCTTAGAACAACTCAGAACAATTGACAAGAAACGATTAAAGGAACGAATTGGCACACTTGACCATGATCGTTTACCGGATGTAGATGAAGCATTAGGCGTAAGTTTGGGAATTGCAAGCCCCAATACGTTTGAATAATTATGAATAGCAAAAAGCGGGGCGGCCCCGGGCTGCCCTGCCCAAAGCTTATAGATAGAATTAACACAGGAGGAAGAAGAATGGATTACACACAGTTTGAAAAAACAGCGGCCAATATCCGTACCGGTATCGTCAAAGCAATACATAATGCGGGATCCGGCCATCCGGGAGGCTCTCTGTCAGCGGCGGATATCGTGACGGCGCTGTACTTTAAGGAGATGAACATCGATCCCCAAAATCCCAAGATGAAAGACAGGGACAAGTTCATACTATCCAAGGGGCACGCAGGTCCGGTGCAGTACGCGGCCCTTGCGGAGAAAGGCTATTTCCCTAAAGAAGATATTCTCCAGCTGAGAAAGCTGGGATCCAAATTCCAGGGTCATCCGGATATGAAAAAGGTTCCCGGAATCGAAATGTCCACCGGCTCACTGGGCCAGGGATTTTCTGCTGCCGGCGGCATGGCCATGGCAGCCAAGCTGGATAAAAGCCCGGCGAGAGTCTACGTCCTTTTGGGAGATGGAGAGATTCAGGAAGGACTGATCTGGGAAGCGGCCATGTCAGCGGCTCACAATAAGCTGGACAACCTGACTGCTATTTTAGACTGGAATGGTCTGCAGATCGACGGTAAAAATGAAGATGTAATGACAGTTGCTCCTGTTGATGAAAAGTTCCGTGCTTTTGGCTGGAACGTGATAAAGATCGATGGCCATGATTTCGAACAAATTTTCGACGCTTTTGCCCAGGCAAGAGCCTGCAAGGGGAAACCGACGATGATCATCGCCAAGACGATCAAAGGAAAAGGCGTTTCCTTTATGGAAGGAGAATACGGCTGGCACGGAAAGGCGCCCAATGAAGAGCAGACGAAACAGGCGATTGAGGAACTGGGAGGTGAATGGTAATGGCAGATAAGATGGCGACAAGACAGGCTTACGGCAAAAAGCTGGTTGAGCTTGGAGAAACATATGACAACCTGGTGGTAATGGACGCAGACCTTTCCAAATCTACCATGACCGCTGAATTCGGCAAAACTTACCCAGAGCGCTTTTTCAATATGGGAATCGCTGAACAAAATCTGTACGGCACAGCGGCCGGACTGGCTCTTTCGGGAAAAATCGTATGCGCCAGTACCTTTGCCATGTTTGCTTCCGGCAGAGCTTTTGAGATCATACGTAATTCCATCGGCTACACAAAAGCCAATGTGAAAATTTGCGCTACCCACGCAGGGATCACGGTTGGCGAAGATGGAGCCAGCCATCAGACCTTTGAAGACATTGCTCTCATGAGAACGATTCCGGGAATGACGGTGATCAATCCGTCGGACGGTGTTTCCGCTGGAAAACTGCTGGAACAGGCGGTTGCAATGCAGGGGCCTTGCTACGTAAGGCTGGGGAGAGCCGCGGTTCCGGTATTTTATGATGAAAGCGCAGATATCACACTGGGAAAAGGCAGTCAGGTACGACCGGGCAAGGATATTTCGATTATTGCTACCGGAATTATGGTCAATGAAGCGGTGATGGCAGCCGAAGAGCTGGCAAAAGACGGCATTGATGCTCGTGTAATTGATATACACACCATAAAACCCATCGATGAAGAGATCATCATCAAGGCGGCCCGGGAGACCGGAAAAATTGTCACTGCGGAAGAACATTCGGTGATCGGAGGACTGGGAAGTGCTGTGGCAGAAGTTATCGTAAAAAATACGCCGGTGAAGATGGCCTTTGTAGGACAGAAGGATACTTACGGAGAATCTGGAAAACCGGAAGAATTGAAAACGAAATACGGCATGACCGCTGCTGATATTGTTTTGGCAGCCAAAAGCCTGTAAGTGTGAAAGAGGAGAGATCGCTTTATGAAAAAATCGTTTTTGTGTCTTAGTTTGATGCTGATTATTTGTCTATCCCTGGCAGCCTGTGGTTCTTCTCAAACCAAAGGAGCACCGGATAAGGCTGAGGCAACGGAAACAACTCAAGCTCCGGCAAAGGAAAAAGTATTTGAAACCAGCGACGAGCGCTTTCAGATCACAGCCGATGAGGATTGGTCTGATGCTAAAGATGTTTTGAAGATTGAGGACGCTACGTTATCCATTTCCAAAGGAACGGAAGGCTATATTGCGCTTATCAGTGAAAGCAAATATAACTTTTCTAATGAACTTTCCGGCTACAATAAGCTGGTAGTGAAGCATATGGAAAAAAGTATTGATGACGAAAAAACTAGTGAATCACAAACGATGAAGCTGGGTAAATATGATGCTTACAAAACAACCATTTCCGGCAACGTAGAAGATGTGGCGATGACGTATCAAATCTATTGCACTGAAATTGAAGATCGGTTTATTCAGCTGACTTGCTGGAGTTTAGACGGCAGCGAGAAAAAGTTAGCCCCAAAATTTGACAAGATCGCGCAGACCTTGTCGCCGGTAAAAGATTAGAAAAACAAGTAATAACAAGCTCTCCTTCCGAATAGTCTTAAGTATGACATGTTCATATGCAAAAGCGGCCGGGCCGCAAAGACGAATATGTCCAGGTATGCGCAGGCTCAGCCGGCATATGGCAGATTATACGGAAGGGAGTTTTTGTTTTGGGAGAGAAAGAAAAAGAAAAGAAAAAAATATGGAAGCCGGGGAAGAAAGGTCTCATCATAATTGCAATTATTATCGTTGCTTTGGTAGCCGCCCTGGTTGCGGTAAATCTGTTTAAGGGTGACAAAAAAGTGGAATTTAAAACATTGAGCGAAAACAAAATACCTCAGGACATATCCAGTCAGGTAATCCCGGAATACAGAACTCTGGAGCGGGCTTTGGCATGTGTGGTAGAGGATAAAATCTATGTGGTTGTAACCAGAGGCGAAAAGCCGACTTCTGGATTTGAAGTGGATATTGATAAGATGAAGCTGGAGGAAAAGGACGGTAAGACCAATCTGATCGTCTACGCGGATTTTAAAGATCCGGAAAAAGATAAAGCCCTCGCCCAGGTCATTACCTATCCGGTGAAAGTGGCCAGTACGGATCTTTCCAAGCTTCCGGATGAAATCGAGCTGCGCATTCAGTATGAAGAATAGCCGCTGGTACTTTTGAGAAACCGGCAGTAGTTTCCTCAGTGTGACCCGCCCAGGCGCTGGCCTGTCGTGAGACAAGGTGCCGGGCTTTGGCGAGTTGTTAGTCAGGCGTGAGGTACTAGGCCGCCCTGCCAGCCAGATCGCTATTCAAGCGGCGGGCAGCTTGATGTCGGACAAATAGCCGCCATGCCAGCCGGACCATTGAAAATATCGAAATTGATGTAAAATGACATGATTTTTGATAGTTTTCCTTCGGAGATTGAAAGAAAATTGAAAAAAATATCAAAACAGCCATCAAAACATGGCCGTTTTGATATTTTTTATTGTCCAGATTGTGCTGAAGATAAAAAAAGTATCATAATAGCAGAAAAAAATAAGTATCCAGACACTTTACAGAATTTGACAAATACAAACAAATGATGTAAAATTTTGGAATAAAGAACAAACAGGGGGCCGTCCGAAAAAGGAGAACTATGTATACAGAATATCAACAGGAAATACGTGAGATAAAAGCGGAACTAAAACTGCTCCCCAAAGGCATTTGGTGAAGCGACGAGATTTCTATTATTATTGGGACAGTGGAAAGGAGGCAGATTTCATATTGCGATGAAGCTGCTTTGGCTCTGGGAGAGGTTACGTTTTTCCCGGATTTTGCAGCCAGGTGTTTAGGCGATGGCAGGCTGCTTTTTGGGGAATATTTTGGACTTTTGGGGCGACCGGATTACGATGAAAAGAATGCTCAAAAGTTAAACCTTTACGCAAAATCTTGATTTGTATTTCGGAACAGAGACGTCAGACCTTACCAAAATTTCAAGCAACTTTTCACATACTTTTCACCTGATGATGATAATATTGTAACGTTTTAAGGAATATTAGCGATAATTGTTTGATAATAGCGGACAGTTATAGTAAAATATATGGTAGATCTATCAAAAGGAAAGGGGCACAGACGCAGAATGATTGTTTTTGAAAATGTTACAAAGCATTACAAATCCAACATAGGTCTTGATGATGTCAGTGTGAGAATCAACAAAGGGGATTTCGTATTTCTCGTGGGACCAAGCGGAGCGGGAAAATCTACATTTGTTAAGCTTATCTTAAAAGAAATAGATGTCAATAAAGGCAAAATTAAAGTCAGAGGAGAAGATATAACCAAATTCTCTAATAGGCAGATACCGAAACTGAGAAGGAATGTCGGTATCGTTTTTCAGGATTTCAGATTGCTGCCAAAGAAAACTGTATTTGAAAATGTGGCCTTTGCAATGGAAATAATCCATCAGAGTCCAAGAACCATTAAAAGACAGGTTCCCCAGGTGCTCAGTCTGGTGGGAGTCGGTACTAAAGCGCAAAAATACCCGAATGAGCTGTCCGCAGGTGAACAGCAAAGAGTTGCGATTGCACGGGCTATTGTCAATAACCCCAAAATCCTCATCGCTGATGAACCCACGGGAAACCTTGACCCGGAGACTGCCTGGGAAATTATGCAGCTTTTGGAACTGATCAATATGCGAGGCACGACCATTCTCATGGTTACCCATGCCAAAGATATTGTGGATCGAATGAATAAGCGGGTCATTGCGATCGAAAAGGGAAAAATCGTAAGGGATGACGTTGGAACTTACGGATTTGAGGATGCGTTGGCTAAAATGGAAGTGACGTTTGACACGTTGCCCCACCGCCGCCAATTTAATGAAAAACTGAAAAAGGGAGACTTGTAATAATGTTCAGACGTTTTTTCTATACTATCAAGCAGGCATTCCTGCAAGTCTTTAGAAACAGAGCGATGTCGGTGGCATCGATATTTGCCATTACAGCCATGCTGCTGATTCTGGGATTATTCTTTGTGATTGTGATTAATATTAACACTGCTGCTACCATGATCCGGCAGGATTATGATTCCATCGAAGTTTTCCTGCTGGACACTACGGCTCCAGAGCAGGCGGATGCGATGATCGCTTCTCTTAAAGGGGAAAACGGTGTGGAAGATGTGACTTACCGCACGAAAGAAGAGGCAATGACAGAGCTGAAAACAAGATGGGGCGACAGCGGATATTTACTGGATTCATTGGCATCCAATCCTTTGCCTAATTCCATTGTTATCAAAATTAACAGTCTGGAAGCTGCTGATGATATAGCGGCTAAGGCTGCGGCCTTGGACGGCATTGAAGATGTAAAGTATTATAAAGAAACTGTAGACAAGCTGATGAGCGCCACCCGGTTTGTCCAATTGGCAGCCATTGTAATCATGATATTCTTGATCATCGTATCAGTAGTGGTGGTATCGAATACGATTAAGTTGACAGTATTTAATCGGGCCAGGGAAATCAGCATTATGAAATATGTGGGAGCGACGAACTGGTTCATACGGGGGCCCTTCTTAGCGGAAGGCATCATTATTGGTCTTTTTTCGGCCGGAATCTCGGTGGGGATTTCTGCCTTTGTGTATGAAAAAGTTGTGGATTTAATAGGGAAGGACGTATTTGCTGTACTTTCCACACCTATGGTACCGGTCGATTTTCTGACCTATAACCTGGTGTGGATCTTCGCTGCTCTCGGTGTCAGCATCGGCGCCTGCGGCAGTATCATTTCAATGAGAAAGTTCTTAGACGCTTAGGAGGTCATTTCATGCGAAAAAAGATAACAGTAATTACCGCTCTAATGCTTATGTTTACCGTAGTATTTAGTTCCGGCACGGTATATGGAGCCAGTCTGAGTGATATTAAGAAGGACATTCAGAATAAGCAAAAGCAGCTGGAGAATGGGAAAAGCCAAGAAAAGGAATTATCTCAGGAAATTCAGGACTTGGAAAAGGAGATCAACTCAGCTGAAAATCAGCTGGAGAGCTTAAGAAATAAGATTTCAGAAACAGAAGATAAAGTCGTGGCGGCGGAAGCAGACCTGAAAAAAGCGGAAGAAGATGTGGAAACCCAAAACGCCAATCTCAATGTCAGACTCAGGACAATGTATAAAAATGGAACCATTGGGTTTATGGACGTGCTCCTGGGATCAGGAAGCATTTCGGAATTCATCAGTAATATTGATATGGTGAAGAAAGTGTATTCCGGTGATAAAGATGTGCTTGCTGATCTTGAAAAAGACTATAAAAAAATTGAAGCCAAGAAAAAGAAGCTGGATTCGTTAGAAAGCCAGTTGGAATCTCAAAAGCAGGAGCAGATGGACAAGCAGGCTGAATTGACGGCTAATCGCAGTGAGGTTTCCAAGAAAAAGGCCAATGTGGTAGCCAGCAATGAAGCTCTTGAAGATAATATTGCCGATCTGAACGCAGAAGCGGATCGGATTGCTGCCATTATCGAACAAGACAGCAAGAAGAATGACAACAGCGGAAGCGGCGGAAGCGGTGGAAGCGGTGGAAGCGGCGGCGGGAGCGGCGGAAGTTCCTATAACGATGGACAATTTGGGTGGCCGGTGCCGGGACATACGAGGGTTTCCTCCAATTACGGATGGAGAAATTGCCCCTTCCACGGAAGAGAAAAGCATACTGGCATTGATATTCCAGCACCTTATGGAACAGCCGTATTGGCGGCTGCAAAAGGAACCGTTATTTTTTCCGGATATCTGGGCAGTTACGGAAACGCGGTTATCATTAGCCATGGAGGCGGATTATATACCCTTTATGGGCATAACAGCAGCTTGGTAGCAGGTTCTGGGGCCAAAGTAAAAAAAGGACAGAAAATTGCCAGAATCGGAAGTACAGGTAGCTCGACCGGGAATCATTGTCATTTCGAAGTTCGAAAAGGAGGCAGCGGTTACGGCAACGATGTGAATCCGTGGAATTACTTAAAATAAAATTCCTATCATTAAGGAGTCAAAACGAATGAATTACATAAATCCGATTATTATAGAACTTCTAAACAAGCGAGGCATCTCCGAAGATGCGGAAATCGAAGAATTCTTGTCGGATAAACCCCAGAAAACGTATGATCCATTCCTGCTTCCTGATCTGGAAGCGGGGGTGGATTTACTATTAGAGGCGATCCGTGATAGAAAAAGAATTTGTATCTACGGAGACTATGATGCTGACGGAATTACCTCCGTCAGTATTCTTATGGAATTTTTAGGTATATTGACCGACCAGCTTCAATATTATATTCCTTCCCGTTTTGATGAAGGATATGGTTTGAACGCCGAAGCAGTAAGGAAGATCAGAGAACGGGGAACCGATGTTTTGGTGACCGTAGACTGTGGAAGCGTTTCCTATGAAGAAGTGGAACTTGCCAAAGAATTGGGCATGAAAGTGCTGGTAACCGACCATCATAGCATTACCGATGTGCGTGCCGATTGCCTTTTGATCAACCCTAAACGGCCGGAATCTTCTTATCCATTCCGTGAATTAGCCGGCTGCGGCGTGGCTTTTAAACTCTTGCAAGGCATCCAAAAAAAAGCCGGCGTTCCGAAAAAAATTCTTAACAGGGCTTTAGACCTAGTCGCATTGGGAACAATTGCCGACGTGGTGCCGCTCTTGGATGAAAACCGGACGCTGGTTAAGCATGGCATGCATATCATCAGCAGCGGGCTCAGGCCAGGGCTGTCAGCTCTGATCGAAGGGATTTCTTTTAAAAGAGAAAACCTTCGCTCTGACCAAATTGCTTTTGGTGTGGCACCTCATCTCAATGCGGCCGGCAGAATGGGCGATGCCAAAGTGGCTGCGGGGTTGATGCTGGAAAAGGACCAAAGTACCATACAAAGCCAAGTATCTCAGCTGATTGACTTTAACAAACAGAGAAAAAAGACTCAAGAGGAAGCGTATCAGCTGTGTGCGCAGCTGATTGACGAGCACCTGAAAGATCGAAAGTTTTTGGTCGTTTACGCAGAAGATGTGCATGAGGGGATTGCAGGAATCGTTGCCGGCAAACTGAAAGATAAATATGAACGGCCAACGATCCTGGTAACTCCGTCAGGAGAACATTTAAAGGGGACGGGCCGCAGCGTAAACGGTGTCAATCTCTATCAAGTCTTGAAATCTCATGAAGAATTGTTTTTCCGTTTCGGGGGCCATGAAGGTGCTTGCGGTTTTTCCATGAAACGGGATAAGCTGGAAACCTTGGAAGCTTTATTGGAGCAGGATATGAAACGGATGCTCGATGAAGATCCGGAACTGTTTTCACGACTGATCAGAGCCGATTTGTCGCTGCCTGTAGAAAAGGTTACTCTGGAATTGGCGCAAGAACTGGAGCTCTTGGCGCCCTTTGGCAGTAAAAACCCAAAACCGCTCTTTCTATTGGAAAACATTCGAGCCGCCCGTTTGCAGCCTATGGGTGCTGACGGCAAGCACATGCGCTTTTTTGCCGTTTCACAGGATGGAAAATCGGTAGAGTGTGTACTTTTTAACCGGGCGGAGGATTTTAAACAGATGCTTTACGGGGAAGCGAGCATAAATTTGATCGGCTCTGTCGATTTTCAGGAGTGGAGGGGAAATAAAAGGGTACAATTCAATGTGGAAAGTGTGGTATAATGTTCGCGTTGATTGTATACGGCGTTGCCGCAAGGAAGCGAACATTGAAACCCGCTGCGACGTGGCTTGCGTGTTATAATGCCCGCGTTGATTGATACGGCGTTGCCGCAGGGAAGCGAACATTGAAACCCGCAGCGACGTGGCTTGCGTGTTATAATGTCCGCGTTGATTGATACGGCGTTGCCGCAGGGAAGCGAACATTGAAACCCGCAGCGACGTGGCTTGCAGGGTGTAGGAAAAGGGAAAATAGAATTTTGGGATGGAGGCAGTTGGAATGACGATAAAAAAACGAAACCTGGTACTTTTGCTGATCGTTGCCTTCCTGCTGGGAGGCACCATCGCCGCAGGATCGGTGATTTTGATTGAAAACGGCGCTCTGGGGGGAACAGTAAAGGTATCTAAGAAAAATTACAATTATTATCAGAAACTAGATGAACGTTACGGCAAGCTGGATCAGCTTTATGACGAACTGGAAAACAGTTTTTATAAAAAGCCCGATGAGGAGCAGATGGCGACAGGAATGTATAAAGGGCTCGTTGCCGGTTTGGGCGACCCTTATTCGGCCTACATGACTAAAGAGGAATATACATCCTGGACAGACAGCACACTGGGTGAATTTGACGGCGTAGGGATTACCTTTTCCACCAATAAAAACGGGGAATATGTAGTCGTCAATACCATACCGGATACGCCGGCGGAAAAAGCCGGATTGGAAGCGGGAGATATTTTGCTGGCCGTCAATGATAAGACATACAGCACCATGGACACCTTCAGCGCGGCATTAAAGGGAAAGGCCGGAACAAAGGTAAAACTTACGTATGCACGGGACGGCAAAGAAAAAAATGTGGTTATGAAACGGGCGACAATCGTCAACAAAACCATTGAAAGCGAGGTTTTGAAAGATCAGATCGGATATATTAAAATTTCTTCCTTTGAAGAGCATACGGCGGACGATTTCAAAAGCGCCCTCAGCAATCTGCAAAAGAAGCAGGTAAAAGGTCTGGTAATCGACCTGAGGGAAAACGGCGGCGGTATTGTCGATGCCGGAATCCAGGTAGCAGATGAACTGCTGGGTGAAGGAACGGTGACATACCTGCAGGACCAGCATGGAAAAAGACAGTATTTGAAATCCGAAAAAAGCAAAATCGATATCCCATACGTGCTGCTGGTGGATGAGAATACGGCAAGTACTTCCGAAATCATAGCGGCAGCAGTAAAAGATGACGGCAAAAACCCGCTGGTAGGAACGACGACTTTTGGTAAAGGAATTGTCCAAAGTACAGGAGAGCTCAGCGATGGCAGCGCCCTCAAGCTCACGACCATGCAGTATTTTTCACCAAAAGGGCATGTGATCAACGGCAAGGGAATCAAACCGACTTATGAAGTTAAGAACGACAAAAAGAGCAAGACCGATAAACAGCTGAACAAAGCGCTGGAGCTGCTGAAAGCAAAGTAGCATCAGCATCACTACGGAAAAAAGGACATAAAAAACGACCGGACAAATTCAGAGCGAATGTTTGGTCGTTTCTTTTCTTTTTCAACGTATTTAAGAACGTGATCCCTTCGGCAACAGCGCGATGCATGGTTCCCTTTTCACAGGAACATGGTATAATCAAAAGAAATGCCACTTCTCAAACAAAGAATGGAGCAGCTATGATCAGCAAGGATTTTTATCTGAACAGCAAACTAATGGTTCGTCCCCAATTCGGAGAACGATATCAGGATGTGGTGATAAAGAATACAATTTGCAAGGAACACCCGATTCACATGCACGATTGCGTCGAGATCATCTATGTTCTCAGGGGAACGATTGAATGCAAGATTTCCTTTGAGCAATACGTCTTGCAGGAAGGTGAATTTTTGGCCATTAATGCCTTTGATCTTCATCGGATCAAGGCAATTGCTGAGGGTACGGCTATTTCCTGCATCCATATCGGCCAGGAAATCTTTCCGCCGTCAGAAGGATTTATTGTGTGGTGGATCGATGTCTTGAAATCCAACAAAGAAAAATTCATACAGCAGGCTGAAAACCTGAGGATGTTGATCAAGCAGTATACTCAGTTTGCGCCCAAAAGTGCGATACGAAACTGTATTGAACGAATTTTACAGCTGTTTCGTATGGAGTTCATGCTGGAGCGTTTTCAGATTGCCGGTGACCACATTGTGCTGAAAAACAGTGAGGTCGATCTGGAAAGGATCGGAGCCATCTATATGTATTTGTATCGGCGTTGCAATGAAAAACTTACCCTGGAAAAAATGGCAAACGAATTTGCTATGAGCAAATATTATCTTTCACACTTTATTAAAAAAGTAGTCGGAAACGGTTTTCAAAAATCTCTGCATATGATTCGCTGTGAACGAGCAGAAGTCGCATTGCTCCACGGAAATGAGACGATTGAAGAAATCCGTATGCAATTTGCACTGTCATCAAATCAATCGTTTAACGAAGGCTTTAAAAGTCTCTTTGGAATGATACCAAGCGCTTATCGCAGAGCGCACAAAAAAGATACGGTCATTCACCAGGAGTTTCTGGAGGAGCCGATTTCCGATATTGGAGCAGTCATGAGCGGGATAAGCCAAATAGACGACACTGATAAAATCGTGGAACTTCATTTAAAAGAAGGAGCCGGGAAAATGATTATTGTGGAAAGCATAGGCGGTAACGAGGTCATGACACAGCATGATTTGATGGGAAAAAACAAAATTACCATTGAGCTGCAAAATGAAGAGAGCATTCTTGTGATAAAAAAGCAAGAAATGTTATAGAAAAAACAAAAAAAGAATCAAAAATCTGAAATTAGACAATTTTCTGATAAAAGAGCGCAACATTATAACTTCCTGTTGGCTCTTTTTTTTAATATTCTAGGCTCATAAAATTTAGGAGGTGTCATAATGAACGAAACAAAGAAGCTTTCAAACAAAACGATTTTCGGTTACGGTTTTGGCGCGATGGCAGATGCGGCTGCATATAATTTTTATATTATGTATGCGTTGTATTTTCTGACGACGATCGCAGGGCTTAGTGCGGGAAAGGCGGGCCTGGTTATTTCCGTGGCCACCGTGATAGCAGCAATCGTCGGGGTAGTGCTGGGACCGATCAGCGATAACACCAGAAGCCGGTTCGGCAGAAGAAGGCCGTATCTTCTGGCCGGAGGTACCGTGCTGCTGGTAGGTCTGGTGTTGTTTTTCAGACCTATGGAATTCAGTGACAGCGGAAAATTCGCGTACTACATGGCAATGTTTATCATCATTAACATAGGGTATGGAGTTTTTCTGATTCCGTATAATGCGCTGGGTGCGGAATTGACCAATGATTACGACGAGAGGACGAAGCTGAGGACTCCGGCTACCTTCATGAACTGTGTCGGCAATATTATTGGAATCTCTTTGCCCCTCACCGCAGTTGCGGCCTTTACAAAAGCAGGTGCATCAGAAGGGAATGCGTGGAATTATTTTGCGATGATTGTCGGTGCGGCCTGTCTGATCGCCATCCTCATCACCTGGAAAACGACAAAAGGCAAGGAACTGCCGCAGGAAAGTCTGGAGGCGCCGGAGGATCGTGAACTCAACCCATTGAAAACATTCTGGAGAATCCTCAAACTGAAACCTTTTAAATGGGTGATTGGGATTCTGATTTTATTTGCGATTGGGTACATTGCATTCCAGTCGGGACTGGTCTATTATGTGCTGTTTTACGCAGGTTTGACAGAAGCGCAGATGTCAACAGCCATGTTTATTTACATCTTTATTGGAATGGGATGGACCGTGGTGATTTCACTTTTGGCGACAAAGATCAACAAGAAAAAGGGCATGGCCCTCTGCTTTCTGGTGAGTGCTGCGGGTATGGCGATCATGTATTTTGTCGGCGTCCATTCTTTTGGAATGCTGGTCCTGCTGCTGGCCATCTTCGGCATGGGCAACGGAGCATACTGGCTGCTGATCTATCCCATCATTTATGACTTGGCAGAAGTCTATGAATATCAATACGGAAAGAGAAAAGAGGGAGCCCTGATGTCCATGTACGGATGTATTTTTACCCTTTCTACGGCATTGGGAACACAGGTGCTGACAATTATGCTGACCCTGGTAGGATACGACCCTCAGCTTCCGGTACAGTCTGCGGAAACCATCAACGGCATCTCCAATATTGTTTTGGGAATTCCGATCATCACCTTTGTTTTGGGCGCATTGTGCAGTCTGGCATATCCTCTTTCCAAAAAAACCTTTGAAAAACTGATGCAGCAGCTGGAAGCGAAGAGAGCAGGAGAGCCTTCAGATGAATCAGAATTGGAAAGGATCGTTTAGGTGGCTGAATATGATTGCATTATACAACGGAACAATTTACAGCGGAAAAAGGTTTTATGAAGCGATCCTGTTGGACGGGAAATGGATTAAAAGCATTGGAAGTAATGAAGCGATCAGAAGGCAGGCCACTTCACAGGACCAGCAGATCGATTTGGGAGGACGGCTGGTCCTGCCGGGATTCATCGATTCTCATGCACACGGCCCTTTGTCAATCAGCCGCACGTTGGGAAAGATTGACTTGTATCCGGCAGAAACGCAGGACCAATATTTGCAAATCATTCGTCAGTTTGTCGAGGAAAATCCTGAACAAGAACTCTATTCCGGCATGGGGTGGCTGAACCCGGCATTCGGTGAACTGGGACCTGACAAGGAATCGCTGGATGCTATATGCAGCAGCAAACCCATCGTACTTTGCTCCGGCGACGGACATTCCACCTGGGGAAACTCAAGGGCCATCGAGCTGGCGGGAATAACCCGGACCAGTGAAGATCCGGAGGGCGGAACGATTGAGCACAATGCGGACGGATCTATTCGCGGCACTTTTCGCGACCAGGCAAAGGACTATCTGCAGAATCTGGTCCCTGATGCGAGCGCGGACGATTACAAAGAGGCATTGATGAACTTTCAGGACATGATGGCCGGGTATGGGCATACGGCAGTCTTTGACGCGATGGTCGACCTGAACAGCAATATGCACCAGGCCTATCGGGAACTGAACCGGGATGGACAGCTGAAAATAAAATGTGTACTGGCATATACCAGCGATCCGGAAAACCCGGAGCTGTCACTGGCTCAGTATGAAAAAGCAAAAGTGGTTAAGGAAGGAAAGCTCACGGAAGGGACAATCGTAAAGGTCTTTGTGGACGGCGTGGTTGAAGGCGGCACTGCGTTTCTAAAGGAAGAATATTGTCATCAGAAAGATTACTACGGGGAGCCGCTCTGGGAGCAGGAGGCTTTAAATCAGTTCTGTGCAGCGGTTGACCGGATGGGGTATGATCTTCATTTTCATGTTATAGGAGATGCCGCGGCGGCGGAAATGCTTACCGCAATGGAATTCGTCCATCAGAAAAATGGAGAAAAACTGCGAAACACAGTGGCTGCCCATATGCAGTTGGTAGATCCGAAAGACTATCAGCGGCTGAAAGCGTTGGATATACGAATCTCATCAAATCCCTATTGGTTTGTCAAAGCTCCCGGCTACTACGAAAACATCGAGCTTCCCTTTTTAGGCAACCGGGCAGAGTTGGAGTATCCCATGAAAAGCTTCTTTGACCTGGGCCTTATCGTGTCGGCCGGCAGCGATTACGGCGTGACACCTCAGCCATATCCTCCGGCGGGCATGCAGATTGCCCTGCTGCGAACTTTGTATGGGAAGGACCATACGATTTTGAAAGATGTTTTAAATGCCGCAGAAGCCATCGATCTGGAAGAGGCACTGGATGCATTTACGATCAACGGAGCCAATACCATGGGGATTGAGGATATGACAGGTTCTTTAGAAGTGGGTAAACATGCAGATTTAGTAGTGATGGAGCAAAATCTCTTTGATACGGATGCGGCGGATTTTTACCGAACAGAAGTTTATATGACCATATCGGAAGGAGAAATCATATATAAAAAGCGTGAATGACTAACGATCAGCGCACAATGATATAATAGCTGTAAACAAAATATGCAAGAATAAAAAGAAGTCCCCAGCCCCTGCGGATTTCTTTTTTTATAAGCGCGGGGATCATGACCAGAAGGCTGGCGCCGATCAAAATCCAGGCATCATAAATCGAAATCGCTTCCACCTGAATGGGGTGGACGGTCACGGAAGCGCCCAACACAAAGAGAATGTTGAACAAATTGGAGCCAATTACGTTGCCGACGGCGATATCCGTTTCTCCCTTTCTGGCGGCGGCAATACTCGTTACCAGTTCAGGCAGGGATGTGCCGATCGCGACGATGGTCAGGCCGATGAGCGTCTGGCTGACGCCGAAAGAGGCAGCTATGGCGCTGGCTTTATCCACCACCAGCTGTCCGCCGAAAATAACAGCGGCCAGTCCGATCAACGCAAACAAAATTCCTTTGGGCAGAGAAGGCTTCTTTTCCCCGGAAGCAGACTCAAAGACTGGCTGCTTGATTGCCTTGCGGATCGTCGATATGATAAAAAACGCGAAGACTGCCAAAAGGATCAAGCCGTCCGGCCTGGATAGAGAAAGGGCTGTGCCGGAGCCAAGGGCAGTAAGCGTTAAAACAAGAAACAGAAGCGCGGCTATGATAGAGAGGGGATATTCGCTCTTTAAAATGTGCGGCTGTACGGGACATGGCTTGAGCAGAGAGCAGGCCCCAAGAACAATGAGCAAGTTAAATAAATTGGAGCCGATCACGTTGCCCACGGCGATGCCGTTCTGGCCGGTAGTTGCCGCTGTGATGCTGACGGCAGCCTCGGGGGCGCTGGTCCCGAAGGCGACGATGGTCAGGCCGATGATAAAGGATGGAATGCTGAAATACCGTGCGATATCCGAACTTCCATCTACAAAAATATCCGCTCCTTTAACAAGCAGTATGAATCCAACAATTAATAATATGTAATCCAATGTTCTTCCCCTTTATTTATATACTAAAGGAATTATATGACAATATGCGGAAGCTTGTCAAATTTTAATTTTTACAGAAAAAGCTGCAGGCGCGCTTTAGGGCGTGAAAGTAAAAAGTGTTGACGGTCATTTTGCCGGGTGCTATAATTGTACTGTAATGTGTTGAAGTAAGGATGAAAGGAGCTATATCATATGGCTTACGAATCAAAATTCAAACGCGCAGACATTGATGAACTTTTCAAGGCAATCTTGCTGCTGGAGGATGAGGAGGACTGTTACCGCTTTTTCGAAGACATCTGTACAATTAATGAGATTCATGCAATCGCACAGCGGCTGCAGGTGGCCAAGCTGCTTTCAGAAAAGAAAACTTACAGTGAAATTGAGGACCTGACAAAAGCGTCCACGGCTACGATCAGCAGGATCAACAAATGTCTGGTATACGGCGCCGAAGGTTACCAAAGAATTCTGGACCGCATGGAAAAAGCCGATTAGGACGGTAAAGGGAGAACAGAAATATACACAGCGGAACTGTCAGGTTCCGCTGTTTTGGAGTTAAAAATGTATTTATACGTATATGAAGGTTATCAAGGAGGCCGGGAAGGGCGGCAGCGAACAGAGGAACTGGTCCGACGTGCCGCCGAGCGCTACATATATGAAGAGCGTTTGAATTTGGGGACGGTTTCCGGTCGTATTCTGCGAACCGAGCGGGGAAAACCATATTTTCAGGAAGTTCCGATTGAATTTTCGGTCAGCCACACCGGGAGCCTGTGGGTCTGCCTGATGGATACTGGGACGGTGGGGGTGGATGTGCAAGAGATTCGCGGCTGCCGCAGAGAAAAAATCGCAGAACGTTACTATACAGCTGACGAGAGGGAATATGTCCAATCGAGGGGAGAATCAGGATTCTTCCAAATTTGGGCAAGAAAGGAGGCCTACGCCAAATACACGGGCGACGGCTTTACCGAACGGCTTCGTAGCTTTTCGACTCTGAAGGATACCAGTGTAGAATTTATTGATTTCGATGTTTGTGCGGGGATCAAAGGATCCTGCTGCATGAAAGAAAAGAGAGAATTATGGATAAGACAAATAGTGTGAAAGGATATGGCGCTGCAATACTGTTTTCTATTTTAGTCGGGTTTTCGTTCTTAGGTGTCAAGACCTGCGTGCCGCTTGCTAGCAGCCTTCAAATTTTGGTACACCGATATAATTTTGCGTTCCTGGCGCTGGTAATTATTCTGGCATTGCGCATTGGAAAAATCAATCTGCGTGGCAAGCCGAAAAAAAATCTGATCCTGACGGCGGGTTTTTACGTAGGATTCATGGTTTTGCAGGTGGTGGGACTTATCTTTTCTACTTCCATTGAAGGTTCCATAATTTTTGCCATCATCCCGATTATCGCTAAGATCATCGCTTCACTGTTTTTGGGAGAAAAATCCTCTGTCCTTCAAAATATTTTTGTTTGTTTGACTGTAGCGGCATTGATCGTGATGATCGTTATGGGCAGCACCACTGTCACCCTTAACATCGGCGGCGCAATCCTGCTGGTCCTTTCCAGCATTTCCATGGCCATCAGCAATGTTTTTATGCGTTATGTCCGCGACCAATACAAACCCATTGAAATCTCTGCGGCCATTATCATCGGCGGCTGCGTGATTTTCAACCTGGCTTTCCTGGTCCAGGGACTGTTTTCTGGGACGCTTCACACCTACTTTGAGCCCTTTTCCCACCCGGAATTTATTATAGCAACGGCTTATCTGGGCGTGGGCTGTATTTTGCTTTCTGCCCAGCTGATGAGCTATTCTTTAAGCAAGATGGAAGCGGTAAAGGCTACGATCTTCGGCAATGTTTCCACGGCTATATCCATTATAGCCGGCGTTGTGGTGCTGGGAGAACCTCTCCTTGCGTATCATATCGTTTGCACGGTTTTAATCATTGTCGGAGTTGTAGGCCTGAGTGTGTCAGGAAAGAAAAAGGAGGCAGATGATGAGATTCAAAATTCTGATGGAGAATAAGACCGACGGACCCGGCTGCATAGCAGAACACGGGTTATCGATATACATAGAGGCCCAAGGGCGAAAGCTGCTGTTTGACACCGGGGCTTCTCCACTGTTTGCCCAAAATGCAAGAGCGATGGGCGTGGACCTTTCCCAGGTGGAAGCACTGGTCATCAGTCACGGCCACTACGATCATACTGGGGGAGTACCGCAGTTCTGCGAGCTGAATCAGATTGCTCCCATCTACATTCACCAGGGCGCTTTCTATGAAACTTACGGAAAGGAAGATGGTAAGTGGGAGAGTCAGACCTGCGGAATTCGCTGGAACGATCACCAGCGGAGCATGATCGATCCAAGGATCGTCCGTACAAATGGCCCGGAGTGGATTTCAGAAAATATTGTTATATCGGGAACTATCCCTGAGATTCCCGGATTTGAGCCCGCGGAAAGTTTTTACCGGAAATGTCAAGACGGCAGCTATGAGCCGGACCCCATGGATCACGAACAAATTCTCGTCATCCGGGAACCGGAAGGACTGTACGTTTTCTCGGGATGCAGCCACAGGGGCGTCGTTGCGGCAGTCCGCCGGGCCAGGGAACTGTTTGACGGCGAACGGATCGCGGTGCTGGCAGCGGGTATGCATCTTTACAGCGCTGGGAAAGATATGAGAAAAAAGGTGGTGGACCAGATCATACAAGAAGAAATGGATCTGATAATGCCGGTCCACTGCACAGGAATCGACGCCATCTGCGACCTCAAGACAGCGCTGGGGGATAAGTGCGTGGCAGCCACGGCGGGGAGCAGCTATGGATATTAAAGATTCAGCTCTCAGGTATCTGGGGCCGAGAGCCAGGACCTGCCGTGAAATGAAAGAGCATCTGCAGGCAAAAGGCTTTTCCCAGCAGGAAATCGAAGAGGTGATCCGGGAGCTAAGCCAGCTCCATTATCTGGACGACCAGGATTATTGCCGCCAATATTTTGATTATGCCTTTGGCAAGGGGAAGGGCGCCTACCGGGTCAAAAGAGAACTGGAACAAAAAGGCGTCGACCGCGCTACCATTGAAATCGCATTCGAAGAATATGAAAGCGAAGAGACGGAGATGGAAAGGGCGAAAAAGCAGGCGGCCAAAATCGCGGCTGGAAAGCAGATAGATGAAAAGCTGATGGCTAAGATGGGGCGTCGGCTGACTGGGCTGGGATATCGTTCAGATGTGGTATATCAAATAATAGGAAGTTATATGGAACAACATGATGAATGACCGTTTTACAAGGACAAAATTGATATTGGGACAAGATGGAATCGATAAATTACAAAACAGCCGGGTAGCTGTTTTCGGAATCGGCGGCGTGGGCGGCTTTGCAGCAGAAGCCCTGGCGCGGGCCGGAATCGGTGCTATTGATCTCATTGATAAGGATAAGGTGGATGTGACCAACATCAACCGGCAGATCATAGCCGCGGAAAGCACGGTGGGCCGGGACAAGGTGGAGGTCATGAAGGAGCGGATTTTGGACATCGGCCCGGAGATTCGGGTGACGGCTCATAAATGCTTTTTTCTGCCGTCGACCGAATTTGATTTTACACGATTTGATTATGTGGTGGACGCCATCGATACGGTGACTGCCAAGCTGGATCTGATTGTCAGGGCCAGGAAAGCAAAAGTGCCTGTCATCTCATCCATGGGAACAGGCAACAAGCTGGATCCGACCCGATTTGAAGTGACCACCATTGACAAGACCTCTGTGTGCCCCCTGGCCAAGGTCATGCGAAGAGAACTTCGCCGCAGAGGAATTTTAGACCTGAAAGTCGTTTATTCCAGAGAAGAACCTGCAGAGCAGGCGGAGCGGGGCGTTCCGGCCAGCGTTTCCTTCGTGCCTCCGGCAGCGGGGCTGATCCTTGCGGGCGAAGTGGTAAAGGATTTGATAAAATGGTAATGGTAAAAGTAAAAGAAATTAATTTGGAACGGGGATATCCGACTGTTCCCCAGGCAATGCGCAACCTGGTCAACGATCTGACCACCGCCCAGAGAAGCGGCTGCAAAGCTGCGGTCATTGTACACGGATATGGTTCCACAGGCACGGGCGGAGCGATTAAGGTCGCGACGAAAAGCAAACTGAAAGAACCGCTCCTGCGGGGAGTGATCAAAGAAGCCATAGCCGGCGAGGATTGGTATTCCAAGAAAAAAGTGTTTATCGATTATTGTCCTCAGCTGAGGGACTTCAGCCGCTATATCGATGGAAACCGGGGAATTACCGTCGTCTTGCTGCGATAAAAAAGGCAGCCAGACCCGGCGGGAAAAAATTTTTAAAAAAATTTCAAGAAATTTCGCATACGCACCGAAAAACGGACATAGACTTTGGTATAGTTTAACTATCAAGAGAACGGGTATAACCATATCAAGTAGAACAGACGGAGGTGCATACAATATGTTGTTAATTTTACCTTGGATTTTCATGCTGATCGCCATTGCTTTAGTTCTTGTTCTGTGGAACGACTATTTAAAAGAAACACGCAGTAACGCTTACAAGAAAGAACGGGACCGAATGAGAGAAGAAAAAGAAAGGATGATGCTCAATGAGCCTGAAAGCGATAAAAGGAGACATCACAAAGCTGAACGTAGACGCTATCGTCAATGCTGCTAATCGGACGCTGCTGGGCGGCGGAGGCGTGGACGGAGCCATTCATCGGGCAGCGGGCAAAGAACTGCTAAAAGAGTGCAGGAACCTTGCCGGCTGCGAAACGGGACAAGCCAAGATAACCAAAGGATATAAACTTCCGGCCAAGCACGTGATCCACACGGTAGGGCCGGTATGGCACGGAGGGGAGCAGGGTGAACCGGAGCTTCTGAAGAATGCCTATCAAAACAGCTTGAAGCTGGCCAGAGAAAATCAGCTGGCCTCCATCGCCTTTCCCGCTATTTCCACAGGCGTATATGGTTATCCAAAAGAAAAGGCCGCTCAAATCGCAGTGGAAGCCTGCCTGGATTTCCTAAAGGAGTATGAGATGGCAATCCTGTTGGTTGCTTTCAGTGACAGCGATCTGAATCGTTATCAACAGCTGATAGAAAATATGTCCGAAAAGTAGAAGCGGAGGAAATCAATGTCAGACTATCGAACACTGATCCAAAGGATCGAACATTTTTATATCGACGTTGTGGAAGAATTTAAAGAAGCGGAGCAGCAGATTATCAACGATTCTCAGTTTCGAAGCATATTCCGCAAGAAGGACTATGACGGCAACATCGCAAAATTGAAAGCTTGTAAAAGGCTGGCCCAGGAGATCGATATCGTTCATATTCAAATCGATGAACAGGCTTCAAAAGAGGTGGCGGAAAGCTTCAGCCGGGCGTTGTCCTTGTTTATCGCCCTGTGTGATGTGTATGTGCAGCTGCAGGTTTTTCTAAAAAAGAAAGCCATGAAGGAAGAGGCTAAATTGTCCACTTACAAGGAAATTTTCGCAAAAGTAGAACAGTGCAAAAAGGATGTTAATCAGGCTCTTCACGATTTGGACATCGTCTATACCGACTATACGGAGGAATATCCCCTGGAGGACGGGGAAGAAACCGATGAGTAAAGGACAAGTAAAAAAACTCTATATCCTCTATATCCTGGAAATTCTCCGCAGATACTCAGACCAGGATCACCCGCTGATGCAAAAAGAGATCGTTGAAATTATGGAACGGGACTTTGGCATCGTCTGCGAGCGCAAAGCGGTATCGAGAAATGTGGGCGATTTACAGGATATGGGCTACGAAATCCGCCACACTAAGAAGAAGGGGTGGTTTCTAGCAAAACGTGAATTCGGAGACGGCGAGCTGCGGCTTTTGATCGACAGTGTGATGGCTTCCCGCCATATACCGGAAAAGCAGGCGCAGGATTTGATTGAGAAGCTGATTAACCAATCCAGCGTCTTTTTTAAAAAACAGCTGCGCCACGTCTATAACATTGAACGGATGGAGAGGGATGAAGGAAATGAACTCTTCCATACCATCGAGCAGATCAGCAGAGCAATTGAAGACAGGAAAAAGATCTCCTTTTTCTATAATAAATACGGACCGGATAAACAGCTGCACCACACAACAGAAAACAAACATCTGGTCAACCCCTATCAGATCGTAGTTGCCAATGGGCGCTATTACTTGATCGGCAACGTGAACAAATACAATAATGTCACCCATTTCCGCGTAGAAAAGATCACCGATACGGAGATTCTAGATCTGGACGCCAAGCCGCTGGAAGAGGTGGAGGAGCTGAAAAACGGATTGGATTTGCCGACCCATATGGCGGAGCATCTTTATATGTTTTCCGGAAAATCCTCGATGATCACCTTAAAGGTGGAAGAATGGGGGATCAACGATGCCATCGACTGGCTGGGAAAAGACATTGAGATTTCCCGGGAAGAAGACGGGTATCTGGTGCGGGTAAAGGCAAATGAGCAAGCGATCGCTTACTGGGCGATCCAGTTCGGCGGCAGTGTGGAAGTCCTGGCTCCGGAAAGTCTGCGGCAGCAAGTAGCGGAGCGGATCAAAGCAATCAATCAAAAATACGAAAGGTAAATCTATGGAATATATCACACTTTCGGCAGCGCTGGCTGCTGTTGTGCTGCTTGTTTTTGCGCTGCTGAAGATCAGTGCCCTCAGCCGTTCCGGTATGCAGGCCCAGCTTATTAAAGAGACAAAACGGGATCTGGAGCAGCAGATACAGGTATCCAGGCAGGAAACGCTGCAGCTGGTTCAGAGCAGCGTCAAAGCCCTGGGCGAAATGCTGGCCGTCAACCAGCGGGGATCTGCGGAGGCTCAGGATAAACGATTGGCGGAGATGAACCGGCAGTTTGCCAGCATGACCATACAAAATGAACATAAGATGGAACAGATACGGCAGACCATGGAAGGGCGGCTCGCTGCCCTGACTGCCGATAACAACCGGCAGCTGGAGCAGATGCGGCATACAGTGGATGAAAAGCTGCAAAAGACTTTGGAAACCCGCATCAGCCAATCCTTTAAGCTAGTCAGCGAGCGGCTGGAACAAGTGTACAAGGGGCTGGGAGAAATGCAGACCCTGGCTTCGGGTGTGGGGGATTTGAAAAAGGTGCTTTCCAATGTTAAGACGAGAGGCATCTTGGGCGAGATCCAGCTGGGAGCCATCCTGGAACAAATTCTGGCTCCCGATCAGTATGAGGAAAATGTCCGCACCAAGCCTTCCGGCAGTGAACGGGTGGAATTCGCCATCCGCCTTCCGGGGGAGGGGGATGCAGCTGTCTATCTGCCCATCGATGCCAAGTTTCCCGCCGACGTTTATGCCAATTTGATGGATGCTTACGATGGCGGCGATCCTCTGATGATCCAGGAAACCGGCAAGCTGCTGGAACGAGCTGTGAAAAAATCGGCAAAGGATATCCACGATAAATACGTGGAGCCGCCCGCGACCACGGATTTTGCCATTCTCTTCCTTCCTTTCGAAGGGCTTTATGCGGAAGTGGTGCGCCGGGGACTGGTGGAAACCTTGCAGCGGGATTACAAGATCAATATCGCAGGGCCCACCACCATGGCGGCCCTGCTCAACAGCCTGCAGATGGGCTTCAAGACCTTGGCGATTCAAAAACATTCCAGTCAGGTATGGGATGTTCTGGGGGCAGTCAAAACCGAGTTCGATAAATTCGGAGACGTACTGGCCGCGACTCAAAACCGGATCAATCAGGCCAATTCCGAGCTGGACAAGCTGATCGGCACCAGGACCAGGAGCATTCAGCGCAAGCTGCGCAGCGTCTCCAGCCTGGCGGAAGAAGACAGTAAAACGTTGTTGGACTTTACAGATGATATTGACTGAAGGAGCTAATTGACATGAGCATTTATGCGATTGGCGATCTGCACCTGTCCTTTGCTCCGGGCGTTGAAAAGCCCATGGACATATACGGCAGTGCGTGGATCGATCATGCGGCAAAATTGAAAAAGAACTGGCTGGAATTGATTAAGCCGGAAGATACCATCGTTTTGGCCGGGGATATTTCCTGGGGGCTGAAGCTTTCGGAAGCGATCCCGGATTTGGACTGGATCGACGGATTGCCTGGGAAAAAAGTGATTTTCAAGGGAAATCACGATCTCTGGTGGAGCGGAATCGGAAAGCTCAACAGCCTTTATGATTCGATCCATTTTGTACAGAATACGGCCTTTGAAGCAGAAGGCTGTTTTCTGTGCGGCAGCCGGGGGTGGATTTGCCCGGGAAATGACGATTTTACCCAGCAGGATGAAAAAATCTATAAACGGGAGCTTTTGAGACTGGAGATGTCCCTTACGGATGCCAAAGAAAAAGGCGGCGGCGATCGTATCATCGGCGTCCTGCATTTTCCGCCGTCCGCAGGTCAGGCCCAGGGCTCAGGTTTTACGGATGCCTTTTCCAGGGCAGGCGTCAGTCAAGTGGTATACGGCCATCTTCATGGAAAAGAGGCTTTCAAAAATGGATTACAGGGAACTTATAACGGGGTAATGTACAGGCTGGTCTCTTTGGACTATCTCAACTGCAGGCCTGTACGGATAAAGGAGTGATGATCATGAAACGAGCAGCAATTCTTGTACTGGACAGTCTGGGCGTGGGGGAGCTTTCGGACGCGGGACGTTACGGCGATCAGGGGGCGGACACGCTGGGCCATATTGCCCAGCAATACCCTCAGCTTTCCATGCCAAACCTGCAAAGACTGGGTTTTGGAAATATTCAGGGGGCCGCGGGCGGGGCTTTTGCAGTCAGCGATCCTGCAGGCTCCTTCGGCAAGCTCAGGGAAAAATCCAACGGCAAAGATACCATTACCGGCCACTGGGAAATCGCCGGACTATATACGGAAGTGCCTTTTAAGACGTATCCAGATGGATTCCCCCAGGAATTTATCGAGAAATTCCAGAAGGCCATAGGCAGAGAGGTCCTGGGAAATTGCACGGCTTCGGGAACGGTGATCATTGATGAGCTGGGGCCGGAGCATGAGGAAACGGGAAACCCCATTGTTTATACTTCTGCGGACAGTGTTTTTCAGATTGCGGCCAATACGGCTGTGATTCCCCTGGAGGAGCTCTACCATATTTGTCAAATTGCCCGGGAAATGCTCCAGGGCGACTGGTCCTGCGGCCGGGTCATTGCCCGTCCCTACGTTTTGGAGGATGGAAAACGGAGCAGAACGGCCGACCGGAAGGATTATGCCGTTTCTCCCTCCGGAAAAACCATGCTCGATCATGTGGCGGAGCTGGGAAAGGAAACCTATGCCATTGGTAAGATACGGGATATTTTCGACGGCCAGGGAATCACTCAGGCGGTCCATACCGTCAGCAACATGGATGGCGTTGATAAAACCATTGAAGCGCTCAATATGGACTTTGAGGGATTGATTTTCACCAATTTGGTGGACTTTGATTCCAAGTATGGGCACAGGAGAGATCCCCAGGGTTACGGAAAAGCCATTGAAGAATTCGATGCCCGCCTTCCGGAAATTCTGGCGGCCATGAAAGACAGCGATGTGCTTATCCTGTGTGCGGACCACGGCAACGATCCGGTACACAGTGGATGGGATCATACGAGAGAACATGTTCCGGTAGTGATCACAGGAGCGGAGATACGCAGCGGGGTCGATCTGGGGATCCGCAGTTCCTTTGCTGATATCGGGGCGACTGTCTGTGAAATGCTGGGAGCAAAGAAAACGGCCATTGGAGAAAGTTTTTTCAATCAGATCAAAAAATAGATCGGTTCAAGACAGGGGGACATGAAAATGAATATGAATGATATGATCATAAAAAAGAGGGACAAAGGCGTCCTGACCGAAGAAGAAATCCAGTTCTTTGTTAAGGGATATACGGAAGGCGCAGTTCCAGATTATCAGGCGTCCGCCCTGCTGATGGCCATTTATTTCAACGGCATGAATAAGGAAGAAACCTATGCCCTGACGACCGCTATGCGGGATTCAGGCGATATTGTGGATCTGTCGGCCATACGGGGAATCAAAGTGGATAAGCACAGTACCGGCGGCGTAGGAGACAAAACGACTTTGATCGTGGGCCCCATGGCCGCCGCCTGCGGCGTGCCCATCGCCAAGATGAGCGGAAGAGGACTGGGCTTTACCGGCGGCACGGTGGACAAGATGGAATCCATACCAGGTTTTCGGACAACGCTGGAGGAGCAGGAGTTTGTCAATCTGGTCAATGAAAACGGCATTTCCGTTATCGGACAGACCGGCAGCATCGCTCCGGCTGATAAAAAAATTTACGCGCTGCGGGATGTGACGGGTACGGTGGAGAACCTCAGTCTGATCACTTCCAGCATTATGAGCAAAAAGCTGGCTTCCGGCAGCGATGCTATTGTGTTGGACGTAAAGTGCGGCGACGGCGCTTTTATGGAAAGCCTGGAAGATGCCCGCCGCCTAGGCGAGCTGATGGTGGAGATCGGCAATGCGGACGGAAAGCGGACTGCGGCAGTTATCACGGATATGGATCAGCCCCTGGGCCGGGCAGTGGGAAACAGCCTGGAAGTGATCGAAGCCATCGAGACGCTCAAGGGCAATGGACCGGAGGACATTACCCTGCTTTCGCAGACTTTGGCCGGGATCATGGTTTATTTGGGCGGAAAAGCAGCTTCCCCTGAGGAGGGCTATCGTATGGCCGGTGAAAGCCTGCAAAGCGGCGCTGCCTTGAAAAAAATGCGCCTCTTTATAAAGGGGCAGGGAGGAGACCCAAGGATCCTCGATGATGCCGGCTTATTTCCTCAGCATCAGTTCGCAGTGGAAGTGACCAGCCCTGGGGCCGGATTTATCCAAAAGATTAAGGCACGTCAGGTGGGAATCGCATCTCAGCACGCAGGGGCCGGCAGGGCTGCCAAAGGTGATGCCATCGATATGACGGCGGGAATCTATCTCCACAAGAAAGTGGGCGATGCGGCGCTGGAAGGCGAAACATTAGCTACTGTATTTGCAAACGATGAGCAGAAAGCTGCGGCGGCTGCCGAAGAGCTGTTGTCCGCCTATCAGATCGGAGAAGAAATGCTGCAGACAAACAAGCTGATCAAAGAGATCATAGGGTTATAGATATGGATATTAAACAATGGATGAAAGACTTTCAGGATGCGATCCTGAATCAATTTAAAGAGAACGTCCTTTTTATCGGCCTGCAGGGAAGCCAGGCCAGGGAAGAGGCGGGGCCTGACAGCGATATCGATGTGGTGGTGATTTTCGATACCCTGTCCTTTGAAGATATCAAGCAATATGAAAGGACTGTAGAAAGCCTGCCCTGCAGAGACCGGCTGTGCGGTTTTATCTCCGGAAAAGCCGAGCTGCAGAATTGGGAGCAAGGGGAATTGTTCCAGTTTTATTACGATACGATCCCCGTATACGGCAGCCTGGAAGAGCTGATCAAGCTGGACGATGGGGACAGCGCAGCAAAGGCGGTCCATATGGGAGCCTGCGCCATTTATCATGGGTGCCTCCACAACTTTTTGCATGGAAAAGAACCGGCAGCTTTGAATGCATTATGTAAAGCGGCGGTTTTTGTCATGCAGGCGGAGCATTTTTGCAAAACTGGAACCTACATACATAAGCATCATCAGCTGCTGCCGCTTTTGGGCGAGCAGGAGCAGAGAATTTTAGAGATGAAAGAGGATTGTCCGGCCAATTTCGAACCTCTGTCTGACCTGCTGATTAGTTGGTCGGCAGAACGAATCCAGCCGCCCCAGGCAGAGAAGAGCGCACGGACCAATTTTATACGGTGAATAGGTTCAATTAAATAGAGAAAGGCAAATCTATGGGAAAGTTTGTAACGCAAATGCAGGGAAATATCGATGAATTTACCCGTTATCTGGAGCAGGCGATGCAGCGTGAAAAGCTTTTTTCTGAGATCCGGCATCAGTTCCGTACAAAGATCAATGGGGTTCGGTGCTGTATCCAGGTTTTTGAACGATATTCCTTTCGCGGAGGCAATTGGCTGACGATGAACGTTACGACTTTAGAATATGTCGGAATGCTCAAAATCGTAGTTATGGTTTCAGGCGGCAGCAATAATATCTTGTTTAAGTACTGGTCCTTTGGAGTGGAGAGCGAAGCCCGCGTGCTTGAGGAAGCAAAAAATATAATCGCCGCATACAAGCCAATCCGCTTAGGTTGAGGTGGTTTGGAGCAGGAAATCAGCGCAAATATATGAATAACAGTTAAGTTTTTTGATGAAAACTTAATAACCGGTCAATATCATTAGAAGAACTCCAATGCTAAAATACGAGTAAGATACCGTTGAAGAAGGAAAGGAGTTTTTTATGAAACTGCCTCAAGTAATCAGAGAGAAACGAAAGCAATTGAATTTGACACAGGAACAGGTGGCGCGCTATCTGGGCGTCACTGCGCCGGCCGTTAATAAATGGGAAAAGGGCATATCTTATCCGGATATTACCCTGCTGCCGCCTCTGGCCCGGCTGCTTGGGACGGACCTGAATACTTTGCTGGCTTTTCACGAAAATCTGACTGATCAGGAAGTGGAACAATTCGCAGCAGAGCTTTCCGCTATGGCGATGACGGAGGATTTTGCTGTATGCTACCAGACGGCCATGGAGAAGATTGCCCAGTATCCAACCTGTGTCAAGCTCCTCTTTTATGCGGCCGTCACGCTGGAGGCGGCACTGATCCGACTGCCGGAAAAGGATGAGCGTCAGCGCTGCAGGGAGGAGATCGAGAAGCTTTACCTCCGTGCGGCGCAGGGAGATGATTTTGAGATCAGCCATCAGGCGAAGCTGATGCTGGTCGGCCGCTACATTGAGCGTAAAGAACTGGAACAAGCAGAAGCTCTGCTGGATGAGCTGCCGGAGCTTCCCGTGGATACGGTTCATCTGAGGGCCAGCCTTTATATCGCCCAGGGAAAACTTGATAAAGCCGGAGAACTGATGGAACTGGCTGTGGCCAAGGCCGGACAGGAGTTGGAATCCCACTTTCTGATGCTGATTGAAATCGCTGCTGAAGAACGGGATGAGCAGAGGCTGGAAGAATTAATAGGTTTGTCTCAGAAAACCGCAAAGCTGTATGACCTGTGGGGGATTTTCCCCTGTTTGACAGAATTTCGTATCGCCGCTGTGCTGGAGGATAAGGACCGCTGTATAAAGGCTCTGAAAAACCTGCTGGCTGCAATGAAACAGCCGTGGAAAATCAACCAGTCCTCACTGTATAAGCATATTCAGGATGAGGCGGGCAGTTATGCGCTTACAGAGCAAATGACGGCTAGCTTTGCGGCAGGCCTGAAGAATGACCCCACTGTCGCGTTTTTGCGAAAAGACCCGGAGTTTTTAGGATTGATCAAAGCCTTTGAAATGGATGTGAAGGAAGAGAAGCTTTGACAGGGACCCATATTATGAAACCATTAAAAACAAAAAAATTACTTATTACGCCGATGACAGACGAGGAATTGGGTGAGAAGATTGCCCGGGAAAAAGAGGCGCATATGAGCGCGGCTTTGCGTGAAATGCTCGACGGCTGTCGGCAGCATCCCCAGGACCGAGACTGGTACACGGGCTGGCGGATCACTTTACAGACAACTGGAGAGGAAATTGGAAGCCTGGGTTTTCATGGGGTGCCTGAAAAGGGCCAGGTGGAAATCGGATATGGCATCGAACAAGCATATCAAAGACAAGGCTTAGGGACAGAGGCTGTTCGGGCGGCTGTTGAATGGGCCTTTTCTCAGACTAATGTATATTTTGTAACAGCAGAGGCAGAAGAAGATAATCTTGCTTCCGTGCGTCTTTTGGAAAAATTACAGTTTGCTGAATGCGGCAGGGGAGAAGAGGGCGTCTGCTTTGAAAAAGAAAAGCCGGCCTCCGTCTATCTGCCCATTTTTATGTGCTTGTTCATGAGCGTAGGGCTGAGTATTGGCGCAGCCATGGATCATATGGCGATGGGCAGTTGTTTTGGAATCGCGATTGGATTCATGCTGGGGGCGGCTCTGGATGCCAGCGATAAAAAGAAACGAGAAGAGATGAAAAAAGAATGGCAGAGAAATTAGCATGAATCGAGGCGCAAGGAGGAAGTATGGAAACGATAAGAACCATATTATGGGACGTGGACGGAACGCTGCTGGATTTTGCCGCATCAGAAGAAATTTGTATGAACCAGTGTCTGAAAAAGTACGGTGTGACGATTAATGAGGAGCAATTTAACTGGTATAAAGCGTGCAACCACTCCTACTGGCAGCGGTTTGAGAAAAAGGAAATCCCCAAGAGTCGGGTGTACATCGGCAGATTTGAGGATTTTTTCGCATACTTAAAGGTCAGCGGAATCGATTGTCAGCGCTTCCATGATGAGTATCAGCAGGCACTGGGAAACAGTGCCGTTTTGCAGGATTATGCCCTGGAGATCTGTCAAAAGCTGGCCCAAAACTACCGCCAGTATGTGGTCACCAATGGCAGCAGCGTCGCGCAGAATGGAAAGCTGCGGCGCAGCGGACTTTATGATTTGATGGATGGCATCTTTATCTCCGAAGAAATGGAAACAGAAAAGCCCAGCAAAGAATTCTTCGACCTGTGCAGCGAGCAAATATCGGATTATGATCCGCAAGCCGTGATGATTATCGGAGATTCCCTGACCAGCGACATGGCAGGCGGCAACAACGCCGGAATCCGCTGCTGCTGGTTTAACCCGGAAGGAGCACCGGTTCCAGAAGGTCTGAAGATCGATTATGTTGTTTCTTCACTGCGTGAAGTTGAAAAGATTCTTTTTTGATCTTGTCCGCAGCACAACCAGTCTATTTGCCTGCTTTTTCAGCCTGCTGCTCCGCCCATAATTTATCGGCTACAGGCGTCCATTGATCTGCATAGGGAACAGTCTTGGCACAGAGCTCTTCCGCAGTCTCAGGTGCCTGGGGATCGGTGGAATGGGCGCCGGATTCCCTTACGAGTTTCGGCAGTATATCGGGATTTTCCAGCATCGGACAGGGCCGGAACATGTTGTCGTTAAACGGCTGCCCATCGTGATAGGCCATAAAGAGCGGCGATCTCAGCACATCCAGCAGTGAGCAATCGTGGATATTGGCGTTGGAATAGTGGATGAACACGCAAGGGTCTACGTCGCCGGCCGCATTGATATGCAGATAACGGCGGCCTCCGGCTATGCAGCCTCCTACAAATTCAGCATCGTTTTGAAAATCCATGGAAAAGATGGGCTTTGTCTTCCGATACTTGCGGATGCGGTCATAAACAGTCATCCGCTGTTTTGGTGTTGGCAAAAGTTCGGGCGATGCATCCTTGCCCACCGGCATGTAATGGAAGAACCAGATGAAGAATGCTCCCATATCGATCAGTTTATCAAAGAAAGCCTCGCTGCTGATATCATCGTAGTTCTGGCTGGTATAGCAGGTGGAAATGCCGAAAGGCAGCTTGTGCTCCTTGAGAAGCTCCATCGCGCGCATCACTTTCTTGTAAACACCGTCTCCTCTGCGGCTGTCGTTGGCCTCCTCGAACCCTTCCAGGCTGATGGCCGGCACGAAGTTCTGAACCCGGAGCATCTCCTGGCAGAATGCCTCGTCAATCAGAGTGGCGTTGGTGAAAGAGAGAAAGATGCAGTCATGATGCTTCTCGCAGAGGCGAATCAAATCGTCTTTTCGCACCAGCGGTTCGCCGCCGGTATAAATATAGACATATGTACCCAGTTCTTTGCCCTGACTGATGATGGAATCGATATCCTCATAGGACAGATTTAAATTGTGGCCATATTCCGCAGCCCAGCAGCCGGTACAGTGAAGATTGCAGGCTGAGGTGGGATCAAGAAGGATCGCCCAGGGAATGTTGCAGCCATACTTTTCCCGGTTTTCATCCTGAATGGGCCAGCTGAGCAGATTGCCGTTGAGGATAAAGTTGCGGAAAAAGGTGATTCTGGTCTGGGGATCCAGATCGTAAACCCGCATAATCAGCTGATACCAGTTGTTTTTCTCATCGATAGCGCTGCGGAAGGCCGCCCTCTGGGACGCAAACTCATCCTTGGGAAATACATGGTCCACAAACTCCATCAGCTTTGGTATATTGGTCTGCGGATCCTTTTCAAGATAATGAAGGACCTTATTGAAGCCGAATGTTTTGATTTTTTCATTGATATTCATTGTACGATCTCCTTTGCTTTTATTGCTGCCGCTCCTTTTAAAAAGCTCATCAGGCCGGACCAGCAGTTCTTTGCAGTCTCATATCCATGCAAATAATAAGCTTGCAAAGTATCATAATCCGTTTCGAACCGTTTCACTTCACGGCTTTCAGGACGAATCCGAAAGACTTTTTTCTCCCCTTCCAGCTGCTCCAAAATGCGGATTTGCTTTTTATAGGTGTCGGGGGAGGATTCAATTGCCTCCAGCAGGCGAGGATATTTTTTGTAATTTTTTTCGTATAGCATTTTTTGTATCGATGTCATCAGGGGACCTTTATCCCGATTTCTGGTGGCCGATCATCTCCCTTCCGCGATGATTATATCCCAAATGTTGCTTTTTCTACATATGGGTATTATAATAGGGAGTGACAATTTTTTCAATTACCAGAATTTTTGATCTGAGTATTATTCTACAAGTTAACAGAAAGTGGGGCGAAACATGACAGATCGAAGAGTACAAAAAACCAAACAAGCCATCCGTGAAGCATATCTGTCGCTGATTTTGGAAAAGGATACGCCTAAAATTACCATAACGGAAATTGCGCAGAGAGCCAATATTGACCGAAAAACGTTCTATCTACATTATGATTCCATCGCAGATATTATTCATGAATTCGGCCGGCAGGAAACAGAAGAGCTTATCCTGCGGCTGGAACAGAACGATTTTTTCGACGATACCTCGGATGTAGCGGTGCTCTTTCGGGCTCTAAACACGCTGATGGAAGAAAATCTCCAGTTGTATCAGCACATTGCCAAGACGCCTTCCTATGCCTTTTTATGGGGAGCCATTAAAGATATATTAAAGGAAAGTCTGATCGAAACCATGGGAGAGCGGCTGGATATTTCCAAAGCGGAACTGGAAATCTGCGCGGAGTTTTATGCGGCCGGAACCATTTCCACCTATCTGGAGTGGCTGCGGGGCGATCTGCCCATGACCGATGACGAGCTGGCGCAGATCATCGGCGATACGGCTTACTATGGCCTGCAAAAGCTGCTGACAAAGCCTCAGGAAAAGGCATGAGAGATCATTAGAAAGGGAGAGGTGTTATGAGTCTTAATCTATTTGCGTTGGAATATATCTCAGAAGTGGCAAAGACCGGTTCCATTTCAAAGGCTGCTCAGAATTTGTTTCTTTCCCAGCCACATCTGAGCAATACCATCAAAGCCGTTGAAAAGGAACTGGGGGTTCAGCTATTCCGCAGGTCAGCCAAAGGGATGGCGCTGACAGAAGAAGGCCGGGTCTTTGTCCAGGAAGCCAGAAACATCTTGACTGAGGTGAACGCGCTCCACGCAAAGCTGCGCATAAAACCGGAAACAGCGGTCCGCAGCCGCATCTCCGCAACCCGATCCCACCAGATCAATCGCTGTATCACCGATTTCATCAACCGTCATGCAGCCAAAGCGGAGTTTCAGATACACGTAAAGGAAACCAATCCCTTCCAAGTGGTGGAGGACGTGCATTGCCGCGAATCTGAGCTGGGAGTTCTGCATTTTTTCGACGCACAAAAGGAATATTTTCTCAATTTGTTCCAACGCTATTCTTTATCCTTTCAGAAACATTATCAGCGGGAATTCCTGGTTGCCATGTCAAAAGACAACCCGCTGGCAAAGGAAGAAACGCTTTGCAAAGAGATGCTGGAAGAGCAGATTGTCGTCATTTATGGGGATTATGAAATCCCTTCCGCTTCCTATGAGACGATCACCAAGGTCAGCGATATTATCTTATCGCCCAAACGGATCTTTGTATATGACCGGGCGGGCGCCATGGAAACCCTGAGTCGATGCCCCGGCACCTATATGTGGATTGCCGGCCTTCATCCCGAAACGCTTCAGAACAACGGCCTGGTGCTGCGCCGCTGCAGCGATGTGGAAGTGGTTAATTTGGGGTATAGTATTCATTCTCTTGACGAGCCGCTGTCCTGGGCCACCGCCGAGCTTTTCGCTGATATGCAAAAGATCGACTGGACCGAGGAAGTGCGATAAACAAAAACCAATACCCCTATAAGTAATGGGTATTTTTCAGCAAGGCCGGCAGATGCTATCATGGTTTTAGAAAGAATCGAAAAAAGCAAAACATAGGAGGTAAAACCATGAGCTTTAAAAGAACGCAGGAGCAGGTATGCGATACGCTGAAAGGCGGGATCACCGATTTTCCAGGTGCAGAAATCATGTCGGTCTTTTACGAAACAACGCCGGAGGCTGCGGCTGATGTCCTGCCGCCGGGGCTGAAGCCCTACAAACGTCCCATCGTCGTTGCCGGATTCAATCATTTTACGGAGACTAATTTTGAGGTACCCTATAACGAAGCGGCTCTCTATGTCGCAGCTGTTCATGAAAAAACTGGACTTCCAGGACTTTTTGTTCCCGGCATGACCTTAGATGTGGACATGGGCAGCATTCTCGGGCGGGAGGTAGGCGGTTATCCGAAAAAGTGGGGAAGCCTATCCATGGAGCAGGAGGGAGAAACTTATCAGGCCAGCGCCAGGCGGCATGGGATAACGTATTATTCCGTCAAAGCTCAGCTCAACGGAAAACCCAATGATCCCAAGCTGATGGAGGCCATCGGCGAGCTGCTGACACCGCCGGATCCGGAAGGCCATCCAGGTGCTACGATCATCTACAATTATCTCTGGCCCGCCAGCCAGTGGGCTCATCTTTCTGATATTTCCAAGGCACCCAGCCCCATTCTCTATACTGTGTGGAAGACCAAACATCCAGGCCCGAAAAAGCCGATCCTTGGTACCGGCGAGGTCATCTATCAGCATTCGGATCACGACCCATGGGATTCTCTTCCGGTTGTTCATACTTTGGGGGCGATCATGACTTTTGACGGCATTGCCCTTGATGGCGCAAGAAGTCCGGAGGATGAGTACCTAGTAGATCCGCAGGAGTATTTGCCGTATGCGTTTTATGGATTTGATCACAAGCTGTAGGAGGTGGAATGATGTCTGTATTTCTTTGTGTAAAAATGGATTTGGGCGGTGAAGGTTTGACCTTTGACGAGACGGTAGATACTGCGTTCACCATGGAGGGGGCCCGGCGAATGCTGGAGCTGCCCACCTTGCAATGGAAAATTTGGGGTTTGGACTCTGATAAAAAACAGGGCTGCGGATTTTATCTGTTTGCTTCAATAGAAGCGGCAAAAGCCTATGCGAAGCAGGCCGTTCTCAACTTGCAGTCGCGCCAGGGCGTGTCCAACGTGACGACGCAGATTTGGACCATTGCGGAAGAACAAACGCATATCACCAAAGGGCCGATTGATCTGCCCCAGATCAAGGATTTAAAAGAATAATTGTTAAAAGAGAGCCGCTGCGCTGGCTGAAAACCCAATGCAGCGGTTTTTCTATGGAGTTTTTCTTTGTTTTGTTATACAATAAACCCCAGAGTAGTATCTGATTTATCCAAACACCAACCAGACACTACCCTAGGAACGAGAAGGAGGCGCAAAATGTTTGAATCGAGATGCGGCGTCGATTGCAGCCAATGTGAAAGAAAGACGGATGTCAGCTGCAGAGGTTGTATTTATATGGATAAGCCCTTTTGGGGAAGCCCGTGCGGCGTCAAGTCCTGCTGCGAAGAAAAGGGGCTGAACCACTGCGGTCAATGCAGGGAGTTCCCTTGCGAAATGCTGGCGACGATGGGCGTGGATCAGGGGTTCGATCCCAAGCCCAAGCTGGAAAACTGCAAGGCATGGGCAAAGCTGAAGCTGCGGCGGGCGTCGATGGAGGATCTGACGGCTGTGGTTTCTGTGGAAGCTGGGTGTTTTCCTCAGGCCGAAGCGGCGGGGAAAGAGGCTTTTGCAGAAAGGCTGAGGGTATTCGGCGATCATTTCTGGCTGCTTGAGGATGAAGGAACGCTGGTGGGCTTTATCAACGGCCTGGTCACCAACGAAGAAACGATTGATGATCTGATGTACGAAAAGGCAGATTTACATATTGAAAATGGTGCTTGGCAGACCGTGTTCGGCGTGGATACCATTCCCCAATACCGGCGCAAGGGCTGCGCGGCTTTGCTGCTACAGCGCTTGATCACAGATGCAAAGAAGCAGGGTCGTAAAGGTTGTATACTCACCTGCAAGAAAGAGCTGGTTCACTATTATGAAAAGTTTGGCTTTCAGAACTGGGGCCAATCCCAGTCGGTTCACGGCGGGGCCTTGTGGTACGACATGCGGCTGGAATTTTAACGAAAGGAAAAGGTTTAACGGATGACAACTGCCAATATAAAGGTGACTTTGAATGGGGATGTGGAAACTGTATGGAATACGGTTACATCTCTGACAGAATGGGGCTGGAGAAGCGATGTGAGCAGGATCGAGGTTTTAGAAAAGGGCTGCAAATTCGTGGAATATACGGAGGAGGGCTATGCGACCACCTTTACCATTACGGCTTTTGAGCCCCTGCAGCGCTACGAATTCGATATGGAAAACGGCAATATGAAGGGCCACTGGGTCGGGCTCTTTTCTGGTGAAGGTGAAAAAACAACCATTGATTTTACAGAAGATATAATGGTGAAGAAATGGTTTATGAAGCCTTTTGCCGGCGCTTATTTGAAAAAACAGCAGCAGACCTATGCGGACGACCTGCGGAAAGCTTTGGAAGAGTAGAGACCAAGACTGCGGAAAGGGGACAGACATGAATCAGAGTATGGAAAATCCTTGGAAGGCGATTGATCTTACTGATTATGAAAATCATATGAAACTGGATGATGTGCGTCAGCTGCAGACGCTGAATGAAATGATGAAAGACCAGCTTCATGATTACCTCGTAAAGACTGTCATGATACTGGGCGTTGCCGGAGGCAACGGACTGGATCACATAAAACCGAAACAGTTCGAGCGGGTCTATGGGGTCGATGTCAATGGTGATTATCTGGCGGAATGCTGCCGCCGTTACGAGGATTTGAACAGCTTTTTTCCCATTGAAGCCGATTTGACCGGTGATGATCTGGAGCTTCCCTGCGCGGAACTCCTGCTGGCCGATCTGCTGATCGAGTATGTTGGCTGCGAATGTTTCCTGCGGGTGGTAAAGCTGGTTGATCCCCAGTATGCTTCCTGTATCATTCAGGTCAACAGCGGGGAGGAAACCTTTGTCTCAGATTCTCCATACCTCCATTCCTTTGACCGGCTCTATGAGGTGCATCATCAGGTGACAGAGCCTTTGCTGACAGAGAGTATGGAGAAAGGCGGATATTCGTTTCTTGCAAAAGAAGAGCGGAATCTGCCCAACGGCAAGAAGCTGGTCCGTTTGGATTATGGAAAAGAAGGGTGATGGAACAGGCAGTGCGGGTTACCATCCATTGAAGAAAAAAATCAAAATTTGCCGCTCGCCGATTAAGCTGTTTTTTTACAAATGGCCGCGCAATTTTGCCATTTCTCTTGGGGTTGAAATGTGCATCGCTCAGCCTGCCGCAAGATTTGTTATGTTGAAACTGCATATGGCAATAGACCGTAGAACGCTGCCCCAGGAACAGAAGGAGCATGGCGGAAAATGGGAGGAACTCATACCGGAGAAGCTGCAAAACATGCAGAACCAAATCAGCGACTAAGGAAGGAATGCTTTTGACATTGGGCAGAAAAAGGGATAAACTATTCCATATATGTTTAAGGAGAAACCTATCATGGAATTATATATTGTACGTCACGGTATCACGACATGGAATAAGGAACGGCGCATTCAGGGGAGTTCCGATATCCCGCTGGCAGAGGAAGGCATCCAAATGGCCCGAAAAACAGCGGAAGGCCTTAGAAATGTATCGTTTGACCGTATTTTTTCCAGCCCTTTATCACGGGCTTTTGAGACGGCCCGCATTATTAAAGGGGACCGGGAGCTTGCGATCAAACAGGATGAACGGCTGCAGGAGATGGGATTTGGCATTGGAGAAGGCGCGGAGTACGTCGAACCCGTACAGGACGGAGCCTCTCTTTTGGACGGCTTTTATGACTGGCCGCAGGATTACCAGGCGCCGGAAGGCGGCGAATCCTTTGCCGATGTTTGCCGCAGGGCGGATTCCTTTTTAGAGGAGCTGCGGACCGTCGATCCTGCTGTAAAGCGAGTTTTAATCGTGGCTCATGCGGCGGTTAACCAGACCTTGTTCCGCTTTCTGGAAGGGTTCGATCTGAAGGATTTATGGAAACACCCAAGGCAGCCCAACTGCGCCGCTACCATCGCTGAATTAACGGTGGATTCTTCCCGGATCGTAGAACGGGATAAAGTCTTTTATTAATCGTGCTGATTTTCATGGGCGGATCGGTATTGAATCAAATCAGGAAAATTTTATTGAAAGCTTTTGTTTTAAATCTTTTCCCAAAAGCCTATGCCGCCTGAAATTTGGAGCTACGCTTGTGCTGCCGGGCGCACTCCCGCGAATAAAGCTGCCGCATTGAAAAGTCATGTCTTTCAACAGGCAGCTTTTTTGTTTGTATCAAACCGGATGATGCGGAAGCAGCGCTTTTATAAATCTTTTAAAATAAACAGCATATAACAGTTGACAAAGTGTTATATGCTGTTATATACTGTTTGTGAACAAGGGAGGAAACCTATGAAACTGATAATCAATAACTCTTCTCAACAGCCCATCTATGAACAGATTGTGGATCAGATTAAGGCGCATGTCATGAATGGAATGTTTGAGGAAGGCGAAATGCTCCCATCTGTTCGATCCCTCTCAAAAGAACTGAAAATCAGTGCTTTGACGGTAAAGAAAGCCTATGATGCTTTGGAGCATGAAGGGTTTGTAAACACGGTCCACGGCAAAGGAAGTTTTATCGCAGGCACCAGTCCGGAACTTTTGATGGAGGAACACCGAAAAAACGTAGAATCTGATTTGGAAATGGCCATTCTAAAAGGACGAAGATGCGGTATGACGGATCAGGAAATTATTGATCTGTTTAATCTAATTATGGAGGAATAAGCGATGCTTGTAAAACTGGAACATGTGACAAAAGCTTACGGAGATTTTAAGCTTGATTGCTCCCTGAGCCTGAAGGAAGGCCATATTACAGGTCTGGTCGGACAGAATGGGGCGGGAAAAAGCACGACTTTTAAAGCGATTTTAGGGCTGCTGACACCTGACAGCGGCAGTGCATGGGTGTTTGGAAAAGATAGCAGAAAACTGACGGATGAAGATCGGGTGAAGATCGGAACAGTGCTTTCCGACAGCGGATTTGGCGGACATTTGAATATCAGGGAGGCCGCTTCCATTATGGATGCATCTTACGAAAGCTTTAACAAAGAGGGGTTTCTTTATCAATGTCGGGAACACAATCTGCCCGCAAATAAAAAGATAAAAGAGTTTTCTACAGGCATGAAGGCCAAACTCAAGGTGCTTCTGGCGGTTTCCCATGAGGCTGCCCTATTGATTTTGGATGAACCGACGGCCGGGCTGGATGTGGTGGCACGTGAAGAAATTCTCGATATGCTCCGGGGGTATATGGAACAAGAAGGGCGGGGAATTTTGATCAGTTCGCATATTTCCAGCGATTTGGAAGGTTTGTGCGATGATATCTATATGATTCAAGGAGGCAAAATTGTTCTGCATGAGGACACCGACGTGATACTCAGCAATTACGGCCTTCTAAAATTGGAGGATCGCCAGTACGATACTCTGGATAAAGACCATATTTTGTGTGTGAAAAAGGAAGGTTTCGGATACAGCGCACTGACTAATGAGCGACAGTATTATCAAGAGAATTATCCGTCGCTGATTGTGGAGCGATGCGGAATCGATCAAGTGGAAACCATGCTGATAGGGGGGAAAAGAAAATGAAAGCGATGCTGCTAAAAGATTTTTATACGCTGAAAGAGGCAAAAATATTAATTGCGCTGATGCTGTTTGTAGCCGTAATTATGGCTTTTTGGGGAGGCGAGGCCAGTACGTCGTTTATCATCAGCTATATTACAGTGATTGCAGCTGTTTTGGTTTTGAACACCATTGCCTACGATGAGGTGGATAATGGATTCGCGTACTTGTTTACGCTGCCTGCTTCCCGCAGGACCTATGTCAGGGCCAAGTATATCTTTGGATTCGTGACCGGACTGATTGGCTGGGCAATTGCAATTGTCTTGGCGCTGATTGTGGGAGCTGTCAGCGGGCAGTCTGATATTGACAGCTTGTATATCATGTTTGCCGGAGCTTTGATCGTATTCCTTTTGCTGCAAGCTGTCATGATTCCGGTACAGATTAAATTTGGAGGTCAGAAAGGCAAGATTGCCATTTTGGTTTTAATCGCGGCGGTCATTGCCTGCATGCAGGTGCTTATCAACCATGCGGATTTGGGCAAGATCGTGAATTCCCTGGAAGGTATGGGAACCGCGCAGATTGGAGGAATTGTTGCAATTGTGGTGCTGGCTGCCCTGGCGATTTCTTATAAGAGCAGTGTCGGAATCCTGGAACGTAAAGAATTTTAAGAGGCTCGTTCGATGGGGACCGGCTAATCGAACGAATCGAAAAAACGATCAAAGATCGGCTTGGAATCTTCTTATTTTTGATACCAATGCCGATCTTTTTTATTCTGGTTGAAAATTTTTGGAAAAAAGCAAAAGAATCGTCTGAAATTTACGCATTTTTGAACGGTTGCGGCCTCTTGAAATGAACTTTCAGCAGCCAGCCAGGTCATTTCTCAATCTCAGGCCCCGCAAACCCACAACTTTGCGTAAATAATGCAAAGTCTCGCAGAAGTTTTCCGCAATCCGCTGCCCGACTGGTTCGAAGTGCGTTTTCGTGTCCCGGCTACCGCGGCTCGCTATCGCTTGCCGGGCAGAATGTTATACGATGAAAACCACGCGCTCACGGTGTTCGCTGGGTTTTCTGGCATAAATTCTGCCATGCGGCTCGCTATCGCTTGCCGGGCAGAATGTTATACAAAAACATTGCGACTGCCACGCCGGAGATGATGATGTAGCCTAGGATGCTCCAGAGGTCTGGGATTTGTCCAAAGAAGAAGAATCCCAGGCCGGCCGCAAAGACAATCTGCGTGTAATCAAAGACTGAGACCTCCCGTGCGGGAGCGTGGGTATAGGCCGCAGTGATGGTGAACTGGCCGCCCGCTGCGGAAAGTCCGGCAAGCAGAAGAGTAATGACCTGGGCAGCTGACATTGGATGAAAGTCAAAAATTAAAAATGGCAGCGTCACGATACAGGAAAAAGCGGAGAAGAAAAGGACGATAAAGGGACCCCGTTCACCCCGCTGCCCCAGTACCCGGACATAAGTATAGGCGATGCCTGCACAGAATCCGCCGGCCACTCCAATGAGCGACGGAATCAAAGCACCGGCCACGGAAAAGCCTGGCTTGACCACCAGCAGCGCACCACAGAAAGCAATGGCCACAGCGGCAGCTTGGACCGGCTTTATTTTCTCCTTGAGAATGAAATAGGAGCAGACAATGGCAAAGAACGGAGACAGCTTGTTCAAAATTGAAGCATCGGACAAGAGCAAGTGATCGACCGCATAAAAATTGCAAAGTATACCCAGCGTGCCAAAACCCGCTCTGGCGATGAAAACCGGCAGATTTTTTTTGTCAAAAGCAAACCCCTCTTTGGAGCGGATGAGTATGATGAGGGCGAAGAAAAAGGCCACAAAATTTCGGAAAAAGCTCTTTTGAACAGAAGGCAGATCGCCTGACATCCGCACGAACATATTCATCAAGGCAAAGAAAAACGCCGAACAGATAATAAATATAATTGCTTTCTTTTTATCACTCATTGGTGCCATAACGGTATCATCTCCTCTCTAACGGTCCATTCTCTTATCGCTAATCTGCTTTACAATCCATGCTAGGATTACATCCACGATATAATCCTGCTGCGCCTGAGTCAGCTGAACGCCAGCGGGTATGCGGTGCCACTTTTGCAGGCAGCCCCGGCAGCAGGTGGCCGTGGCGTGCTGGGCGATAAAAACAGGATGACCCCGCATGGGCGTCTGTTTGCCGTCATTGGCGATGACTGCCGGCGCCAGCCGTTTGCCCACAAAATCATATGCGTGGCTGCGAATCGTATCCAGCCCTTTTGCTGCGATATAGTTCAAGTCTTTTTCTTTCAGTGAAAAACCGCTTCTGAATTTGGAACGTGATAAGCGGCCAAAGAGGTTGTCCATCTGATTTACATCTATCATAGTTAAAATGCTCCTTTATCAGCAAGGTTTTGTTTTTTCCACCCAATTAGTATACCACCGAAGCCGGGAAATGCAAACTGGAAGACAAAAAACAAAAAGATGGAAGAAAGTTTGAGTGAAAGATCGCCCAGGTCACGTATAATAGGGTGAAAGACGTCTTCAATGTGTGGAGGATAAAATGAAGGATAGAACACTGATCGAAATGATAAAAACGGATCCGGAACGGGGAATCGCCGCAGCAGTGGAAGAATACGGCGGCAATGTAAAAGCCGTATGCCGCAGCGTGCTGCGATACTGCGGACAGGAGGATGTGGAGGAAGCGGTAAGCGATACCTTCGTCAAATTGTGGAAATATGCCGACCGGTTCGATGAAAAGAAAAACGCCAGTCTCAAGACCTATATCACAATGCTGGCCAGAAGCGTTTCGCTGGACCGTCTGCGCAAACAGGCAAGGGAAATCCCCATGGACATGAACGACTACGATGTGGCAGATCTGTCCGTGGATTTGGAATCCGATCTTGCCAAAAAGCACAACGAGCAGCTGGTAAGGCAGGCGGTTTCTGAGATGGAAGAACCGGACCGAAGCGTTTTCGTCCTGCGCCATTTCTACTTTTTATCGATAAAAGAAATCGCAGAAAAACTTTGTCTGGCGCCGAAAAAAGTGGAGAACATTCTCCACCGCAGAAAAGCGGCGCTGAGACGTGTGTTGACAGAGAGGGGAGTTTTACATGACAAAGCTATATGAATTAATGGCAAGCGTTGAAGAAGAACAAGTGTGTGATAAGATCGGGACGGACAAACTGGAGCGGACGGAAGCAGAGGCTATTACCTGCGGCGTATTAAGAAAAATTCAAAGCGAAAAGGAGGGCCGCGCAATGCCTGGCAAAAAAAGATCACGCAGCCGGAGGGTGTGTATTCTGGCAGCGGCTTTGGTGGGGCTTTTGGCCTTCGGAGCGGTCGCCTATGCGACGGAGCTTTTCGGTTTTGGCAAGGTAATTTATCTGGGTGAAGAGACTCAGACGGTTTCTCTGAAAGACAGCAATCAATACAAAGCCATGAAGGAATATCGTGAATATGTGGAAAATCTGCCGCCGGAAGAATTGAAAAAACTGTCCCAGGAACAGGCCGCAGCCACTAAAGGCGCGATGACGGATGAAAGCTATACCCGGCATTCATTTGCCCCGGAAAAAGCAGCGGAATTGTGTAAGAAATACAACCTGAAATACGATGAAAAAGACATCTTCACAAAGACTGCCGCTGAGACATTTGAAAAGTCGGGAACCGGCAACTTCCTGGGAAGTTTCCCAGACAACGGTAAAGGTCAGTATTCCTATACGGAAAACGGTTCTGTCAGTATCATAATGGATGGAAACACCTATTGTGACTTTAGCTGCACGCCTAACGACGTGTTCAGTGGAATCAACGGATTGGCCCTGAGTCTTTCTGACGATGTTAAAAACGTGGAACAATGGGATTATGTAACCAAATCGGGATATACGGTGAAGTGTTCCATGTACCAGGACGGCACCAAGGAAGATGATAATCAGTCGGAAATTTATGAAGTGGTCATTCCGGCAGGAAATTATGTAGTCACCATGTGCATGGCCGACGAGCTGAAAGAAGGGAAAGGAACTTACAGTAAAAAGAAGCTGGAAACCATGATTGAGCAGTTGGATTTGAAGCAGCTAAAATAATGAATTAAGAAAAGCAAGATTACCAGCATGGGACGGAAAAACAGGGCGCTGCATGGAGCAAATTGATTTTCATGCAGCAGCTCTTTTTTTACGCGGCCTCGGCTGTGGAAGCGAGATCCTGCTGGAAAACCAGGACGGAACAGAGGCGCAGACCGCTTTCGCTGGGAAAACAGTAAAATGCCCGGATTTTCTATGGACATCGCATCCAAATCAGGGCATTTCGAATAGGAATCGGCAAAAAAACTGAAAATCGCTTTCAGATGCCTGGAGTCACACCGCTTTGTTCAAAACAACAGGAAATGTATAAAAAAAATTGCTGAAAAGTGTATACAATCATAAAAAAATGCGGTACAATTCTTAATGTTAGACGTGGCTAACACCTGTGAAAAACAGTTGAAATGATCGAATAGTGAGAGGATGTTATGACATTAGACAAAGGCAGTATCGGCAAAATTTATGTAATAGAAGAAACCGCTCTACCGGCCCAGCTGGAAAAGCGGATGGAAGCGCTGGGAATGACAAAGGGGACCCGGGTCCAGTTGATTCATAAAAAGAGGCGGGGAACGATGGTTATGATGCTGCGGGGCACCCGTTTTGCCGTCGGACACGGCGTGACCTCAAGGATTAAGGTCAGGGAGGTGTAAGATATGGAAAATGAAATGACCGTAGGTTTTATTGGAAATCCCAATTGCGGTAAAACCACGCTTTTCAATGCTTTTACCGGAGCTAACCTGAAAGTGGCAAATTGGCCCGGCGTTACTGTGGAAAAGGTCGAAGGGGCCATGCAGTATCACGAGAGTGCTTACAAGCTGGTGGACTTGCCGGGAACATACAGTCTGACCTCTTATACCATGGAAGAGCAGGTTTCCAGACAATACATACTCAGTGATGAAGTGGACGTAATCGTGGATGTGGTGGACGCTTCGGCATTGGAACGCAATCTTTACCTGACTCTGCAGCTTTTAGAGCTGGGAAAGCCGGTGGTGATGGCCCTCAATATGATGGACATTGTGGCTAAACGGGGTATGGAAATTGACCTTCACAGGCTGCCGGAAATGCTGGGAATCCCGGTTATTCCAGTATCCGCGCAGAAGCGCAAAGGGCTGAATATCTTGCTCCACGCAATCGCCCATCATAAAGAGGAAAAGCGGGCCGACAGGCTGATCCATCACCATGACTGCGGCATGAGCAAGGAAGAAAAGCACGAAAAGTATGCGATGGTTTACAATGACGATCTCGAGGAAAAGATCGACTTGCTCTGCCAGCGGCTTTCCCAGCGGTATCCCCGGCTGGAAAACTATCGATGGTATGCGATCAAGCTGCTGGAAAGCGATAAGGAAATTTGTGAAAAGTATCCCGTTGACCTGCCTCAGGTGCTGGATCGAAGCTATGAAAGCGATATTATCAACGAAAAATATGATTTTATAGAAGAGATTATATCAGAAGTGCTGGTGAACAAAGACCGGAAAGCAGCTATCACCGATAAGGCGGACAATATTCTGCTCAATAATTGGCTGGAAATTCCCGTGTTTTTGGGGATCATGGCACTGGTGTTTTTCCTGACTTTTACCATCGGCGATTGGATGAAAGGGTACCTGGAGACCTTTATCGGCTGGGGTTCGGATGGGGCAGCTGCGGGGCTTGCGGCAGCAGGCGCCGGAAAGGGACTGACTTCATTGGTGATCGATGGGATTATTGCTGGGGTAGGCGGTATCGTCTCATTTTTGCCCAATATTGCCATTCTATTTTTGGCTCTGGCATTTCTTGAAGACAGCGGGTATATGTCAAGAGTGGCCTATGTGATGAACGGCATGATGGGGCGGCTGGGACTTTCGGGCAGAGCCTTCATCCCCATGATTCTGGGATTCGGCTGTACCGTTCCGGCGCTGATGGCTTCCCGCGTACTGGAAAGCCAAAAAGATCGGTACCGGATCATGCTTATTACGCCCTTTATGTCGTGCAGTGCCAGACTGCCCATCTATATTCTTTTTTCAGGCATGTTTTTCGAAAACCATGCGATGCTGGTGGCGTACTCCATGTATTTGATCGGAATTGTGGTGGCAATTCTGGTAGCCCTTGTCCTGCACCGGTTTGACCGGGAAGAACGGGAAGACCTGCTGCTGATCGAGCTTCCGGAATACAAAATGCCAAGTATCCGAACTGTGTCCATCTATGTTTGGGAAAAGGTCAAAAGCTATTTGACCAAAGCAGGTACCGTGATTTTTATCGCATCGATCATCATGTGGTTCCTGCTCAATCTGGGCCCTTCCGGATATGCTGCGGATATGACCGATAGCTTCGGCGCAAAGATCGGCGCCGTGCTGGTTCCGGTTCTGGCGCCAGTGGGATTGGGTTTCTGGCAGGTCGGCGTGGCGCTGATCGCCGGAATTTCGGCAAAGGAAGTTGTCGTGTCCAGCTTCATCGTACTCTTTGGACTGGAAAATCTGGGAGGCGGCGGAATGTCACAGCTGGGCCAGGAACTTTCAGACATGGGATTTGGGCCGCTGAATGCCTTTTGCATGATGCTGTTCTGTCTGCTGTATACGCCCTGCGCGGCAACGCTGGCAACGGTGAAAAAGGAAACCGGCAGCACAGGGAAAATGGTGCAGACAGCAATTTTCCAAATTGTGGTTGCTTGGGCAGTGACCTTTGGTGTTTATCAGATCGCGTCGCTGTTTCTTTTTTAGATAAAACCCTTCGATTATGGTAAACCAAAAAGCGCAGGCTATCGGCTGATAGCAGCGCTTTTTCTGTGGCAAGCAATTTTTTCTTGACAGGAGAACAGGTATTAGCTAAACTATAAGCGAACAAACGTTAGCTAAAAAGGAGGAGGTCATGGGGCGCAGTACTGGTAACACAAAAGAAAAGATTCTGTCTGAAGCGTTGAAGCTTTTCGCAGATCGGGGCTACGACGGTGTCACGGTTCGGGATATCGCCGATCGTCTGGGAATCAGGCAGAGTTCCTTGTATAAGCATTATCAAAGCAAGCAGGATATTTTTCAGAGCATTATAAATCGAATGGACCAGGAATATGAAAGGCGGATGGAGGCGATGGGACTTCCTGACGGGGAGTTTTCTCAGATGGCGGATCTTTACGGCCAGGCGTCCATATCCGATATGCAGACTTACGGCAAGGAGATTCTCCGCTATTGGACGGAGGACCCCTATGCTTCCGCCTTTCGCAGAATGATGATGCTGGAGCAATACCGAAACAGCGATCTTTCCCAGATGTACCGGCAATATCTGGCGGACGGTGTGATTCAGTATATGGCCAATCTGTTTTCTGAGATGATGGACAAGGGGTATTTCAAAAAGGGAGATCCGGAGCAGATGGCCATTCAGTTTTACGCACCGATCTTCTTAATGATGACCGTTTGCGACGGAAACGGCCAGAAGGAGCGAGCAAAAAAGCTTGTGGAAGATCATATTAAACAGTTCGGAGAACGTTATTCGGCATAGGAAAGGGGTATATTATGGATCTCAATCAATATATGGAACAGGGGATACATGCAATCGCCCACACAGCGGCGAAATTCTATTTGACCGATAAACAAGGAAGACGGTTTTTAGCAGGGTTCATACCTGCGCTGAAAAAAAGCGCGGATATCCGGAAAAGCAAGGAAGCATCCGGCCTCCATGTACCGCCTTTTCTGATCGCCAGCATTACATCATCCTGCAACCTTCATTGCAGCGGATGTTATGCCAGGGCAGACGGCATGTGCTGCGACAGCGGGGAACCGGAAGACGATCTGACTGATTCGGAGTGGGAAAAAGTCTTTTCTCAAGCGTCCCAGCTGGGTGTTTCTTTTGTTTTACTGGCAGGAGGCGAGCCGCTTTTGAGGCGGGATGTGTTAGAAGCAGCCGCAGCTTACAAGAACATGACCTTTCCGGTGTTTACCAATGGGCTCTTGCTGCAGGACAGCTATCTGGACCTTTTTGATGATAATCGCAATCTGATCCCAGTGATCAGCGTGGAGGGAAGGAAAGAGCGGACCGATCTGCGCCGTGGGGCCGGTGTGGCAGAGAAGATTGAGCACCTGATGGAAGCTCTGAAAGAACGGGGGATTCTGTTCGCCGTTTCCATCACCGTGACCAGCGAGAATGTCCATGAGATCGCAGGGGAACAGCATCTTGACGAACTGAGAAAAAAAGGATGCGGTGTGGTGTTTTACATAGAATATGTTCCAGCAGAGACAGGAACGGAAGAGCTGGTGCTTTCTTCTGAGCAATTAGCCTGGCTGACGGAAGAGACCTTGCGCCTGAAAAAAAGATATAAGGATATGGCCATTCTATCTTTTCCCGGTGATGAACAATTTATGGGCGGCTGTCTGGCTGCAGGGAGGGGCTTTTTTCATATCAGTCCCAAAGGCAGTGCTGAGCCGTGTCCCTTTTCGCCTTTTTCCAGGTTGAATGTAAAACGGGAAGGCTTGGAGAAAATCTTGACCTCATCCTTTTTCCGACAGGTGCGAGAGATTGAAGAACGTGCGCAGGATCATCACGGAGGCTGCACGCTGTTTCTCCACCAGCAGGAAGTGAAAAGCCTGCTATAGATTAGAAATTCAACGGTGTTAACACCGGCGCAGACAGAGGCAGCCGGATGGGGTGGATATCCGGCTGCGAATCATTTAAATACCCTTTTTGGCCGTCAGGTGTTCAATGGTGATTTCCACTGCGCAGACTTCATTCCAGGATGCCTTTATGTAATCCCGGCCGCTTGCCATGTAGTCAGCGGAATATTTCTTTAGAATTCGTTCCAACGCCTGTTGCTTCTCCTCATCATTGTCTAAGATTCGAGCGCGGCCAAAGGCAATGGCACTAAGGAATAAGGTGTTGAAATCGGCGGCAAGGATCTCATCCTTTTCCACTACACAAAATGAAACCTTGCTGTTTCTTGCGATCGAATCCAGCTTATGTCCTCCCTCGGCTGCACCGTGAAAGTAGATTTTACCGTCTTCATAGGCATAGCTTACCGGAACTGCGTAGGGATAGCCGTCATCCCCATCCAAGGCAAGAACTCCATGGGTGTTATTTTCCAAGATTTTTACTGCATGCTCTTGCGGCAGCTGGTTTTCTTCCTTTAATCGCATTTGACGAAACATAATCGTTACCTCCCTTTTCTATCTTTTTCAGTGTATGGCGGATATGAGACTATTATAACATGTTTGTCCGAAAAAAGTTGTCAGGTTCCCTTGCCTCGAGTTTACTTTTGATGCGGAAGGGGAGATACTATAAGTGAGTTCAAGTTTTCTTTAGATTTCAAGAAGCAATGGATGTTCACAGCAAAGATGATATTCAGGAACTCGTAGACGAGATGCGATACGGAAAGGAAAGATAAGATCCCTGCGTACCATTATATTCAGAAATATAAAACTTGTGGATAACTCTATCTGTCCAGCTCCTATAATCCGAATAATTTCAACGTTTGTAAAAAAATGTTTATCCACAAAAGGGGTCGAATAAAATTGTATACGATTTTAAAAATCTTGTGGAAAAGTACGGCAAGGCCGATGAAAAGGCCGATCTCAGATGTTGAAAAGTGTCGAAGGAATATGGATCAAAATCACCACGGAGAAAGTATCTTCCGTATGAGAAACATCCATTGTTCCGCCAAGTCTGTTCACCACATCTTTCACATTTTCCAGGCCAAACCCGCGAAACTTGGAATCGCCTTTGGTAGATACGAATCTGTTATCCAGCTGACGAACAGGATTTTCCTTCGCATTGATGATTTCATAACTGAAATACTCCTTATCATAGCGGGCTTTTACAGAGATGCTCCGCTCCTTAGGATCGCGGAGCGCGCAGGAGGCTTCGATGGCGTTGTCCAGGGTGTTGGCAAAGATGGAGCAAAGGTCAATGGGATCCAGTTCCGGCATCCGGTCCAGATCGATCTTAAAAAAACAATCGATCTGATTTTGCACAGCCAGATCGTATTTGGCGTTGAACACAGCATTCATCACGCTGTTCTTGCAAAAAGTCCGGGTTTTGGCGGGGAGCTTTTGAGAAAGATCACTTACATAGGTTAAAGCCTGCTCCCACTTTTTCTTTTCCAACAGCGAGCGGATGACGCTGAAATGATTGTTCATATCATGGCGCAGCTTTCTCGTTTCCCTCTGATTTTGCTCCAGCTCCTGATAGTAAGCCTGCTGATAGCGCAGATTGCTGATTTCCATCTGCGCCCGCATGGAAGCGGAAATATAGGATATGAGGTAAATACAGCCCAGCTCGGTGAGAAGGCACGCCGCGCAGGCCGGGTAAGAGGGCCAGAGAGACGGCCCGTCGGGAATCAGGTTTAAAACAGAAATAACGCCCACCAGAGAGCCAAGAGACACCGCATCCACAATGAGCCACATGCGAACAGTGAGGATTTGGAAAGCCTGACGGAGCCGTTTGCGGAAAAAAAGATAGATGGCGGCCCAAATGGGGACACGAATCGCCTGAACCAGCACCAAAGTGGCGGATTCGTACACCTGGCTGGTATTTCCCAAGGCAAGAAAAAACATTCGCCCCATTTCGTGGGTCATATAGTTGATGGCAATGATGATCGAAGAAAGGATCAGGACCGCGGAAACGGTTTCGATCAGCTTGCCCTTAAAGGTGATAAGGAGCGTCGCAAAAAGCATTCCAAACAGGGCGATCAGGTTAAAGGGATCGTTGGGAAAAATCACCATGAGGGATGTCTGCCAGCAGCCGATGATGGCCAGCACCTTCCAGATCAAGTGATCCCTCACCGGGATAAAGGATGCAAGCAGCAGATAAAGGAATATACCGTAAGTTATGGATATGGGTTTTACAATAAAATCGAAAAAGGCAATCAAATATCACACCTACCTTAAAATATATTTCGCGAAGGATACTTCCAGCTCCTGCTTACAGGAGCGACTGACCGGCAGCTTTTCGTCTTTACAGAGAACCGAGTTCCCGTCGATGGCCGAGACAAAGCTGAGATTTACCAGATACCGGTTGTGAATGCGGATAAAAAATTCCGGCAGCTCCAGTTCCAGCTCCCCCAGCTTTCCGTAAAAGCTTACCGGCCCGGCCCCGGTTACAGCCGTAATGGTGCGCCGCTCACTGAAAAAATAGCGGGTATCGTTGAGCAGCAGCCGTGCAGCGCCGGATTTGTGCCGGATGGTGTAATACTGGTCAGCACTGATCCGCAGTTCCTCCATGGCCTGATAAAGTACGGACAGCACTTTCTCTTCCTTATATGGTTTTAAAATGTAGTTGAGTGCCCGAACCTCATAGCCTTGAAACACATAGTCCGGGTAAGCGGTGATAAAGATGATGACCGCCCGGCAGCCGGCCTTTCTCAGTTCCATGGCCGCCGTCATCCCATCCATCTGTCCCATTTCAATATCGAGAAAAAGAATATCCGGATCCTGCTCCCCGGCCAGCGCCAGAAGATGTTCGCCGCAGGAATATGGAAAGATTTTATAAGAAACGCCCTGAAGCTCCAGGCTGCGCGATAAGATCTTCGACAGATCCTGGCGCAGCTCTTTTTCGTCATCACATATGGCAATTTTTAACATGATTTTGTCCTTCCTTTTTACTGTTTGACGATCATTATCATAGCACAATTCCGCCTTCCTGTGCAAAACTTTACAAAATCCAGGTCAAAGTTGACAGCCGCCCATATCGCTTCCCAAGGGGCAGATAGCTTAAAATAGAGCTATCACAACAATCAGGAGGAACGATATGTTAAAGGTGGAACACTTGTATAAAAGTTATCAAACGGGCGATGCGACCTACCAAGTCTTGAAGGACGTGTCCTTTCAGATACAGAAAGGAGAATTTGTTGCGGTCATGGGTCCTTCCGGAAGCGGTAAGACGACTTTGCTCAACTGCATTTCCTGCTTCATCCCGTATGAAAAAGGGGAGGTCCTTTTAGACGGCGTGGATTTGGCGTCTTTGGACGAGCGGAGACTAGCCCGGGTACGCAATGAACAGCTGGGATTTGTTTTCCAGGACTTCATGCTGCTGGACGGATTGACCGTTTTTGAAAATATCTGCGTACCCAAGGTGATCAAAGACGAGCCTTACAAATCCATGGAAAAAAAGGCCAGAAAGCTGCTTTCTCTTTTCGACATTCAAGATATCGCCAATAAGTTTCCGGCGGAGATTTCCGGCGGCCAGAAACAGCGGACAGCCGTAGCGCGGGCCTTGATGAACAATCCGCTGCTCATCCTGGCCGATGAGCCGACGGGCAACCTGGACAGCCGTTCCAGTGAAGCCGTGATCGGTTCCTTTCTCGCGGCGCAGCAGCATCTTGGCGCCACCACCTTCATGGTGACCCACGACAGCTTTTCCGCCAGCTATTGCAACCGGGTGATCGTCATGAAGGATGGACGGATTTATCAGGAGCTGGTTCGCAGGGGGAGCAGAAGAGCGTTTCTGGAGGAGCTGCTGGGCGTATTGAAAGTTTTGAATGGTGGTGAAGGCAATGACGTTGAATAATCTGTTTTCCAAGCTGCGAAAGAGAAACAGGGGAAATTACACACAGTTTGTTTTCTGCGTTACCTTTGCCGTGATGCTGATCGGGTCTTTCTCCACGGTCATATTCAGCCCGCTGATCCAAAGCGTTCTGCCGGAAGGCGGCGACTCCCGAAAGCAGGTTTACATGATCTTTGCCGTGGCCGCGGTGGGCTGCCTGCTGTTTTCCATTTATGCGGCAGGACTGTTCCTCCGGTACAAGAGCCGGGAAACCGGCGTGTTTATCGCTCTGGGGGCGGAGAAGGGAAAGCTGTCCCGGGCGCTGCTTTTGGAAGTAGCCCTTTTGACCGGGCTCTGTACTCTGGCCGGGCTGATTTTAGGGAACGCGCTGGCCGTTCTCATCGGGCAAATCTTTAAGGGGCTGGCCGTATCCGATGTGGAAAAAGGCACCTTGTCGTTGACTGGCGTCGGAACCAGCCTGCTGTTTGCCGTTGTCGTGCTGCTTTGTCTGATGTTCATGGCTTTTCGCTTTATGAAACGCAGCAATTTAATGGATATTATGAATCAGCAGAGGAAAAGCGAACCTCTGAAAAAGATGGTGACCGGTCGTTATGCTGCAATCGGCGGCGCGCTGTTGATCATCGGAATTGCCTGCGGATTGCTGCTTCCGGTCATCGCGGCCAAGCTGATGGAAAAAAACCTGGGACTGATCCCTTACCTGTTTTACATTCTGGCGCTGATCGGGTTGTACATGCTGATGGTTTATTCGGTGGCCGTCCACAAAAAGGGAAGAAATCCAAAAAAATATTATAAACATATGATTTCCTATGGAATGATGAAATTCCAAGGGGCTTCCGTGGTACGGAACATGCTGGTCATCGCCCTTTTGATCATTGCCACTCTCTTTGCCTGTTTTTACGGGCCTACCCAGTATTTGAACGGGAAAATGCTTCACCAAAATAACCCGGTGGACTTTGCTTTGGCTTACCCTAAAAACGTCGATGAAGTAAAGAAAGAGGACATCCAAGAGCTGGCCGGAAAACATCATGCGGAAATCCAAAATTACCGGGAGGGTGAGCTGATCAGGCTGCTGGCCAGCGGAGTTGAACGGGAATCCTATGACAGCTCCGGCAATTTGATCGAAATTTATAAAAAGCAGTTCTGCTACCAGGAGTTTATCAGCGCCAAAGCCTATAACCGTCTCACAGGCAGCGAAATAACCGTGGACCGGGGAACCTACAAGCAGATCAAAAGGCCCAATGCCGAGGAAACCATCTGGAATCGTTTTGGCGACCTGGATCATGTAAAGAATACGGTGACAGGCCTTACTATGAACTTGAAAGACGGCGGCACGGCGGATTATCAGGGATTGGTGCAGAATGATGGATTTACGGTCAATGGAAGGTTTGTTTTAAATGACAATGATTTTTCCAAATTGAAACGAGGCTTGTCCGATGAACTGATAACCAGACAAATTCTCTTTGATGCGGGCGAGCTGGAGGATTCTTACGAATTTGCCAAGGCTCTTTTCAAGGAGTATTGTCTGAGGGCTTCCGACGAAATGAAGGTGCTCAGCAGTTACGATGAATTTCAGAAGCAGGAGGCGCTGGCAGCCGGGAAAACCTATGGCTATGATAGTCAAGTCCAACTGCGTCCGGAACATTCTGAGGTGGATCTGGGATGGAAATATGCCCCCAATTTTAAAATCCTCAACCTGAAAAATATCTTTTCCAGTTTTATCCTCTATTATTTACTGTTCATTTATGTGGCGGTCATTTGTATGGCGGCAGTGGGGATTATCGCTTATACCAGAAGCATGAATGTGGGGATTGCCAATAAGCAGGTTTTCGACGATCTGCGCAAACTGGGAGCCGATCACGGTTATATCCGAAAACTGGTGGTTTCCCAGCTGAAAAAGCTCTTTGTGCTGCCGACCATTGTCGGGAGTGGCCTCATGTTTGGCTACTATGTGCTGCTGCTCTGGCAGAATGATTCGCGGTTCCTCCCCGATGAATGGGCTGCTCTGGGAGTCGATCTGGTCACCTGCGCGGTGATGGGGCTTTATCAGTTTATCATGTACCGTTTTTCGCTGAAACGGGTGATGAAAATTATTTTGTAACGTGTGTGTTGAATTGTGGGCGGGCAGTTTCTAAAGATAGTGAAGCTGTCCGCTTGCTAGTGTAGTGTCCGGTTGGTGTTTGGACACTACACTAGCAAGCGGGAATGTGATGAAAAAATGGATTGTATTGATGGCCTTTATACTGGTGATATTGGCGGGATGTTCCCAGCAAAAGGATCGGCCCAATGCGGATGTGGAGGATTATGCCCAGGAATACCCGGTATCAGCGTATGGAACGGAGGAAAACCTGAATACACTGACGGATGTGAAGCTTGCTGCGGATCGGAAAGGGTATCCTTCTTCCGATTTGGGCCGGATAACGCTGATTATGGAAAATTACTCGCAAAAGGAGTATCGTTATGCCGAATACTTTGAATTGGAGGTGGAAGAAGATGGGATATGGTATCAGCTGACCCAGCTTGCCGATACGCCGGAACCGTCAAAGGATTTGTACCTCGCCCCGGGGCAGGAGAAGCGGCTGGAACAAGACATCAGCGCATACTATGGAAACGATCTGCCGCCGGGCCGTTACCGGTTGATCAAGAGCTTTTACTGGTTCGTCCATGAGCGGGATTGGGATTATAAACAGTACAATTTGTCCTGTGAATTTGAGCTTCAATAAATGTAAGATTTGATAGAAAGCCTCAAGGTATGGTAAACTAGTGCAGATAACCAGTGCAGCGATTCGATTTGAGGTGATAACATGGATTACATGAAGGCGGAAAAAAAGCATATGGAAGCGGTTTACCAGCTTGTGCAGGAGACGATTAAAACCATTTATCCCAAATACTATCCAAAAGAAGTGGTGTCTTTCTTTTGCAGCCTGCATGATCGGAAGGCAATCTGCGGGGACATAGAAAAGGGCCGTACTGGCATCCTTCTTTCTGATGACCAGCAGCTATTGGGGACCGGAAGCCGCCAGGGTAATCATATTACAAGAGTTTATGTCGCCCCAGCCTATCAAGGCCGGGGATATGGGAGCCATATTATGGAATGCCTGGAGAAAGAAATCGGCAAACAATATGGAGTGGTTCGGCTGGATGCCTCTCTTCCGGCCTGCTGCATGTATGAACACAGGGGATATCAGACCATTGAACATAAAATTCAGACCGTTGGAAACAGCGCTGTGCTGGTCTACGAAATCATGGAAAAAAAGCTGAGCAAGCAGCCTGGCTCCCAAAAAGAAACCTGGGGACCAAAAGCTGCGAAGCAGGAATTGATCGGGAATTTGGGGCGTTTACATACCACCGAGCTGGGAGCAACGCGAATCAGAAGCAATCTTTCTCTTGCAGCAGAGGAAGATGTGGTCGGCTGGTGCAAAGACAAGATTACTGCCCCAGGGACTGCAGTTTCCAGAAAGGGAAAGAACTGGTATGCTCAGACGGAAGGCTGCATTATTACCGTAAATGCCCGAAGTTGTACGATTATCACAGCTCATCGGCGGAGATAGAGGCCGCAGCCAGGGAAACCTTTTCGATCGCGAAAGATCTTCTATAGCTTTCGTTAAGCCTGTATAATAAAGTATGCATCTACAAAAAAGGAGGTTTTTATGATTGAAGTGAAAAAAGAAGATCTGGATCAAATTGCACCGATGTTCAGCGGAATAGAAGATTCTATGGTCATTGCTTGCCTGCAGGGATATATGGGAAAAGCGTATCTAGCATCATGGACAAATCCTAAAGCCGCACTAATCATCAGCGGTGAATACAGCTTTTTTGGAGGAAATCCCAACTCGGAGGACGCCGCCTATCTAGTTCGGCATTTTTTTCGGGTTTGCCAAGCGCAGAGCAGTGTGGCTATCTTCGATGATGATCAGCCGGGCTGGGAGACGCTCTTGCTGGCCTGCGATGTCAATCACCCTGAACCGGTAGCCCGGTATGGAATCGTACAAAAGGATTATATTTTTGATTTGACAAAGCTTCAGCGCTATGCGGATTCCTTGCCGCCGGGATTCTCTCTGATACCCTTTGATGAAAACCTGTATGCGCAGGCTATGGCGGAACCCTGGTCCCGGGAATTTTGTGAGACCTTTTCATCTGCCAAAGATTTCCTGGAACGCGGGCTTGGATTTGCCGCGGTTGATAAAGGGAAATTGGTTTCGGCAGCATCTACCATGACGGTATACGATGGAGGCGCGGAGATCCAGGTGGCAACCCGGGAAAATTATCGGAGAAAAGGGCTGGCACTTTGCTGCGCGGCTGCTTTAGTCAAAGAATGTTCCCTGAGAGGAATACGCCCTTGCTGGGATGCTGCAAATCTGGCCTCGAAAAAAATGGCATTGAAGCTGGGCTATGAATATAGAGGAGAATACACGACCATCCACATGCACAGATCATGAAACATGTGTGCATGTTACCGGTAAAAAAAGCAAGATACCGTCCAGGTACTTGCTTTTTTTATGCAGGACGTTAAAATAACCAAAGAAAGCGGATTGGAGGTGTTTTCTTGAAGATCAAAATAGAGCAAACCGAGACCCTCTGCGAAACAGAAGTGATTGTTCGCTGCGGCAGCAAGCACGATGAGGCGACAAAGACGCTGCTGCGGCAGTTGGAGATGCTTGCCGGCGCAGCGGTGGGATATAAGAGCGGAACGGCCCACAAGGTGGCGCTGCAGGATATCTTTTACATCGAAAGTGTGGACGAAAAGACTTTTTTCTATCTGGAAGGGGATGTCTATGAGACCCCGCGGAAATTATATGAATGGGAAAAAGAGCTGCAAGATACTTCCTTTGTCCGCATCAGCAAATCGACCATTCTCAATACGGATAAGCTGTGCTCCGTGCGGCCGATGCTCAGCGGAAGGCTGGAAGCTTCTTTGGAAAACGGCGAAAAACAAGTAGTCAATCGCCACTATGTGAGCGGTTTTCGCAAGAAATTTGGAATTTGAAAGGGGTGGTTTTATGGATAAAGTAACGGTAAAAAATTGCGTGCTGATCGATTGCATATCGTTTACCACAGTGATGGTCATTCTGTCCTGCCTGTCCTTTGACGCGGATCTGATGACGGATTTTACAAATGTGTTTGCGCTGGAAGTGTTCGGCTGCACTACGATGATCAGCATCTTGATCTTTTTCACTTCCAGGATCCGGTTCCGGTCGGTTCTCGCCATAGAGTTTACAAAGCTGCTGGATGTGGCAGTCTGCGTGCTGGGTCTGGGAGGAGGGCTATTCGGCTGGTTCCCATGGGAAGGAAAATACATCTTGGAAGTCTGTCTGGTGTTTGTGGCGGTTTTCCTTGTCACCTCGGCTCTATTGCTCTGGCACACCAGTAGTACCGCCAATAAAATTAACAAGAAGATCAAGGAGAGAGAAAATGAAGCACATCATTGAAGTGGAAAATTTACGAAAGGCATATGGAGCTGTGGAAGCAGTCAAAGGCATCAGCTTTTATGCGGAAACGGGCAGGCTTTTTGCTTTCCTGGGACCCAACGGGGCGGGCAAAAGTACGACCATCGATATGATCTGTACCTTTCTCAAGCCGGACAGCGGCAGCGTCCTGGTAAATGGGCATACGCTGGGCAAAGAAGATGACGCCATCCGCAGATCCATCGGCGTGGTTTTTCAGGACAGCCTGCTGGACCGACGTCTGTCGGTGAGAGAAAATATGGTTTGCCGTGGCGCGTTATACGGCCTAAAAGGCAGAACGCTGGATCAGGCGGTGGATCGCGCTATGACTTCCGTGGGAGTGAACGAATATGCAAAACGTCCTTACGGCAAATTATCCGGAGGCCAGCGCCGCCGCTGCGATATTGCCAGAGCGCTGATTAACACACCAAGAATTTTGTTTCTGGACGAACCCACCACAGGTCTCGATCCTCAGACCAGAAAAGTGGTATGGGAAACCATACGAACGTTGCAAAGAGACAGCGGCATGACTGTCTTTCTAACGACCCATTACATGGAAGAGGCTTCAGGAGCGGATTATGTGATTGTCATCGATGATGGTGAAATCGCAGCCAAAGGAACGCCCTCACAGCTTTGCGACGCCTATGCGTCCGACCGGCTCAAATTGGTCTGCGGCGACCCGGAGGCTGTCTCCGGGATTCTGAGCGGCCTGAATCTGGAGCATACGAAGCGCCCCGGGCAGTTGGAAGTCAAACTGAAAAAGACAGTGGATGCGCTGCCGATTTTGGAAAAATGCCGTTCTTACATCGAAAGCTTTGAAGTGACGGCCGGGTCAATGGACGATGCTTTTATTGGGATCACCGGAAAGGAACTAAGAGAATGATAACTTTTACTAAGAGAAATTTGCTCGTATTTTTTCGGGATCGGACAGCTGTTTTCTTTTCACTGCTGTCTTCCCTGATTATCGTAGGTTTGTACGTGTTATTTTTAGGTGATACATGGGCGTCTGATTTTGAAGGCTTTGCCCATGTAAAACAGCTGATGGATAACTGGGTGATGGCTGGGCTGCTTTCTGTGACTACTGTCACCACGACCATGGGCGCTTTCGGCATCATGGTGGGAGATCGGGCGGAGAAGATCAGCAAGGATTTTTATGTTTCTCCCACCCACCGCAGAGACCTGGCCCTTGGATATGTGCTGAGCGCGGCCATTGTCGGCTTTGCTCTTTCAATTGTAACCTTGATTGCCGCAGAGATCTATATTGGGGCCCGGGGCGGAGAGCTGCTGAGTACTTCAGCATTATGCAAGCTGCTGCTGCTGATTCTGGCTGCCGATTTAGCCAACACAGCTATGATCTTTTTCATAACTTCCTTCTTTGAAAGTAATAACGCCTTTTCCACCGCCAGCACAATCATTGGGACCTTGATCGGTTTTGTTACCGGTATCTATCTGCCCATCGGCGTGCTACCGGACGGGGTGCAGTGGATCGTTAGGCTGTTCCCCACATCCCATGCGGCTGCGCTGATGCGGCAGACGATGATGGAAGCGCCTATGGCCCAGAGCTTTGAAGGCGTGCCGGTTTCCCAGACCCAGCAGGTGGAAGAGATGCTGGGCGTTCATTTCTGGTTCGGCGAAAAGGAACTGACCGGCGGCATGAATCTGCTGGTTTTGTTCGGTTTTGGAATCCTGTTTTTCGCACTGGCGGCAGCCAATCTTTCGCGGAAAAAACGGGTGTGAGGTGCTCGCGGAATTGCCTTTAAATCAACCAGGCCGGAACATACCAGTTTTTCTTATCAATGGGGATGATATCCGATGGCAGGCAAATGACCAGACCTGTTCCGATTTCCGTCTTTAAATGGGAAGTCCCTTTGAAGACATCGTCTTTTTCCGGTTCTTTTTCAATCGGTTTGAGAACAGAAAAATGCTTTGTCGCTCCTTTTGGCGCGGAGGCTTTCTTTATTTCAATCGGATTTACGATCCCATTCTGATATAGGATCAAGTCGATTTCTTTTTGGTTACTATCGCGGTAAAAATACAATGGCGGCTTCTTTCCTGCGTTCAAGTAACTTTTATAGATTTCACCTACGACCCAGGTTTCAAAAATTTGTCCGCTCATAGCACCCTTTTCCAGTACCTCCGGAGAATTCCACCCTGTCAGGTAAGCGCACAGTCCCGTATCTAAAAAATACATCCGAGGAGCTTTGATGACACGGTTCAGGGCGTTATTGAAATATGGCTGCACGAAAAGCACCAGCCCGGAAGAAACCAGGATCGACAACCATTGCTTTGCGGTCGGCGCAGAAATATCCACTTCATTCGCCAGAGCCTCATAATTTACGTTGGTTGCGGTCCGCGCAGCTACTGCTCTCAGAAAGCGGAAAAAATTCATTTCATCGGCGACCTGGGATAAATCCCGGATATCTCTGCTTATATAAGTCTGCAAATAAGATTCAAAATAATGTTCCCTGTTCACCGATTCGTTTTCATAAAGTCTCGGCATAGAGCCTTTGTATATCCGCTCGAAAACTTCCATCAGGCTCATGGAGTTTCCATGGTCAAGCCGTTTGATCAGCGAGGGAATATCAGCATCAAAGGCAGCATAACGCCTGCCGTTGATCTCGCTATTTGAAAGGCCTTCCATTTCCAGGATGCCCACTCTTCCTGCCAGGGATTCCGTCACATTTTTCATCATGCGGAAGGTCTGGGAACCGGTCAGCCAAAAATCGCCGCAGTTTTTATTGGCGTCCACATACATCTTAATATACGGAAACAGTTCCGGGGCATATTGGACCTCATCAATGAGAACGGGCGGCTCATACCTCTGCAAAAACATGGCCGGGTCTTCTATGGCCGCCTGCCTTATGGACGGATCATCCAATGAGACAATGCGGCGTTCCCTTTCCGCCATTTTTTTCAATAAGGTTGTTTTTCCAACTTGGCGCGGACCGGTCAAAAGTAATACAGGAAAAGTCTCACTCACATTTCTGACCGCATCTTCGATTGTTCTTTCAAAAAATTTATTCTCCATGTGTTTTTTACCCCTTATTTATGCAAATCTAAAATATAAATTTATTTTAACATAAAACGCGTAAATCGTCAAACGAACCCGCCGGGCATGAACTTATAATTTTTTCGCTACGACGAAAAAATTTCACGATATTCAACCGCTCGGCAACGCCGTATCCCAATGGTTAGAATAGTATCATTGTAAGCTAGAGGGAGCAAAGCGGCCGGTTTGAGGGATATGGGCCTCTTTGCGTAAAAAGTAAAAAAGATAGACGAAATTTACCCTGTTTTCAACGATTGAGCCATCTCAAATTCGCCTTGAAGCAGGGTTTTCCGTTTTCTGGCCTTTTTGGAAAGATCAGTCTCCGCAAACCCACGGAATTGCGTAAAAAACGAAAATTCTTATAAAAATTTTCCGGCTTCTTTTACCTTGCGGCAACGCCGCGCTCCGATGGTTAGAATACTATACGATGCGAGCCACGTCGAGCATCATTCAACATAATGAACCCCTCGGCGAAGCCGTACCAATTGGTCAATATGTTATACCTTGCAAGCTACGTCGCAGCAAGATATAGGTGCGGCAAAGAATGATCGGTGGTATAATAAAATAAAATATGTTAAAAAGGGAGAAAGTCCTGTGAAATTAAAAAGACTGCGGGATCATCCAAAGCTCCTGGAGCAGGCGGCTGCCTGGTTTGCGAGCAAATGGGAAGTCCCGGTCGAAGCCTATAAGGAAAGTATGGAGCTGTGCATCCGGCAGCAGCAAGGGATTCCCCAGTGGTATGTTGTGCTGGATGAAAAGCAGGGAATTATCGCCGGCGCGGGTGTCATTGAAAATGATTTCCATGAAAGGAGAGACTTGACGCCCAACCTGTGCGCGCTTTTTGTTGAAGAGAATTACCGCTGCCAAGGAATCGCCAGGTCAATTTTGGATTTCCTCCGAAAGGACCTTGGGGAGATGGGAGTTTCAAAGGTCTATTTGATTACGGATCATATGGAATTCTATGAACGATGCGGGTGGGAATTTCTGACGATGGTTCGCTGCGAGGAAGGCGAGCTGATACGCATGTATGAGGCGGACTGCTGCGGATGGGACGTATCGCTGGCATAAAAGGATGAGAGAAAGCTGGTGAAAATATGAAACGCGAACAGATATTTGCATATATAAGAGAAACTTATGGAACAGAACCGGACTACCCATGGGCCAAATCGCCGGAGTATGCGGTGCTCCGCCACAGGAACAGCCGAAAATGGTACGGCCTGGTTATGAATCTGCCTGCCGATGCGCTGGGCATTGAGAAGGCTGGGAATGTGGAGGTCATAAACTTAAAATGCGATCCTTTTCTAATTGGCACCTTACGCAGTCAGGAGGGATTTTTTCCGGCTTACCATATGAACAAAGAACATTGGATCACCGTGCTGCTTGCCGGGCCGGTTTCAGAGGGTGAAATTTTTGATCTCATTGATCTAAGTTACGATTTGACGAGGTATGGGAAGAAATGAAATCCATATATCGAAACGAGATCGCCAGGAAAGCGGTGCTGGACCTATACGACGCCCAGCTGCAGGAGCTGAATCGCTCTTATAAAGACCTGTATGTCGAGACATCCTTTGGAAAAACCCATTTAATTGAAACGGGTGATTTTTCCGCAAAGCCGCTGCTGCTTTTTCACGGGGGCAATGCGACAACTGCATACAATCTGAAATACTGCCAATTTCTGCTGGACAACTTTCATATTTACGCAGTGGACACCATCGGCCATCCAGGCAAAAGCGCAGAAACCTGTCTGTCCCCAGCAAACCAGGATTACGGCAGATGGGCCAGCCAAGTGATCACCCAGCTCGGGTTTGAGAAAATTGCCTGCTTTGGCGGTTCTTTTGGAGCAGGAGTACTGGTAAAGACCATGTGCGTTTCTCCGGAAAAAGTTGAGCGAAGCGCGCTGGTGGTACCTTCTGCCATTAAGAATGCTCCGGCCTATAAAAGCATGAGCATGCTGCTGCCGATGATTCTGTATTGGATCACCCATAAAGAAGAGTGGTTTATCAAATGTCTGTTGCCCATGGCCGTTACCAGAGAAAACATTTCCGACGATATCCTGGCGACTGCCCGCTGCAGCATCGATAATGCTAAGATTAAAACCGGCATGCCAAAAGACGAAAGTGAGGAGCACCTGAAAAGATTTAAAAATCCGGTATTGATTATGGCGGCGGAGAAGGATTGTTTGTTTCCGGGAAACCAGGTGATCCGCCAGGCGAAGAAGGTCTGGAAGCAGTGCCAGACCTATTTGCTGGCTGGAAGAGGGCACATTCATGAATTAACAGATGAAGAAAAAAATCAGATCTTAAAGTTTTTATTGAGTTAAGGCGCCAAAAAGATATAGAAGGGAGCAAACAAAATGAACACCCAGGAAATCATAACCAAGCTGCAGGAGCTGGCTTCGGAAAAGCACAAGGCCAATGTGGTAAAGCTGGGAATTCCGGAGGAAAACAGCATCGGCGTTTCGACGGGAGATATCCGCAAGCTGGCGAAATCCATAGAAAAATCCAATGAACTGGCCCGTGAGCTATGGGAAACCGGTTATCATGAGGCAAAGCTTTTAGCCGCGCTCCTCTTTGATAAAAAGAAAACCACCATGGAAGAGGTGAAAGCTTTGATGCAGGATGTGATCTCCTGGGATCTCTGCGATCATCTGTGCAAGAACTTAATCATCAGAATAAAGGGATATGAGAGCTTGATTCCGGAGTGGGCAGAATCAGAGATGACATACGAAAAGCGGGCCGCCTTTACCTTGATTGCTTCTGCGGCTATTCACGAAAAGAAGCTCAGCGAGGACGTGCTGGATAACTACTTGCAGCTAATTAGGGAGCATTCCGCCGATGAACGGGATCATGTAAAAAAAGCGGTCTCGTGGGCACTGAGAGAAATTGGAAAGCGAGATTTTGATTACAACGAAAAAGCGCTGCTGCTGGCCCACGAATTAAAAGAAAGCGGCGGTAAAGCGCAGGTCTGGATCGGGAAAGACGCGCTGAAGGAACTGGAAAACTTAGTGAAAGTAGAGGGGCGCAGCAGGCTGATTTCCTCCAAGTCACAGATGGGGAAAACCAGCCGCAGCTGATGCCGTAAGGAAAAGGGGATATTATCAGGTCCGGGCGGCGTATTCATAGAGAAAGTAGGACATACGGACCTCCCGTCCTTTAATGGTGTACGCGGCATCCTGCCGGCCGCGCCGTTTCATGCCCTGATGCTCATAAAACTGGTAATTGCAGCTGGTGTCGGTGAACAAATAGAATTCATGGAGTTTTTCCTCTTCCATGTAGGCAAGTAAGGATTGGAATAACTGCCTTCCGACTCCTTTTCCACGATGGGTTTCATCTACGGCAAAAAAAGCGACTTCTCCAGGGTAGGCTTTGCCAGTGCTGTCTAACAATGCTTGATCGATCTGGGTTACATTTTTAAAGAGCTTGCTGGCTTTGCGGCCTTCTTTGCACAGCATCAGCGAAACGATGGAAAACAGCCAGCGTACCTTCTGCGGCAGCGGACATTTGCAGGCAGCCGTATTTTTGCCCATAATAATCCCCACAGGAACATGGTCGATGAGGGCGACCCGGGTGAACGTCTGCTGGATCAGACAGCTGTTCAAATAAACCCTCGCTAGCTTTGCCGCTGCCTTGGGGCCGCAAAATTCTTCGTAATTCCAGGTTTTACTGATGATTTTCTCCAGGGCTTTGCGATCCTGATTTTGAAATTCTCTTAAAAGAACAGAATTTGACATGTTTTGATTTCCTCCTGTATATTTAACTTAAAGCTTAGGAAGCATAAAAAGCGGCCGCCGTATGCTGTAAAACCAGAATAATCCATACAGCTACTGTACGGTCAAGAGGGAAATGAAAAAATGTCAAATCAAAAAAATACGTTGTTTACAATCGGCCAGTTCGCCGACCTGCATCAGATCAATAAAAAAACGCTCATGTGGTACGATGAAGTGGGTATTTTCAAGCCTGCGGTTATCAAGGAAAACGGTTACCGCTGCTACACCTACGATCAGAGTACTACGCTAGAAACCATTCTCATGCTGCGCAAGCTGGACGTCTCGATTCCAGAGATCAGGGAATTCATCAATGCCCGTTCGGCTGCTGCGCTGCGGGATCTTTTCGCGGAAAAAATTGCCGAGCTGGATCAGACCATTGCCCATATGAAGGCTATGCGAAAAACTTTGACGGACCGGCAAGAAACCATGTCCCGGCTGGTGGATCTGGATTTGTCTGAGATCAGCATCATTGAAAAGAAAGCCTCCTGTCTGGCGGTTGTTCATATGGAGAAAGGAACACCTTTAGAAGCGGAGATTAAACGGGTAATCGAGGAAGCAAAAAAATATTCCTTCCAGCGTCTCCATGATGCTCAGTATGGTTCGATGATCGAGGTTGAAAAGCTCTACCAGGGAAACTTCGACGATTACTTTGCCTTTTTCATCAATCTGCCGGATCCTGGAACTGGAAAAGGGCTTCATGTTCAGCCGAAAGGGCGGTATCTGAAAGCTTTCTGTAAAGGCAGCTGGGAGAAGCTGCCTGTCCGATATCAGGAAATCCTTCAATATGCAAAGGACCACGGATTGACCCTGCGCGGCTATGCTTATGAACGAGGTATCAACGAGATCGTTATTGATACCATCGATGACTATATTACGCAAATTGAAATCCCTATAATGGAATAAACCTTGTCAATTAAAGAAAGGAGCCGTTTCATGAAGGAAGAAGAAAAAATCTTTGGCGGATGGATGTTCGATCCCCGTAAAAAAGAACTGAAAGACCTCAAACATAAAGCTCATCAGGCGTGCAAGCGCTACAATGAGATGGATGAATACGATTCTGACCGAGCTGCCATCATTAAAGAAATCATTGGCAATATCGGAGACACTTACTATTTTCAGGGCCCGATCCAGATCAACTATGGATGCCATACCTTTATTGGAGAAAATTTCTTTGCCAACTTCAACTTGACCATTATGGATGATGCCCGTATTTACATCGGCGACAATGTGTGCTTTGGTCCCAATGTTTCGCTGATGGCCACCAACCATCCTCTGATCGCGGATGAGCGGATGGGAATTGATGAAAACGGGAATACCACCATGGCGGAATACGCGGAAGACATCCATATCGGAAACAACGTATGGATTGCCTGTAACACAGTGGTCATCGGCGGCGTACATATCGGCGACCATGTGGTCATTGGCGCGGGAAGCGTGGTGACAAAGGATATTCCGGACCATTATCTGGCCTACGGAAATCCTTGCAGACCGATACGCCCGATTACAGAAAAAGACAGCAAGGCCCATCTCTTTCTGCCTGAGGATAGGCCGTCAAAATGATGGTGACGGCCGTTGGCAAAAGAATCGATTGCCGCTATAAGGAGCTATAGAAATGGAGGATGTTATGAACGTTTGCATTTTAATGGGCAGCCCGCGAAAGCATGGCAATACTGCCGCCCTGCTCAAGCCATTTATGGAAGAGCTTGATGCCTGCGGGTATGAGAGTGAGGTGATCCGGCTTTACGATCTGGAGATCAAACCCTGCATCGCCTGTAGAAACTGCCAGCAAGACTGGTCCGGCTTTAACTGTTCCTTTGATGACGACGGCCAGCAGGTGGCCCAAAAACTATTGGCATGCGATATGATCGTTCTGGCCACACCGGTTTATTCCTGGTATTGCACGCCGCCGATGAAAGCGCTTTTGGATCGGATGGTATACGGGCTGAATAAGTATTACGGCGATAAGAAGGGCCCTTCTCTTTGGAAGGGGAAACGGGTCGCCCTCATTACCACTTGCGGTTACCCGCCGGAAAAAGGCGCGGATCTTTTGGAGGAAGGCATCAAACGCTATTGCAAACACTCCCAGCTCATCTATAAAGGGATGCTGGCGGAACGCCATATGGGCTATGAGACGGTGTTCATGGATGAAGGAAAAGAACGGCGTGCAAGAGAATTTGCTGCCAGATTATGTGTCGCCTTGGATCAGGAATAAAGATTGCGATAGGTTTTTCTTATTCTGGCGCTAGAACCGCCATATAAAAAGCATAAGAGGAGGATTTGAACATGGAGTTTATCCCGGTTCTTTCTAAGGATGCGGAACAAATACAAGCTTTATCTCGCCTGGCGGTCAGGATCGTCAGAGATTACTTTACCCCGATCATCGGTGAAACGCAGAACGAGTACATGATTGAAAAATTTCAATCTCCATCTTCAATAAGCAGGCAGATCGAGGAAGGCGCCAATTACTATTTTGTAAGGAAGGACAATCGGAACATCGGATTTCTTGCTTTTTATCCCCGTGATGGTAGGATGTATCTGAGTAAATTTTATCTGGACAAAGCAGAACGAGGCAAGGGTCATGCCAGCGGCATGATGGACTTCCTCGTTGACGAGACTTTGAAATGTGGATATTCCTCCATCCTCCTCAATGTCAATCGGAACAATCCGGCGATCGCAGCTTATGAGCATATGGGATTCAGAAAAGCAGGGGAAGAAAAAACACACATTGGCCGCGGGTTTATCATGGATGATTATGTCATGCAGTTTGATCTGAACCAAGAAAGGCCGGGAAGGCCAGACAGTGGAAGGAAAACTGGTCTGCGCTGTGAGCCAATTGCCGCAGAACATCTGGGCGGACTGACTGCCCTGTGGACGGACGAGGCATTGATTCGCTATACCAATATCAAAGCGCCGTGCAGTCCAAAGGAAGGGGAACAAAGGTTGGCTGTCTTTTTGGACAATCAGAAAGATTTGACCTGCCCGACGATTTTTACACTCTTCTATGCCGATGAAATTTGCGGTATGGCAGGGTGTCCGTTGATTCGGAAAAACGAGTTCGGCTTTTTCTATCAGATTAATCGCTGCTTTTGGAATAAAGGAATCGGCGGTAAGAGCGCGGGCTGGATGATCGCCTATATGCGGGCCAATTATCCCGGCTCAACGATCTATGGGGATGTGGTGACAGAAAACACAGCCAGCGTAAAAATTTTAGAAAAACTCGGATTCAAGTCATCCGTTGTACGAGAAAACGGATTTGAGCGGGGCGGCAAGACCTGGGATGTAGAGGATTTTTACCTGAAAATTTAGGAGTAAAAGCGTTGGAATTAGATGATGCTACCATTGGTAGCAGTATGGGTAAAGAGCGTAGCAGACATTTTAGGCGGATTTTGTTATCCTTTGCAAGAGGTGATAAGTATGACATTTGCAGAAAAACTAAAAAGCCTGAGGACAAAAAACGGATATTCTCAGGAAGAGCTGGCAGAGGCGCTCAATGTTTCGCGGCAGGCGATCACAAAATGGGAGAGCGGTAAAGGGCTGCCGGATATTCAAAATTTAATCGCCATTTCCGATCTTTTTGATGTAACGCTGGATTCCCTGATGAGGGAGGAAGAGGAACTGGAGATGTCTGACGAGAGCAGCTGTTGGATTACAGCTTCTGCCGGAATAACAGTCGGCCTGTTGATGAGCTGGTTCTTGCAGGATTCCCTGGATGTTAAAATTATGGGAGCATGGGGACTGGGCGGGGGCGTGATCGGTTATGCCGCAGGATATCTGGGGACATTGCTGAAAAAAAGATAGGCGTGGTTTGATCGGCGCTTATCAATCATTTGCAGTTAAGCAAAGGAAAGGACGGTGGTTTGGGTGAAACGCTGCATTGTTTTATCTGGAATAGTTGGCTTGATTCGATAGTTTAACAAGGAGGAAGGAAAATGACTATTCCAGAGAAAATGATTTATCCCCGCACTGGGGATCACGAAACCGTTTATTTGAAAAATGTGATTACAAACCCCAATATCTTAGTGGGAGATTATACCATGTATAACGATTTTGTCAATGATCCGAGGCTGTTTGAACAAAACAACGTACTGTATCATTACCCAATCAACCATGACCGGCTGGTCATTGGCAAATTCTGTTCAATAGCTTGTGGTGCAAAGTTTCTTTTTACCAGCGCCAATCATACTATGTCGTCACTATCCACATATCCATTCCCGCTGTTCTTTGAAGAGTGGAACCTGGATCGTAAAGATGTGACAACTGCCTGGGATCGCAAAGGCGATATTGTAGTTGGAAATGATGTTTGGATCGGCTATGAGGCTGCGGTGTTATCCGGCATTACCATAGGAAACGGAGCCATTATCGGAACCCGGTCGCTGGTAACCAGGGATGTGCCGCCCTATACCATTGTAGGAGGAGTGCCGGCAAAACCGATTCGAAAACGGTTCGACGATAAAACGATCGCTTCTTTGACCGCCGCCAAATGGTGGGACTGGCCGAAAGAAAAAATTGCCCGAAATCTCGATGCGGTTCAATCCGGCTGCATTGAACAATTGAGGTGATCAGAGGGCGAAAGCTGCCGTTTTGTGTTATCTGCCTCAGACTGGACCTGGTTCGCTATAAAAGGCAGCAAAGCGGAGCGGTCATCGGATTGAAAAGTGAGTGCCGAGAAACCCGGATTAAGGTTTTTTTGCTAATTTCTATTCGAAATTAGCTGTTTTGAGGGCAATGTCCATATAAAAATGGAAAAATCTTTATGTTCGGTAGATTGAACAGGATTAATTTGCTGTGAAAGATGAGATTGAAATTGGAAAGTTTGCGCTAACTCGTCCTGTGACTTCTGCTATTTATTAAAAATTGGAAGAAATAGGCCGGGGAAAGCCAAATTTATATGGACATTGCTGCAAAAACCAGGCATTTCGAATAGATTTAGAAATTATTTACATTTTAGCTGCCTGGTTTTCTATTTGTATATAGCAGGGCTGCTGCTTTTTCTAGTCGGGATCAAATTCCGAGTCATTCCTGTAAATTTCTGAGAAAGTACGGAATCTTTACGTAGAGTTGCGGGGCCTCATTTTATAGAAAAGGAGCAAGATCTGTCCACCATCCCTTTTGAATTTTGCTTGACCAATAGGTAGAAGTTTGATATATTATTGAATGAACCATTCAATAATAATGACAGAGGTGGGATATGAAAAACCGGATGGATGTGATTTATCAGGCAGCCAGCCATTTGTTTATTAATAAAGGATATGCACGAACCCAAATGAAGGATATTGCCAAGGAGATCGGCTTATCCACAGGCATGCTCTATGTTTATTTTGCTGGAAAAGAAGATTTGCTTCATTTCGTTCTGAAAGGAACCATCGACCCGGCCTTCATAAACAGAGAGTTTGAATTGCCGGTCGACCCGGGAATCTTTGATTCCCTAGAAGAAGAAATCATGGAGGTATTTGAAAACAATACAAAGGAATTCGCGTCCCATCTGAACCACTTGGAGGATTATCCTTTTGAACAAATGCTTTCCCATGCGTTTGACATTATTTCCAGATACGGAACCGGATGCTTGATGATCGAAAAAAATCCCGACACATTGAAAAAGCTGGCCGGTTACTATAAAGCGTATCGCAGACAATTTTTCGATCAAATGCTGGCGTATGTGAACGGCTATATGGAACAGGGAATGTTCCGCAAAGTGGAGCAGCCGGTTTATTGCGTCCGCCTGATCATAGAAACTTTGTGCTGGTGGGGGATGCACATCATGAACGACGCGTTTGAGCTGGAGCAGGATCTGCCGGTGGAGACTGCGAAAAAGGTCTGCCTGGATAACTTGATCCATGCGTACAAGCAGTAAAGGATCGAGCAATGATGCATACGGATAATGGATGACCGAATCTGAACGGAGCGATTGATGCTCCGTTAAAAAATATAAAGAAATTGAATGAACGGTTCAGTCAAGAAATAAGGAGGAATACATCGATGAAAAAGAAAGTATTATCAGGGTTACTGGGGGCGGCTGTGCTGGCGGTCCTGCTATGGGGATGCGGAGAAGGGGATTCAGCGCCTTCCCTTGTCAATACGATGAGGTTTGACGCAGATCGGTTTCAAAAGATTGAATTGGATTATGATGCGGACGATATCCGTCTGTTTGCAGGTGAACAAGAGCAAGTGGTGGTCAAGGAATATTTGAGCAGAGATAAAGAGAAATATTATGGCCAAAGGCTGGAGACAGAAAGAAGTCTATTGGTTTCGGAGGGAAAGCGTCCGCTCTTATCGGATTTTGATTCTTATATTGAACTCTACATACCAAAGAACTATCGAGGGAATCTTTCGCTCCATTCCACCAGCGGGACTATCGAAACTGGGCCTGTGACATTAATGGGAAATTTGAAACTAGATACGACGAGCGGTTTGATCCGGGCATCCGATCTTGCTGCAAATTCCATACGGATAGCTACGACAAAAGGAGAAATTAGAGGTTCGGGCCTTACATCAGAAACGGTGACTGTCGTCAGCACCAATGGTCCGGTGAAGCTGACAAGATTGGAAACTTCTCTCTTTGTTACGGAAACCACTGGAGCGGATACAGTCATTAAAGATGTGTCTGGGAAGGGGGATTGCAGAACCAAGAACGGAGATCTTACTATCGAAGGATTAAAGGGAGGCGGAACCTTTGTGGTTTCCGGAGATGGTTCAGCCGAAGTGAATGTGATGGAAGTAAGAGAGGATGTTAATGTCACCACCAAAAACGGAAAGCTGGAAATCGGCTTGCCGGAGGGGCTGAGCTGCAAATTTTCTGCCTCAGCAAAAAACGGAAAGATCACTACGCCTTTTGATGGCAGCTTGGCGGTGGAAGAAAGGAATACTGCAGGTATCATAGGACGTTCTGCCAAATTTTCCATTAGTCTATCCAGTAAAAATGGTGATATAATGGTCAAATAGAATACGAGGAGGAATAACATGGAATTAAAAAAAATTGACAAAGACTTTTCCGTATGTAAAATTAAGGACTTATCCCAAGTGAACTTAAAGGATGAATTCTACTTTATCGGCAGGACCGATGAGGAACTGTCGCTGGTCTGTGAAACAGGCAGCGCTCCGGCTGGTACGCTGGAAAGGGAAGACGGCTGGAAAGCGTTCCGCATTCAGGGTGTTTTGGATTTTTCACTGATTGGAATTCTGTCAAAGATATCGGGAATTTTGGCGGATAACCAGATTGGGATTTTCGTAGTGTCCACATATAACACTGACTATGTGCTGGTAAAGGAAGGAAACTTTGAACAAGCGCTCCGCATACTGGAAAAGGAAGGTTATGAGATCGCTGATTAATCAAACAAGCCATACAGCTGTCATGTTTGATGCGGTATGATCGTGTAAAACAACAGCAGGAGGATGAATCATGCACCAGGTAAAGGCAAAAGGAATTCTTTCAGCAAAGAACGGCATCAATCTGTACCGCGGCTGTTCCCATGGCTGTATTTATTGTGACTCCAGGAGCAAATGCTATCATATGCCCCATGCATTCACAGACATCGAAGTGAAGTCCAACGCAGTGGAGCTTTTGGAAGATGCACTGAAACGCAAACGGAAAAAATGCATGATCGCCACCGGAGCGATGACCGATCCGTATATCCCTTTAGAGATGGAACTTGAGCATACGAGAGCATGCCTGAAACTGATTGAGCGGTACGGATTCGGCGCTGTACTCCATACCAAGTCTGATCGTATCCTTCGTGATCTGGACCTGATTTGCCGAATTAATCGAAAGACCAAATGTGTAGTGCAAACGACTCTTACCACTTACGACGACGCATTGTGTAAAATCGTGGAACCCAACGTCGCTGCCACGGGGCAGCGTCTTGCGATGCTGAGAACCATGAGGGATAATGGCATTCCAACGATCGTCTGGGTCAGCCCCATCCTTCCCTATATCAACGATACGGAGGAGAACCTTCAAGGACTCTTAGAAGGCTGTATAGAAGCCGGAGTGCATGGAATTATCTGCTTTGGAATGGGCCTTACTTTGCGGGAAGGAAACCGGGAATATTTTTACCAACAGCTGGACCGCTATTTTCCGGGACTAAAACAGAAGTATATTGAAGAATACGGAAATGCTTATCAAGTGAACAGTCCCAAAAACCAGGATTTAATGAGGCTGCTGAAAACGACTTGCAAGAAACATGGGATCCTCTGCGATATAAATGAAATCTTCAAGTATTTGGCAGAATTTAAAGATAAGGAAGAGGCCCGCCAGCTTAGCTTTTTTCCGAATACAGAAAGAATAGAATGAACAAAGAGGCTATGGACACTTTTCGCGTCCCAGCCTCTTTTAATGATTATCCTAAAATTCGGGCCAAATCCTCTTCCGGTGAAGATGTCTTGCGGATTTGAAAGTTATCCACCAAATAGGAGAGTACATTGGGCGAGATGAACGCTGGCAATGTAGGTCCCAGATAGATGTTTTTGATCCCCAAAGATAGTAGTGTCAGCAGAATGCATACCGCCTTTTGCTCGAACCAGGACAGCACCAAGGTCAGCGGAAGATCATTGACACCGCATTCAAAGGCATCGGCAAGGGCTAACGCCACCTTGACAGCACCGTAGGCGTCGTTGCACTGGCCCATATCCATGATGCGGGGCAGTCCGCCGATTGCGCCCAGGTCCAAATCATTAAAACGATATTTTCCACAGGCCAGGGTCAAAACAACCGAATCAGATGGCGTCTTTTTTACAAAGTCGGTATAATAGTTCCTTCCCGGGCGGGCTCCGTCGCAGCCGCCGACGAGGAAGAAATGGCGGATATCGCCCGACTTAACGGCCGAGATGACCTGATCGGCCGCTGCCAGGATCGTTCCATGTCCAAAACCGGTCGTAACCTGGCTGCCTCCGTTGATTCCGGTAAACTGCTGAGTCTGTGCATATCCGCCCAACTCCAATGCCTTTTCGATGACAGGTGTAAAATCTTTGCCCTCGCCGATATGGGTCAGTTGGGGATAAGCCACCACTTCGGTGGTGAACACCCGGTCCTGATAACTCTTTTTCGGCGGCATCAGGCAATTGGTCGTAAAGAGGATCGGAGCCGGAACGCCGTCAAATTCTTTCTGCTGATTCTGCCAGGCAGTTCCAAAATTGCCTTTCAGATGGGCATATTTTTTCAACTGGGGATAAGCGTGGGCAGGCAGCATTTCGCTATGGGTGTAGATGCTTAATCCTTTTCCTTCTGTTTGTATAAGCAACCGTTCCAGATCCTTCAGATCATGGCCGCTGATAATGATAAACGGTCCAGGCTCCACAGCAAGGGAAACGGTAGTCGGAGCGGGCGTTCCATATGCGCAGGTGTTGGCTTTATCCAAAAGCTCCATGCACTTCAAATTGACCTCACCAGTTTCCATAACAACTGGGAGCAGCTGCTCCATAGTCCAATCTTCACCAACGGCAAAGAGCCCTTTATAAAAGAATTGGTTAACCGTATCATCGCTGTAGCCTAAAGCCAGGGCATGGTAAGCGTATGCGGCCATGCCGCGCAGCCCGAACAGAATCAGGGACTTGAGGGAGCGGATATCCTCATCAGCGTTCCATAAAAGATTCATGTCGTAATCATCGTTGCGGATACAAGGGCTGCCGCAATCGCTGCATTGGGGGATCAGGGCCGCCTTCTGGCGATGGACGGCTTCAATTTGATCCCTGAGGGCATCTTCGGAAAAGTTTACATTGGTGACCGTGACAAAGAGCCCTTCGATCATCGCTTTGTGCGCAGCCGGGCCGGGCTGATTTCCGTCAGAGGCCCTGGCAAGGCCGATCAGCGCTCCTGTCAATTCATCCTGCAAATTAGAAATCTTGGCGTTTTTGCCGCAGACACCCGCTGCCCCTGTGCAGCCGCTGCATCCGGCCGTCTGTTCACATTGATAACAAAACATTTGATTCATTTTCTGGTCCTCCTCGTTTATCGATCTAAAATGTTGCCGTCTGTGGAAATGGTTACTACCTGCCACGGCAGGAATTTGCCGCTGGCCTGCAATGCGCTTTTCACTGCCGCTTCGATGCCGCCGCAGCAGGGAACTTCCATGCGGACAACGGTAACGCTTTTGATATCGTTATGACGGATAATCTCCGTTAACTTTTCCGTATAGTCCACATCGTCCAGCTTGGGGCAGCCCACCAGTGTAATCTTGCCCTTCATAAACTCCTGGTGAAAATTCCCATAAGCGTAGGCCGTACAATCGGCAGCGATCAGCAGACTAGCATCTTGAAAATAGGGAGCCTGTACCGGGACAAGTTTGATCTGAACCGGCCACTGATTCAGCTGGTTTTGTGCGAGTGCAGACGGCATTTCGGCGCGGCTGGATTCTGTCTGGGCCCGGTCGATTGTTTGGGAATTGGTACCTGGACAGCCGCAGGGAAGGGGCTGCTGGGACGGATTCTTTTTATTTTCCTGAACCGCCTTTTCGTCATAAGCCGCAGCTTCCCTTTCCACAAAAGTGATTGCTCCTGTGGGACACGTGGGCAGGCAGTCGCCCAGGCCATCGCAATAGTCGTCGCGCAGGAGTTTGGCTTTACCATCGACCATGCCGATCGCGCCTTCGTGGCAAGCCTCGGCGCATAAACCGCAGCCATTGCATTTTTCTTCATTAATTTCAATAATTTTTCTTATCATAACTTGATCCTCCAATCAGATTTGCTTGATTTGATATACTCATTTTAAAAGAATGGGCGCCATAAGTATGTTGTAAATACAACGAAACAAAAACTTTTTTTAAAAGTTATGCCCATAATTTGGTAAAATGTTTGGATACTGCGTAACTTTTTTTGGGGGCTCTAAAAACTGTGGATAAGTAATTTGGCGAAATGGTATAAAACGTTGAAATTTAAGGTGTTGCAAATTTGTAATTATCCACAGCAAACACGGGATAAAATTGTATACGATTTTTAAAATCTTGTGGATAAACCCTCCGGCCCTGGAAAAAAGCCACTTGGGGATGTTGAAAAGTGTCGAGGTCAAAAATGGAACTAATTGTGCTAAACCCAGGCAGGGCGAATATGTTAGTAGTAGCTATTTGCAAACAAGGGGGTTTTTTGTGTGAAAAAAAGGATTATCAGCGGATGCCTGGTGCTGGCTCTGCTAATAGGGGGCTTTATGGGGATCGATCGATTCCGCCCCGAAGAAAGGAGCATTTCCATTGTAAATGCGAAAGTAGAACCTTCGCAGAAAGAGACCGGACTTAAAGTGGACGCCAAAGCAGCCGTACTCATGGATGCTACCAGCGGCGAAGTGTTATTCGCTCAAAATGCGCATAAAAGGCTTCCGCCGGCGTCGGTGACGAAAGTTATGACCATGCTGCTGATTTTGGAAGCCTGCGAGTCGGGGAAGATCAACCTGAGCGATACGGTCACGATCTCAGAGCGGGCTGCCGCCATGGGAGGCAGCCAGATGTATATGGAACCGGGTGAACAGCATACGGTTGAGGAATTGCTCATGGGCGTGGCCATGGCCAGCGCCAACGACGGAGCGGTGGCTCTGGCTGAGCATCTTGCCGGCAGCGTGGAAATGTTTGTCGAGCGAATGAACAAACGGGCGGCGGAACTGGATATGAAAGACACGAATTTTGTCAATACCAACGGACTTCCGGTGTCAAATCATTACACCAGCGCATATGATATAGCAATCATGTCAAAAGCCCTGATCCGCTTCCCCGAAACCCAAAAGTGGTTCACCAAATGGCAGGCGACCATTAAAGTAGGCCTGCCGGGTAAGGAAAAGGATTTTGGGCTTACGAATACCAACCGGCTTATTAAGATTTATCCCGGCGCCATTGGTATTAAAACCGGTTTTACCCAGGATGCGGGATACTGTCTGTCGGGTGCGGCGGAGCGGAACGGGACCCGATTGATTGGCGTGATTTTGGGTGCATCTACTTCGAAAGTACGGTTTGCAGAAATTAGTAAGATGTTTGACTACGGATTTTCCAATTTTGAAAGCGTCAAAGTAGCCAAAAAAGGCCAGGTTCAAAAGGCGCTCAAACTGGAAAAAGGAACCCCGTCAAAAATCGATGTGGTTATGGAAGACGATGTGGCGGTTCTGGTGAAAAAGGGAAAAAAGAATAGCATCAAAACAAAAGTGGAAATGAAAGGATATGTGCCGCTGCCGCTGAAAAGAGGTCAGCAGCTGGGAGAACTGGTCGTATATCAGGATGGCGTGGAAAAAGAACGATTCCCCATTGTAGCGGCAGAGAGTGCAAAGAAGGCGTCTATAAAGGATCTTTACATACAAATGATGAAAAAGATCATATAGTATAGACAGGAGGTCCTTTTTTTGCACAGACCTGAAACAAAGTTAGAATATATATTCACATTTTCTTCTTTTTACAAGGCGATGTATGCACGAGATAAACTGATGGAACGGGGAATTGGCTCAGAGGTGAGACGCGTACCCACCCAGCTTTTGCGATCCTGCGGCCAGGCACTGTATATTACAGGGCACGACCTGCAGAAGGTGATTGCTGCACTTACAGAATGTCAGATCGATATGAAAGGAATCTTCCATGTGGAATACATGGAGGGAAAGCCCGAATACCGAAGAATCCAATAAACGAAAAAAGACTGTTATGGTAAAGAAACCTAGCAGTCTTTTTTTATTTCAATTTACTGTAAAAAAATTGTCGAATCATTGACTTTTCAGGAACAATAAGGTAAACTCTAGTAAGTAAAAGTCGAATATGGGGGGAATTTTTTTCAACAGGAGTAAAAGATTATGTCAACAAAGATTAACAGCAAATGCATTGCGGTCGTAACAGCTCTGTTTATGATAATGACTGTTTTTGCAATCCTGCCAGCGGCAGGGAAGGCAGATGTGTACGGCGCAACGAAAAAAGGAACTATCAAAAATGGCCCATTGAACGTGCGCAGCAATGCCGGAACAAAGTATAAAAAATTGGGAACCATTGCCAAGGGGAAAACCATAACCATCAAAGGAACGAAAAAAGATAAGAATGGGACCAAGTGGTACAAGTTCAAGTTTAAATCCAAAAATGGATATGTATGTGCAAAATATGTAACCGTGAAATCCACTTCCAAGAATTCTTCTTCTGCAGGCAAACTGAAAACGTATTCACCGTCAAAGAAGGGAACGATTAAGAGCGGTCCTTTGAATGTGCGAAGCAACGCCGGGACCAAATATAAGAAAATTGGAACGGTAAAGAAAAAAGCATCTGTAACCATTACCGGCGAAAAGAAGGGTACGGATAAGGCTAAATGGTACAGAATTAAATTTGGCTCTAAAACAGGTTATGTTCATTCCAAGTACGTGACTGTGAAAAAGGCAGCTTCGTCGTCTTCAAAGAATAAAGAGACAGCCTTGAACAAAAAGGCTAAAATAAAAAACGGACCGCTCAATGTTAGAAGCGGAGCAGGGACTAATTACTCCAAGATCGGCTCGGTGGCAAAAGGAAAGTCGATCACCGTTCTTTCCAAGGTAACCAATTCTTCCGGGGAAGTATGGTATAAATTCAATTATACGTCATCCAAGAAGGGCTATGTGCTCTCCAGTTATGTCACCTTGACGGATACCGCCGGTTCGCAGGCGCCGTCCGGCAGCGGTTCCAACCTGAGCGATGCCCAGTTTGAGACCTGGATGACCAGCGAAGGATTCCCGGACAGCTATAAAACTAAACTGAGAACCCTGCACAAAGCCCATCCCCAGTGGATTTTCAAGGCTCAGAAAACGGGACTTACCTGGTCGAGTATGTTGTCAAAGGAAATGAAGATCGGAATTAATCTGGTTGAGCCGACTTCGCCCGATTCCTGGAAATCCAAAGCAGCCGGAGCCTATAACAGCTCTACTGGAAAATATACGACCTTTGACGGCAGATGGAACGCGGCATCCGAAAAGATTGTTGCCCATTATATGGATCCTAGAAATTTCCTGACGGAAAGCTCAATCTATCAATTTATGGACCATAAATTCGATTCGGCGTCGCAGAACAAGAACACCATCAAGAGCATGGTATCCAGAAGCAGTTGCTTTATGAATACCACCAGCTACATCAATTATCTGTACAATGCGGGTGTCAATTCTAAAGTAAACCCCAATGTGATCACAGCTATGGTCATTATGGAGCAGGGCTGGAGAGGCGGCAGCGGCCTGATATCAGGAAATTATTCCGGGTATAAGGGTTACTACAATCATTTTAATATCGGAGCTTATACAGCCAACGGCATGAATGCGACTCAGCGCGGCTTGTGGTGGGCCAAGGGCGCGGGCACCGGCGCTACCAGCTATGGCAGACCATGGAATACCATAGAAAAATCCCTGTCCGGCGGCGCCAGCTATTATTCGAGCAACTATCTGACGAATAATCAGTATACATATTATACGAAGAAGTTTAATGTAATGAACGGGTTGAACAATGTGGCTTCCCATCAGTATATGACCAATACTTCCGGCGCTGAGAGCGAAGGAAAGATTCTCAAGTACGCATATGAAGCCAGCGACAACTATCCAATCGTATTCCATATTCCGGTTTATAACAGCATGCCGTCAAGTCCATGCGCAAAACCGTGATAAATGGTAAGGCAGAGGAGAAGAAATGAAAAAGACATTCAGAATATGGACAGCAGTCATGGTATTGTTTGCCCTTCTGGTTCCCAGTACGGTCTTTGCCGCCAGTTCCAGCGTTTCCATTTCCGGAGGTTCCGCTCAGGTGGGAAAAACGCTGACAGTTACGGTGACCTACAAAGGCAGCTCTCTGGGGTATGTAAATGGGCACTTAACGTACGATAACAGCAAGCTGGAGTACGTGTCCGGCGGCAGCAGCCAGGGCGACGCTGGCCTTGTGGAACTTAAGTCCTACGCCGGCGATGCCAGCGGAAAGATATCCTTTAATGTGAAATTTAAGGCAAAGGCTTCCGGCAATGTGAAGCTCAGTTTGGAAACTTTAGAAACTCAGAATTTAGACGGCGACCAGTCACTGGGCAATCCGTCGGCGGACAGCACGGTAAAAATAACAGGCGCTAAGGCTACGACGGAAGCTACGAAAGAGAGCACGACGGAAGAAACGACTGCAGCGGAAACGACCCAGCCGACTTCATCAGCAGCTGCAGATGAGTCCACCATGGACCAGGCACAGCAAAAAGACAGCGAAGGATCAGGCATCAATTACCCGCTGCTGATCGCAATAGCGGCAGTCATCATCATCTTGATCGGTTTGATTGTTTGGAAATTGAAACGTAGAAAATAAATGATACACAAAAAAGAGCCTGTTGTGGCTCTTTTTTGGTGCTTCTAAAGTAACGTTAAGAATTGTGATTCTCTTGGCAGATGGGAAACTCCAGCAAAAGAGAAAAGCCCCCATAAGTACTGCGGCCAATGGTTACACTGCCATGATGGGCGGCGGCGATTTGTTTGACGATTAAAAGACCCAGGCCATGGCGCTGCCGGGATATCTGATCGTTGCAGACCATGTAATGGGGGCTGCTGTTCAATTCTTCAATCTGAGCGTTGCTGACGCCGATCCCGTCATCCTCCATCAGGATTGCGCACTGACCGTCTTTTTCCGATAAGGTGATATAGATTCCACAGCCGCCATCGTTGTGGTTGATGCTGTTTTGTATGATATTGGAAAACGCCCGACGCAGAAGGTCTTTATCGCCCAAAACAAAACAGGCATTCATTTCTTCTGAGCCATTCCAGCTAATGGGATATTTGTCCTCGATATCCATATTCATAAAATCTGCTGATACTTGCCGGGTCAGAGCAGCCATGTTGACTGGGGCCATTTTTAGCGGCTGCATGTTGTATTCCAGTTTGGATGCCAGGTTCAGATCGGACACCAGATTCCTTATCTTCTCACTCTGATGGCGAATCGCAGATGCTTTGCGGCGTACAGGCTCTTCCAGCGCCTGGTCCTCTTCCAACTGACCGGCATACCCCATGACCATGGACAGCGGCGTACGGATATCGTGGGATACCCCGGCGATCCAGTTCGCCCGCGCCGTTTCCTTTTTTCGAATCTGCCGTTTTTGCATATTCAAGGTTTCCGAGACCCGATTGATGGATGCTGCCAGCTGTGATAAAAGCCCTTTCTCTTTTACATAGACGTTTCCGCCTTCAGGAAGGGCCTCGATACCACAAAGAATCGGTTTCACTGAACGGAAGATTCCTGTGGCGGCAACCATGTAGATGAGAAAAATGGCAGCCAGATTACAGATGGTGAACACCAATAAGTGGCGGGGCAGACTGGCAATGGTCTGGTAATCAAAGGTGTTATGCATCAATTTCCAATAGGCGGTTTTGGGGTGACCCAGGATCAGCAAATCCTTACCGTGGCCGCTGGTAGTAGTGGGGTAATCGCAGATATATCCTCTTACTGCCCTGGCGATGTCTGCAGCAGAATATGCAAGGGGAACCTCCTGGGGAAGATTGCTGCTATGCCAGACGACCTTCCCGGTGCGATCATCGATGAGAATGGCCCATGCCTGATACTCATCCAAAGTAGCTGCCCCCTTTTCAGAAAGTCGGTAGCTGCCGCGGTCATCCTTTAGTAAGGACTGGGAAATGGTTTCCGCCGCTTTCCAGCCGCCCTGGTTTCCGGCCTGATGATAGGACAGATAGAAAAAAAGCACCACATTGAAGATAAACAGCAGGCAGATGGACAGAAAAAGAATTACGATAAATCTGCGGATCAATTTCATTGCGCTGCTCATTGCTTGTCCTCCACAATTAATTTGTATCCCAAACCTTTGACTGTAACCAGGGATTTGGGTTTTGACGGATTGTCTTCAATCTTTTCCCGTATACGCCGTATATGGGCCATCAGAGAATTTTCATAGCCGTACGGATTGCTACCCCAGGCTGCTTCACATAGCGTGTCGATGGTAACGATTTTTCCTGCCCCCTGGCAGAGTGCAAAGAGCAGATCATGCTCTTTGGCTGTCAGGGATATATGTTCGCCGTTTTTGATGACTTCCGCCTTGCTGAAATCGATTTTGCAGGCATGGAGCCGCACAAGCGGGCTCTCGTTTTTATAGCTTCTCCGCAGGATCGCATTGATCCGAAACAGCAATTCTTTTGGCAGAAATGGTTTGACAATATAATCGTCAGCGCCCAGCCCCAGCCCTTCCAGGCGATCCTCGTCTTCTCCCCGGGCAGAAAGAAATAAAATCGGATAGTCAGCCATTTTCTTCAATTCTTTCATTAGAAAAAAACCATCCCCATCGGGCAGCGTCACATCCAGGACTGCCAGTTGGGGCTCAACCAGTTCAGCCGTCTTTACAGCCTGGCAAACAGTCTGGGCCGTGTAGATGTGTGTGTAGCCGCCATCTTTAAGAATGGATGTGACTAAATCCAACAGTTCTTGCTCATCATCCACAAGCAAAATCGGTTTTCCCTTTAAAAAATCATCGTTCATGTTGATCACCTCACCCATATTATACTACCGAAAACATGGTTTTTTTCATTGCAAAGCAAATGTAAGGCAAATGTAAGGTTATGAGAAAGCAGGCGTAAGGATGAGGATGTAGAATGGAATTGTGATCAGAAAGGAGATGGTGATATGAACATCATACAGACAAATAAATTGACAAAGGCCTATGGAGATTTTAAGGCAGTATCCAATCTGAATCTCCATGTCCGCAGCGGCAGCGTATATGGATTTTTAGGTCCCAATGGGGCAGGGAAGTCTACGACCATGAAATTGTTTTTGGGATTGATCAAACCAACCCGGGGTAATTTTCTCATAAACGGCAGGTCATATCCTAAAGATCGGCAGGCCATTCTCAGAGAAATCGGATCCTTTATCGAAGCGCCGGCTTTTTATGCTAATCTCAGCGGCGAAGAAAATTTAGAGCTTATCCGAAAAATCTTGGGATTGCCCAAGTCGGCCGTGGAGGAGGCCCTGGAGCTTGTGGGCCTGACGGAGCATCGGAAGCGGCTGGCTAAGAAGTACTCACTGGGGATGAAACAACGGCTTGGGCTGGCGGGCGCGCTGATTGGAAAACCGCCGATTCTCATTTTGGATGAGCCCACTAATGGTTTGGATCCGGTTGGAATCCACGAGATACGAACGTTGATTCGGAATCTTCCCAAACAGTTTGACTGTACAGTATTGGTGTCTTCCCACTTGCTGCCGGAAATTGAACTGATGGCTGATGACGTGGGAATCATCAACCATGGCAGGCTTCTCTTTGAAGGCTCTCTCAAAGCTTTAAAGCAGCTGGCCGTCCAAAAAGGTTATTCCAACCAACATCTTGAGGATACCTTTTTAGCGATGATTGATGAAGATAACCAAAAAAGGGGGCGCGGTCGATGAGCGTTTTTTTAGAATTGAAAAAGGTAAAACGGACCGGACTGTTTCCCGCTTTTGCGGGAGCCGGACTGCTGGCGGCCGCCATACCTGTTGGCAATATGGCTTTTCGAGAAGATGTTTTCACATCGATGGGCGGTTCGTCTATAAAGGTTCTGATGGATGCCAACTGGCAGATGGTGGCTATGCTCAATGTTTTTATGATCGTGATCGGCGGGTGTATTGTGTATCATATAGAGTTTTCCGACAATGGTATGGAGAAGATGGAAACCTTGCCGACTAACGCCTGGGGGATTTTTTTCAGCAAGTGCATGGTTCTGCTCTCCGCATTGCTTCTAATGGCAGTTTTGGAAAGCGCTGCCTTTGCCTTCTGTCTCTGGCATTGGTTCTCTCCTTCAGAAGCAGTTTGGATCAAATTGCTTCAAACAATGGGGTTGAGCCTGGTTTTGGCAATACCGGTCATGCTTCTCATGGCCGCAGTCTCCTCTGCATGCAGGAATATGTGGGTATCTCTGGGGATCGGCGTGATCGGCATCTTTATCACAGTGGTGATTCCCGCTTCCGGTTTTCTTTCATCGCTCTTTCCATTTTCCCTTCCGTTCCGGAATTTATGCAGCATGGAGGACGGACGCGCGGTGGAATTCCTTTGGGGAGTTTTGGCGGAAAGTGTAGTGCTTGGGACGGCAGAGCTGGCTTATTTGAAGATAAGGAGGAATGTGCGGTGAATATGATAACCATGATCGATATAGAAAGGCAAAAAATCCGGCGTTCAAAAATTCTTTTGATTCTGCTGATCCCCATTGTTATTCTCTGGATTCCGATGATTATCAATGCCGATACCAATTTCAACATGCAGGAGGAGGGCATTCTGCCGGAAGACAATTTTCTGGTGCAAAGCTTTCTGGGACTGGCCTGGTTTATGTTTCCGGCCAGCTTGGTAATTGGCACCGTTTTGCTCAATCAAACAGAACGGGGAAATCATGGCATCTTGAAGATGCTTTCCCTCCCCATATCCCCGGCCAAACTGTGCATGGCAAAATTTATATTGCTGCTTCTTTTAGCTGCGATACAGATGGCTATGATGGTGCTTTGTTATTATTTAAGCGCTGCTGCAGCATCCTCAGCGGAAGATTATTCGTTTGTTCAGGATTTGGAAAAGGTGTTGAAACTGGCCGGCTCCGTTTATCTGGCGGCAGTGCCCATGGCAGCCGTATTTTGGATGATCGCTGTCTGCGTTCAAACTCCGGTTTTTTCCGTGGGGATTGGACTGGCGGCCATCGTTCCTTCGGTATTGGCCATGAACACCAGGATTTGGTTTGCTTATCCGATGTGTTACCCATTTCGGGTTGTTACCGCCAGGATGCATGAACTGGCCACGCATATGGGAACGTTTCCCTGCGAGCTGCTGCCGTGGGTCCCAACTGCCGCCATTATCACGTTTGTTTGTCTTTCTATTGCCTGCGTCCGCTTCGGGCAGGCGGAAAGGAGAGGGTGAAACTATGAGAGGAAAAGGACCGACTGCTTGCGATGCGGCCGGTCCTTCTTCTTTGTACAGGAAAGGAATAACGGATAAAGGCTTTATTTCAGGTTTTCCGGGTTGAGTCCTTTTAATTCGGGAACCACGAATAAGCCGTCTTTACGGATGAGCACATCGTCAAAGTAGATTTCGCCGCCTCCGTATTCCGGGCGCTGGATCATGACCAGATCCCAGTGAACGGCCGACTTGTTTCCATTAAATGCATCTTCATAGGCGGCTCCCGGGGTCAGATGGAAGCTGCCGGCGATTTTTTCATCAAAGAGGGTATCCTTCATGGGCTGAAGGATGTATGGGTTGACGCCCAGGGCGAACTCTCCGAAATAGCGGGCGCCTTCGTCGGTATCCAGCAGCTGGTTGATGCGGTCGTTGTTGTTGGCTGAGGCTTTGACGATTTTTCCATCTTTGACTTCAAATACAATGTTTTCAAAGGTAAAACCCTGTTCTTCCGAAGGTGTGTTGTAAGAAATGGTTCCATTCATAGATTCTTTTACTGGAGCCGTGTAGACTTCGCCGTCGGGGATGTTGCACTCGCCGGCGCATTTTACGGCGGGGATATCCTTGATGGAAAAGGTCAAATCCGTATCCGGTCCTTTGATCTGGACTTTATCCGTTTTGTTCATCAGATCTACCAGCCCATCCATGGCCGTGCTCATCTTCTGATAGTCAAGGGTGCAGACATCAAAATAAAAATCTTCAAAGGCTTCCAGACTGGTATTGGCCAGCTGAGCCATGGAGCTGTTTGGGTATCTTGCGATGACCCACTTGGTCTTATTCACCCGGTAGTCCAGTACCGGCCGGGTCAGCTTGCTGTACATGTTCAGCTTTTCGGAAGGCACGTCCGCCATTTCCGCCGTATTATCGCCGGCCTTCACTGCGATATAGGCCTGCATGCCTTTCATCTGCGCCAACTGATATTCGTTCATAAACTCAATCTGTTCTTCCTGGCATCCCAGCAGAATCTCTCTTGTTACGGCAGAGTCCCGAAGCTCCGCGTAGGGCAGGCCGCCGCAGGCGTATACATCCTTGATGATTTGGCGGATCAGCGGTTTGCAGCAGTCTCCTTCATAGGTGATCAACACTTTTTCCCCCTTCTGTACGTTACAGGAATAGTGGACCAGCAGATCCGACAGCTTTTTTATTCTCGTATCCATAATCAAACTCCTTTAAATTCTATATACTGGTAGATATTATACCCTAAGTGGGCGGATTTTAAAAGAATTAGTGTTGCATGCAGGTTCAGGAAACATTAAAATGAGAGGCAAGGAGAGAAAAGATGCGACATATTTTTGTGATCAATCCACTGGCCGGAAAAAAGGGAAAGAAACAGAAACTGGAAGAGCAGATCCGATCTGCTTCGGAGCGGCTGGGGGAAGCTGCTGAAATCTATGAAACCCGATCTCAGGGAGATGGCGAACGATTCGTTCGAACGATCTGCCAGGAAAAAGAGGCCGGTGAAAATATCCGTTTTTACGCCTGCGGCGGAGACGGGGCTTTGAATGAAGTGGTCAACGGGGCCGTCGGGTTTGAGGGTGTGGAGGTGGGCTGCGTGCCGCTGGGAACGGGCAACGATTATGTGAGAAACTATGCTTCACCCCAGGAATTCCTGGATATTGAAGCCCAATTGCGCGGTCAGGCACGCAGCAGCGATTTGATTCGCTATGAGGCAGAAAGGAAAGGACAAGCCGGGGAAAGCAGATATTGCGTGAATATGTTCAATATTGGATTTGACTGCAATGTGGTGGATCAGACCAGCCGCGCCAAAAACTGGCCGCTGGTGAAGGGTTCATTTGCCTATTTGCTGTCGGTGGCCATTATTTTGGTTAAAAAGAAAGGCGCTGATCTGAAGGTTTTCTATGAGGACGGAAGTGCCTTTGACGGCAAGCTGCTTTTGATCGCAGTCGCCAACGGATGTTACTGTGGGGGAGGCGTAAAGGGACTGCCTCTTTCCAAGGTGGACGATGGATTGATGGATGTGAGCTTGATCAAAAATGTTCCTCGAAGGACCTTTATCCGGCTGTTTCCCAAATACGCCAAAGGAACCCATCTAGCAGACCGAAAAGCGCCGGAAATCATTGATTATCGAACCTGCAGGCGATTGAAAATCTGGGCCAATCAGGGCTTAATGAAGCTTTGTGTAGATGGCGAAATCATCGACACAGAAAAAGTCACTTTTGAAATAGCGCCCAGGGCCATGAGCTTTTCCGTACCCGCAGGAGTGTGAAGCGGCCGCAAAGGGTTGTTTGGAAAAAATGCGAATGATATTCCAAAACCTTGACAAACTAAACAAGAATGAAACTTGCGACTGCAAGTCATATGTTTTGTTAAGGGAGAGAAGTATGAATAAATATAAGGAATATCTCGATGCATTTCGAAAAAAGCTGCCTTTGGGAGAAAGCTTTGATGTTTTGGAAAGAAATATCAGTATCGGCGGCAAAGAAACGACAATCTTTTTTATCGATGGACTGGTAAACGGTGAGGTCATGCAGAGGGTCATGTCTTATCTGCTGCGGGTGCCGCCGGAGAAAATGAAGGATGTCCATACCTCGAAAACGTTTATTGAACGCAATCTTCCTTTTTTAGATACATTGACAGAAACGGATATCGATAAAGCGCTCAAGCATTTTTATTCCGGCCTCATACCCTTTATTATTGACGGCCTGGATGAAATTATCATTATCGATATCAGAGAATATCCCGCCAGGAGCGTGCAGGAGCCGGCCAAGGAGAAGTCTCTGCGAGGGGCAAAGGACGGCTTTACGGAGACCTTGATGACCAATGTAGCCTTAATACGGCGCAGACTTCGGGATAGCAATTTGATTTTCAAGGGCTTTATTGTGGGCAATGAGAGCAAGAGCGACGTCTGCCTGGTCTATATGAAAGGAAAGGCCGATCCAAAGCTGGTCGACCAGCTTTCCGATGAATTGAATAAATTGAAGCTGGAAACGACAACAGTGGGGGAACAAACGCTGATTGATGCTATGGGCAAACTGCAGGGAAAGCGGGGAGGCCGCAGGGGAGGCTGGCTGAACCCCTTCCCCAAGGTTCGGTATACCCAGAGGCCGGATGTGATTTCGGCCCATGTGGCGGAAGGAAAGCTTGCGATCATCACCGACAATTCGCCGACGGTCATCTTAATTCCGGCAGGAATCTTCGACTTTGTCCAGGATGTGGATGATTATTATTTCCCCGTTGTTACAGGCAATTATTTCCGCCTTCTGCGAATTGCCAATGCGCTGGTGATCTTGTTTCTAACACCGGTGTATCTGCTGGTGAGCCAAGGCGATATTCCAATTCCTATTAACGAGACCTTTTTCGTGCCCGATGAAGAATTTGCAATCTCGTTATTCTGGCAGTTTATCCTCCTTGAGCTGGCCATCGACGGGCTGAAGCTTGCTTCCCTCAATACACCGGAATCCCTGGGAATGTCCCTTTCCGTCATCGGAGCATTGATATTGGGCGAGTTCTCCATATCATCCGGCTGGTTCATTCCGCAAACCATTCTCTGCATGGCCGTGGTGGCGCTGGCCAGCTTTACCCAGCCCAGCATCGAGCTGGGGTATGCAGTGAAATTCATGCGTATTCTGATTTTGATCGGGGCTGCGGTCTATGGAATCTGGGGTGCGGTCATCGGCCTGGCCGTGGGCCTTTTGTTCATGGTTTCCACAAAGACCCTGGCAGGGACCAGCTATCTGTATCCGCTGATCCCGTTTGATAAAAAAGCTTTAAAAAAATTACTGTTTCGAACAAAAGAATAATTTATATTTTAGCATATTGTCTTGAATCGGGATTCTATTTGATGCGGCTTGCGTTGTATACTATTCTAATCAGATTGGTAGTAGAGCCGCATCAAACATTAGGCCCGAAAAAAACAACGTCTGCGCCATACAAAATATAGACTCTTTGCTATCTACTTACAAAAACACCTGAATTTATTACAAAGCCATAAATCTAGGTGTTTTTTTGTGATAAAAGATGCTGGATGCAGCTCGCATCTTACCTGCATATTCTTCAGAAGGGAGTAATAAAATAGAAAGAATGATAAGGAGGGAATATGGCCATTAAGGATGAACTGCTGTTTGATTTTGCGATCAATATGCCCAGGGTACTGGTCAGCGGCAATACGGTTATTTTGGACAATGTAAAAAAATTGGTACTGCTTAGTAGAGATCAAATCATCGTTCATAATGGGCAGCGATTTACTTCTGTTGTAGGAAAAGATCTGACCATAAAAGAACTGAAAGACGAAAGGATGCTGATCACAGGTGACTTGGAACAACTCCAGTTTTACGGAACACTACAAGAAGATAAGAGTTGAAGGTTTTCAGCTGGATAAGCTGATCGACAAGTGCATAAAGAACCGGGTTCAACTCAAGGGCGTAACATTCGTAAGTGATTTGGAACTGACGATGATGGTCAGCAGCCAAGACTTTAAAAAGCTGAAAAAGCTGGCCAAGAGTACCTATAAAATTACGGTAATTTCCGACGGTGGATACGGGTATGCTTTGATGGGCCTGTGGAAACGAAAAGTCACGATTATAGGGGTGGTGCTATTTTTGGCGTTTTTTTACTATCAGAGCCTTTTTATCGTGGAAATTCAAATTGACGGGTACGAAAAGATCGATGAGCCTCAGCTGCGCCAAACCTTGGCCGAGGCCGGGCTGTACGAAGGGTGCAAGAAAAATATCGATGTAGGCAAGGTTAAAATAAAGTTGTATGAAGATTACGATGAAATTTCCTGGGTAGGTATTGATTTTACCGGAAATCTGGCAAAAGTCACTATCGCCGAAGGTGCAAAGCCAGTAAAGACCAAAGTTGAGGACAAAAAGCCCTGCGATATCGTAGCCGATAAAGCGGGATATATCAGCAAAGTCATTCCGATTGAAGGCGTGCGGGCTGTGAAAGACGGGGCCTATGTAAAAAAAGGCGATATCTTAATTACAGGAACGGTACCTTTGCGGAATGTGGCCTACGGCACTGATTCTGAAAACGAAACAAAAACCTACGTCCATGCAGAAGGGACGGTGGAAGCTAAAATACCGGAACGTTTGAATTTTTATGCAGAGAGGTATAAGAGAATCAAGACCGGGACAGGAAAGAAGATATGGGGACTTTCTTTCAACGGCCATAACCTTGCCAAGGCCGTCAATCCTTATGAGGTTTCCAGAGTAAAGACAAAGAATTTGATTAATCTGGTCAAACCGTTTCGGCTGAAAATCGACGCAGTAACCGTGGAACAAGTGACTTTAAGTCAGACCGAAGTTAAAAATGAGGAACTGACAAAGACAGTAAATGCCGCGATTCGACAGTATGCAAAAGAAAATTTACCGCAAAAAGCACAAATTCTCAATAAAAGTTTGAATTTTTCCCGGGAAAAAAATATAATAACAATAGGTGTGACATTAGAAACCTTACAGCAAATAGGAACAGAAGAGGAGATCATAGTTGATAAACAAGACGGAAAAGATAAAAAAGATCGTGATCAGCGAGGAGATCGACCGCAGTGAGCTCTTTGGAAATCTGGATTCCAACATTCGAATTATAAAGGAAAATATGGATGTGGATATCATGCAGCGGGATAATGAGCTGATTTTAAGAGGCCAGGATACAGACCGGGCTGAATCAGTTATTAAGGAATTAACGGAGATCATGAAAAAAGGCGAAACGCTGGATGAACAGAAGATCAATTATGTCATTGCGCTGAAGGATGAAGGGCTTTCTTATGAAGAAAGCAAGATAGATAAAGATATCATCTGCTTTACTCATAAAGGCAAACCGCTAAAACCAAAGACTCTGGGTCAAAAAAAATATGTCGAGAGCATTCGCAAGCGGGATATTGTATTCGGAATCGGCCCGGCAGGCACAGGAAAAACCTATATCGCAGTAGCAATGGCCGTCCATGCCTTTAAGAATAAAGAAGTGCAGAAGATCATTCTGACCCGGCCGGCTGTGGAAGCAGGTGAAAGGCTGGGCTTCCTGCCGGGAGATATGCAGGAAAAAGTTGATCCATATCTGAGGCCCCTATATGATGCCCTTTACGATGTTTTGGGCAGAGAAAGCGCCCTCCGCTTAAAAGAAAAAGAAGCGATCGAGGTGGTGCCGCTGGCATACATGCGGGGCCGGACGCTGGACAATTCCTTCATTATTTTAGACGAGGCACAGAATACAACCCGCGAACAAATGAAGATGTTTCTAACCAGAATGGGTTTTGGATCCAAGATCGTCGTCACTGGCGACGTGACCCAGATCGATCTGCCCAGAGGCAAGCGGTCAGGTCTTGTGGAAGCGTCCAAGATTTTAAAACATGTGCGGGGCATTGATTTCTGCTATTTGAAAGATGTGGATGTTGTCAGGCATGAATTAGTTAAGAAGATTATCGGCGCTTATGATAAATATTATCAGGCAAATCCCGAACCGGAGGAGGAATAAATGAACATTATATGCGACCCGGAAAGAAAACCGGGAGATAAGCTCCTCGCCAAGATGGAGGAAGGGGCGGTCATCTGTGTAGAGTCTGAGGGCATTCCTTCTGATCGTGTAGAGGTGAGCCTGACCTTCGTCAGCCCGGAGGAGATTCAGCAGCTGAACAGCATGTATCGGGGAGTGGATAAAGTCACCGATGTGTTGTCCTTCCCCCAATACGAGGATCTGAATCAGCTTCCTGAGGAAGGCGGAATCCCTTTGGGTGATGTGGTTATCTGTACGCAGCAGGCATTGATCCAAGCGGATGAATACGGCCATTCCAATGAGCGGGAGATGGTTTATTTATTTGTGCACAGCATTTGCCATTTGCTGGGCTACGACCATATGGACGAAGAGGACAAGCAGGAAATGCGGGCGAAAGAGGACCAGGTTATGGAGAAGATTCAGGTGGAAAGGTGAGCGGTATGGAATACAAAGAACTATTCAAGATAGCCGATCAGGTCAAAGAAAACGCATACGTACCCTTTTCAAAGTTCCAGGTTGGCGCTGCGCTTTTGACAAAAGACGGACAAGTGTATACCGGCGTCAATGTGGAAAATTCATCCTATGGCGGCACGATCTGCGCTGAGAGGACGGCCTTTGTTAAAGCTATTTCAGAAGGAAAGCGGCAGTTTTCTGCCATTGCCATCGCTTCCAGCGGCGGTGAAGCTCTTCCTTGCGGAATCTGCCGGCAATTTATGTACGAATTTTGCCCGGAGCTAGACGTTATTACAGGAAAAGATGAAAACAGCCTCAGGGTGCAGCCTCTAAATGTTCTGCTTCCGGAAGGCTTTCGATTGGAGAAAGAATGAAATCAGGATTTATTAGTATCGTAGGCAGGCCGAATGTTGGAAAATCAACCCTGCTTAATTCCATCTTGGGAGAAAAGATTGCCATTACCACAAGCAAGCCGCAGACTACCAGAAATACCATTCGGGGAATCTATACCCGCAGCGGGCAGGAAAAGCAGGACGATCTGCAAATGATCTTTATCGATACCCCCGGGATTCACAAGCCGAAAAATAAGCTGGGCGACTTTATGACCGAGTCGGCAATCGGCACCTTTAAAGAAGTGGATGCGGTGATTTTGATCGTCGATGATAAGTTGAGTGCAGGTCCGGGAGATAAATACATTCTGGATCTTCTGCGGCAAATCACCACGCCTAAAATCTTAGTCATTAACAAGATCGACCAGCTGGATCCGGATGATTTCCTGCAGATTTATAAAGAGTACGAGGAGACGGGAGTGTTTTCCAAGATTATCGGAACCTCTGCCACAGAAGGGAAAAATGTAGGCGATGTCATCGAGGCTGCTGCTGAATTTATGGAAGATGGGCCGATGTATTTCCCGGAAGATATGGTTACAGATCATCCGGAGCGTTTCATTGTCAGTGAGATTATTCGTGAAAAGCTGCTGCTTTATTTGCAGGAAGAAGTGCCTCACGGTGTAGCCGTGGAGATCGAAAGCTACAAGGAAACTCCTAAGATTACAAAAATTGGGGCTGTCATCTATTGCGAAAAAAAGTCTCATAAGGGAATTATCATTGGCAAAGAAGGCAGAAAATTGAAAGGTGTTGGAAAGAGCGCCCGTGAAGAGATCGAGGCTCTGCTGGGGACGAAAGTGTTTTTGGAACTGTGGGTAAAAGTGAAGGAAAATTGGAGGGACAGCGACTTTGCGCTATCCAATTTTGGGTACAAGGAGTAAATGTAAATAAATGTAAATAATATATCTAAATCTATAGACGAGCGATTCCATTTGTGCTACAATAAAACATACTATTCTAACCATCGGAATGCGGCGTTGCCGCAAGGAAGAAAATAGTGAATCTTGCTGCAACGCAGCTTGCAAGCAATCTAAGAAACGGTATTTTCCAGTTGTGAAAGGGGTAACATGATGGAAGATAAAGTCCTAAACATTTTATTAGAAGTACAATCCGGGTTGCAAAAGCTTGAGACCCAAGTGAAAGATCTGTGTTTGGAGATGGAAGACATGCGCTCGGAGATGAAAGACATGCGCTCGGAGATGAAAGACATGCGCTCGGAGATGAAAGACATGCGCTCCGATATAGAAGTGTTAAAAGAGGATATGGTGAACGTAAAATCTGATATTGTATTGCTGAAATCAGAAGTGTACGACATAAGGGTTGAACTTAGAGAGCTTTCAGAACGAGAAGAGCGCCACTATTATATGCTTCAGAACAGCATTAGTGATGCATTTGAATCAATCAAGATCTTAGATCGAAAAAAGCTGGATAAGGAAGCTTTGAAGAAAATAATCTAACAGATAAAAATGCAAAATATGACCGTATTTAAATGGCTGCCCGTAAGTTAGAACTAAAATCTAGCTTGAGGGCAGTTGCTTTTTTTTTCAGCAAGTTTGCCTCAGAACTTCCTTTTCAATACGTTCTCAATCTTTTCATTTGTGAAAGGGAGCAGGCGGAGAGCATAGATAACTGGTTGGAATTTTCAGAATTATACATAAATAATATTTATGACACGATAAACTTTAATAATTAGACAAAACGGTGAATAAGGTAGACAATATAAGAAATCAATATAACATTAGAGAGGATCCAAAGGAGGCTTTGATATGGGCTATAAACTGGATTTTGAGGAGGCAGATCGCATCTTTGACGCACTGCGGGATGAGTTCGAGATCTGGGCTCCGAAAAGATTCGTCGGTAAGGGGAGATACTCTGATACCGATATCATTCGTTACGATCAAGTACATACGGCAGGAGAAATCGAGTTTCACGAAAAGTCGGATTTTCCGGCAAAAGAAGTTTTAACACCGATTACGGAGACCTTGTTTTATTTCACAGAAGACGAGTACAGGGCTAGTAAAGAAACGAAAAAGAAATTGCTTATTTTTATGCGGCCCTGTGATGTGCATGCAAAATACCATCAGGAAAAGATTTATCTGCAGAACGGAGACTTTGCCGATTCCTATTACCAGCGAATGAGTGAGAAAGTTAAGGTTGTGCTGATGGAATGCGGTGAAGGCTGGGATACCTGCTTCTGTTCCAGCATGGGTACGAATCGGACAGAAGACTATGCTGCTGCCGTACGGGAGGATCAAGGAACGCTGCTAATACAAGTAAAGGATGAAGCGCTGGAGTCTTATTTCCGGGATTGCGCCTCTGCTTCGTTTGCGCCTTCATTTGTTGAAAACAACCAACTTCAGGTATCCATTCCGGAAATACCGGATCAGGAGGTTTTGACTGAATTAAAGAGCCATTCCATGTGGGACGAATTTAATAAACGCTGTGTTTCCTGCGGAGCCTGTACCCTCGCATGCAGTACATGTACCTGCTTTACTGCCAGCGATATTATCTATCAGGAGAATACAAGCGCCGGCGAACGCAAGCGGACTTCCGCATCGTGCCAAATTAAAGGATTTACCGATATGGCAGGGGGGATTGTATTCCGTGATTCTGCGGGAGAACGAATGAGATATAAAGTTCTTCATAAATTCCATGATTACAAGGCCCGCTTCCACGATTTTCATATGTGTGTCGGATGCGGCAGATGCATCAGCCGATGCCCGGAATTGATTTCGATTGCAGCTACAGTAGAGAAAATGGCTGCTGCTGTGGATGAAATCACAGCCAAACGCAGTGCAGAAGGAGGAAGATAATCATGGATAATATCATTCAGCCCGTAGCCTGTGAGATCTTGGATATCAAACAGGAAAGCAAGCAAGAATATACCTTTAAAGTAAAGACCGATATCCGGCCTGCCCACGGTCAGTTCCTCCAGCTTTCAATCCCCAAAATAGGAGAGGCGCCCATATCGGTCAGCAGTTTTGGCGATGGATGGATGGAGTTTACCATTCGTTCCGTTGGAAAAGTTACCAATGAGATTTTCGCAAAGCGTCCGGGAGATGAGCTGTTCCTGAGGGGTGCGTATGGAAACGGGTGGCCGATGGAAACCTTCCAGAGGAAACATATGGTTATCATTACGGGAGGAACCGGGCTGGCCCCTGTCAGAAGTATGCTGCGCAAGTTTGAGCAAGAACCGGATTTTACGAAAAGTGTTCATTTGATCTGCGGATTTAAAAATCAAGAGGGGATCCTGTTTCGTAATGAATTGGAAACGTGGAAAAATCATTTTTCAACTATATATGCATTGGATAACGAAAACTTTCCAGGCTGGCGCAAAGGCTTTGTGACGGAATTTGTCAAAGAAATCCCCTTTGACACGTTCGGTGATGCATACGAAGTAGTTGTGGTCGGTCCGCCGCCGATGATGAAATTTACCGCTATGGAATGTACCAAATGCGGCGTGCCGGATGAAAAAATTTGGCTTTCCTTTGAACGCAAGATGTCCTGTGCGGTAGGAAAGTGCGGCCACTGTCGGATCGATGAAGTTTATGTATGTCTGGATGGGCCGACGTTTAATTATACCCGGGCCAAATATTTGGTGGATTAAGGGAAGGAGGTAATGGAAATGAATCATGATATTGATGTAAAGAAAGTTCGCACCAACTGTTTCCGCCAGTCCAAGGTGCCGGGCGAATTTATGCTGCAAATGCGCGTGCCCGGTGCAGTGATCAATGCCCAGCATTTGAAAACAGTAGCAGAGATTTGCCAGCGGTGGGGAAACGGATCCTTTCATATGGGAACCCGCCAAACTTTGGATGTACCAGGAATTAAATACGAAAATATTGAAAAGGTCAATGAATACATCCGAGAATATATCGAGGAAGTGGATGTGACCATCTGCGGATGCGACATGGAAGCGACTCAGTATGGTTATCCCACCATCGGCGCTCGTAATGTTATGGCATGCATTGGCAACACCCATTGCATAAAAGGAAATGCCAATACCTATGAGATGGCGAAAAAAATTGAAAAGCTGGTATTTCCGTCCCACTATCATATTAAAGTTTCCGTAGCCGGATGCCCCAACGACTGTGCCAAGGCCAATTTTAATGATTTTGGGGTGATCGGAATCAATAAACAAGTTTATGATTACGATCGCTGTATTGGCTGCGGCTCTTGTGTTGATGCATGTCAATCTCATGCAACCGGTGTCCTGTCTCTTAATGAAAATGGAAAAATCGACAAGGACCCATGCTGCTGCGTTGGCTGCGGAGAATGCACATTAATCTGTCCGACGGGAGGATGGACCCGGGATCCAAAGAAATTATACCGAGTTACCTTGGGAGGAAGAACGGGAAAACAGACGCCCAGATCCGGCAAACTGTTTCTCAACTGGGTCACAGAAGAGGTGGTTCTGGGAATGTTTGCAAACTGGCAGAAATTTTCTGCTTGGGCCCTGGACTACAAACCGGAATATCTCCACGGAGGCCATCTGATTGATCGGGTAGGATATAAAGAGTTTGTAAAACATATCTTTGAAGGCGTGGAATTCAATCCGGAGGCAAAGGTAGCCGATGATATTTACTGGGCGGAAAACGAGCAGCGGAGCAATATCCATGTCATGCCTCTTTCCCAGCATAAACATGCGGGACCTCAGGAAAAATCAATGAAATAAACGGTAGCAGCTTTCAATGATTGAGTCCCATTTGATTGGAGCTTAGTGCTGCGGAGGATCCATATACACGAAAAACCGGTTTTCAACTATGAAGCCGGTTTTTTCACGGTCCTGTAACTATTGTTGAATTTCAGTGGATGTGGTAAACTAAAGGACAATGATTCGCAGAAAGGAGCCCAACTATGATCACAGATACGGAAGGCATCATACTCAAACAGATAAAAGCCGCATATGGACGCCGTATGGTCCTATTGTTTTCAAAAAAATACGGAAAGATCAGCGCGGGAACCAGCATCAGCGAAAAGGGCAGGAATAAATCGGCGCTGGCTATGCGCCCCTTCACTTACGGCCGCTACGAACTCTTTAAAAACAGAGACAGCTACAATATCAACGGCGCGGAAGTGCTAAAAAGCTACTATCGGATCGGGGAAGATGTAGACAAGTATATGAACAGCTCCTACGTTTTGGAATTTACCGAAAAACTGCTGGTGGAAGAACAACCCTCACAGGCCTTGTTCAGTCTGATTTTGGACTTTTTTAGCGTCATGGAAAAACGGCAAAAAAGCCATGGAACCTTGGTTTTGGGTTATGAAGTAAAAGCACTGAAGATCATGGGGGTTATGCCCCGATTGGATCGGTGCTGCCTCTGCGGACAATTCTGCGGCCAGGAAAATCCGCCGGTGTATCTCAGCATAAAAGATGGAGGGATTATCTGCGAAAAATGCGGTACTGCCGTTGAAATTAGTAGCAATGATACATTGATTTATCCGATTAGTTTTGGTATAGTAGATATATTAAAGTACTTTGCGGACAATTCTCTGAAAAACTTTGAACTTCTGGCTTTGGATGAGAAGGTCCAAAAAAAGCTGCAGGCCATGATCAGGCGGTATGCAGCGTATCATTTAGATATTGGTGATTTAAAGAGCGAAAGCTTTTTAACGGAGTATTAATACCAGGAGGTTGAACATGGAGATTACATTAGAAAAGATTGAATTAGTCAAGGACAGAACAGGTGTGAGCTATGCGGAAGCAAAGGAAGCACTGGAAGCTGCTGATGGCAGTGTAGTAGATGCGATTATCAGCATCGAGGAGACTATTGACAGCAAGGAAAGCAAATCCTTCAGCAGACAGGGGACTGCCGTATTGGATAACCTGAAAGAACTGATCAAGAAGGGAAACGTTTCCAAGATCGTTGTAAAAAGAGAGGATGAGGTAATCCTCAACATCCCGGTGAACCTGGGAATTATCGGAACAGTCGTTGCTCCGTGGGGCGCTGTTTTAGGTGTGATCGCGGCGTTTGGATTCAAATGTACCGTTGAAGTTGTAAAAGATGACGGTACGATCATCGATGTAAGCGATACAGTTTCCGATACAGTAGAGAACGTAGTTGAAAAGGGCAGCGTTGTGGCCGATGAAGTGAAAGAAAAGGGGTCCGATCTTTATCAGGACGTAAAGGAAAGAAGTTCCGACATTTATCAGAATGCCAAAGCAAAGGCCTCCGATGCCATCAGTAAAGTAAAGAAAGAAAAAGAAGACATCGATTTTTCCAGCTGCTTTGATGAAGCGGGCGATATTGCAGATGATATTAAGGATGAAGCAGAAGAGATCATTGATGACTTGGAAGATGGTGTAGAAGACATCAAAGAGAATATCGAAGATAAACTCAACGATAAATAAAAAACAATATAGAAATGGTAGGTAAGTAAACAGCAATGAGTAAAGAAGTGACGATGGACAAAATTACTGCTTTGGCCAAAAACCGGGGATTCGTGTATCCGGGCTCCGAAATATACGGCGGCCTGGCCAATACATGGGATTATGGCCCCCTGGGCGTTGAATTCAAAAACAACGTAAAAAAGGCCTGGTGGAAAAAGTTTGTGCAGGAATCCAAGTACAACGTAGGACTGGACGCAGCGATTCTCATGAACCCGCAGACTTGGGTGGCTTCCGGCCACGTAGGAGGATTCGCGGATCCTTTGATCGACTGCAAGGCTTGCAAATCCAGATTCAGAGCCGACCAGCTGATCGAAGAATACCTAAAAGATGAGGGCATCACCGACATTACTGTGGACGGATGGTCCAATGAAAAGCTGGAAGCATTCATCCAGGAAAAGGGCATCAAATGCCCGGACTGCGGAAAGCAGGATTTTACAGGAATCCGCCAGTTCAACCTGATGTTCAAAACCTTTCAGGGTGTAACGGAGGATTCCAAATCGGAACTCTTTTTAAGACCTGAAACAGCTCAAGGTATCTTCGTAAATTTCCGAAACGTGCAGAGAACGTCTCGAAAAAAGATTCCGTTCGGCATCGCTCAGATTGGAAAATCTTTTAGAAACGAGATTACTCCGGGCAACTTCACATTCAGAACCCGAGAGTTCGAGCAAATGGAGCTGGAATTTTTCTGCGCTCCGGGAACGGATTTGGAATGGTTCTCCTATTGGAAGGACTATTGTGTCAACTTCCTGAAGAATCTGGGTATGAAAGACGAAAATATCCGTCTGCGGGACCACGAAAAAGAAGAACTTTCCCATTACAGCAACGCTACGACCGACATTGAGTACCTCTTCCCGTTCGGCTGGGGCGAACTGTGGGGAATCGCCGACCGGACCGACTTCGACCTGAAACAGCACATTGAACATTCCGGACAGGAAATGAACTATGTGGATTCTGAGACCGGCGAAAAATATGTACCTTACTGCATTGAGCCGTCTTTGGGTGCTGACCGTGTGGCGTTAGCTTTCCTCGTAGACGCTTATGATGAAGAAGTGCTGACCGACAGCAAGGGAAAAGAAGACGTTCGAACCGTACTTCGCTTTCATCCGGCGCTGGCTCCGTTCAAGGCTGCGGTGCTGCCTTTGGCCAAAAAGCTGGCGCCGATCGCAGAACCGATCCACGAGGAACTGTCCAAATATTTCACCGTCGATTATGACGCTTCCGGATCCATTGGAAAACGTTATAGAAGAGAAGATGAGATCGGTACGCCATTCTGTATATGCGTGGATTTTGATACGGCTGAAGACGGCTGCGTGACCATCCGCGATAGAGACACGATGGAACAAGTTAGAATTCCTGTAGAACAGGTTAAAAGCTATATAGAAGAAAAACTAATTTTTTAAGCAAGGGAGATTTAAAAAGTGGAAAAGAAAAAGTTTGTTTACTCGTTCAATGAGGGCTCAAAGGATATGAAAGACCTGTTGGGCGGAAAAGGTGCTAATCTTGCGGAAATGACCAAAATTGGCCTGCCTGTACCGTTTGGATTTACGGTAACGACTGAAGCCTGCAACCGCTACTATGAAGAAAATCAGACTATCGCAGACGACATCGTAGCTGATATCTTTGAGAAACTTTCCGATCTTGAACATGTGACCGGAAAGCAGTTCGGCAGTGTGGAAAATCCGCTGCTGGTATCTGTTCGTTCCGGCGCAAAGATTTCCATGCCTGGTATGATGGATACCATCCTCAATCTTGGTCTCAACGACAACACGGTTGAAGGACTGGCAAAGCTGACTGAAAATCCGAGATTTGCTTATGACAGCTACAGAAGATTCATCCAGATGTTCGGCGATGTTGTCATGGAAATTCCAAAAACAAAGTTTGATGCCATTTTCGATTCCAAGAAGGAAAAGGAAGGCTGCGAATTTGACGTGGACCTGACGACCGAACATTTGCAGGACATCATTGTCAATTATAAAAAATTAGTAAAAGAAGAAATGGGAAGAAACTTTCCGCAGGAGCCGAAGGATCAGCTGATGGAAGCGGTTATGGCCGTATTCCGTTCTTGGAATAACGAAAGAGCTATCCTTTACAGACAGCTCAACGACATCCCGGGCAGCATCGGTACTGCAGTAAATGTACAGTCTATGGTATTCGGCAATATGGGAGATACATCCGGCACCGGCGTTGCTTTCACAAGAAACCCGGCCAACGGCGAAAAGAAACTCTTCGGCGAATTCCTGGTAAACGCCCAGGGCGAAGACGTAGTAGCCGGTATCCGTACCCCGCAGCCGATCGCAGAGATGGCGGAAGCTTTCCCGGAAGTCTATAAAGAATTTACAAGAATTTCAGAACTGTTGGAAAAGCATTATACAGACATGCAGGATATGGAATTCACCGTTGAAAGAAATAAACTATTCATGCTTCAGACAAGAAACGGTAAACGGACAGCTGCAGCTGCGGTAAAGATTGCCGTAGACATGGAAAAAGAAGGTCTGATCGACAAGAAAACGGCTGTTACCCGACTGGAACCGGCTATGATCGACCAGCTGCTCCACCCGAAATTCGATGACGCAGAGCTGGCTGCTGCAGAAAGACTGACCAAAGGACTTCCCGCATCCCCGGGCGCTGCTACAGGAAAGATTTACTTCAATGCTGCCGATGCGGTAGCTGCTGTAGAAAACGGTAATCCTGCGGTCTTAGTAAGACTGGAAACTTCTCCGGAAGACCTGGCTGGCATGGTTGCAGCAGAAGGTATCCTTACTGCAAGAGGCGGTATGACTTCTCATGCGGCCGTCGTTGCCAGAGGCATGGGAAAATGCTGCGTATCAGGATGCGCGGAAATCAAAGTAGATGAAGAAGTAAAAACATTGACCATCGGATCAGACGTGTTCAAAGAAGGCGACTACATTTCTCTGGACGGTACGGCCGGCGAAGTGCTGAAGGGTCAGATCAAGACGGTTCCGCCAGAACTGTCCGGCGACTTTGGCACGATTATGCAGTGGGCCGATGAAATCAGAACCCTGAAAATCAGAACCAATGCTGACAACCCGAGAGATGCCAAACAGGCCGTTGATTTTGGGGCAGAAGGAATTGGACTGTGCAGAACTGAGCATATGTTCTTTGAAGAAGAACGTATTCCGGCTGTAAGAAGAATGATCCTGGCAGACTCGGAAGAAGAAAGAAGAGAAGCTTTGTCCTTCCTGCTGCCTTATCAGAAGAGCGACTTCAAGGGCATTTATGAAGCAATGGGTGACAGACCGGTAACGATCCGTCTGCTGGATCCGCCGCTTCACGAGTTCCTGCCTCATACAGACGAAGAAATCAAACAGCTGTCTGCCCAGATCAATGTTCCATATGAAAAATTGGCGAAAAAGACAGAAGAACTCCACGAGTTCAACCCAATGCTGGGACACCGTGGATGCCGTCTTGCCGTTACTTATCCGGAAATCGCCGAGATGCAGGCGGAAGCCATCATCATGGCAGCCATCGAAGTAAGAAAAGAACAGGGCCTGGATATTGTTCCGGAAATCATGATTCCGCTGGTAGGCCTGAAGAAAGAACTGGCTGACGTCAAAGCAACTGTTGTTCAGACAGTAGAAAAGGTTATGGAACGGGAAGGCGTGAAATTCGATTACCTGATCGGAACCATGATTGAAATCCCAAGAGCAGCTCTGACAGCTGACGAAATCGCAGAAGAAGCGGAATTCTTCTCCTTCGGTACCAATGACTTGACACAGATGACCTTTGGTTTCTCCAGAGACGATACGGGCCAGATCATTCGGGAATACAGAGACAAGGGCATCTTTGACGATGATCCGTTCCAGTCCATCGACCAGGTCGGCGTAGGCCAGCTGGTGAAGATGGCGGTTGAAAAGGGTAAAGCCACCAGACCCAACATTAAGCTGGGCATCTGCGGCGAACACGGCGGAGATCCAAAATCCATCGAGTTCTGCCACAACATCGGACTTCAGTATGTATCCTGTTCCCCGTTCCGAGTGCCAATTGCACGGCTGGCAGCCGCGCAGGCAGCTGTGAAAGCTGAAAAATAGGAACCTTTGTAGTAGAAGAAGGATCATTAAGTTAGAGTGACTTAAAACATAAAACCGTTTGCTTGTTACATAGAGCAAACGGTTTTATTTTTTCGCCGCCGGGTTACATCATGCTGCTGGTCGCGGTGATCTCCTTGCGGGTGTGTACATTGCCAACCTCAGACAAAAGGAAAAATGACAAGAAAAACAACCAATTGACGAAATTTGGGTCAAAATGATTAGAATGTTCTGAAAACATTGACAATTTTTGCTCAAAAGAATAGACTGAATTTATCATTACCAAAGGAGGCTCCCAATGCTTATCAAAAATCAGCAATTACTGAAAAGCACACCGCAGCAGCTTGCCCGCAAAGAAAAAATCATCCGTCTCGCCCGCTCTGCATCGGACGGAGCGTGCTATCTATCACCGCTGGAGGAGAGCCACGCCCAATATATGCGGGATTTTTTTGCTGGCATGACAAAGGAAAACTTTCCATGCACTGTTTCCTGTATGGAACGTACTGGTGCAATCGCCAGAGAAAAAGGCCTGCGCCGGGTGACGGGGGACGACCTGTCAGACGGCTGGTCAGACGGGATTTTTGTAAAGAACGTGGAGCAGAAAGCAGGAAACTACCGGATCGCTGCCGGTGCTACAGCTGTCCATCCCATCTGGGAGATGGCGCTGGAAGTGGATTACTATGCCTTGGAGGAAGGAATACCGGTTCTTATCGAAGAAGGAATTCCTTCTTTTTCCTTTCCTGCGGAACAAAATGTTGACGCCTGGCTGGAGATTTCGCCAAAATCCCTTTTGAAAGAGCCTGGAGGGATCCTCATGACGGCTTGTTTTATCGGTCAGGACGACATTTTACGATTCAAGGTAAAGACCCTGGAATTTGCTTCCTTTGCCGAAAACTTTGACATGCTTTCCAAGATCCATGTGCTGGATCCGGTGAAAAAACATGAACAGGCGGAAAAGCAAGATGAGTTTATCATTGTCTGCTATGATAGGGCGCCCAGTTCTTTGGAAGCGTATGATTATCTGCTCTATTATACGCAGGGTGATTTTTACATACCCAGCCGGGGGCAGGCGGTCTTTGCGGATAAGAATCAGCGCTTCGTGAAAGCCCTGAGTGTCTGGAGCCCCGGATCTTCTTCAACCCTTTCCCTGGTACGCAAGAGCGGAGGCGGACTGGCTGCCTTTGAAAACGAGCCGGATAAAGATTTTTCCCAGTTTTTCTCCATCTATATTGATCCTGATACTAAACTTCCGGGCTTTCAGTGGGACTTTAAGAACGCCCGCTGGCAGGCCAAAAATCCGCTGCCGATCATGGAAATTCTGGAGGCGGACTATCAGCTTACGGTCAGCTATCAGGTGGCCGGATCCGAGGACGTTTATCACATGATGGTCTATACCGGAGAAATCCCTGAGGGGGAAGATAAACCGATCGCACCCATCAAACTATACTGGGGCTGCCTTTGCCGGGACACCTTGATTACAATGGCCGATCAGTCGGTGAAAAAGATTCAGAATATGAAAGCGGGCGACCTGGTGTATTCGGACGGCGGCCCGCTGCGTGTCCGGGAGTTGGTCACAGGAACGGAACGGAAGGGCGTTTACAAGCTGACAGCGGGCAAGGATGGCGAAAAAGCTATGGAGCTTTCTCTTACCGGGGAGCACCCGCTGATCACCGACCAGGGGGTCCGCGCCCTGCTGCGCATAAAGTCCTATATTGATGATCATGGAAACGTGGCCTTCCATCAGCGTCTCAAGCGGCAGGACGGAGAATTTGTCCCCATCCGTTCCCTGGAATTGGCCGTGGTGGATGATAATACGGTGTACAATCTGGAGTTGGAATCTGCAAACGGAGAGCGGATCCCAGTGGAGAAAGGCGTGTTTTACGCCAATGGTCTGGCTGTGGGCGATAACCAGATGCAGGGATACGCTGCGGAACTGGACCTTGAAGAAAAGCGGCAAGAAAACGGCCTCCCAGTGAGCTGGGAAACCGATGTAGCCGCAGTAGAACGATATTTTCGCGGACCGGACAGGAGTGTGATCTTATGGAAAAAGTAAAAGCGGACCAAAATTACGATGACCAAGCGGTAAGATTAGATTGGGGCGATGGCACGGACGAAGGGAATGGAGCGGTCAGCGATCCGGCTCTGCCTCCTGATATAACAAAGATTTTGTGCAAGATCGCAGGCACCGAAGGGTCCTACCAGGTGTTCTGGAGCCCGCAAAAGGGGGTGACTACTTACCAGCTGGCTGTGTTTCGCTATGAAGAACTGGTAGGTGAAACAGTTGCGGTGACAGGAACCTCCGGCACCATTACCAGAACCGTATCCGATGACGCCCAGTATTATATCGGTGTGGCGCCTTCTGACAACCCGGCGGCGTACAAGAAAATTCCCGTATTTTCCACAGCGCCGGTTCAGTTAAATCAGGTACGGGTGTTAAAGGATGCAGCTATCGAAGTAGATTACGCCTTTCCCGGCATGATCACCGATCTGGTGCAGGTTTCCCTGACAAATACCGAACAGTCTATTCAAAAAACAGTAGAGCTGGTCCCATATGCATGCCAAATCCGTTTTAAGGAGCACGGATTGCCGGCATTGGAAGACTATACCTTAACTCTGGGAGCGGAAAACCGGATTGAGAAAACCAAGGTTCATTACCAGCCTGCGGACTTCTGCGCAGTGCATCTGCCCCGGCCTGAATTTACCAGGCTGGAGGCGACAGCGGATACGGCCGCAGAGCGCTCCTTTTCCCTTTCCGCTCCCGGCGGGTTTTGGAAAGGCGGAAAGCTGGCGGTCTTTCTGTACGCGGGAAGCACGCTTTTGTGGAGCAAGGCCAAAGTCGACGCTCTGGCTGACGGGAGCTACACCATTTCCATACCTCAGGGCGCTTTTTCTGTCGGAACAGAGGGCGGCTTTTTTGTTCGATTTCAGGTTGAAAAAGATCAGGTTCTATCCCTGCCCTCCATGCCGGTAAGGCTGCTGCTTTCTGTACCGGAGCCGGTAAAATGCCATTACACGGCAGCGGATACGGTTTGCTTCCATTTCCGAAGAAACTGCGGCTTTCCCCATGGCATGGCAGCTGCTGCCAAGGAGAAAACATATGCCCTTTCACCGGACCTAAAGGGAGGGGAGGAGCTGGTATCTCTGCCCTTGGATACAGGCAGCCCGGTGGCTTTTTCCTATACCAGCGGCATTTCCCAGGGGAAGGCCTGCCCGGCCCAAAACAGACTTCATCCGGCCTTTTATCTCTTCGGTGATGCGTCCCCCTGCATCTGCAAAAGCCAGACACCGAATTTGGACCAGAGCGGGGCGATCACCGTTGCCCTGGATAGCGGGCTGGGGATCAAGACCGAGCTTTCAAAAACCTATTTTAAGCTTTTATCCAAAGACAGCGGTTACGTCCTAGAAATCGCTAAGGAGGCATGGGACTTTTCCGATAAAGCCGTGCGCCAGGCGATTAAAGAGGACTTTCAAGGGTTTTTAATTGAGATGGAGGAAAAGGCTTTTACGGCTGGGCAGATTCTCGCTGTCCGCGGCCTGGCAGAGGACTATCTTCCCCAGTCCATGGAGGAATTTTTATATTACCACGGTCACTTGGATAACAATTTCGTGGAGCTGTTTCCTGGGCTGACCATAAAGGCGGACCAGCAAACCTACCAGTATGTGGGGGATACGGGGGCGGCCTTGTATGTCAACGGCTATACGGGAACCGGCACCAAATACGCGCCTGTCAGCCGGAAAAAAGGCAAGCTTTGCCTGGATCCATTTGTCACCCTGCTTTCGGAAGGGGACTATGTAGAAGACTTAGAGCAGCCAACCATGGAAAGCGGTCTGTGCGCCTTTGGCGGCGGAAGCGTTACGGATTTGAACGCTTGCGGAATCGCCAGGGAATACGCGGGCATTCTCTACCCGGATCATTTCCCATCTGCTGAAAAAGAGGGGGCTCCCCAGGTATGTAAAAATCCCGCGGTTCTGTCCGCTTCCAGCTACAAGGCTTTGGCAGCAAATCTTTCCGCTTTCCGTAAGACCGGGGTGCCAGAATCGGGAGCATCGGCTGTTTATCTGCGGGGCAGGACCCAGCTTACGCCATGTATGCCGGTCACCGTCAATGGCTTTCTCCATCAGATGCCACTGGGCAGTACCCTCTGCGATCTTGCGCCGCTGACCGGACTTTTGGAGCCGCGGCAGGAGCCGGCTGTTTACCGGTGTGGTCTGCCGGTGTATACGTTCCACATGACAGGAAGCTGGAGCGGCGACTTTTATTTGTATCCCGGTGATGTAATAAGCTGGAAGTAGGTGATGAGATGTGCCAGTGGAAGGAGACAGGAGAAGCTTATCTTTATGCCCATGACAGCTGCGGGGATAAAGTATTTTTCCACACCAGACAGGGACAGCCCCTTTCCCTTACCGACGGGTTTCATAAGACGGATTTTGTGCTGGTCTTTACCGGGCGGCCGGTGGAAAAAGAGGCATTAAAAAAACTGAAAGAGGCTTTAGATGTTCATGGGACAGAGCAGCCGGGCTGCTTTCTGGTTTTCATAGAAAAGGACATTTTGCCGAGGGAAAACTGGCAGCGGCTGCCCCTGAAGCCTGGGGCGGCCGGCGGTGTTTTTAGTCTGGGAAAAAGCGTAACCTTTTTCATTGGCGAGTATGCTCTGGAACTGAAAAAGAACAGCTTCCTTTCCGTATTGGCCGGGCAGGACGGCGACGAGCAGCTCCAGATCAGCGCTGCTGCGCCGGGATCCGGCGGGGCCGATTATGGAGCGGAGTTTTTGCGGGACGGCGGCCTGGCGTGCCGAATGGAGCGCTGTCTGCTGCTGATGGAAGGACAAAGCGCGGGATGCTTTTCCTTCGCTGCGGCCGGGGCGATTACCATGGAGAGCCTGCGGGCCGGAATCTGGTACGGCTTGCAGAGAGAAGCACCTGCCCGCGGGCGGGAAATCGATGCTTTCTTTGACCAGGTGCTGGAACCGGATTTTCCGATCACAGAGCTGGAGGTCCGGTTGGATGTGCTGAATCCGCTGGATAAAGAACGCAGCTTTTTCTGGCTCCCCAAAGGCCGATGGCGCACTAATTTTCCAATCTATCTATCACCTGAGAACCTGGAGCTGGAGACGGAAGAACGGGAGGCAAAGCTGGTCTTTTCCAGAAGAAGGACGGAGGTTAAGCTGCCCTCGTACCGGTATTATCTGACCTTTGACGGCGCTTTTACCATAAAAAGTCCGGCGGGCAGTCTGTGCGCGGGTCTCAGCGGCCAGGAGTATGTGGACTTTGAGGCGGACAGCCGTCTCTTTTTCATCAGCGGCAAACAGGCTTATTTTCCGCTGCAAGAGCAGTCTTTTGCGTCCGGCCTGCCCAGCGGCGATACGGCTTACGTTGCTTTGGAAAAGGGAACCTATTATTCCCAGGCTCAGGACTGCGCTTTTTATGCCATGAGCAATGAGGCGGGGGTCCTGGATTATGCGGAGATTCCCTTTCAGAAGATCGGAAAGGACGATTGTTTCCCCCTTCTCCCTGTGGGAACATCCGGCGGGCAGCACGGGGCGGCAAAAAAGCAGCAGGCGTATGATGCGATGAAAGCCCTCGATGAACGGCGGCTGGCGGCTCTCCGAAACCGGCTGTTAGGCGCGCGGCCGCTGTCTTTGGATGGAATGGGAGAGGCAATGAAGGTTTTGAGCACCAAGGGGCTTTATCTCACGCAGACACCGGGGAAGGATTACTTTGACACGCTGGAATTCTGTGAGAAGTTCCGTTTTGCCAAGGTTTCCGGGTTTTTGAAGCAGGCGCTTTTGGCTTCCCATGCTTTTTTGGTTATTGATAACCCAGAGGAATTTTCCAAATACGCCTCGGTCATGCCGGAATCACCGCCTCTTTCCCTCGACGGCTGGACCTTTTCTCTGGATAGCGCTGGTTGGAAGGATAATCAGACCTTCTTGCTTTTAAAATACACCTCCCATAAATCCATACGGGCCCTTGCTGATGCTCCCGCCGAATGGTCTTATCCGCCCGATACCGGAGATTTGAGGGGAAAGGGAGCCGCATCTCTGCAGGCGATCCTCAAGGAGCTGGACGAGGTTGATAAGGAAAATGCCGCCTTCGACGATCTTCGGGCCATTTTAGAGGACCCGCTATGGTGCGGGACCATCGCTTTTTCCGTTCCCGTGGAAGGAAATCAGCTGCCGGATAATTTGAAATTCTTGCTGCGCCTGCGGGAGGGCGGGAAGCTGCTGGCCCATCACATGATCTTCGAGAGCAGAAGTCTGGACGAAAAAGGCATTTTAAGCCCGGGTCAGATCAGCGGGATCATCGCTTATGAAGACCCGGAGCATCCGATTTTGACAGAACCCTGGGAGTTTTATTACAAGCTGGACCAGCTGCAGGTTGTATTCCGTCAGTCCCAGGTCTTTGATTTTTCCTGCCGCCTCTCGCTGACACTGCAATATTTTCTCGGCTCCCCCCTATTCGCGGTGGGTGGGTCCTGCGGAAATTATATGATTGTTACAGGTAGAATGGCAGAGAATCAGGACGCGCCGGGAGTCAGCGATTATTTATTTGAGCTTGCGGAGCGGATCGAGTATTTTACAGACAATGCGTTCTACAGTGGTCTTTGCGTGGACAAGGTTACCCTGACCTCCTCGGCGGCAGAAGAGCGGGCCTCCTTTTTCCTGGCAGGGCGGCTGAAATTCGTGCTGCTGGATTCCGATGTGCTGAGCTACGGAGACCCTAAGCCGGATCCCAAGGCGATGGAAACAGAAAGCGGAAAGGAGGATACCGGCCTGGTCTTTTCCGATCTGCTTTTGTTGGAGAAAAAGGGTAGCATCGCCGTTCACACGGGTACCATGAAATACCATTATGAGAACAGCGTGCCCAGAGCCGGATCGCTGGCAGAGCAGTTTCCGATCCATGTGACGGATTTTCTCACCGGTTCGGCGGGCGTTACGCCGGAGTCTCTGGGCTATGCGGGGATTCAGGCAGAAGGTATCCATCAGGAAGCCCTTGCGGATACTTGGTCTGCGGTCTGCTGGCAGATCGATCTGGGCGACTTGGGCGCTTTGTCGACAGCCAGCAATTTAAAGCTTTCCCTTTTGACGGCCTGGAGCGTGGGAGCGGTGGATCGTCAGGGAGACGGCGGTGTCACCACCGGGACGGCCAGCGGGTACATCGGAGCAAAGCTAGGCAATTTTCAGGGTGTCAGCGGCATGGTCCCGCTGGAAGGCATCTTGTCCCTCGGTTTTGATGCTGTGGAGCTGAAACGTTCTGCAGCCGGTGAATTTTATCTCCATTTCCGGGATTTTTCCCTGAAGTTTCTCAAATATACTTTTCCCAGCGGCAATAATGATATTTATCTTTTTCCCGGACCCAACAGGGACGGCAAGCTGGGGTGGTACGCGGCGTATGAAAAGGAGGGCGAGAAGAACCATGTATATTAAAGTGACCGGACTTTATATCGGCCAGGGAATGTCCAATCTGGTGGAGGTTTACGAAAACAAAGCTGACGCCACGGCAGCCAACCCGGTGTTCAAGGGCCTGGTCCTCATCGACTGCGGCACCTTTGGCAAAGACGGTAAACCGGCCCATGCGCCAAACGAACCGGACAGGCCCATTGCCCTTGATTATATCGAACGCAAAATAAGGCAGAACAACGGCGCTTTGTCAGCGCTGGTTTTGAGCCATCTGGACCAGGACCACATTAACAAGATCATCAGGCTTACAGGCGAACGCCAGGACGGCCCTCTGCAGCGGATCGGGACGGTGCTCATCGGAGGGACAGCTAAGAAATTCAATGCGAAAAAAAACGTTTTTACAGGGGGAGCCGGTGTGGCGGGCCTTTCGTCCATTGCGAGGAAAATGGCGGTCGCTTTGAAAAAGATCTGCAACAATATCCGAATTTTTTCCGTTATCGACGGATACGTGCAAAAGGATTGCAATTTTCTGGACTTTAAAGGGACAACCGGCAATCAAGACGAACTGCGGTTTCGGATTCTGGCAAATCGCAGCCTGCCTGCCCTTAAGAACGGCGATGACCTTTATATCAATGGAAATTCGGCGGTGATCGTCGCTGAATACATACATCCCCAGGGAGGACATTTCGCGTTCCTGTTTACGGGAGATGCTACGGATGACACCTTCGCTTACATGAATAAGCGGCTGGATAAATTCAGCGCCAAGTATACATTCCTCAACGCTGCAAAAAAAGTGCTCATGCTGCCCCACCATGGGGCGGTGAGAACCGCCTGCCCCGATGGTAAGATGACCAATCGCGATACGCTGGCAGACCAGCTGGCCCAGGCGACTACTTTTGCGGATACGGTAGCGGCTACCCATGTTTTTGCCAGCGCCCATTACAATGCCAAACGCTTTTCACACCCCAACATGGATGTTTTCGATATTTTTTCAGCCCACGCCGATGCCGCGGCGAACCATGAGAATTTTGGCTTTCGGGTCCGGCTGGATGGAGGCGGCGTGCCCATACCGGCACCCGCAGGGGGATTTCCCAGCTACGGCCTTTTTACGATTGACAGCACAAAGGCGGCCTATACGGCCCATACGATCATCACCCGCACCCAGCCACGGCCTCCGGACCCGCCGTTTTCCAAGCCGCTGGTGTCTTACACCTCTGCGAAAGGCGGAGCGTTCCGCATTACCAATCTGCCGGCTGCAGACCATCAGTTTTACAGCCTGATCAGCGAGGTGGAAAACGGAGTCTTTAACAGTGTAATCAGCCAGATTCTGTAAGGATGGTCGAAATGAGGTGACCAAGTGAACAAGTATGAATTGATCAAGCTCTTGAGAAAAAACTACAATTCCCAGGAACATTTTGTGAGACTGACATTTGACACACATTGGACGTTGTACAGGATGCTCAACAGGCTTGGTGTGGGGGAGATACTCTTTTACCCTGAGAAAAACGGGGAAGGCTTTCTGGATGCTCTGGAATATATAGAGGGTGATTTTGAACCGGAAATGGCTGTTTTGGGTACTGCTGAGATTCACGATATTCCTTTCAAGCTGAAGATCAAAATAGAAGATATAGAGAAAGGGAGTTTGGCCTTTTATTTGTCCTATGAAGGAGAGCCGATCCCGTTTCCTGCCTTTGCCGAAAGTTTTGTAAGCTTGCGGATTGCAGACGAGGGGTACTTGGAATACACGGAAGACTCCATGCTGAAGGATGCAGCCATCAAAAAAATGGATTTGCAGGTGGATGAACACAACTTGAATGTCCATGGCAGCACCTATATCTGGAATGCTATTTTTGATCTCAGCGCTTGCGAAGAACTGTGGTCTGAAGTAAAAAAATTTATGTCCAAGATAGAGCCTCCCGCCGAGTGGCTTATGGAGGGCGCGTTTTATTATTCCAGCAAAGATGATCCACTGTGTCGGTTGGATGTGACTGCAAAGAGCGTTCCTTTCCCCGGGGAGTGTTTTGTCATGGCTACGGAAAACGGGGTATTTGTCCCGGATCGGTATTATCTGCGGATCAATACCCATATCGTTGATGATAGTAATTTCGATAATTATGCTGAGAAAATTCAAAAAACAGCTTATGTCACAGAAGTCTGTTTTGGATTTGTTTTTCTGCTCCCCAATGGAAAATCATCAGAGGAAGTGCCTTATGGGGCGGAGTGCTCTTTTATGCGGGAAAGCCCGAAGGAGCTTTGCCTTCTGAGTATGTGCTGCGAACATGTGCCATACCGTATGCTCTACCGTGCGGATGATGCATTTTTGTGCCATATTCTCGGTCTTATGCCGGGCAGGTTTATCAAGGATGTAGAAGAATGGGTTGAGTATTGGTACCTGAGTTTTGGTAATCGTATTGATGAAATCAAAGACATGGCCATGTCCCTTTACTGTTTATTGAATGAAGATACTGGGTGCTATGAGCTGGAAATGATTTATTTCAGGATCAATTATGTGGTAAAGCCAAGATTCAAAAAAACCATGCCATTTGAACTGTCAGAATATGAGACAGAGATAGAAGGCTGTTTGACGGAGGCGGATCTTCAGGTATTTCATCCGCAAAACATCAATTTCGATCTTGGAATTTATCAGGATCTGAGAGACCCGGAAGAACCCGAGGATGAAACAGATCTAAAAGAAGGAACAGAGGGAATGGTTCTGTTTTCCCATGTAGTAGCAAGCCCGCCTAAGCTTTCCCTACCCGGGCTTATCCTGCAAATCGACCTGGAAAGCCAATTCTTCCGTATGGAAGTGGCGCCTCCCATCGGGACCTCCATTACTGCGCCGGACAGCGACGCGGCCGACTGGAATCCCGGTTTTGCCATGCTGCCTGGGAGTGGGGACATCAAGGTCATATATTTCTTAGGAGAAGGAAGCCTTCAAGATCAGGAGATGCAAATCATTTTGAACCTGGACACTTCGGCGGCGCTGAAATTCAACGCGGGGAAGCTGACCTTTACCGTAGAGGAAATTGGCGGCTATCTCAATTATTCTCCTCAGAATACAGGAATCGGCCTGCATGGAGTCCTGCGATTTACTCTGGATTCCAGCTTTGACCTGGCCCTTATGGCTTCTTATGAGAAAACGGAAGATACAGAAAAAGGCATTTGGACCTTTGAGGCGGCTTTGCGGGAAGGAAACATTCCTCTTGCTGAAATCATCAACAGCATCACCGGATGGAGCCTTTCTCTGGAACTGGATGTAGACCGGCTGGATATTCGCTGCTGCACCGACGGGAGCTACCTCTTTGACTGCAGCATTACAGCGGGCTTTCCCATCTTTGGTTCCAAGCTGACTATTTCCGTGCGGGGACGAATTGCGAAAGCCGCCCAGGCGGAAAATCCCGATATTCTCCTTGAGGGCCAGCTTTTGATCCAGTATTTCCGCTTCCAGGCAAAAATCCATCTGCTGGAAGACGGGTCAAAAAAGTATTTCTTTTCCGTGCTCTTTGACAGCCTGGAACTGGAGGCCTTCTATGAGACGAACCACGCCTACGAGAGGGCCAGGCTTTCTGCGGAAGAGGAAGGCGGCGTTCTGACAATTCTGTTAAAAAATTTCACCATCGGAGGAATCCTGCGGGCCTTGATGCGGGTTTTGCGGCCCAATGTGAATTTTAAGCTGCAAAAGCCGTGGGATCTTTTAAACCGCATCGGCTTTCCGGAAATCCACATTCTTTTCGATACGGCGACCAGAGATATTTCCGTGACCCTGCCGATGGATATCGATCTGTTGATTCTGCAGATTCAGGAGGTGGGATTTACCTACGTTAAGCGGGAGGGCGACAAGGAAGCCAAATTCCATATTCTTGTTAAATATGATTCGATTCTTCCCATTGAGGCCAGCGGCGGCCGAATGCTGGATAGCGGCGGGGCTTATTATCTTTGGGATGCTTTTCACGATTCCGCTCCCGGCCCGGTATCGGCTCAGGAGAAAAAGAAGTTTGAGCTGAAATATTTTGGCCTTGGCAGGCACATCGATCTGGGGCTGCAGGGCGCGGCGGATCAGAGCCTCTTTGCCCTTCTGGATATATGCCGGGAGCATGTGAAGGAAACGGCTGAGCTGCCGACTAAGATTTACGACGACTCCTACGGCTGGTTTGTGGGAGCCAGGTTTACGGTGCTGGAGTTTTTGGAAGCAGGAATTCTGTTTTATGATCCGGTGCTGTACGGAATCCAGGCAAAGGTGCTGAATAACGATCTGGTACCGCTTAAAGGGCTGGATCTGACCATTTATTACCGCAAGGTGACTGAGGACATCGGTGTGTTTTATGCCAATGTTACCCTTCCCGACTGCATTCGCAACATGGATTTTGGAGCCTTATCGGTGAGCCTGCCCAGCATCGAGGTCTGGGTTTACACCAACGGAAATTTCAAGATCAATTTCGGTTTCCCGGAAAACGACGATTTTTCCCTTTCTTTTGCCCTGTCCTACGGGATTTTTTATGGCAGGGGAGGCTTCTACTTTGGTTATTTGAACGGGGATACGTCCGCCAACGCGCCGGATACTAAAAAAGGCTATTTTGATCCGGTCATTGAACTGGGCATTGGCATCACCGTCGGTGTGGGAAAGCGGCTGTCCCTTGGGATTCTAAAGCTTTCCGCCTCTCTGGAGCTCTCCGGGATCTTTGAAGGCGTCTTTGCCCGCTTTGTGTCGGCGGACGGAAAGGTGACGGCCACTTATTATCGGTGCCGGGGTACCGTGATTATTGCCGGAGAAATTGCCGGTGAAATCGATTTTTTCATCATCAAAGCCGGATTCAGGCTCTACGCCAGGGTTGCGGTCACGGCGCTTTTGGAGTCGGGGAAGGCGACCGAGGTGGCGCTGGAGGCATCCTTTGAGGTGAGCGCCTATATCAAAATCTGGATTTTTAAAATCTCCTTCGAGTTTTCTTATACATACCGGGATACCTTTGTGCTGGGAAGCCCTTCGCCGGTTCCCTGGCAGGAAGAATTTCTGCTATTGGATGAAGAGGCGCTTTCCTACGACTGGACACCGGGGCAGATACTGCCGGAGATCTGCGACCTGGAAGTGTGGCTGCTCCCCTATTTTACAAAGGACGAGCGGCGGGCTGTCTGGAGCCGCATGGCGTCGCAGGAGGAGGCGATGCTCCTTCAAGGAGCGGGAAGCAATGGGGAAAAACATCGGATTGCCATACTGGCATCCTATGAGCGCGGCTCCATCACCGATCTTTTGGACCTTCTCTGCGGTTTTGCGCTGGGAGCACAGAAGCGGCCGCAGATGGACTCCATCAGCCAGGGACAGTTAAAGGAGCTGCTCTCCGTCCTTGAGGCTGGGTGCTCCGGTTTTGCCGCGGAAAATCTGTGTGAGCTTTTGCGGCTCAATCTTCGATTTTTGTTTGAAAAAGCGGCCTTTTCTGTGACCGACAGCCGTAAAGCCGCAATGGAGGAGGCTTGCGGCGGGGAGGCCGATCATGTTCCGATGCCGCTGCCGCCGATCCTGACACTGATCTGGGAAACCCTTGAGGAGGACCAAAGCTACAGCAGCCTTTCCTTTGATTTGAGCCGGCAGGAATACGCGGCAGAGCTGTTTTGTGAATACTTTCTGCTGATCACCAAAACCGGACTGCAGAGGGGCTTATCCTGGATGCAGGAGCAGGGCAGGGAGGAAGTGCTTTGCAGTGAACTGACAGATGGGATACGGGGACAGGCAGATGCTGTATCCGGCATGGTTTCCCGCTTTCTTTTGAGCGGCCCAAGGCCGGAGGGGATGCCCCTTTATGAAGCAGCCTTTCAGCAATTCACCGGCCTTGTTCCTGCGGGCAGGGCGGCGGAATGTATTGTTCACAGGCTCCATGTGCAGCAGTCTGTGGGCGGGCCGCTTCTCAATGCGGCTTACAGTGAAGATTTGACCATTGAGATCGCGGAGGCGGATTTGAAGTATCCGCAAAACCCGCTGAACATCCAATTTCAGAAGGAGCCGTCGCTGCTGCCGTTTTATTCTAAGGAGCATTGCCCCATCCTGCTCCACGACCAGCAGGATGTTTATCAGGAGGATAAGCCGGTTTTCTCCCTGTGGAGAGCACCCGTCGATCTCAGCCGGCTGGCCCATCTGGATATCCGTGTGGGCGGCGAGGCTGAATCCTGCGATTTCAAGAAGGAGGATTCCCTGTCCTACTGCCGCTGTTTTTTACTTCGCCTGGAGATTCGCAAGGCCAGGGATACGGATATGGTTTATTCCATTGTATCGGTGGATGAAGAGTCCAGGGCGCAGCTGCAAGCTTTGGCAAAGGGAACCGCCGCGCTGCAAAAGACTCGTCTGCTGTTTTCCCGGGAACTGAAAAATACCTCAGAAACAAGGCCGGCCGGGGCTTACTCTATGGACGAGGACGATCAGTCGGATTTGGTTCTGATCCGCCGGAATTTGTCGGAAATTACCACTGCGCCGGTGGCGCTAGATCGTAACGGGACAGAGGATCATAACTGCGTTTCCTTTGATAACTTGCAGGAGGCCTTGAAGCTTTTAAACCACATGGCGCTCATCGGAGGAGAGGGGCACTATATTGGAATCGGAAAAAAGCCGCTGCCTACGGAGTTATTTGAGGATAACGGCCATGCGGTCATCAACCTCTTGATTGAAACGGAAGATGCGCCGGACGCCCCTGTCATATGCCTCGGGGCCGGTACAGTGGGATCGGATGAAGTTCCCATCATTGATAACCAAGAGCTGCCAATGAAGTCTCTTCAGCGAGTAAAACCCGATGAGTACGGTTTCTCCTTTACCTTAAAGCAGATGGACACGGTCTATGGACAGTTTGTTTACCGGCTGGACGGAGAGGATTCTCCGCCCATTACGCCGCAGGAAACAGAAGGGCTTGCAGAGGGAGAAAGCTATTATACGCATGTTTTCAGCCTTAAGCCAAATGGGGAGCCGCAAGCTTTACCTTTGGCAGAGCCGAACCCTTATACCAGGGTGCTCCCCACGGATTACGATCCGGACGCTCCGGCTTCGATCCAAAAATCGGAGCTGAGCTTCGGTTTTCGGGATATTGCCGGGAACCGGACGGCGGCCGGGGACGATTACCGCATGAAAGAGCCTTTTGCCATTCTCTATCATGACCGGCTATTTGCTCTGACTGAGCTGCCGTCGACTCAGGCTTCCTATTGTTTTAAAGACGCGGCGGAGCATCGTGCTTTGCAGGTAGAACTCTGTCTGCGCTGCGCCGCAGAGCCGGAGCCGCAAACCGTGCAGGGAATCTTAGAGCAGACGGCCCGGGCCTATTATCAATACAGCTGCGCGGACACGGCCTTTTCTTTGCGGCTTTCTTTTGGAGAATATGAGGCGGCATCCCAGACCTTTACCAAAGCGCAGAAGGAGGCGGTGACCGGTTATTTGCTGCAGCTATACCAATATTTGAAGGAAGGGCAAAAAGAACTGCGCCCCATGGACGTGAAGCTGGCCTTTTCCTTTGTATGCCCGGTGCCGGAATCGCCGCAATCGCTGCTTTGTCTGCCTGTGGCGGTCACGGCTGCGGTGAAGCGGGATCAACGTTACGCAGCGGCAGGACTTGCGGAGGCATGGGAAATACCTTGTAAAATCCAGCCTGATAAAAACCTGGAAGCTTCCTGCGCTGCCTTTGAGGCCAGCGTTCCCGGGGGAAAGCTGATGCTGGGCGAGGGGCTTTATGGGGCGTTCTTCCCCAAGCATACCCTCTGTGCTGCACCGGGGAATCTGCGAAGTTTGTTTTACAGTATTCCGCCTCTCAGTGTGCATTTGATGAGCAGAAGCGGCATGGAGCTTACGACGGTAGCCCAGCGGTTGTCAGGATTGGAAAGCGGGGAAACGGTCAGCTATTACCAGATTGATTTGGATCTGTGGGCGGCTCGTTTTCTGGGATTCTTTGAGCGGCTGCTGGCTCCCCAGGCGCTGAGCTGTTTGTTTGCCGAAGATGTGACCGAGCAGGTTGACGAGCTGTTGGAAGTGAAACGGCAGCTGGCGCAGACCATCGCACGCCGTACGGAAAGCCTGTTTGCAGGCGGGGATTCCGAGGCAAACCAGGCTGCTTCTGAGGCTTTAAGAGATTATCTGGAAAAGGATTTGGGGCGTGGCTATGGGGCGTCGGGCTGTGCGGCCTATCCGGTTTCCCAGTCTTTGGGGCAGCGCTATGCTCTGGACGGAAGCCTTAAAAACGCACATGGCGTTTTGGGCTGTAAATTTACGGATTGCAGCTATGGGACTTTTGTGGCGGATCCTGCGGATCCCGCTGCTGCGGACTCCATTTCCATGGAACAGGCCGCCTATGTTTTCACTCATCTGGAGGACCGGGAGGAGCAGACCTGGTATCGTTTTCTCCAGCCCTTTGAACAATTTGGGGAATACGTGCAGGTGGACCTGAGCCGCTATGAGGATGCAAGGCCGGTCGTGCTGCCTGTGCCTTTAAGGCGTTATCCCAGCGCGCCGCGCCTTCTCGGTCAGCAGGCGGCCGCCTCGGGATGCGATTATAAAAATCCGGCTTGGCAATATGAGCTGGCAACGGAATGCGCCTTATCATCCCAGGACCGTCTCCATGTCTTGACTCATACAGAGGCAGAAGAGATGAAAGCTGGGAATTCCGGCTCTGACCTTTACTCCGCTTTGGCGCAGTTTATCTTCAATGAAGATGAGTACGAGGAGCTGCTTTTTGGAGAAGCCCGGGAATATCCGCTGACAGATGTACTGGAGGATTTTCGAAAGCAGTCGCTCGTTATTTGCAGCTGCTGGGGAAAGACGTTCATGGGGAAAAGTATTGAGTCTGGGATGGTGCTGGCCGCTGAGTATGAGGAAGGGCTTTTGCGCCGGATCCGGATCACGGAGCACCATATCCCGCAGGGGATCCCGCTTCCCACGCTGGTAATAACGGACCGTGAACAGCAAAGCTGCGTCTGTGAGGCGGATCCGAATACCATGACGTATTCCATTGAAAAAGATAACGTGCGGATCGGACCTGCGGACATTTTCCAGCTCCAGGTACAGTTTCGGAAGATCGCTTTAAAAACGTGGCAGGCGATGAGCTGCAGCCTTTATTTGAAGCGAAATGAGGTATTCTCCGCCATGTCTGGGGAAACGGAACCGCTTACGGTGCGGCCGGAGTTTATTTATGAGACTGCGCCCATGGGCTTTTCCGAGCTGCTTTACCCGGCTTTGCGCTTTTCGGAGCGGATCGCGGCAGGAAGCTGGTCGGTGGAGCGGGCGCTGGCCTTTGTGGGCGAAACGGTCGGATATGCGAAAGGGCTTCGCACAGAGCTGCTCTTGGGCTTGGGGCAGAGGGCAGGTGGAACGGACGGACCGCTACTTTTCCGGCCCTTAGCCAGACGGATTCCCCATGTACTGACGCCGGATACGGCAGAAGCTTTTTTCCGCCATGGGGAGAAAAGCTGGCAGGATAAAGGGATCGCAGGAAAGGGTCTTTGCCATGTGAAGCTGACACTGCGCCAATACCCGGCGGCCGAAGCGGATGAAGCTGCCGGCGCGGTGCTGATGGAAATCGACGATATTGTATTTGATTTGTAGTTTTATGAGGCAGGAGGTGAGAGGCAGCAACTGTGTAGTATTGGCTGTGACGGGTTGAAATTAGTCGAATGGGCATTTTTATTATAAAAATTTTGATAATTAAGTTTTTGTATCAAATTTCAAGGGTTGCAGGCAACGTTTTGCAGTTGTAAGTGGATATTAGGGAAAGGAATGGGAAAAGCGCTGGATTAAGGCCGCCAATCCTGATAAAAAGATACAAAAAAAAGTTACTTTTGATTTTTTTGTATCCATTCTCCCAATTCTTCTTTTTTGAGACTTGCCCGCTGCTGAATATAGCCGGATGTTGTATCAATAATGTGTACTTTTATGAAAGGAGAGTATGAGCTTATGACATTAACACTATTAAAACAGACAGAGGTCTTTTATGGGACTGAAAAACGAAAGGTCAGCTTGGTCAGCGGTGATCTGTCTGCGCTGACGGCGGAAGATCAGGTGGATTATTTGGGTGTGTCGGCCTTTCCCAATGATTATTCGCCTACAGGAGGATCGCTGATTCAGGCGCTTTTCAAAAAGGGGATTTCCGTCGCTGATCTGGCGAAGGACAAGCTGGCGGATTATCGCACGGATTTTCCCTGCTGGGTGAGCAAAGATGTTTCCGGAGCGGCTTTTCGGCGGATTGCTGTGTACGAACCTGCTGGTGTGGCCAGCGCCTATGACATGGTAAGCACGTTGTTTTCCGCTGTTCAAAAGGCACAGGGCAGCGATAAAACGCCCATATGCGTTGCACTGCCGCTGGTTTGCACAGGCTGCGCCGGTGCGGATGAAATGGAGGTTATGGATATGCTGTTTTACGCAGCTTACCACTGGTGCGGCGTGGCTTTTCCGTTTTCCGAGATTAAGATCACGTTGTATCACAATAAGGCATCTGTAGACAGCCTGAAGGCTCGCTTCGACCAATTGAGCGCTGCCTACGGCGACCTGGAACATCTGGATTTACCGGACAGCTACAGTTATTATGCTGCCCAGGCGGCCAGCACCATCGGTAAAAAAGAACTTCCGCCAGGACTGACGTATCGAGAGGCTTTTGCCATCTGTGTGTATTCGAGCAATTATTTCAGGACCATCAATGGAACTCTCAGGGAAAAGGAGAAGTACCATGACGTCTACAAGAAAATGCTGCCGCTTATTGAAGCGATCGATACCGGCCTTATGAATATGGCCGTCTTTGCGGGGAAAGTCTACCGAGGTGAAAAGACCATGACGCCGGAACGGGAGAAAGAGAACGAAAAGGGTAATAAGGTAGTAAACGCAGCATACACCAGCACCAGCTATTCGCCCGGCGGGTTTTACTATGGCGCGCCCTACCGTTTTCAATTCCAATCGCTCTTTGGTGTTGTCATTGAGAAGCTGTCCATTTACCCCAATGAGAAGGAGGTGCTCTTTGCGGATCGTATGCAGTATCTTGTGAAGGATGTGACAAAAGAGAGCAATTATCGTTTATACACGGCGGATGAAGTTGAGCAGGCGTTAAGGAGGTAACAATATGGATATTCTTGAATTTGATAGAACGAGGAAAGAGGAGCTGCTGGCTTATCTGGCTCCGCTGCAAATGAATCTGCATACAGAAGACATGCAGGACATATATGAAAATACGATTTACCGCAGCTTTTTGACGGCGCTGGATGTAACCGGCTTTGTGGCTGAGTTCGATTATGGGAGCTGGATAGCGGATTTAAAGGACATCACCGATCCGGCCCTTTTGGATCAGGCCGACTTGGAGTTTCTGCGCAAGATCGTGACTGCTCATGTTCGCTTTGATCGGTTCTTGGGCGGGCATTTGGAAGAATTGTTTGCCAGCGGATATTTTGTGCGGGTTTTGGAGAGGCTGGAAGTGCTGTAAAGCTGGCTAGATTGATGGATGATTGCCGCCGGTTCTCGATAGGGCCGGCGGGGTAAAGCTTTCGTTAAAATTGCGCTGCAGGCGGCCGAACAACTAAGTTATCAATGGCGATCTTTATATCAAGTTTAAAGTCGCTTTTATTGAATGAATGGGGCATCCCGGTAGTCAGCATGGTAGCGGCGGAAATGTATATCTATCATCCGTCAGATAAACCGAATCGTATCCCAATAGACGCCTTGGAGCCTTTTGGTATGGCTTTTGCGGAAATTGCGATGATAGCCGCGAGGCAATTATAATAAAAGAAGGGTCTAGGGAGGAGCGCGCTGCCTGGCTTTGTGTCAAAAGCGGTCGTCCCGTCCGAGCAGGGAAACCGCTTTGACCCAAGTATCATCCATCGAGAAATGAGGAAGGATGAGATTTTGTGGCCTCGCATCATCACGATTGTGCCACAAACATCAGTATTGAAATGGAGATTCCTATAGCAATCATTATGCGCCTGTGTAAGCCGTGAGTTAATGGTTTATAGGCCTTGTTCATAAAATGATTGTGCGATATAATTAGACTGCTAAGTTAAAAAAGTGTTAACAGAAAATATCTTAAGGAATGCGATGAAAAACTTAAAAGAAAAATTTATCGATTTACCTGTAGCGTTAAATGTTAATGATAATTTAGACGAACTCCATCATCATGATGAGCTTGAAATAATCTTTGTATTGAATGGAACCGCACAGCTACTTGTTCATAATAAGACTTATAATATTAAAAAAGGAGATCTTAGAATCATCAATTTCGACAATGTACATCGGCTGAAACCTGACGGCAAAGATTTTAAATATTTATCATTATACTTTCATATGCCCTATTTTAATCAGTTTATTCCGGATATTGGATATACTTTTTTTCAGTGTGCTCCAAATGAAAAACTTGGGGGTAAAACAGAAAGCTACCTTGCAGACTTAAAAGAAAGCTATTTTAACATTATTAAATACTATTTTGATGAAGATATTTTCAATTCGGATATAAACCGGCAATATATAAACCAACAGGCAATATTGATTCTTACGAACCTCCGTAATTGGTTCCCATTATATAATAGTAGAATCAAAGAAGACTTTAGTGAGGAACAACTGGATAAGTTATGGGTCATTATGGAGTATATTTATGACAATTGTGAAAGGAAATTAACAATAAAAGAAATTGCAGATTATGTATATTTGTCGCCCAATTATCTTTCCCATTATATCAAAAAAGTCACAGGCACCAGTTATAAAGAACTGTTAAACTTCATCAGATCAGAAAATGCGCTCAAAATGCTGATCGGTACGGATAAAAGTATCACTAGAATTTCACAGGAATGCGGTTTCTCCGAACCGAAGTATTTTAAAAAATATTTTGAACTGTACTATAATGTTTCCCCAAAGCAATACCGTAATGAATATGGAAAAGATAAATTCGAAAAAACATCCTCAATGTTTAAAGAAATTACATTTGACAATAGTTCAGAAGAGGATCTGGAGCTGATCAGAAAAAATATTCAAAAGTATGCCAGCCGAAAAAACAGTGTACATAAACTTAAGGAAAACCTGCTGGTCGATCTGGATGCGCATGAGACATACTCTATTGATAAAGAAAAAAGCATATACCTGGATGACTACGAAGATTTATACAGTATAAGGAATCAGAAAATAATCCGAGAATCGGTAGATAAATTAGAGATCTGTGAGATCTGTTTGACTGCAACCAAAAAAATAAGTAAAAAAGACAGAATTTTGATGGAAGATATTGCTGAAAGTTTAGAATGTGTATTAATAATAGAACCAACTAAGAAATCAATCGAAAAGACAGCTTTGTTTTGCAGCGCTCAAAATAAAACCAAGGGATTATTTACGAAGCAGGGTATTAAGACCCCATATTTTTATTACAGACAATTCTGTTCCATGCTGAACGAGGTGATCCTTATGAAAGCAGATAATTACATGATTTCAGGTAATAAAGAAGAAATTCAAATCCTTGTAAATGATTTTTTTAACAAGAAAAAGGGGGGTTTTGTAAACAAGGATACAATAATAGGCATCAAGGGACTGATTAAATTAAACTATGATCGGATAGACTTCATCGTTGACCATTGTTCGGAATTCTATGATGAGCTTGACAAATTCGAATCTGTTTATAAAAGATTGTCGCATAGAGAATCTGGTATCGTAAATGAAATGAACATGCCTGATGTTTTACTCGATACGATTTCTCCTAAAAGTACGATATATAAAATGGCTGTCCCAGAGACCCATAATTCCATCCGTTTCATCACGTTAAAACTGATTGATGATTCTGCTCATATGTGAAAAGGTGTTTTCCCCAATACGGATTTGGTGTTATTTTGAAAAAAACAATCGTCTGATAATTACAAAAGTATGGTTGCCGATGACCATATTTTTTTTTGCGTATCATAACATCTTTCATTTCAATCCTGGAAAGATATAATTTGAAATAAGCTTTGATGGTTAATGCTTTATTGATTGCTTTTTAGCGAGAAAGGAATGAAGTAGAATGAAAAAATTTGCAACAAATGAAGAAATTTTCTCTTGGATTAAAGACCTCACACAATGGGGGCATAGAAAGACAGGTACTCCTGAAGGCAGGAAAAGCGCAGAATACATAAAAGATAAATTTGAATCTTTTGGACTAGAAGATGTGACGATTGAAAAAGTCAAATGTGAAATCAACGAACCTCAAAAATGGGAGCTGAAAATAGAAAATGAAGTAATTCCCTCCTATTACATAAACGGGACATTTGTTAGCAATAAACCTGGCAGAAATACGCTGGGTGAGAACGGTATCGATAAAGAACTCATTTATCTGGGAGAAGGCTGGCAGGAAGATTTTGAGAATATTGATATCCGCGGCAAAATCGTTGTCTGTGATATAAGATTCCAAAACCGCGATGACAGAACCAGGTTGGAACAAAAAAAATCACGGGGAAACGAACCTTATGTATATGACCCTGAAGGTACGATGGATATACCCAGGAGGCGTTCCGACATCTTTAGCCCGAATAATTGGCCGTATAACTATTTTCGCGCGCAGGTAGGAGGAGCCGCAGGCTTCATAGGAATTTTAGCCGATTATTTTGACAGCTGTGAATACTATAATGAAAACTATCTGGAATTTTCCGGAGAATTTGGTATCGACTCGATGAATATTCCGGGCTTATGGGTCAGCCGATCAACAGGCAAACAGATCAAATCGATGATACACGAAGGAGCATTAACCGCAAATATTATCATGGACACGATCAGCTCGGAAAAAGAGGCCCGCAACGTATCCGGCATATTGCCTGGTGTATCAAATGAAATCATACTGGTTCATTCTCACCATGATGCAGTCTACGAAGGTGCTGTGCAGGATGGTTCAGGAACGTCAGAAGTGATTGCCTTAGCCCAATACTTCTCGCAGTTTGGCAAAGAAGAACGACAAAAAACATTGATGTTTGCAGCAACGGACACGCATTATGAAAGCTATGTAGGACATGAAGCTTTCATTGAACAAAGAAAAAAGAATAATCAGGATATCATACTCGATGTATCTATTGAACATATCGGTAAAGAAGTTGAGCTGGATGAAAACAACAACGCTGCCTTAACCGGCTATACGGATTTAAGAAATTTATATGTATCCGGAAGTGAGATTTTGATGGAAATTACGATCAATGAGGTAGAAAAGAATCAGTTAACGCGATCAATGATAAATTATGTTCCTGCGGTCAAAACCAGAGTCAGACCTGATGATCATGAATTCTCGCCGGATGAAATAATTTCCGATGCCTATCCTTTCCACCAAGCCGGTACAGGGGTTATAAGTGTGGTCAGCCCGCAGATGTATATCTTCCATCCGTCCGATAAGCCAGATATGGTTGCGGTTGATGATCTTCAGAAAGTGGGACTGACTTTTGCAGGCATTATTAATAAAGCAATGCAGTTATCGAAAAAACAAATGGGCGTCATCGGATTAATCGATTCATAAAAAATAATCCGGAAGGAATCAAAAAAACAATGATAAAAAGAATTTTTACAAAACAAAAATTAATAAAGCTGGCGTTTACCCTCCTCGTTATTCTTGCAGCCGAATATACATTGGAAATCCTCGGTTTCCCGGCTTGGCCGGCTATGATGTGCATGGTTCTTTTCTTTGTCAACCATCAGGACACGAAATCCGCAGTGCCCATTCTTGCCGGCGGAGCTTTCGGCATTTTGAATGCTTTCATTATCGAACAATGGCATAAGCTGGTCGTTCCTCTGTTAGGCGGAGATATTCACGACTATGCGGCAGATGCACTGTTTCAATCGAAGATCATATATGTCTTGATTTTCGTGTCGTGTATCATACTGATGAAAGATGTGGCTGGCTCCGTCTTTAACAGTTACGCGTTCATGTTTTTTCTGGTTGCAGCGCTGGCTTTAAATGGGCATCTTTCAACGATGCCTGCAACAAATATATTTATGTGGCTCGGAGTAGAATTGATTGGCGGAGGCTTTATTGTTTTAATGCTGGTCGGCGCCGAAAAGCTTTCCGGCATGATAATGGCAAATGGTGTTCGAGGTAAAAAGACTTCCATGGCAGCTGCTCAAGAACCGAAATCGTTAAATAGATAATGGAGGATACGAAGATGTATTATTCGGAGTTATTTACGCCAACTAATATTGGCACTGTAACAATTAAAAATAAACTGTCAATGGCTCCTATGGGCCCGGTAGGTTATGCTGATGAAAATGGCGCATTCAGTCAGAGACTGCAAGACTATTATGTTGAACGGGCCCGTGGAGGAATAGGGCTTATCATTACGGGGCTATGTAATGTAGATCTTGAGACTGAAAAAATAGATCGATCAAGATTGCCCAGCCCAACCTTTTCCCCGACTGCATTCATTCACGCAGGGAACCAGATGAATGACAGAATACATGCCCATGATACGAAATGTTTTATTCAGTTGACAGGCGGTATGGGACGAAGTGCAATGCCCGGGCGTGTCGGAAAATACATTGCGCCGTCAAAGAATACCAACCGGTTTGACCCCATGATTGAGCATCGGGAAATGACGGCTGAGGAAATTCAAAAATTGATACAGAAGTTTGTTGAAGCGGCTGTAATAAGCAAACAATCTGGCTTTGACGGCATTGAAATACATGCCGTTCATGAGGGCTATCTGTTGGATCAATTTGCAATCGCTTTATTCAACCAAAGAACGGATGAATATGGCGGCAGTTTAGAGAATCGTCTCAGGCTTGCAACTGATATTGTCAGGGATATAAAAAAAGCGTGCGGCTCGGATTATCCTGTATCGCTGCGGTACAGTTTGAAAAGCATGATGAAGGGATTGCGCCAGGGAGCTTTGCCGGGAGAAAGCTTTAAAGAGGCGGGAAGAGATATCGATGAGGGGATAGAAGCGGCGAAAATTCTTGTTGAAGCGGGTTATGACGCCTTGAATGTGGATGCCGGGACATATGATTCTTGGTACTGGAATCATCCGCCTGTGTATTTTGAAGATGGCATGTATCGAGAATTTGGAAAACTTGTAAAGCAACATGTGGATACAACGGTTATACTCGCCGGCCGTATGGAAAACCCGAATCTTGCAATCGAGGCTTTAACAAACTGCTGCGACATTATTGGAATTGGGAGGCAATTGCTAGCCGATGCCTGGTACCCGGAAAAGGTGCGTACAGGAAAGCTAGATGAGATCCGGCCTTGCTTAGGCTGTCATGAAGGCTGTCTTGGACACATTTCGAAAGGACCGATCTGCTGCGCTGTAAATCCGGCATGTGGAAGAGAGAAAATTTATGGACTGGTGCCAATCAATCGGAAAAAATCATTTGCCATTATCGGCGGCGGTGTGGCTGGAATGGAAAGCGCAAGAGTACTTGCCGAACGTGGACACTCTGTTACATTGTACGAAAAAAATGATAAGCTGGGCGGCAATCTGATTCCGGGAAGTGTTCCGCATTTCAAGCGATTCGATAAACGGTTGATCGAATGGTATGAAGTCCAGCTAAAAATACTTAATGTCGATATAAAACTGAACAAAGAAGTCAGTAAAGAGGATTTAGCATCATTAAAGGTTGATGGGGTCATTGCAGCGACGGGTTCCACTCCAATAAAGCATAATTTCGGCAGTGTCAAAGATATTCCTACAGCGGACGAAGTCCTTCTTGGAAAAGTAGACGTTGGGAAAAAAGTAATCATTATAGGCGGCGGGCTTGTGGGGTGCGAAACCGGATTATGGTTATCCCAGAAAGGTTTTCAAGTGACGATTGTGGAAATGCTGTCAGGGAGGCTGCACAACCTCCCTCATATGAATTATTTTATGCTCGAAGACATGCTTAAACATAATAAAGTGAGTGTTATGGAGAACACAAAAGTATTGTCGGTTGATTTCAATAAAGTTACTGTGGAATCCGAAGGGGAAGTAAAAGAACTTGAATCTGATACGGTTATTTCAGCCATAGGTTATAGAGAAAATGATAATCTTTATCATTCAATAAAAGAGCTGGACATTCCTGTATATCACGTCGGTGACTCCAGAAAAGTTCATAACATTATGTACGCAATATGGGATGCTTATGAAATAGCTAGAGAATTATAGTATTTTTACCATTGAATACGGCTTCGCCGCAAGGTAAAAAACACTGAAACTTGCTGCGACGTGGCTCGCAAGTTATAACAAAAACGTACTTCGTTTAGAATTAATAGTTAAATCATAATTCTATTATTATGATAGAATTAAGTGTTTAGTAGAAAGGAGTAACGATATGAGTAATAGTGCTCAGAGGGCGAATACACTTGATAATAGTAAAATAAAGGCGCAAGATGTTTCTTTATTTACTTTCGTATTCATAGCGTTTAGTTACTGTTGTGGTGGTTGTTTTGGGATTGAAGAATTGGTTGCATCGAGTGGCCCCGGTTTGGCGTTGGTGATATTACTGCTTTTGCCCTTTTTCTGGGCGGCGCCCCAGGCTTTGGTAGCGGCTGAATTGGGATCCGCTATGCCGTATACCGGTGGATTTTACAAATGGATACAGCGCGGTCTTGGTGAGTTTTGGGGGTTTACCGCTGGATGGTGCAGAGTGTTAGGAGGTTATTTAGGCATTGCCATACCTGTAGTTTTGGGTGTAGATTATCTTAAAATGCTTGTGCCAATGGATGACCTTCAAACCTATTTATTTAAAGCGGCATTAATCATTGTTTTTACAGTACTCAATTTAAGGGGCATAAAAGAGGCTGGCAGGGTAACCACGATTTTATCACTTGTCGTATTAGCAGCATTTGTATTTGTGGCGATAGTTGGATTCATGCATTGGAACCACAATCCCGTTGAACCGTTTTTCAATGAAAAAGCCGGTCCGCTCGGCAGTTTTACCGAATCAATTGCTATTGGGTTATGGGTGTACTCCGGGTTTACATCCGTTTCTTTTCTGGCAGGAGATTGCAAAGACAGATCGGTTGCCTGGAAAGGAATACTGATCGTTATTCCGCTTAGCATGATACTCTATATATTGCCTACAATGTCAGGACTTGCTGCAGTGGGACAATGGGAGAGCTGGTCAGCAGATTCTGTAAACTATGCAACTGTTGCGGGATTGGTAATACCTTTTGCAGCATCCTTATTTGCAATAATTGCTTTTATTTCGCAAAGTGCCATGTTTAACACTTCAATAATGGCAATCTCAAGAGGACTTTATGCTATTTCTGAAGACCACTTAGCTCCTAAAATATTGTCAAAAGTAAGCAAATCAAAAGGTGTTCCGATTGCTTCTATAATCACAATTGGTATTTTTGCACTGATCGGGGCTCAATTTAGTTTCGGCGCCCTTGTCACTGTAAAAGTTACGTTCCTTATGGTTGACTACATTCTGATCTGGATATCCGGTTTTCAATTAAGAATTAAGGAACCTGATATGGAAAGACCTTTTAAAATACCTGGCGGTATGGGAGTTTATCTTTTAGTTGTAATTCCTGGATTTTTAGTTGCATTCTTTGCGGTGTTAGTCAACGGCGCTAACTATTTCTGGGGTGGAATGGTGGGAATATGCTTAATGTCGGTGCTGTACATTTTTATTAAAAGAATATGCGGCGGCTTAACAAAAATTGACTCCGTAGGACATCCTATTAATCCTGTAACAAAACTTGCTTATGGCGACCTCGGTAGATTCGCAAAAATGTTTGGCGTATTCACAGTCCTGGGAATAATTGCATACTTTTTTATTCCTCTTTATGAAGGCTCATGGGGGCCAGAGTACTATGCGGACAAATATGGTTTTGCCGGCGCATATGATTTTATACTGCAAGGTATCTTATATACGAGTATTGCCTTTGCATGTATAACAATTCTACTTCTAATTTTAGATAAAGTCATTGATCCCAAGGATAAAAGGCCTAAGAACTTAAAGTTCGGGTTATAAGATTTATAAAAAAGTTTCCTCCGGAAACGTTATTCGCACTTCGCGCTCACTTCCACAAGGTAAACTTTTTTGAAGTATACGGAAATATCGCATCATCCCTAAAGGCGATATTTCCTATACTATAAAAAAGTTTCCTTCGGAAACGTTATTCGCGTTTCGCGCTCACTTTCAGAAGGTGAACTTTTTTGAAATACAGGAAATGCCACGCATTCGATATTTCCTGTATTATAATAAATAGGAATGAAAGCGTCTCAACTTCACAATGGAGGCTACTGGAGTTGAGGCGTTTCATCCTATACACAGAAAGAGTGATAAAATTGCTCATACCAGGGAGGTAATATGATGTGTAAAACTTCATACATCAATGGAGATGTTTGGACTATGGATAACAGAAAAAAATGTTCCGCTATTTCTATTGATCATAATCGAATTAGTCGCACAGGATCGGATAAGGAAATCATTGAATATGCAAAAGCAAACAACCATGAAATAATCGATCTTTCCGGTAAAACAGTAGTCCCGGGATTTATAGATGCTCATATGCATCTTGGACCGATGATATATGCACCGCTCTATTTTGATTGCAGTAAATATAATTCTATCAATGCTATTACAGATCATTTACTTGAAAAAGCATCCGATAATGGTTGGATCGTTGGTAAAAAATACGATCATGAAACGATTCGTGATAAAAGACATTTAACTAAAAATGATCTGGACGCAGTGTCAAAAGATATTCCGATTTTTATTATTCATGTCTCAGGCCATATCGCATATATCAACAGTAAGGCGATGGAGGTAAGGGAGTTAACCTCTGAATCATTTATTGACGGAGGTGAGTTTGGTAAAAATGAAAACGGAGAATTGAACGGGATTTTATATGAATATGCGGTAGATGCTGTTTATAGAGATATTCCGGAGCCAAGTGAAAAACAAATAGAAAATTGTCTGATGGATATGGCGCCTTTTTTACATGAAATGGGAATCACCAGTGTTCATGATTCTTGTTCAGATAGTAGTAATTTATACAGGAAAGAAGGACATGTATATCGTGAACTTGCAAAGAGAGATAACCTTCCCATAAGAATCAATCTATTTCTCCCATATCAAAGAAGTGAGGATATGAAAAACGATATGCTGGATGCAAATTCACTTTTGATGGATCGGGAGACCTATCATGATTTTTTTAAAGTAAGCACAATTAAGACTTTTGCCGATGGTTCCTTAAGGGGCGGTACTGCTGCAATTACCAAACCTTATAAAGAAACAAATAATTATGGGATGCTGACAATATCAGAAGAAATAATAGATCAATATATGAAAGCCGCATTGGCAACCCAGAAACAACTTGCAATTCACGCGTTGGGAGATCATGCTGTTGATTTTGTTATTTCTTCCTATAAAAAGTATTTGACGAAGGGAAATGATAAGAGGTGGCGGATCGAGCATTATGGGATGGCCAGTGATGAAAACATTTTTGATACTGAGAAATATGGTATTTATTCTGCTTTGAATCCAATATTCTTATTCGATACGGGTGATGCGATATATGAAAAAATTGATAAAACCTTATACAGCAGATTGTTCCGCATTAACTCACTTTACAGCAAAGGGTTAAAGTTGGGGTTTGGATCTGATTGCCCTGTTTGCAGTTGTAATCCACTCAAGGCGATTGCATCTGCAATTAATAGAAAAAGTAAATCCGGACAATTGATTAATGAAAATGAAAAAATCGATATTTATGACGCATTTGAAATTTACACCTCAGGCGGAGCATATGGCTCTTTTGATGAAAATATAAAAGGTAAATTACTTCCGGGATATCTCGCGGATATGGTTATTCTTGACAAGAAACTGGATGAAACCTGTATCGATGATATTAAGGTAAGTAAAACAATATTGGATGGGCGCATCGTTTATGAATGCAGTTGAACTATTTAGCATTACAAATTCTCATCTTTTGTTTCCTCCGACCGCGGTTATATTGACAGTCTATTTTTGTGATGATACACTTGTAACGTCAAAACAATTGTATGATCGAAAATCAAAATTGTCAACGGCGCGGCCAAGGGGGAAATGAAATTGGAAATCAGAGAGCTGGAAAAAAAGGACTATCAAAAAGCGATACAATTTGCCATAACAGGGATGCACTTTGACTGGTATATGGAAAGCTCCTGGGTGCTGAATTTATACGGCCGATATTTTTGGTACTTGGAAATGACTCGTGCCACACAAATCATCGCGGCCTATGAAGGCAGTGAACTTGCAGGAGTGTTACTGGCTGAAATTAAGGGCGGGGATAGAAAATACCGCTCCTTTTGGAAACGGCTTTATGTGAAGGTCTTTGACTTTTTACAGAACCTTTATGCCAAAGGCGGGGTTGACGTCTATGATGAGGCGAATAAAAAACTGTTTTCCCAATATCAAAAGAGAAACGCGCCGGATGGTGAAATCCTTTTCCTGGCCGCAAACCCGGAATTGAAAATAAAGGGAATCGGGAGCTTGCTGCTCAAGGAGCTGGAGCGCAGGGAAAAAGGAAAAAAAATTTATTTATATACGGACAATGCCTGTACTTATCAATTTTATGAGCGTAGAGGCTTTACACGCGCCGGAGAAAAAGCGGTTGAACTGAAAATAGGGGACAAAGCAGTTAATCTCACCTGTCTTTTATATAGTAAAGTATTAGGATGATGGACTTTTATGCTTCATCGTGGGAACGAGCGGTATGCAGCATAATCAGAGCCGCGGAATTCGGCGGAGCAGTAAAATCAATCGTATGAAGCCTGCTCATGATTTCTATTTTCTCACAGTGCGTTTCAGGCGCGTTCATTTCTCTTAAAACGGCGATTTGATGAGAATCGTAAAATTGTTCCAAGTCTTTAAGACTGCTCTCTTTTTCGTAAAACTTCCGCAAATATAAATGCAATTCCGACTTTATATAGGTTTGTTTTTTTAAGTTATCAATCACGATGTTTATATCGAGCTTGTAATCATGATCATTACAGATCAGCAGTTCTAAATTTTCCGAGTCCCCGGTAATTAAAAAAGAAGTTCCTTCCTCAATAACAGAAGTACCCATCATTGCATAAAACAAGTCGAAATAAAATTCAGGCGTTTTAATCCCGTTGGAATCAAACAATGCCGTCAGAGCGCGGCAGCGAATTTCGGCCTGTGGCTCTTTTAGGAGCTTGCAGCCTAAAGAAGCGGAAATATCATAGATTGATTGCAATACTTCTTTTGACAGCTCGCTTAGGCCGTCGATCCATAAATGCTTAACCGCCAGTTGATCAATGGCTGATTTCAGCAGTTTGTACTTTGCCGGGTTATAGATATAATGGCTCTTATCAAGGCGGATGCATAAGGGGGCCTTTTTCTTTGCATGGTTTACGCCCGCCGCCATATCGAGGGAGATGTGGAGCGCTTTGGGATTGAGAGACGCGCTGTGGGAACTATATTTCTCCATATGATAGGTAAGAAGGCTTTTATCCTCTTCACTGACCTGGCTGTAGTCAAAAGCCGTTGTGCCACCATTTGGTTCGGATAAACGCATAAACCCGTATTGCTGCCGATATTCACGGGGCGTAATACCATAGAACCTTTTAAAGTATCTGTTAAAATACCTGGGTTCGGAAAACCCGCACTCATCCGAGATCTTAGAGATACTGTCATCTGTGCCGATCAGTGATTTCAGGGCCATTTCGGAACGTATAAAATTGACCAACTCTTGAAAGCTGAAACCGGTAACGCTTTTCACATAATGAGAAAGATAGTTCGGTGTGAAAAACACATGCTCCGCCACTTCGGAAAGCAGCAGCTTGCGCTTATAATGATCATATATGTAGTCGGCAATAATCCATATGCGTTCATCGTTTTTCGATTTTGTATCAATGACCTGATTCATGAGAGTAAACCAGTTGCGAAGCTCGATTAGCATGGCGGTTGCTTGCTCCATGATTTCTTTTCTGCTTTCAGTCCCGGATTTTGGCTCACTGCTGGAAATCAGCTGCCTAATTATATTCCAGAAAACGGAATACAAAATATCCACATACTTTTCAGTTTTACCGCCAAGGTCGCGATTTGGCACACACTCAAAAAAAGTAAACTCAATATTGGGAATGAATTGATTAAAAAAATGCATATCAAAAAAAAGCGACACATATTTGAAACCTTTGTCCTGGGGTTTGATACTGTGTATATTGCCGATATTGAGGATGCGCAGATCACCTTCCTTGAGGGGGTAGGTTGTATTTGATATTAGTAAATCGGCTGCTCCCTGTAAAGCATAGATAATTTCCAGTTCATTGTGATAGTGCATCTGATTAAAACTGTCATTGAGCTTCATGTATACGGGAGCGTTCTCATTATTTGTTGTGTCCATTTCCATTACCTGCTTCTAAAAATTCTCATACGGTTAAAATGATTATACCGCAGCATCGTACCGGATTGCAATTCATAAATCGGGGTTATGTGTTCTTGTGGCATAGATTTATGTTGAAATATGATTTTTCTTTAAAATAAAGATGAGAATTATCAAAAGATCGATATTATATATGGTTTTAATTATATTTAAGCATAATAACCATTAAAATAAATTTTCAAAAGATTATAATATTTATAGATGGAACGAACCCAATCAACGAAAGGAGACCAGCGATGAAGAGCCAAACCCTATTAAATGAAATTGGTGGATTTTGCAGTTTTATAGACCTGGATTATCAAGTGAATTTTGTCAAAGAGTACGCCCAAATTGGGGATAATCCCCAATTTGGTGGCAAGCATTGCGGCAGTGATGCGGAGCATGAGGGCTCAAACTATATAGCAGAGGAATTGAAAAAGATCGGTGTAAAAAAAGTGGAACTGTTAGAAGTCCCCACCTGTAGATATCAATTCAACGATGCGAAGGTACAGATTAGCGGTATTCCTGCTGAACAAGGAGAGCGGGAAATAAAGCCGTTTGGATACGCCTCTCCGGGAACGAATGAAGAAGGAATTACCGCACGGCTTGTGGATGCAGGCAAAGCGACAAAAGAGGAATGTGAAAACGCCAACTTGAAAGGCAAGATTGCGCTGATCGAAGATATGGGCGGTCTGGCCAGTGAAAATCTGCCGGAGCAGATAGAAGAAGCAATCCTGCACGGCGCGAAAGCGCTGCTTATCTATGCGACAAAGGAAATTCTTGATGAAAACACGATAAGGGTGCAGTTCCCGAGAATGGTGCCGACAGTGCCGGTGCTGGGCATAAGCAAAGCGGACGCTCTCTATCTGAAAGAGCTGCTTTCCGCCAAGAGGGATCTGACGCTCAAGATAGCGGTCGATGCGGATTTTCTTCCGGACGGAGGCGTAACCTATAATGTAGTCGGAGAAATTCCAGGCTCAATATCCGATGAACAGATTGTATATACCGCGCACCTGGATCATTTCTTCCGATGCCTTCAGGACAATATGGCATCCTGCGCGACGGTCCTTGGAATCGCTAAAACCATCATGGGTTCCGGCTATAAACCGAAGAGAACGATTATTTTCGCCTTTCATGGCAGCCACGAATGCGGCCTTATAAACAGTAAATATTCTTACCTGCACGGCGCGACGACGCTTACCCACAAGCTCCGCCCGCAGTGGACAGGAAAAACCTTAGCGCAGATCAACTTTGAATATACGGCGTTGAAATTAAACGCCCTTGATACAATGACAACCATAGGAAGTGAAATAACCGTGGACTCCTATAAAGAATACGCGCCAAAATTGACAGGCGGTTTTCAGCGGATTGCTGAGTCGGTCAGTTCAGAAAAGGCGGCGGCCGTGACCTATTGCGACGCAGTGGCGTATACATCTGCGGGGATTCCTTCTTTTACCAATGATTCCATGTCCGAGCAGATGCTGGAACCGCCGACTTCCCCTTATTGCGGAAGGGACCACTCCAATAAGGATAACTGGGAAATCTTCGAGCCCGGCGCCCTTGCGGACAATGGCAGATTCTACGGCGGCCTGGGAATTTATCTGGATCAGCTGCCTTATGAAGAATTCGACTTTTCAAAACAGACGGCAAGGTATCGAGATTATGTGGACTTTACTGAACTAGAAGAAAATGGAATCGAAACAACAAAGATCATCGCCTGTCTTGACAGATTAGACGTAGCGGCCAAAGAGCTCCTAACGGAATTAAAAGCGAAAAACGAAGCCTATCTAATAGCTTTGGACAATTCCATTACCGAAGCGGAGCAAAGAGAGACGTTTGCGGCGGCAGCAGCAGTCAATCAAGAGACTCTGGCTGTTTATGATCTTTTTCAGAGAGAGCTCGATAGGGTAACATCCGGCGGCGCACTGATCTATATAGGGAGCTTAAAGCATATGGAAACGATCGCCTTTATGACAGGAGCTGTTGAATACCTGCAAAACGGCTGTGCAAAAGAAGCGTTGGAAGAATGCTTGATCATGGTGGATATCTGTGAGAAGTCGTTATATTTTAGCGAAAAAATCATTGACGAACTCCAAAAGCAAATTGCCGGGGAGGAATATGCGGATAGAAGAAGTTGGGCATCCGGCAAGGAAACATCCTGTTTGGCTTTATATGATCTTATGAATCGCTTGAAAGCAAAGGCTGCACAGGAGGCAAGTGATTTTGATGAAGAAATTGAATTGCTTTACGAAGCGATTGGATCGGAAATGGCCTGCGCGATGAAAGCGCTGGAAAGAGAATGCCAGTGCATGGCGGCTGCAGCCGAAAAACTTTATGGAATAACTAAAAAGATGAAGGGTTGAGGGAGGTGTAACGATGTTAAAGACAATTGATAAAAGCAAGTTTTCAAATAGTGAAGAGATGTTTTCCTGGATAAAGGACTTGTGCCAATGGGGACACCGCAAAACAGGGACGCCAGAGAGCCGCAAGTCTGCTGAATATATCAGAAATAAATTTATCGAATTCGGTCTGGAAGAAGTGGAGATCGAGAAAGTCCCATCCATGTGCATGTATGTGGATCAGTGCAGCCTGTCGGTTGATGGAGAGCGCCTCAATACCATGTTTGCAAACGGTACCAACAGAAGGGCGGAAGAAGGAACTTTTTCCTTTGGCAGCGCAAGGAGTGAAGAAGAATTCGTTTATTTAGGAGACGGCCTTGAAGAAGACTTTGAAAAAGCCGATGTGGCCGGCAAAATTGTCATCTGTGATATTCATTTCAGATATCTGCCGCTTGCGGCTTTTGCCGAGATGATAGACGAAGATTTGATCTATGATCCAGAGGGAAAACTGGCAGACAGCAAGCCTGTGCTGGATATTTACTCGCCTAATAACTGGCCCTACAACTACTTTTACGCCCAATTAAAAGGTGCGAAAGGTTTTGTCGGAATTTTACAGGATTATGTGGATGAGCCGGACTGGTACAGCGAGGATTACACCTTTTACGGAGAGGAAATGGGCATCGAATATATGGAATTACCGGGGATGTGGATTTCCAAAAGCGATGGGGAACGATTGAAAGAAAAGTTTAAAAAACAAGACGTTTTAAAGGGCGGCATGCAGATGAAAAGCAGGTATGAATATCGGGACGCACTGAATGTAAAAGGCATCATTAAAGGAGAATCCGATGAAATCGTCTTAGCCCACTCTCATCACGACGCTGTTTATGCGGGCGGCGTTCAGGACGCTTCAGGAATGTCGGAAGTGCTGGCGCTTGCAAAATACTTTGCTGCGCCGGGAAATAAAAAGAGCGGAAAAACTTATATGTTTGCTGCAATGGACTCGCATTTTACAGACTACTGCGGGCATGAAGGTTTTATTGAGGAAAGAAGTAAACGGGGCGACAACATTACCTATGACTTTGTGATCGAGCATATCGGAAAGGACGCTTATATTGAGGACGGAAAGTTCGTTGAAACTGGAGAAGGCGTTCCGAAAATTGTATACGCCAGCACAGAAAGTCCTCAGCTCCTCACGGATACTTGCGCGGCTATTGCCAAATACGACATTGACAAAACGCTGGTTATGCCAGTAGATCACCAAGAAGAGGAAGATTATACAGAGGGCAATGTGATTTCTGACGCTCACTTGTTTGAAATGGCGGGAATCAAAATCGTCAGCATGGTGAGCAGTCCTGCTTATTTGTTTCATCCAAGCGACACCCCTGAGCGGGTCATGAAGGACTGGCTACAGCCGATTGGGCTGATGTTTGCGGAGCTGATGGAGTCCGTATAGTAGTCAAAGGGCCTGCAGAGGGGCCGGATAGGAGGAGAAAATGGAAGCGTTAAACATACAACTGGAAGCCCCAAGAGGAAAGAAGGCTCTGAGCCTTTGCATGATTATTGTAATGGAACTGGCGGTAACGTCAATTTACGCTTTGGCTGTTTTCGTCAGTACGCTCCAGGAAGCGCACGGTTGGTCCCCCAACAAGATCGTTATGGCATACACCGTGACCATGTTCTGTGAATTCCCGTCATTTATTGTCGGCGGCTGGCTGATGAATAAATTCGGCATCAAGAAGGTGCAAGTGACTTCCGGCGTGCTTTATGGCGCGGCGATCCTCATAAGCGGTCTGACCTCCAGTGTCGCAGTATTTGTAGTTGCGCAGGGAGTTATGGCGGGACTTGCGATGTACGGCGTTTATATTTGCAACGTTGCCCTGATCAATGCGCTGTTTCCCAAGAATAAAGGCCTGGTCATGGGAATCATGTTTGGCGCGCAGGGAATTGGCAGCATTATATTGGCGCCAATACTGGCTTACAGTATCCAGGCCTTCACGGCCAGTATAGTTCTGGTTGCGGAAGGCATCATCTTTATCATCGTTCTCTTTACGGCGACGATGCTGGTTTATGACCCGACAAAGGGAAATCGGGAATTACAGGCAAGAATCCAAAAAGAAGCCGATGAGCAGGAGCTTGCAGAGGCGATAGCGGGAAAAGAAGCGGGCGCGCTTCCAACCATGAGGTGGAAAAGAGCCTTAACACATCCGGCCTTTTGGCTTATATTCATTTCCATTATCGCAGTGCAGATGATCGGCAATGTATTGGTGACAGATATTGCTGTTTTAGCGGAAGCAGTATACAAGGTCAATGAAACTGATTCGGCATGGGTTGTTTCCGCTTTTGGCGTAGGGGCAGGCCTAGGCGGTATTATCATCGGATATATATCCGACAAGATCGGACCGTACAAAACGACTTTCTTGCTGGGAATTATCGACGGCGTACTGCTGCTTTTATTCATCCTGCTGGGAGCTGAAAGCTTTATGGCCTATGCGGCCATATGCATTATACAGGGTTTTACATATAACGGAATGACAACACTGAATCCAATTATGATTACAGACAGCTACAGCCCCAAGGATTTGGGAACCGTTTTGGGGTTGATGGGTATATCCTATGCCATTGTTGGGGCCATCGGACCGCAGATCGGTTTATCCGTGCCTTTTGTTCCGATGATCATTCTTTGCGCGGTATTGAGCATCATCGGCGGCATGCTCGCGAAAATGGCCGGCAGAGCGCTCAATAAATATTATAGGGCGGAAGGAAGCAAATGCGCAGTTCGATAAGGAGGAATTGATGGGCAACACTTCGGAAATTCTTAATGGAAAAGCCAACGGAGATGAGTTCGGTTTTAAGATAAATGTTAAAACTCCATATGGTACTTATAAATTCAACGTATCAGGAACAGTTGACAATGATAATATCACTGCCAAGATGTCTCATCCAATAGCAAAGATCAATTTGAAAGGTGAAAGAATCCGATGAGTTCTTTAAAAAAGAATGACCGGCGCGTGCATAAAACGAGAAAAGCGATACAAGATGGATTTTCTGAGCTAATGATAAGCAAGGAGCTAAAAAATATTACAGTTAAGGAATTAGCCGCAAAAGTCGATATCAATCGGGGAACATTTTATAAACATTACTATGATCTCTATGATTTATATGAAAAAATGGAAGATGCTGTATTTAATGAATTGAGCGCAATTATAGTGAGCAATCCATTCCAGGTATATGAAGTGATGTTTCGCGATATAGTTGACTATGTCGGAAAATCTCCATTAATCAGTCAGATGTTTTTAGCAAAGAACGGAGGTAGCCGTTTTTTAAGCCGGCTCAGTAAATTTCTCGAAGCTAAATGCTTGGAAATATGGCTGTATGACACGAAAAGAAAACAAATTCCTGAAGAATGGAAATTCATAGCACCCTATTATGTTCAGGGAAGCATTGCAATCGTCAGACGTTGGGCGGAAAGTAACTTCGTATATCCAAAGGAGGAAATATTTAAAACTATCCTTAGGGCCTGGTATGAAAAAAGGCCGTGGCGATAAATAAAAAAAGCCGGACACTTAATACTAAGGCAATTTAAAGGTAGTATGCACTAAATTATCAATAATATATGGGATGAGACCACTTTTAGCCATCGTATCATTTGCACAGAAATTTGGATCGGCGATTGGGCCCTATGCAACAGGAAGTCTATTAGCGCTAGTTGGATATAATGCTGATCTTATCCAACAGACAGAGGGATCGGTACTACTGTTTATAATAGAAAGAGGCGAAATGATGATAGAAGGTAGATATGTGCTAACAAATATAACAATAATAAACGGCAAAAATAATAGAGCTAAACCAGATATGTTTCTTAAGATTCATGACGGTAATATTGAAGAAATAGGACCTATGGCTAACTATGTTCCTTCTGCGTCTCGGGAAGTGGATATGAGCGGCTATTATGCAATGCCCGGATTGATTGATGCGCATATCCATTTGGCAGGAGGTAGAGGATGCGGCCTTTGGGGGGATACGGAAATACTCTGCGAGCCAAAGGAAGTAAGAGCAATGCGCTCTGTTTATGAAGCCCAGAAAATGTTAAAGCACGGCTTTACTACACTGAGAGATATTTCCTGGAATGGGCTGTATCTAAAGCGGATCTTCCACGATAAAGTTATGCCGGGACCTAAAGTGATTGCCTGCGGTCCCGGATTAGCTAGAAGCGGCGGGCATTGCGACAGCCCGCAGCTCCCGCTAGAGTTTGTAAAAAAGAATCATTTTTGGGCAATCCTTTCGGATGGCAGGGAGGAATGCATAAAAAATGTCAGGAGGGTTCTTAGAGAAGGCGCCGATCAGATAAAGTTCTGGGCAACCGGCGGCAATTGGGGCACAGACAGAATAACAGATACCCATTACTCTCAGGAGGAAATGAACGCGATCTGCGAAGAAGCCCATAGGATTGCAGGGACGATGGTGTGCGCCCACTGTGAAACCGAGGAGACGATCCGAATGGCACTAAAAGCCGGTGTGGATACGATCGAACATGGTGAAGAACTCAACGAAAAGCTTGCGGAAGAAATGTCGCAAAAGGGTGTCATATTGGTCCCCACATTATATTTGCTGGCCAATTGGTATGATTTTGTCAAGACGCCGGGGAGCGATGCCCCAAAGCTTATCAGGCCGGACGCTTTTTTATACAGAGAGGCTGATACTCTACTCACCGATCAAGAAAAAAGCCGATATCATAAGCAAGTAATTGATAGTTTTCATCTAGCCTTAAAAAAGGGCGTTAAAATAGCGTTAGGTTCTGATACGGTGTATGAACCTGCCTGTGAATATGGAGAACAAAGTATGCAAGAACTTAAGGAACTAATAAAACAGGGTATGTCGATTGATCAGGCGATCAAATCGGCTACGGAAATAGCGGCCCAGGCGTGCGGCATGGCGCATAGAGTGGGAACCATTGAACCAGGGAAAGCAGCAGATTTGTTATTATTTAAAGAAAACCCGGTAGAAAACATAAAGATGCTGACGGATAAAGACAACATTGAGTATGTAATCGTAGACGGGAAGCTGGCAGTCGAACATGGGAAGCTGGCGTGGTAATAATATAAAGCGGGCAGCGCGTACTATAAAGAAAAATCCGGAGGAAACGATTTATGAAACAACAAGCGGATAAAATTTTGTATAACGGACATATCTGTAAGAGCGATTGCAAACAGGGATATGCGGAGGCGGTTGCTGTATTAAATGATAAATTTCTTTGTGTGGGTTCTTTGGAAAGCTGCGAAACCTTTAAAGGTGAGCGTACACAGATGATCGATTTAAAAGGGCGGCTAGTCTTGCCAGGTTTTATCGATGGGCATACGCACCCTGAAACCGTTGCAAAGAGCCGATGGCGTGTACAGATGCCCGTATTTGATGATATGCACGAGTTGTTGTCATGGGTAAAAAATTACTGCGAGGAACATCCTGTCAACGAAGTTCCCTATTTCTTTGGGGAGTGTTATTCGCAGGACATGTTCGATGAAAAGGGTCCGAGAAAAGAATGGATCGATGAATACGTATCTGACCGTCCCGTAAGGCTTCAAGATTTTACGGACCATGCCTGCTGGTACAATTCAAAGGCGCTAGAACTTATGGGGATTAAGAAAAATCCAGGGGAAACAGGGGCAGTCCCCTTTTTCATAAGCGATGAAACTGGTGAGCTGACAGGCTGGGTTAAGGAACCATTGCTGGGTGAGGAGCTGGAAGAAACGCTCTATCAAAATCTGGGCTGGCATCCAGCGACAGAAGTAACCGAGGAAAGCGTCGCTCCGTTTCTTGACTTTCTCAGAAGCTGCGGCGTGATTGCAGTCCTCGATGGCATTACAGAGGGCGAAGAATCGATGAAACTTTTCTATGATATGGACAATGCAGGAAAGTTGAATATGTATTATGAAGGAACCTGCCTTCTTAAAAGATATAGCAAGCTTGACCAATGCATAGCAACGCTGAGAGAATGGCAGAAAAAGTATACAAGTAAACATGTAAGGATACATACAGTGAAATTCTTCCTGGATGGAACCAATGAAATGGGAAACAGCGCATCACTGGAGCCGCACTATAACGATTCGGCCAGAACCAATTACGGCAAAATAAATATGACCGAAAAAGAGCTTACGAATGTGTTACTGCGATTGAATGAAGAGAAACTTGATCTGCATATCCATGTGGTCGGTGACCGCGGCTTTCAAACAGCCTGCAATGCCTATGAGAAAGCGAAATATCAGGTTGAAGCAGCGGGCGGAACCTGGCGGATTTATATGGAGCTTGCTCACTGTGAGTTGGTACATCCCAGCGATATGGTCCGGCCTGCCAAACTTGGGATCATCATCAATTGGTCGTGTCATTGGGCGGGAGGATATTTTGGCGAAGCGGCGATTGACTATCTGGGCTTGGATCGTTGGAATACGATGTATGACTTCACAAAGATGATTGAGACAGGGGCAATCGTAACATATGGCAGCGATGTTATAGGAATGTGTGAAGCGCATAGGGGAAACCCGTGGTTTGGTATGGAAATATCGGCTACAAGGGTGGATTTGGAGAACCCGCTAGATCCTGCAAAATACTCGGGCAGCGTTAGGCCGCCCAAAAATGCAAAGCTCAGCGTTACAGAAATGATAAAAGGGTATACAAGATTTGGCGCGATACCTCTTAGGCTTGAGAATAAAATTGGTACCATTGAAGTAGGGAAACAAGCACATTTGATCGTGCTCAATAAAAATATTTTTGAAATACCTGACACAGAAATCCATACGGTCGAGCCAGAAGCAGTTATGTTTGAAGGAGAATTCATATAAAATAGATAAAATATGATCCTTTTCTTGCTAAAATAAGCAAAAAGGGATAAAATATTAACTATGAATGAGAATTTTTTATTATTAAAAACTCCATATGAAATACAACAGGAAATAGCGTTACGCGCCAAAACGCGGAGAAAAAAGTTGAAACTGACACAGGTGCAGCTTGCAGAGCGTTCAGGAGTGAGCCTGGGCTCTGTAAAACGCTTTGAGCAGTCGGGCGAAGTCTCTTTGGTGCATCTTCTCAAAATGGCAATGGTTCTGGAGTGCCTCGGCGATTTTGAGAAACTCTTCGTAAAAACCGAATACCGCTCCATTGAGGAGGTTATCCATGAAAAGAATCGATAAGCTGGACGTATTGATCGGCGAAAAGCAGGTGGGCACACTGGCAGAGACAAAGGACGGTCTGGCTGCTTTCCAATACAGCGACCAATGGCTGTCCGCGGGATATGCCTTGAACCCTTTTTCACTGCCTCTTGCGAAGAAGGTCTTTTTACCAAATTACGATCCGTTTGAAGGGATATTCGGCGTCTTTGCCGATTCCCTTCCTGATGGATGGGGACGACTGCTTGTGGACCGATATTTGAAAAAGACATTGAAGGTAAATGTCGATGAAATCAGTAACTTCTATCGATTGACGTTTGTGTCCGATGCGGGTATGGGCGCACTGTCCTATCAGCCATCGCAGATGCTTGAATCGCATGTAATGCCCTACGATTACGACACGATAGCGCTGGAATGTAAAAAGCTGCTGGAGCAGGACACTGTGGGAAATCTGGATGAACTTTTTCTTTTGGGCGGTTCTTCTGGCGGCGCAAGGCCAAAGATTTTGACTGAAATCGATTCGGAAAGCTGGATCATAAAATTTCCATCCTCTTATGACGACCTTGATATAGGGCTGCAGGAATATGAATACAGCTTATGCGCCAAAGCCTGCGGACTGGAAATGAGTGAAACACGTTTATTTGCTTCAAAAGAATGCGCCGGATATTTTGGGACGAAACGTTTTGACCGAAGGCAAACGAGCAGCGGAAAACAGCGAATCCATATGGTGTCGCTGAGCGGCATGCTAGAAACATCTCACCGCATTCCCAACATGGACTACAATCAATTGATGAGGCTTACGATGCTCCTTACAAACGATATGCGGGAAGTAGAAAAAATGTTCAGCTTCATGTGTTTTAACGTGTTTGCGCATAATCGGGACGATCATTCCAAAAACGTTTCATTTTTATATGATGAACAGCAGCAGCGCTGGAAAATGGCGCCGGTCTATGATTTGACCTACAGCAATTCCATAGGCGGCGAGCATGCTACCACCATTGACGGGGAAGGAAAGCGCCCGGGCATGGAGAACATTCTCTCCGTGGCGAAAAAAGCGACAATGGATTGCAAACGCGCTAAAATCCGCGCAGCGGAAATTCGGGATATCGTAAGGGAGTGTCTTGGCAAATACCTGGGATAAGACATCAATTTCGAGCGTAAAAAAATACGGTTGAAATTGCTTCTTTAGTAAGCTTGGAAAAATCGAAGACCGCCGGGATTTTGAAAGCCATGTCTAAGCGGGGCATTGTGACCATTGAAGGCAATGGGTGCGGAACTAAGTACCGGCGATAGCACGGGGAGGACTTTTCCCTAAGCAAGGAGTAAAAAACTATGATCGAACATCTAGTGACCGTATCGATAAAAAATCAAAGTCAAAGCTTTCACTGGCATGAAGAAATGGAACTCGACCTTATCCTTGCGGGAAGCACGGATGTCATCATCAATAATCGAAGCATAGCTTTAAAAGAGGGGGACATGATCGTCATCAACTGCGAAGACGTTCACTGTATAGACAAGCAGGACGACGGGCTCTTATACGTTCAATTGCAGCTGAACATGGAAAACTTTGACCAGTACCTTCCGGACATTTCCAACGTAATTTTCAAATGCGACCCGCAGATCAATGATATCCTTTCCGAGAATCTGAAGGAAGAAATCAGGCAGTACATCGGGGACATGTTCGACCTGATAAACTCCGAAGACGATAGCGGAAGCCGGGAACAGGAGTTGGTCTATTCATGCCTGGAAATCTTGAACAATTTAAAATTCGGCTTCCAATACGCCACGGAAGAATACAGCCGGATCAAGGATGAAGATCAGTGGGACAGGATGTGGAAAATCATCGAGTATATGTACGATCATTGCTGCCGGAAGCTTTCTCTGAAAGAAGTGGCGGACCAGGTATTTTTGAGCGAAGTGTATTTATCAAGGCTGATAAAAAAATATACCGGAAGAAGCTTTGAAGACTGGCTGGCGTTTATAAGGGCGGAAATCTCCATCCGCTATTTACTGGACTCCAAAATGAGCATCACCAACATTGCCTATGAATGCGGGTTTTCCGCGCCCAGATATTATAACAGGGCCTTTGAGAAGAATTATGGATGCAGTCCGGCTCAGTGGCGGGAGAAAAATAAACCTCGTTTAAAGCCGATCCCCCGCATAAAGCCATCGGCTATTTTCTTCGATGATCATATCGACCGAACGTCGGTGCGCCGCTTATTAAAAAAATACCAAAGCGATGCTGCGGCAGAGCAGGATCTATGCAGCATAGATGTGAACCTTGCCCAGGAAGTCGCCCCATCTATGGAACTGCCATACCGGGCGGAGGCAATTTACTGTTCCGTAGAGCAAGCCCTTGCCTATCAGACCAGGAAGCTGCTTGCCCTTTGCCGGGACAGCCTTGCGATCAAAAAAATCATCCTGGAAGAGAGCAGAGGAAAACATCGGGAACTGGCAGCAGAAAACCTTTCGGATGAAGGCTTTGAACTTCTGAAAGAGGACGCCGCGGCAAGCAGCATACGGCTAGAGGAACTATTTTTTGAAGGCGATCTTAAATCACCGAAATTTTACATACAGGAACTGCTTTCCAACGTGGGGACTTTGTATAACAAAATAAATGCGGATGCTATTTTCTATAATAATGACAGAGGCGGCCATTTATTGATCTTCAATTTCAACAGCCAGACGGCCAAAAAGTATCTCATTCATTTTTCAGGACTGAAAGAAAACTGTGTTTATTGGTATCAAAAAGTGAGCACCCGTGAAATCCCAGGACTGCTTACGAAAGACCAATACCCGGCGGTAAATTTGAGCGATATTTCCCGGGAATATTTGAAGGCGTATCTTCACCCCAGCATAGAAATCAATGCCATAGAAAGCAATGTACCGTTGATTTGCGAAATAGAGCTACAGCCAGGGCAGCTGTGCGCCATAACCTTATATCCCACTTTGCATCAATAGCGAAAAGACGTCCGCAGGGACGTCTTTTTGTGAACAATTCGCACCTTCCTTGTGAACAATTCCTACCTTAAAATAGTCAAAAAATACAGAAACTTCAAAATAGATCGAAAGCCGTTAGCCGATTGTACAGATCGGTGATTTTTTTTATTCGGCAAAACAGGTATATTAGTTTCATCACCAGAGATAGTGAGTACCGGTATGAGAAAACAAAGGAGGAAAATCGTGAGCAAAAACCCGATGATCGAAACGAATATCAAACGCTTTTGCGAAAATCTGGATATGGAATATCAGGTCAGTTTTATTAAGAACTATTCGCAAATAGGCGACAGCGAGCTCTACGGAGGTAAGCATTGCGGCAGCGATGCGGAGCACCGAGGATCGGAATACATAAAAACGGAGCTCGAAACATTGGGCCTCGACCATGTGGAGATGCTGCCGTGCAGCACCAGCAGGTATCAGTTTCGCGATGCCGCATTAAAAGTCAAAGGCCAGGAACGAGTGATAAAACCTTACGGCTATGTTTCTCCGGGCACGGATGAAAAAGGGATCACCGCACAGCTTGTGGACGTAAAAAAATCAGTGAAGGAAGTCTACGAAACCTGTGAGGTGAAAGGCAAAATCGCACTGCTGGAAGCCATGGGCGCGTTGGAAAGCGGAAATCTTGCGGGGCAGATCGAAGAGGCGGTGCTGCATGGAGCATGCGCGGCCGTCATATACGCCACAGAAGATATCTTAAATGATGAAACCATCCGCGTACAGACACCGAGTCTCAGCAACAATATCCCCATCGTTGGGATATGCAAAAAAGATGCGGATTATCTGAAAGAGGAGCTAAAGCAAAAAAGCAGTCTAAAAGTCACCCTGACGGTGGACGCGGAATTTATCCCCGACGGCGGAACAACCTATAATGTTGTCGGAGAAATCACCGGAGCATTGAGCGAAGAGGCCATCGTTTACAGCGCCCATCTGGATCATTTTTTCAGCTGTCTGCAGGATAACATGTCCTCCTGCGCCAGCCTGCTGGGAATTGCCAAGGCAATGAAAGCCTCCGGATATGTGCCTGCAAGGACGATCATTTTTGCGTTCCACGGCAGCCACGAAACCGGCCGGACCGATACCAGATACCCATACATCCACGGCTCCTACAAACTGGTTCACGAAGCAAAACCCCAGTGGACAGGAAAGGTAATCGCCAATATCAACTTTGAATACACGGCCTTAAGCCTGAAGGAGCTGAAAGCAATAGGCTGTATCGGCGGCAGCGGCCTGCTTGAGGATTATTTTAGATATGCACCAAGGCTGGTGGGCGGATTCCAAGCAATAGCCGAAGAAGTGGATACGGAAAGCTACTATTTGTGCTCCTGGTGCGACGGCATTTCCTATCATGGGGAAGGGATTCCCGTATTTGGAAACGATATCATCACCGAACAGATGGAACAGGGCACTTCACCCTACATAGGCAGAGACCATTCCAACCACGATAACTGGGAAATCTTTGATGTAAAAGCCTTGGAAGACACGGCGAGATTCTACGGAGGGCTGGGCATTTATCTCGACCAGATGCCTTATCTGCGAATTGATTTTTCCGAACAGGCCCAGCGAATCAAACGAGAGCTAAAAGGCGAATTACTGAACAAACTCGGCCTTTCCTGTGAAGTATACTTTGCAGCTGTCGATGAACTGGAGCAACGGGGAAAGGCCGCGGCACAGACGATAGTAAGCGGCAATGACCGATATCTTGGCCAGTTGGAAAAAGGCCTCAGCCAAGCCAGACGAAAACAGCATTACGATGAAGCGAGAAAGGAAAATGTGCGGACGCTGCAGATATACGAACTGTTTTCCCGTGAAATCGACAAAATCAACCAATTTGATTTCTTATGCCTAGGAAGCGCCAAATACGCGGAAGACATCGAAGCTCTATTCAATACAATCGCCTTGATCCAAAAAGGCAATTTGGAAAAGGCCATGGAGGAAGGGATCGCCTACGTTGATTTAGCCTTAGCCTCTTATTACTTTAGCGAGCAGATTGTCGAGCATATGCAGGCGCAGATTTGTTCTCCAAAGTACGCGGATAAAAGAACCTGGGCCAGAGGGAGAGAAGTCCATGTTTCCACTTGCTATGCCCTTGTCAACAACCTGCTGCGTAAGCTCAATATGACGTCAAGCGGATTCAGAAATCCATTATCCATGATCAAGGCGGGCCTGATTCTGAAAGTCAGACCACTGCGAAACCGCTTTTTTCGCGATACCCTCCATGAGATAGAGGAAGCGATAGAAGAGGAAAAGAAATACATGGCCGAGACAATGGCCGAAGAAAAAGACAGCATCAGAAAAGCCATCACCATACTGAAAAACGATTAGGAGGTTTTATTTATGACATTGATCAACAAAGCGCTATTTCCGAAAAAAGAGGAAATCTTCTCCTGGATTGAGGACCTGAGCCAGTGGGGACACAGAAAAACCGGCACACCGGAAGGCAGAAAATCCGCCGAATATATTGCGGAAAAAATGAGGAGCTTCGGACTGGAAGACGTAAAAATTGAAAAGGTGCCTTCAATCTGCATGACGGTAGAGGATTACGCCTTGAGCATTGACGGCGGGGAAATCCCATGCTTTTACGCCAACGGCACCAACCGAGGCGCGGAAAGCGGCACCTTTGAAATCGGAACTGACGGAGAAGCGCAAGAATTTCTTTACCTGGGAAGCGGAGAAGAGGAGGACTTTGCAAATGTGGATATCAAAGGCAAGATTGTCGTTTGCGACATCTATTTTCCGCCCATTGATATTACCGGCCTGATGGAAATGTTTGAAGGAGCCCAGCTCTATGACCCCCAGGGAAAAGCCGCCAAGGAACTGAAAAAATACCATATCTATACGCCGGGCAACTGGCCGTTTAACTATTACAGAGCGCTCCACAGCGGAGCCGCCGGATTTGTCGGCATTCTGGAAAATTATTACGACGATCCGTATTGGTACAGTGAAGATTACGATGATATCGGCAATCTTTATGGCGTCGACTATATGTCGCTGCCCGCTCTGTGGATTTCGAGAAGCAGCGGCAAAGAAATGAAGGAAAAATTCGCAAAGCAGTCCCAGCTCAAAGGCCATATGAAGATGAAATCCACCTACGGATATAAGAATGCCCTGAATGTGAGCGGAAAGCTGGCTGGCAAATCGCCGGAGATCATCCTTGCCCACTCCCACCACGATGCAGTCTTTTCCGGCGCGGTCCAGGATGCTTCGGGAATTTCAGAAATGCTGGCACTAGCCAAGTATTTTTCCCGGCTTCCCAAAGAACAGCGTGAAAAGACAATGATGTTCGCGGCTACGGACACCCATTACACAGATTACGAGGGACATCAGGCCTTTATACGCAGGAGACAGGAGCTGGGAGAAAAACTAATTCTCGACCTGGCCATGGAGCATATTGGAAAAGAAACCTACTTTGACGACGACTACCTTGAGCATGAGACCGGCGAGCCTGAAAGCAGGCTGGTCTACATTTCCAAATATCCGGGGCTGCAAGACATGGTGATCGACAAATTCAAACAATATGAGCTGGATAAAACCCTCTTCTGCCCGGTGGAGCTGAAAAACGGCCTCGGTGAGGAGTATGAGTTCAGTGAAGATGAAGTGATTTCAGACGCATATTATTTCAATGAAGCGGGGATTCCTGTGGTCAGTATGGTTTCCGGGGAAATGTACATTTATCACCCGTCCGATAAGCCTGACCGGATCCCGCAGGAAGCGCTCGAACCAGTGGGCATGGCTTTTGCGGAAATCGCTCTGGCAGCCGCGGAAAAACTCTGATGGGTCTTGAAAAGGGAGGTGCCATTATGACAGATAACTTGATAAGCAGGCCGAAGATTTCTAAAAAAGCTGGCATTATCAGCATGATCATGCTTCTGATTGTAGGTGTGCTCAGCAATTACATTTACGCTCTCAATATTTACGTAGAGCCGCTGCATAACGCCCACGGCTGGTCCATGAATACCATCGTACTTGCCTATTCGACGGCCATGTTCTGCGAAGTGCCGGCCTATGTGGTAGGCGGATGGCTTTCCAGCAGGTTCGGCATGAAAAAGATCCTGGTCATCTCCGGCGTATTATACGGTCTCGCCATTCTGGTGAGCGGCCTTACGTCTTCGGTAGCCGTATTTATCTTTTCGCAGGGCATTGTGGCCTCGCTGGCCATGTTCGGCATTTTTATCGCGACGCTGGCCTTGATCAACGTGCTGTATCCGGGAAAAAAGGGACTGGTCATGGGCCTGTTCTACGGCAGCCAGGCGCTGGGCGGGGCGGCAATGGCTCCGATGGCGCACTTTTTCATAGAAAAGCTGGATGTGAGCATGGCCCTCGTATGGCAGGGCGCGATCTTTGCCGTCGTTATGTTCATCTGCTGCATGCTGGTGACTGATCCGACCAAAGGCGACGCCAAAACCATGTCAAAGCTTCAGGAAGAGGCGGAAAAAGAAGAAGCGGAAGCGGCTCTGGAAGGAAAGAGCGAAGAAGCCAGACCGACCATGCGCTGGAAAAAGGTGTTTACCTATCCGGCCTTCTGGATTTTCTTCGTATCGCTGATCCTGATACAAATGATCGGTAATGTGCTAGTGACAGATATTTCTTATCTGGCGAAAACCAATTATGGCGCATCGGGCGCTGACGGAGCGTGGGTCGCATCGGCTTTTGCCATCGGCGCCGGAGCCGGGGGCGTGGTCATCGGATATATTTCCGATAAGATCGGACCGTATAAGACGACCTGCTATCTGGGGATTATTGACGGCATACTGCTGCTGATCCTAATCCTCATCGGCACCGACAATTTCATGTTCTTCGGAGTGATGTGCGCGATTCAGGGGTTTACCTACAACGGTATGACCACGCTGAATCCAGTGATGCTGACCGATTCCTACGCGGCCGAGGATTTGGGGATTACCATGGGCTGTATGGCCATCGCCTATACGGTGGTCGGTGTGGCCGGACCGCAGCTGGGACTTGTGGTCGCCTTTGTCCCTATGGTTGTCATCTGCGCTGTTTTCAGTATCATCGGCGGATTGCTTTCAAAAATGTCCTGTAAGTCATTGAATAAATATTACCGCTCAATCGGTAGTAAATGCCAGGTGAGATAATCAATAGAAAGGGAGTTATTTAATTATGAAAAAAATATTAGTATTAGGAACCGGCGCCCAGGGCTCAACCGTAGCGCAGAGAATGGATGAAGAACCAAATGTAAGCGAAATCATCTGTGCGGATGCGGATCACAAAGCCGTCGATGAGCTGGTGAAGATTTTGAAAAAAGCCAAAGGCATCTATGTGAATGCCGACGATACGGATAGTATCATCAAAGCGGCGGAAGGTGTGGATTTGATTGTCAACGCCCTGCCTATCGGCTTTGCACCCAAAGTTTTAGAGGCAGCAATCGCTGTCAAGGCCAACTACCAGGACTTCGCTGCCACGGACGTCCTGGATCCCTGGTGGCCCAAATGCGTGGAAATCATGTATAGCGATTATGGCAAACGGTTTAAAGCCATTGGCAAAATGGCCATCATCGGTACAGGTTCCGCGCCGGGTATGATGTGTGTAGCCGCTAAAAGTTCTATGCGATATTTGGATACCTGCGATGATATCCTGATGATGGTCTATGAAGGCGTGGAAGCCAAGCGTTTCCTGCCGTTCTGGTGGTCCCCCTTCACCGCGCTTTCCGATATGACGGATCCGACTTTTGCCTTAAAAAACGGTGAGTTGGTAGAAACAGAACCTCACAGCTTACCTGTGACCAGACACTTCAAAGGCTGCCAGCGCCCCGTTACGTTAGTGGAGCATGCCCACGACGAAACAGTATATATGGGGCTCAACAAGGATACGCATTTCAAGGGCGCGAAAAATATTAACTTTAAATACGGCGGCGTCGGAATCGACTTTTCCACGCCTCTTTATCGGGCCGGCCTTCTGTCCCGTGAAGAAGAGACTTATAAAGGACACACCTTTATTCCATTTGATGTCATCGTTTCCCACCTGCCGCCGGCGCCCAAATACCATGATGAGATTAAAGAGATTCTGGACGAAGGGCTGGTAAAGGACGAAGGCGCATTTGTCGTGGAAGCCGCGGGAACGAAAGATGGAAAAAAGGTATTGGCGGAAACGTATCTTTATGCGCCGGGCTGCGTCGAATCCTTTGAGCGGGCCGGGATCACCGGAGAAATGTATTTGACAGGGCAGTGCGGATCGCTGTTTACAAAGATGTTCGTCAATGGCGATTACACCCAGACCGGCCTGATTTCTTCCGATATGCTGACCTATGAAGAATGTGACAAATACCTGGGCTATGCGGAAAAACTGGATATTACCCTGGAAACAGAAGTGAAACTACTGTAAAGATGAGAGAAAGGAATCAGCAGTATGACACAATACAAAGAATTATTTGAACCCGCGCAGATCGGAACCTGCGCTATCAAAAACAAAACGTCCATGGCCCCTATGGGGCCGGTGGGTTATGCGGACGCTTTCGGGGCCTTTGATCAGAGGCTCCAGGATTATTACGTGGAACGGGCCAGACACGGAATTGGTCTAATCATAACCGGAATTTGCAGTGTGGATATAGGGATTGAGGGAATGCCACTTTCGGGAATTCCTTGCCCTACGGTAGAACCCATCAAGTTTATCCATAATGCGTATCAAATGAATGAACGAATCCACGCGTATGGGGCGAAGGTTTTCCTGCAGCTGACCGGCGGCCTGGGAAGAAGCGCGCTGCCCGGCTTTGTGTCAAAAGCGATCGCCCCGTCCGAGCAGGGAAACCGCTTTGACCCAAGTATCATCCATCGAGAAATGACGAAGGATGAGATTATGAACCTGATCCAAAAATTTATTGCTTCGGCTGTAATTGCTAAAAGAGCCGGGTTTGACGGTGTGGAAATCCATGCGGTACACGAAGGATATTTGCTGGATCAGTTTGCCATTGAACTGTATAACAAACGGGCGGACGAATTTGGCGGGAGCTTGGAAAATCGGCTCCGCATATCGACGATGATCGTCCAGGGAATCAAAAAAGCTTGTGGGCAGGATTTCCCTGTGAGCCTGCGCTATAGCCTGAAAAGCTGCATGAAGGGCCTGCGGCAGGGCGGGCTTCCAGGGGAAGAATACGAGGAAGCAGGTAAAGATATAGAAGAAGGCATAGAAGCAGCGAAAATACTGGTGGCGGCCGGATACGACGCGCTCAATGTGGACGCGGGAACCTATGATTCCTGGTATTGGAACCATCCGCCGATGTATTTTGAAGATGGCTGTTATCGGGAGTTCGGAGAAATCTTAAAAAAAGCCGTCGATGTGCCCATTATTCTCGCGGGCAAGATGGAAAACCCGCAGATGGCCGTAGAAGCCTTGGGCAAAAGCTGCGATATCGTCAGCTATGGGCGGCAGCTTTTATGCGATGCGGAATACGTGGAAAAGCTGCGCACAGGCAGATTGGATGAGGTGCGGCCTTGCCTTGGATGCCACGAAGGCTGTCTGGGAAGAATCGGGCATGGGCCGGTCAGCTGCGCGGTCAACCCTGGCTGCGGCAGAGAAACCATTTACAACATCATTCCGGCAGCTGTGAAAAAAAAGATTTTGATAATAGGCGGCGGTATCGCAGGCCTGGAAGTTGCCAAGACGGCTACAGAATCCGGACACAACGTCACTTTATGCGAGAAGTCAGACCAGCTCGGCGGCAACTTGATTGCGGGAGGCGTTCCTCATTTTAAGCACAATGATCACAAGCTGATTCAATATTATCAAAGACAGATGGAACTTCTGTGCGTAGATGTGAGAACGAATACCAACGTTACAAGGGAGGACATCGCAAGTTATCAGCCGGACATCATCATCGTCGCCACGGGTTCAAAGGCTAGGAAAATCAAACTACCCGGAGTGGACCGGGCTGTAACGGCAGAAGAAGTTCTGCTGAATCCTGACTTAGCAAAGGATCAGGTGGTAGTGGTAGGCGGGGGCCTGGTAGGGTGTGAGACTGCGTTGTGGCTGGCCCAGCAAGGCAAGGAAGTAAATGTTGTGGAGATGCTGCCGGAGATTATCGGCGGGCCGGGGACGATTCCCCATATGAATGACTTCATGCTTCGCGATTTACTGAATTTCCATAAAGTCGGAATTCATACAAGCGCCCAATTTGTCGAGGCCAGAGATCATGCGGTTGTTGTAAAGAAGGACGATGAATGCCTGGAGCTCCCCGCAGAAACCATCGTTCTTTCCGTAGGCTATGAATCCGAGAATCAGCTTTATGAAGCAATCAAGGATCTGGAGATTCCCGTCTATAATATCGGCGATTCCCAGAAGGTGCATAACATTATGTATGCCATATGGGATGCGTATGAGTTGGCAAGAAACTTGTGATCTTCTAATCATAGAGGTGAACGATGAAAAAAAGATTAAAATAATATTGATTGTCTTACTGTGCATTGTAATAGCGGCCGCCTTGCTATTGTGCGGATTTCTGATAAAACAGCATATTACGATCAAGAAAACCTGCAAGACGGAGAATTCGCCGGTTGCCGATTACAGCAGTATTCTGCCCGATAAAGAGAAGACCTATGGATATGTGAAGGAACTGGTCGGCATGGGTGCAAGGCGGCCTGGAACAGAGGCTGGAGAAAAAGCGCGGCAATATGTGAAAGACAAATACGAGGATCTGGGATTGGGAAATGTACAGATTGCCCCATCCAAAATTTCTTTATGGTTTGTAAGCAAGCGGGGGCTTACGGTAAACGGCAAAGCGGTGCCGTCTTATTACATGTCACATACCATGACAGACGGGACGCTTGGGGAGTTTTCTACTCCGGACGGAGGTGTTGAGGCGGAAATCGTCTATGTTGGCGCCGGAGCTGAGGCGGATTTTGAAAAGAACATGGCATCGAGCGATTTGCATCGATCGCGGCGGATTTTTTCGGCGAGGAGCTGCCGACCGCCGCGGATCTGCTCCATCAGGCGGGAGTACCTGTCATCAACTATATCAGCGCGCCGATTTATTTGTATTCGGATTTAGATACGTTGGATAAGGTTTCACCTGAACAGCTGGATAAGGTGACGAAGGCGTTTATTGATATCGTCTGGCGGCTGGACGACATACCGGAGGAGGAACTGAAACGATAAAAATAAAGGCATTCTGATTTCCTTCGGAATGCCTTTATATGGCTGTGTACGAAAATCACAGCGCTTCTATTTCCTCAACACTCAAACCAGTGAATTCTGCAATTTCTTCCAGGGGTTTGTTTTTCTTCTTCATCTTAAGCGCCATCTCCTTTTGTGCTTCTTTTTTGCCTTCCTGTCTCTCCAGCATTTTTTCTTCATATTCGTTCATATACTTCACTCCAATCTCTTCACTGGATCGGATCGCTTCGATTTTTCTGTGCATCCTGCGGATTTTTTCATTGCCCGAAGCTTCTGCTGCCTGCTGTGACGTGCGCTCTAAATAGTTCAGCAGCGCGATCAGCTCGTCGCTGACACCGGTTTTGTCGGCTCCATGGGTATTGAGAAAGATCCTTGTGGCGCCGTCGTTCAGCTCCAGCCCCGGCACCTCCTCGCAGCCCATCCGGAATGTGTATCGGTACAGACCGCGTCCGAAGAGGTCGAAGGGCATGGCCATGATGACAAAAACATCGTTCAGCTTCCCATATAGTCGATTTCGCCCGGCTTGAGCAGCTTGCTGTCGATCAGCCCGTGGTAGAGCCGGCTGCGCTTGGGAAGGTTATAGGTATTACGCTGCTGCACCTCCGTATCATAGATGACATTCTCTTCGTCCATAGCCCAGACGTCCATGCGAATCTGTTTCGTCCAGAGGCTTTTACGCTCTTCCTTTTCGGTTTGGGGCAAATGCTTGAGAACCACGTCTTTACCGAGGATGATTTCCAGCATATCCTGCAAGGTCTCCGGGTCTTCGACTGCTTCTGCGAATAAAAAACGATCCAGTAAGTTAAAATCTTTTAATTCTTTTTTCTTCAATGTGTTTCCTCCTTTTAGTATACGATGAAAGCCTCGTGCTTGCAAGTTCTCTGGGATTTCTGGCATAAATTCTGCATGGCATCTTGTATGTGTTCAGTGGTTGGATTGGTTTCCATTTTATTACATACATTAAAATGTCAATATTTTCCATAAAATAATTAGAATTGCCAGAGAGTGTTCATAAACAGCCTTTAACCAAAAAAATCGCCCTTGACAATTCGGACAATGAAATATAACATAAGTTATATAACGACTGTAATTTTGAAAGGATAAGGAAATGCCAAAACAGAAAATAACTAAGGAACTTATTATGAAAGCTGGATTTTCGCTGGTCAGGAAGAAAGGCTATGAGGCGGTAAATGCTCGGAGCGTCGCCAATGCTGCGGGCTGTTCTGTTCAGCCAATCTATAGCTGCTATGCCAACATGGAACAGCTGATGGAAGAGCTGTTTGACCATTGCCGCGGCTACCAGCTGGATTATGTTCGCAGCCATTTGGATGAGACGAATTACTTCGGTTCTTCAGGAAGGGCGCATATTTCCTTTGCACAGGAGGAACGGGAATTATTTAAATTCATTTTTTTATCCAAATATGTGAAGGGAACTGCAGTGGAAGATATTTACGTGCAATACGGTCTGCAAGAGGTAACAGATAGTATTGAAGCTACGCTGGGCCTCAGTAAGGATAAGGCAAAACGACTTTACCTGGATATGATGATCTACACCCATGGTATAGCGGCAATGGTGGCCGCAGGAGGGATGAGCTTATCGTTTGAGAATATCCATGAGAATGTCGATCGTGCGTACAATGCGTTTTTGACTCAGGCAAAGGAGAATGAGAGATGAGGCTTGTCATTTGCGACCTGCCCCAGGAGCAGGTAAAAAAATTGCTGGAAGGAAAAAAAGACATAGAACTGATTACTTGTGATGAACACGCCGGGACCTGTATCGGATGTTTTGACTGCTGGCTTTTAACGCCGGGACGCTGTGTGATTCGAGACAGCTATGGAGACATGGGCGCTAAGCTGGCAGCGTGCAGCCAGTTACTCATTATCAGCCGGTGCAGTTACGGCGGATTCAGCCCCTCTGTAAAAGCAATCCTGGACCGATCCATACCGTATCTTCACCCTGATTTTCGAATCAAAGAAGGGGAGATGCACCATAAGATGCGATACAAGAATTCGATTAAAATACAGGTTTGTTTTTATGGAGATGCAATAACAAAGCAAGAGAAGAAAACAGCCCATGGGCTGCTGCTGGCCAATAGCCTTAACCTGGGGGCTGAGCTGGAAAAGGTGGAGTTTCTTTCGTCTATGGAAGGAGTGGGGATCCAATGAAAATTGCGTTTATAAACGGCAGCCCCAAGAAAACAGGAAGCGCTTCTGCTATGCTTATTGAGGAAATGACCGCATGCCTTGAGGATATGGAAACAGTACAGTACCATGCGTATAACGGTGCATTTGCAATCCCGGAGGCGCTGAAGGAACAAGATGCCATGGTTTTCGTATTCCCGCTGTATGTCGATGGGGTGCCTTCTCATCTGGTGCGTTTGCTGGAAAGGTTGGAAACCACTTTGCACGGAAAAAGCATTTCTGTATATGCAGTAGTAAACTGCGGTTTTTTTGAGGGTGAACAAAACCGATGGGCGCTGGAAATCATGCATAACTGGTGCGTAAAAGCGGGCTTGAGCTGGGGCCGCGGCCTTGGCATCGGCGGCGGCGGGATGCTTTCCATGCTGAAAGATGCTCCGCCGGATAAAGGCCCGAAAAAAACCATCAGCAGAGGGATCGACCAGCTGGTTCACAGCATCAGAGAAAACACCCATGGGCAAGAGTCCGCAGCCGATCTTTTGGTTTCACCAAATTTTCCTAGAAGATTATATATGCTGGCCGCACAGATGGGATGGCGGCGGCAGATTAAAAAGAACGGTCTGAAAGCCAAAGATTTGGGAAGAAAAGAAGGCTGTATACGCCTTACTTGATTCTCGATAGCGAGTTTATGACAGCGCTGGAAAAGCGGCTAAGAGCGGCGTGGATGTACGCATCACTATCCCCCCCCGCCGTATACCCACCAGCAAGCCAGTGAGAGCAAAGAGGCCAGTTTGGGAGATTTGGGACTCTTTGCGTAAAAAGGAAAAAAGATAGACGAAATTTACCCTGTTTTCAACGATTGAGCCATCTCAAATTCGCCTTAAAGCAGGGATTCCCGCTTTTTGGCAAGATCAGTCTCCGCAAACCCACAGATTTGCGAAAAAAATGAAAGTTCTTATAAAAATTTTCCGACTTCCGGCCCCGGAGGCCAGTTTCAAAACACTATCACTGCTCGCTGCCTGACAGTATTTATGCTAGCACAAGGTTTTCATTGTATACCTTGCAATCCACGTCGCAGCAAGATTCAGTATTTTTACCCTGCGGCAACGCCGGATTCAATAGTAAAAATACTATACCATATTATAAACGTATCTCTTCAAATAACAACCTTCTGGCAATCGGCCGGACGTTATGGTAGAATGAGGCCAGAAAGAGTGGCGCTATCGATGAAAAAGGAAATCCTGGATAGGGGGCTGGAAAGATGGATATAAGAACCACCATTCAAAACGTATTTCAAAGCCTGGAGAAAAACAATTTTGCCGTTTTAGGCTTTGCGGACGAACCCATGTGGGAAGCGCCCATTGTGGGTGTTTCCGCCGGAAATGACAGCTATTACGACTTTATAAAGGAACATATCGGTCCGTTTCACTGGAGCCCGTCGGAGGTTTTTGCTCTGAAATATGAGGACGTTCCCGCCGCAGACCGCCTGCGGGTGGTGTCCATGATCTTTCCCCAAACGGAAAAGACCAGGGCCATGCAGCAAAAAGCCAAGGTTTTCCCCTGCGACCGCTGGCTGGTCAGCAGAGGAGAATGGGAACCCCTGATGGAGGAGTTTTCCGGAAAACTGGTGGCAGAATTGGAAGCGCAGAGTTACCGATGTGTGTCCGTCGACCTGCAGCCGGAGTTCAGCCGTGAAACATCGCCCGATTTGGGGATCGCGTCCAAATGGTCCCACCGCCATGCGGCCTTCGCCGCGGGACTGGGAACCTTTGGGTTATCCGATGGTTTTATTTCGGAAAAAGGAAAGGCCATCCGAATTACGTCCATGGTTATTGAAGCAGATCTGGAGCCTACGGACCGGAAGGGCAGGGGCCCTTACGACTGGTGCCTCTATGCCTTCAACGGCAGCTGCGGCGCATGCATCAAGCGGTGTCCGGTTCATGCCATCGATGAAAAGGGGCATGATAAAGCAGCCTGCTCTGCCTACGAAGATGAGGCTTGTGATGCCTACTGGCCAGCGCATATTGAGCGCGGAACCTATATCTTTGGCTGCGGGCTCTGTCAGAGCAGCGTACCATGCCAAAACCGGCGTCCGGTCCCGGATGATGCCGAAACGGTGCCAACCAAAGAACAGGAGGAATGAACCATGATTGAAAAACTTACAAAGCGGCGCAGCATCCGCAAATATACGGACGAGCCAATTGCTGATGAAAAGCTGAACACCATTCTCAAAGCCGGACTGCTTTCCCCGACCTCAAAGAATCTCCACCCTTGGGAATTCTTGGTGGTCCAGGATAAGGAAGCGCTGAACAGGCTGGCGGACAGCCGCCAGATGGGCGCCGATATGCTCAAAGGGGCTGCGGCGGTGATCATCGTCATGGCTGACACCACAGTCAATGACGTTTGGGTGGAGGACTGCTCCATCGCTATGAGCAATATGCATCTGACCGCAGCCGACCAGGGCGTGGGCAGCTGCTGGATCCAGGTCCGCTGTCGGCAGAGCAGAACCCCAGGCGTGACCACGGACAAATTCATCAAAGAGCTCTTTGGAATCGAAGAAAAATATGCGGTAGAAGCGATGCTTTCTTTAGGTATGCCGGAAAAGGAGCGCAGACCGATGACTCTGGATGAAAAGCTATGGGATAAGGTTCATTACGAGAAGTTTTAGCGATGTGCAGAAAAACGGAAATAGATCGGGAGGCTGCTGTGAAAGGGCTGGATATAGCTAAAAAGGTGGAAATGTTAAAAGCCGCCTTTGAATATAGGAAGTATCAGGGAGGTAGTTGAAATGAAGAAAATTTTAGTAAGTGAATGTCTTTACGGAGGAAAAATCGTAAGATACGATGGCGGAGACACGACAGAAACGGATCCTCGATTTTTGAAATGGAAAGAAGAAGGACGGCTGATTCCGGTCTGCCCTGAAGTCTTTGGCGGTTTGCCAACGCCAAGGCCCGATTCACAGAGAGTGGGAGATAAAGTAATGGCTCAGACCGGGGAAGATGTGACAAAAGAGTATACGCTGGGGGCTGAGGAAGCGCTGCGATTGGCTAAGGAACACCAAGTCGTTTTCGCGATCATGAAACAGGATAGCCCTTCCTGCGGGAGCAAATTTGTTTATGACGGAACCTTCACGGATACGAAGAAGGAAGGACAGGGACTAGCGGTTGAATATCTGAGAAATGCAGGCTTCACAGTTTTCGCAGAAGAAGATCTTGATGAGGCGGAGAAACTGCTGTTGAAATTGGAGGCAGAAGCATAAGGAGGATTTTCTACAGTGAAGCGAGTTAGGATGCTGCTGATAGCCGTTTACATATATTTTTCGTTGCTTATTGCAGAGCTGGCATCCATTACAGTTTTGATAATTTCCAATATAGCCAGGGCATGTAAGCAGTACGCTGCAGAAGATTACACAGGCCTGCGGCGCGGCATGAGGCGCCTCAAGCTGAGTTTGATTCCATTCTTTGTTTTGAACTTTCTGCTTTGCATGGTGGTAGCCCTGGTTATTTTTGCAGCGTCACGAGGGTTCGCGATTTTTATACCCTGGGTGTGGATATGGGTAGTTTGCGCCATTGGCATCACCTACCTTATAGCGGCGGGGACTTCCGCTTATGGGATTTTATTTGTCAGAGCCTTGAGGAAAAAGGGGCTTGTTTTAAAAAAACAGATGGTGCTTCATATGGTTTTTCAATTCTGTTTTGTAGCGGATATTATTGATACGATCGTTCTCCTTAAAAAGTATAAAGAGGGAACTCACGCTTAAGTCATAAACGTTCATATTGCAAGATGTTATTCCGATAAAGTTGATATTATTCCGATAAGGGGGTATAATATTATCTTACAGATTGGAGTGGTTTTTATGTTTATGACGGTAAAAGAGACGGCGAATAAATGGGGAATTTCTGACAGAAGAATCCGAACTTTATGCTCACAGGGGAAAATAGCCGGTGCATATCAGGATGGCCGCAGCTGGAAAATTCCCGTGGATGCCGTTAAACCGGCAGATGGAAGATATAGGTCAAGGAAAACTCTGCTTGACATGATAGACAGGAAGAAAGCTGAACTGGATGCAAGAAGACCATTAACAGCAGGAGAAGCCGCGAGACTGAATGAAGAATTTGTAGTGGAGTATACTTATAATTCCAACGCCATTGAAGGGAATACCTTGACTTTGAGAGAGACGGATATGGTACTCAGGGGACTGACAATTGGTCAAAAGCCGCTGAAAGACCATATGGAAGCAGTTGGTCATAAAGAAGCCTTTGAATTTGTCAGTGAATTAGTAAGAAAAAATACACCTCTTACTGAAGACATAATCAAGCAAATTCATTATTTTGTGCTTGCGGACAAAAGAGAGGACCGCGGTGTATATCGCAGGGTACCGGTGCGTATTATGGGCGCAAAACATGAACCTGTTCAGCCTTATTTGATTATACCGAGCATGGAGCAGCTGATTGAACGATACGCCGCAAGTGAAGAACATATCATACCCAAGTTGGCGCGTTTTCACATTGAATTTGAGGGAATTCATCCCTTTATTGATGGTAATGTAACACAGAGACACCAGCAGAAAGCGGCATAACAGCGGCAGACTGCTTTGTACATAAAATTGAATAGCGTATATGCCAAAGGACATTTCATCTTTTATTTAGGTGGATGTCCTTTTTTTGTACCCATTTTCAGGAGAAAGGAGACTCACATGGAACTGAACGAAATGGAAAAACGGATGCTGTACCAGACAGAGGGCTGTGAACGGTATGCCATTATCAATGAGCTTTTTATGGCTTCGCAGTATGCCGGTGATCCGGCACGGAGGAAAGCGGCAAAGGACCTTATGGAAAAGTTGCGTCCCCTGTCAGATGCCGAGTGCATGGACCTAGTGAGGGATATTCAGAAAAATTACCGGCTTCCGCAGGAAGGGCGAACCATCGGGGAGCTGATCGCGGAGGCTCGGCAGAAATCCGGCGCGGAAAAATTAAAGGGGCATGACATCATGGCGCTGGAACGCTTCGACCCGGAGGTAAAGCACATGATCGTCTTTGATGTGCTGTCTTATGATTCCCCTGTCGGAGATAAGGGCGATAAGATGCGTCTGTTCCTTACGGATGTCGGCTATCAGAAATTTTTGGACAGCCAGGAACAGGGCGAAGTCAAACTGAAAAACCATGCGAAGGTTTCAGGCGGGCACCTCCACTATGACCGCAGGGACCGCGCCTTGTAACGGAAATAACCGGAGAAAGGAGGCTGTGAAATGGCTGTATTCCGGGTAGAAAAAACGAAGGACTTCACGATCATGTGCAACCACCATCTGCGCAATACGGAACTGTCCTTAAAGGCAAAGGGGCTTCTCTCCCTCATGCTGTCGCTGCCGGAAGATTGGGACTATACCACAAAAGGGCTCGCCCATATCTGTAAGGACGGTGTGGATTCCATCACCACCGCCCTGAAAGAACTGGAGCGGCATGGGTATCTCACCAGGCAGCGCCTCCGCTATGGGAACGGGCAGCTCGGAGATATTGAATATACGATCCATGAAAAGCCTGTAAACGCTGAAAAACAGGCGTTTCTACCTAAACGGGAAAATCCAAGACAGGTAAATCCTGGACAGGCAAAACCTGAACAGGCGGAACCTGAACAGGAAAATCCCGCACAATTAAATACTAATCCATTAAAAACTAAAAAATCAAAAACGGATATATCAAGGACTTATCCATCAATCTATCCGGCAGAGCCGGAGACGGCAGACCGCCCGGATGGGATGGATCGGATTGAGCTGATAGACGCATACAGCAAAATCATCAAAGAAAATATCGAGTATGACTGTATGGTCTCCCGGTATGGGACGGAACGCTTAGACGAGACTGTAGAACTTATGCTTGAAGTGGTTTTATCCAAACGGCCATATATCCGTATTGCCGGGGATGATTTTCCCAGAGAGGTGGTAAAGAGCCGTTTCCTGAAGATCAATTCCGGCCACTTGGAGTATGTCTTTGACTGTATTGACAAGAACACTACAAAAGTCGGAAATATCAAGGCATATTTGCTGGCGGCGCTGTATAATGCCCCGGCAACAATGGACAGTTATTACCGTGCCGAGGTCAACCATGACCTGTACGGCTGTTAGGCGTCTCTGGGCGTCTTTTTTCATCACGGAAAGGAGGCGGGGCACGATGAAAAGAAATACTGTGCCGGCACGATGCCCGGCGTAACCAAAGAACAGATTCAGGCGGCGCGGGAGGCGGACCTGTTCGCATACCTGCAGTTCCATGAGCCTAGGGTACTGAAACGGGACGGGCCCAATTACCGGCACAAGGAACATGACAGCCTGGTCTATGTGACCGGGAAAAGGTACTGGTACTGGAACAGCCGGGGCCGGAGTATCAACGCCCTGGATTATCTGATCCAGATTCGGGGCTATGGGCTGGTGGATGCGGTCCATACGCTGGTAGGCGGAGAAATCCAGCAGGCACCGGCCTATCGGAGTGCAACAGAAAAAGCCCATGTGCAGAAAGAACCGGAGAAGAAACCTTTTTCTCTCCCCTGGGCCAGACGGTGTGCTACCTCTGCTGTTTCCTATTTACAGCGGCGCGGGATCAGCTCTGATGTGATTGGCCGGTGTTTCCGGAAAGGGCTGTTCTATGAGGCACGGTATCATGGCGAGCCGGTCTGTGTGTTTGTGGGAAAGGATGAAGCCGGCAAAGCGAAGTTTGCCTGTATGCGGAGCATTACCGGCAATCTCAGAAAAGATGTTTACGGCAGCGACAAGGAATATAGCTTCTGCTATCCACCGAGGAATCCGGGCAGCCGCCATGTGGCGGTCTTTGAGGCACCCATTGACGCCCTCTCCCATGCCACGCTGCAGGAATTGGAAGGCTGGAAATGGGACGGCTACCGGCTGTCTTTGGGCGGCACTTCCCATGTGGCGCTGACTGCATTTTTGAAACGCCACCCGGAAATCCGGCGCGTCAGCCTCTACATGGACAATGACCTTGGCGGCCTTAAAAATGCCAGGAGGATCAAGGCAATGCTCCATGAAGATCAGCGGTTCAAACATATCCGGGTGGGGATCAACCCGCCCCGTATAGGAAAGGACTACAACGAAATGCTGCTCCATGTTACGGAGAAAATGAAAGACCATCAACAACAATGCCGCCAGAAACAGGCGGCTATTTCAATTTGACAGGAGGATTTTAGAAATGATGAACACAGAGAACACCGCTTTACAGATGATTGCTGAAGCTGCCCGGTGTCCGGACTATGACCCCGACATGGTTAAGGCCCTGATGGAAAAACTGGATATGAACGAGAAAGGCTTTGCGCTTCTGATGAACGTCGCCCCTTCCACGGTCCGGCTCTGGACCAGCGGTGCAGCGCAGCCATGCGGAACAGCAAAGCGGCTCATGCAGATTTACGAGACCGGGCCGGAGATCGTCGGCAAGATTGCCGGAGGGCAGCCGCCGGCAGATGGGAGGAATCTATAAATGGCACCGGTCACTATGAAAGATGATGCGCTTCCGCAGATTCACTTAGTCCGTGATACGGATTTAGGTGTATTTGCCTATGAGCTCCATATCCTGGCCGGGGATTTCCTGCGGGAAAGTGAATTCAACCTGCGCTCACTGGCAACCAACACCGGGCAGGATTCTATCGCTATCATGGGAAAAAACCACATATGGCTTGCTGATGCCCTGTCTGCCTACTATCCCACAGGAGAGCTTTACCGGATGGCCGCCATGACGGAATACCCCGGTGCCAGGGCTTTCCTGTTCCACACAGAGCGTAAGGAGGACGGACGGCTGTACGGGGATGTCCTGATGACGGACCTTGACACGCTGCGGCAGGACATAGAACGGAATACCCTCTACCCTTACGGAGTCAACATGGAATACCGGGACGGCACGAAGGCGGAGGCAGGCATTGAAAAATGGGAGGCAATGGAACTATGCGAAAAGGATGCCCTGAAAACCTGGCGCTACCTTTATGCGCCGGAGCAGGTGACGGAATGGCAGTACCGCTATTCTAACCGGTTCAGCCAATGGAAGGAGCAGGCATTTTCCTATATGCCGCAGGATTTGGAGGAACTTCTGAATGTGGAGTATATGGAGGAGGCGCAGAACCCGGACACAGATATGTACCGCATACCCCTGGGGACAGCGAAGCAGATGCTCCTTGACGGCGGTCCGGTCTACCGCCTTTTTCCCGGAGGGCCGGAAAAGGTACCGCCGATTGCGGCAGTCACGGGGCTCTGGTATGAGAATTACCGGGAGTTTGCCGTTACCCCGGAGGATTTGGGCGCACTTGACCGATTGGTCCGCAGGGAAACGGACCGGATCATGGGAATACGCCCGCAGCCTGATAAATCACAGGAACGCCGCCCTTCCCCAGAGCGGTGATTTTTTATGACAGATTGGAGGTGATAAGGATTGGCAGATAACATACAGCATGAAGATTTCGGGGAAAAGATCGGCGGCGCCAAAAAAGACTTGTGGAAGGACCGGGGGCTTTATGTGAACGACCTGGACGCCATGAATGAGCGTGAGGCCGAGAAATTCGTAAAAAAGGATAATATCTGGAAGAAACCGGATTATACGGCCATGCTTGATGACGGGATTCCCCTTGGCGTGGTCTATTTTATCAAAAAGGCGCGGGACGGGCTGAATGCCTCCCCGCAGTATTACCGCAGGGATGATACGCCGGAGAAACGCCTTGCAAGGCAGAAAGAATATATCAGGACGGTACGGGAGCTGCAAAGCACGGTCTCGGAGGTCCGCACCGTGGAGGAGGCAATGAAGGTCTATGACCGTTTCTTTGTGGAAAACGGGTATCTGGAACAGGTGCAGGGCTGGGGCAGCGGCACCCATTACCGGGCAACGGAGAAGGGTCAGGAGAACCCAGCCATTACAAACAAGCTGTCCAATACCCTGATGATCCGCTCAGCGGGATATTTTGAGCGGAACTTTACACAGAAAGCACAGAAGGAACAGTTTGGCGTTTCCAAAGACCAGAAGGTGCCGAAGGGTTATGCGATCCATTTCAACGACGGGAAGAATACCTATGCCAAAAATAATGACTGGAAACCTGATACCTACTATGTGACGAAGGGTTATTCCATCTTACAGACAAATTTTGAAACGCGGGAGGCTGCCCTGAAATGGGTGCAGGAGCTGGCAAAAGGCCGCAGCAAAAGCGGAAAGACGCGGTTTGTGCCTCCACAGCTTATCGCTGTGCGGCGAACCGGGCCGGATTACAGAAACGGTGCAGAGATTACCGGGCAGCACTACCTTGATACCTTCGGGTTCCGCGGCGGTGAGTTTGGGAACTGGATGAACCAGAATGACCGGCAGGCTTCCCTCGACATGGGTTTTGAAGCGCTCAAAGATTTGGCGTCTGCCCTGCAGGTCAGCGACAAAGACATTGCCTACCAGGGAACGCTTGCTATCGCTTTCGGCGCCAGGGGCAGCGGCAACGCGGCGGCCCATTATGAACCGCTTCGCAAGGTTATCAACCTTACGAAGATGCACGGGGCCGGCTCTTTAGCCCATGAATGGTGGCACGGGTTTGACGATTACCTGGGTACGAAAATGGGCGCAAAAGGGATGCTCTCGGAACAGCCCCGCCTCTATGCGCCGTTCCAAAAGTTGATTGATACCATGAAATATAAGCCGGAGACCCCAGAGCAGGCGGCAGCCCGTACCGAAGCGCAGACAGAGCGCACCCGGAAAAATGCGGCAAGCTGGCTGGATTCTGCGGTGCTCGGTTCTCTGAAACGGTATGGCAATGAGGCACAAATGGAAACCTACGCGGTTCTCAGGGAGGCGTTTTTGTCCGGCGAGGCCGGCTCCGTGGAACAGATCAGCGCTTTTAAGAAGTCTGTCACCGGGCGGGTGATCCCCAAAAGTGAGCGGGAACGACTGGAAATATTCGAGCACATGCTGTCCGGGATGCAGGCGCAGGAGGCTCCGCAGATCGGGCGGGTGGAAACTGATTTTTACCGGAATTCCGTGCGCATGGGTAAGGAATGTGAAAAGGACGGCGGCTATTGGGACAGCAACACGGAAATGACCGCCAGGGCCTTTGCCTGTTACATCAAGGATAAGCTGCCCTATCAATCAGATTATTTGGCAGGCCATGCGGACTGTGCTGTCACCTTTGCGACTGATAAAGACGGAAAAATGGAGGTTTTGAAAGCCTATCCTGAAGGTGAGGAACGCAGGGCCATCAATGCGGTATTTGACGAGATCGTGGCAGACCTGAAACGGGAGCAGATACTTACCCATTCGGATGTGACGCTGCCCATTCCGGTGCAGCCGTTGGCGGAGAATGAGCAGATTTCCATATTTACAGCGGATCGGCCTTCGGTCATGGCGCAGCTTGCAGCGGCGAAACCGGCAGAAAAAACTACCCCGGCACAGGCGGTTCCCAAAAAGAGCCATGCGCCGGAGATTTAAGGAGGTGTGAAAGATTTTGGAAGAAAATAAAGATTACCGCGCTTACCGGTATGGCGACCGCTTAGAACCGGGATATGAGCTGAAAGTCGAGCACAGTATTTCTTGTGAAGATGTAGATATTTCTTCCATGATAACAATGGGAGCCGAAAATCTGGAATCCATGCGCCAAGGCAGCATTGACGGTGAACAGAAAGCCTATGAGATTGTGGTTGCTGCGGCAAAGCAATGGGAAAAGCAGGCAGCCGCCACGCAGATGATTAACCGGGCATTGGAATATCTGCGAACCCCGGAAGTAAAGCACACGGCGAACAGGTGGCAGCCCAATCCAAATAACAATGACTGGGAGGAAATCAGCAACCGGGTTTATAAGATGACCTGCCGGATCAGGGAAGATACCAAATATGATTCGGAGACAAAACAGAGTGTTCCGGTTGTCTGGTATGTGACCTGGGATTTGTATTTGAATTCACCGAAGGACGGCTACAGTATCCATCTCGCAGGACAGGACAAGAAACGCTATACGGATAAAGCCTCTGCCGTAAAATATCTGGATGGGCGCAAGAAAGCCTATTCCCATCTGTTTGCGGAGATTTCACCGCCCATCCCTAAAGAGCATGAAAACTGTTTTACGGTCAATGGTGCACTTCTCCCCGGATATACAGTGGAAGGCCAGGAACCGGTAAAAACAGACCGCGCCGCCGCCGAAGTTTCGGAGGGTGGTATTTCTATGCCTGAAAAGCCGGAGAAACCTTCCGTGCTGGGAAAGCTGTCTGCTGCCAAAACGCAGGAGAAAACACCTGTTGCTCCCGGTGCGGCAAATAAAAAGAAGGAGGACATGCAGATTTGAAAGTGTTGATGATAGAGCCTGGGAAAGCGCCTTATGAGGCCGAGCTTGACGGGAGCCTTGAATCCATGCAGAAGGCAGTCGGGGGAGGCATAGAGGGCTACTACCCTTATGCGGAACCTGTCGCGATTGTCTGCAATGATGAAGGGAAAATAAACGGGCTGGCCCTGAACAGGGCAATTTATAATGAGGACGGCAAAATGATCGAGATTATGGCGGGTACCTTTTTCATGGCCGGTCTCGGTGAGGAAAGTTTTACCGACCTTCCCGATTACTTTATGGAGCAGTATAAGGAACAGTTCAAATATCCGGAAAAATTTTATCGGCTGGCGGGTGAAATCGTTGCGGTGAAGCAGCCCCTCCCGCCGGAGGAAAAGCAGCAGCCGGCCCCTGTCATGGAAGAACCGGATGGGGACGATATAAGGCTTGACGACACCACGGATTTGGCCTTTGACCTGGATGAATTTTTCAGGCAGAACAGCGGGGCCTATGCAGACCTGTACCCGGATTCCCATGCGGAAAAGGAACGCATGGCGGACGAGCTGCTTTCAGGAGATACCGGAAAAATCCGCATGAGGCTGGCGGCATTTGAGCAGGAGGAACACATGGAGGGAGAAACGGCGCCGCTTCTGGAGCGCATTTCTTCCTATGAAAAAGAGTATGGGATCAGTGCTTATTCCATTTACCAGCTTGACTTATCAGACAATGCAGACAACCTCCGTTTTATGTCCCTGGACTGGCTGGAACGCAAAGGGCTTTCCGTGGATCGGGATAATTACCAGATGGTCCATGCAAGGCAGCAGGAACCGGGCGAAACACTGGAGGACATTTACAGACGGTTCAATATCGACCACCCAGAAGATTTCAAGGGCCACTCCCTTTCCGTTTCCGATGTGGTGCTCCTGCATGAAAAGGGCACTGATACGGCCTATTACGTGGACAGTATCGGCTTAAAGGAGCTACCGGGCTTCTTCGGGGCAGGAGCGCCGGAGGCCAGGCGGGATGTTTCGGTGCGGGAACAGCTTGACAATGCAAGAAAACAGGCAGCACAGGCAGAGCCGAAAGCACCGGATAAAAAGGCCAGAGGACCGGAAAGGAGCTGATAGCCTATGCTGATGGCAGTTGAAGGCCCCTATGCGCTGATGGTGCAGCCGGACGATATTTTAATCTCTCCCCGTGAGGTAGATGAACACTTTGGAACAATGGTCTGCTTCCACCCCCGCTACGCTCTGGGTGACAGTCACAATTACATGGATAAAGACGATTTTCTGCGGGAGATGTATTTAGATACCGTGGGGCATGATGAAGTGGGCCTGAAACGCTATGAACATATGGTGAACATTGTGAGCAGCCGGTTCCGGCACGGGCCAAAGACGGAGGAACGGGCAGTTGATGACGCCATGCTGAAGGTAATCTCCGAAAAATACATTACGCTGCCCCTTTATGTCATGGATCACAGCGGGCTTGCCATGCAGACCACAAGTTTCCATGATCCCTGGGACAGCGGGCAGGTGGGCTGGATTTATGTTTCCAAAGAGGATGCGCTGAAGGAATTTGGCGGTGAAAAAATGACCGGCGCCATAAAGAAGAAAGCGGAGGATCTGATGCGCAGCGAAGTGGCCGCCTATGATTCCTACCTGCGGGGCGAGTGCTACGGCTTTGAGCTTTACAAAAATGGCGAGCTTACGGATAGCTGCTGGGGCTTCATGGGCGACCTGGCCGATGTCTGTAAAGATATGGCTGAATATCTCCCGAAGGGCTGTAAGGATATGGTGGATCACCTGGAGGAACAGAACCAGCCGGCGACCATCATCAAGACGCTTCTGAAACATGCGAAAATTCAGGTGGACCAGGCGGCAAAAGCCTTTGAGCACGCCCCGCGCCAGCAGGTGATCGGGGACGCCCGTTAAACAGTTATTTCCTATTTTTAATTACAGATTTTATCAGGAAGGAGGATGCACATGCAGGAAGATTTGGAACAGCGGACCGTATCGGTCTCCATCCAGGCAGCAAAGCTGTCCGGGCGGGTGCTGCGTTCTGCGATTGCCGCTGTTCTCAGGAAAATGGAGCAGGAACGCACCACCCCGAAAGTCGGCAGGAACAGCATGAAACGGCTGACCTATAAAGACCCAGGGGCCAATACCATCGAAGTGTCCGGCAGAATCCGCTCTTTTGAGCGGTACGCCAGGAAACACCAGGTCCGCTACCATATTGAAAAAGAGCTGGGGACCGATCCCCCGAAGTGGACGGTCTATTTCAAAGCGAACCAGGCGGACGCTCTGACGGCAGCTTTTAAGGAATATACCAGGAAAGACCTTACCCGCAGCACCAGGCCGTCGCTTCTTTCTCAGCTTCATAAGTTCAAGGAGCTGGCGCAGGCGCTTGGTCGTGACCGGGTGAAAAACAAGGAGCATGGAGGGCCGGAACGATGAAGATAGATACTGATACCCTGAAAAAGCAGGTGATCCTTCACCTGCCCTATCTTTTGTTCCTTCTGGTATTTGCGAAGCTGGGCGAGGTGGTGCGTCTTGCCCCCGGAGCGGATGCCTCACAAAAGCTGCTTGGGCTTTCCGAAGGATTTACTCTGGCGTTTCAGAGTATGTGGCCGGGTGCGGCGCTGGACTGGCTGGTGGGATTATGCGGTACGGTGATTGTGCGGCTGGCTGTCTATCTCAGAGGAAAGGACGCAAAAAAATACCGCAAAAATGTGGAATACGGATCGGCTCGTTGGGGCAACAAAACAGACATTGCCCCTTTTATGGACCCGAAACCGGAAAACAACATTATCCTGACGCAGACCGAGGGGCTTATGATGTCCGGCAGGCCGAAGAATCCGGCCCATGCCCGCAATAAAAATGTGCTGGTAGTCGGCGGTTCCGGCTCTGGTAAGACGAGATTTTTTATCAAGCCCAATCTTATGCAGATGCATTCATCGTATGTTGTCACTGATCCGAAAGGTACGGTCTTGATTGAGGTAGGAAAACTATTAAGCCGTGGCACACCGAAACTGGATAAGGACGGAAAACCGGTCAAGGGGAAGGATGGGAAAACCGTGTATGAGCCTTATAAAATCAAGGTGTTCAATACGATCAATTTCTCAAAAAGTATGCACTACAACCCTTTTGCCTACATTCACAATGAGAAAGATATTCTGAAACTGGTAACGGTGCTGATCGCAAATACCAAAGGAGAAGGAAAATCAGGTGACGATTTCTGGGTCAAGGCCGAAACCTTGCTTTACACGGCGTTGATCGGCTATATCTATTATGAGGCCCCCACAAACGAGCAGAATTTTTCCACTCTGGTAGAAATGATAAACGCTATGGAGGTCCGGGAGGATGACGAAAGTTTCAAAAATGCTGTTGACCTTCTCTTTGACGCACTGGAGCAGAAAGACCCGGATCACTTTGCCCTTCGCCAGTATAAAAAATACAAGCTGGCCGCTGGCAAGACAGCAAAATCTATCCTTATTTCCTGCGGTGCCAGACTTGCCCCCTTCGACATTAAGGAAGTCCGGGAGATCACTATGTACGACGAGCTGGAGCTTGACCTGGTCGGGGATAGGAAAACGGCGCTGTTCTTTATTATCAGCGATACGGACGCGACTTTCAATTTCCTTGTCAGTATGGCTTATACCCAGTTATTTAACTTGCTGTGTGAGCGTGCCGACGACAAGTATGGCGGCAGGCTGCCGGTACATGTGCGGTGCCTGATCGACGAGGCCGCCAATATCGGGCAGATTCCAAACCTGGAAAAGCTGATGGCAACGATCCGTTCCAGGGAGATTTCGGCCTGTCTGGTCCTGCAGGCGCAGAGCCAGTTAAAGGCGCTTTATAAGGATAACATGGACACCATCATCGGCAACTGTGACGCCTCCCTTTTCCTGGGAGGCAAGGAAGAAACCACGTTGAAAAGCTGGAATTCCCTGCTCGGGAAGGAGACCATCGACATGTATAACACCAGTGTCACCAAAGGCAACCAGGAATCCCACGGCCAGAACTTCCAGAAGCTGGGAAAGGACTTGATGTCGGTGGACGAGCTGGCCGTCATGGACGGCGGGAAATGTCTCCTGCAGATCAGGGGCGTGCGTCCTTTCCTCTCCCGCAAGTATGATATTACCAGACACCCGAACTATAAATATCTGTCGGATTATGCCCCTAAGAACGCTTTTGACATTGAGAAATTTTTATCCACAAAACTGCCGATGCGTCCTAGCGAACTGTACCGCAATTATGAGGTCACAGCGGAGGATTTGGAGGCTCCGGCTGTAGGATGATGTAGCTGCCTGTTAAAGTTTCTGTCTTTGACGGGCTTTTTCTTTTCACCGGAAGGAGGTTTTATTGAGGATTCGCGCCCCTCCCCTGACAACTGAATACTTTCCAGGTACGCCCTGGACTATGCCGCCCCTGTGCTTTATGTAAATTTTCCTGAAGCACAGGGGCGTTTTTTCGTTTCCGGCCTGATACGGTCACAACACAAAAACATGATTTCTTAAATTAAAGGAGGAACTATATGGCTTTTTTTGCAAGTGCAATTGATACTCTGAAAATCCTGGTTATTGCTCTGGGCGCCGGCCTCGGCGCATGGGGCGTCATCAACCTTCTGGAAGGTTATGGAAATGACAATCCCGGGGCCAATGCTCATGTACGGTAAGGAAGCAAGCAACCGAAAACAAGAGATAGACCGCCAGCACTACACTATTCCGAACCAAAGACCAAAAGATAAGCATTGTGGGAAAATCTAAACTTTTGGATTTTCCTACAATGCCGACTACGGCGGAATCCTTCCCACTCCTTATATCTTTATTTCCGTATACATTGAATTTGTATTTAGTAAATGCTATAATGTCCCTATTCAAATTATAAATGTGTTGAATTAGTTACATGTACATATTTTTTGTAATACCCTGTTGAGGTTGTCGTTCTTTGTCCAGATGTGGAAACAATAAAAGGAAGGGAACGATACAGGGAGAAAACAGGCTATTCCGGCTTTACGGTTGAAACCTTATACGATACATTTATGCAGACAACACCACGGATCGGCTTTTGGCTGGACAATTCCAACCAAACACCACAGCAGACAGCAGAAACCATTCTGAACGCCAGAAAGTCGGTATGATTGTTACATATAAGGGGAAGAAAAATTTCTTTTAGGTACTTGCTTTCCTAAAACTAATGTGATATAATAGCATCATTCCAAAAAAGGAGTAAAAAATATGCGGCAAGGTATTCTTAAATAAAACTATAATCAAATAGTGGGAACAAAGGATTATGATAGTCCCTTTTGTGGGGGCTTGGTTTTTTGTACCCAATTTAAGAATACTTTTGCCTTATCAATTTTGACATATCCGAAAAACAGCAATCACAAACAGGTGTATGCTGTATATGTGTATGTCAGCAAATTATAATCCCCAGTGGTAAAAGTATTTTACTGCTGGGGATTTTTATGCCCTTTTGGGGCTGTAAAAGGAGGACAATCACATGAAAATAATCAATATTGGAATTCTCGCCCATGTAGACGCAGGAAAAACAACATTGACGGAAAGCCTGCTGTACACCAGTGGAGCGATTGCGGAACAAGGAAACGTGGATAAAGGAACTACAAGAACAGACACTATGATTTTGGAACGGCAGCGCGGAATTACCATTCAGACAGCGGTTACTTCTTTTTGCTGGAATGATTATAAAATCAATATCGTGGACACTCCCGGTCATATGGATTTTTTAACCGAAGCATACCGCTCTTTATCTGTCCTTGACGGAGCTGTTTTAGTCATTTCGGCAAAAGACGGCGTACAGGCACAAACCCGTATATTATTCCATGCGCTTCAGAAAATGGACATTCCGACAATTATCTTTATAAATAAGATAGACCAAAATGGGATCGACCTGCGGCGTGTTTACCAAAGCATTAAAGATAAACTTACCAGTGATATGATTGTCATGCAGGAGGTTTCCCTGTCGCCAAAGATAACCATGACCGATATTTCTGATTTGGACAAATGGGATATGATTATTTCCGGAAGCGATGAACTATTAGAACGATATGTTGCAGAGGATTCTTTGGATATACAGGAATTACAATATGAAAAGTGCAAAAGAACCAGATGCTGCTCTTTGTTTCCTGTTTATCATGGGAGTGCAAAAGACAATTTAGGAACAGAAAAACTGATTGAAGCGATTACAGAAACTTTCATTACAGAAACAGACGATATTCAGTCTGAATTATGTGGATATGTTTTTAAGGTTGAGTATACAGAGCGGAAAAAACGGCTTTCTTATTTACGCCTGTATCATGGGACGCTCCATTTACGGGATACCCTGCTGCTGTCAAAAAAGGAAAAAATAAAGATTACAGAAATGTGTATTCCGTCAAATGGTGAAATCGTCCCGGTTGACCATGCCTGTCCGGGAGAAATTGTTATTTTAGCTGATGATACTTTGAAACTGAACGACATTCTGGGAAATGAAAAACTCCTGCCTCACAAAACACGGATTGATAATCCCATGCCATTACTTCGGACAACGGTAGAGCCGCAAAAGCCGGAGCAAAGGGAAGCCCTGTTAAATGCCCTCACAGAGATTGCTGATACAGACCCTCTTTTGCATTTTGACATTGATACTGTTACACATGAGATTATATTATCTTTTTTGGGAAAAGTACAGTTAGAAGTTATTTGTTCGCTATTAGAAGAAAAATATCATGTGGGCGTGGCTATGAAAGAGCCTTCGGTTATTTATCTGGAAAGACCGCAAAAAAAAGCGAGCTACACGATTCATATTGAAGTGCCGCCGAATCCGTTTTGGGCATCTATTGGTTTGACTGTAACACCGCTTCCTGTTGGAAGCGGAACACAATATAAAAGCGAGGTATCTCTCGGCTATTTAAACCAAAGTTTTCAAAATGCCGTCATGGAGGGTGTGCGTTATGGAATGGAGCAGGGCTTATATGGCTGGGGAGTGACAGACTGCCAAATTTGTTTTGATTATGGAGTTTATTACAGCCCGGTCAGCACCCCCGCTGATTTTCGTTTTCTTGCGCCTGTCGTGTTGGAGCAGGCATTGAAAAAAGCAGGAACACAACTGTTGGAACCATACCTTTCCTTTACCCTTTTTGCACCGCAGGAATATCTTTCACGGGCTTATAATGACGCACCAAAGTATTGCGCAATCATTGAATCAACCAGACTTGAAAAAGATGAAGTTATTTTTAAGGGGGAAATCCCTGCCCGTTGTATTGGTGAATATAGAAATGATTTGAATTTTTATACAAATGGAAGAAGTGTCTGCATTACAGAATTAAAAGGGTATCAGGAAACTTCCGGCGAGCCTGTGTTTCAGCCACGCCGCCCGAACAGCCGTTTAGACAAGATCCGGCATATGTTTCAGAAGATAATGTAACATCTTGCGCAATGCAAACGTTCATTGCTGGCTATTGCGAAATATCATTGATAAAATCAGCATCAGAGAGGAGGAACCATTTTGAACCAGAAACAGACGGATATTACAACAGGAAAGCAAATACGTCATCTGCGAACACAATCGGGAATGACACAGGAAGAACTGGCTGGGAAATTGAATGTTACCCGGCAGGCGCTATCGAATTGGGAGAGAGATGTTAATGAACCCGATTTAAATACGTTGAAAAAAATTTGTTTTCTTTTTGGAGTCCACATGGACGATTTTGCGAAGGAGGTAATAACAAAAATGGAAACATGTGAAAAAAAGAGAAACGACAATTTAATAAGTATGATATGGCAATTGGACTTTTTTATGGTGTCGGGATATTTCTTGGCATTGGTATTTTCTTTGTTGGCGGTTTTATGACAATGTCGGGTGCAGGGTGGGGAGCATCACTATTTGGCGGTGGCTGTTTTTCTCTTGTATTTGGCTTGATATGCCATGCAGTTATTACATTGAGAAGAAATGACAAATGATGACATATCCTGCTTTCTAGTCTTTTCGGTCATATCGCGTAAAAAAGCCGCTGCTTTTGGCTTTCCAATAGCGGCGGCAAAGGGAAATATCCTTTGAATACCTTACAGAAGAAAAGTTTTGCAGCATTATAAAAATAAAAGCCTATACCATTTTGGAAAGAAAAGATACATAATAGTCAAGACGGCAACAATCAGAAGTTATGGAGGGTAACAATGGAATATAGTAAGGAAGATTTAATGGAAGCAAAAAGGCAAATTTTGGGAGTGGGAGAGAACATGGGAACAGAGGAAAGCAAAAAGATCTGGGAGAAAAACGCACAATTTTGGGATGATGCAATGGGTGACGAATCCAATGAATTTCACAGAGAGGTAGTACGTCCCAAAGTAACGGAACTTCTCTCTCCTGATCCTTCGGATTACATTTTGGATATTGCGTGCGGCAATGGAAATTATTCTTCGTATCTTGCACAGAGAGGCGCTTCGGTCGTCGCTTTTGATTACAGCAAAAAAATGATAGAATTGGCTAAAAGACGGCGATCACAATATGCAAAACAAATTGAGTTTTGCGTAGCGGATGCGACCAATAGAGAAAGCTTATTAGGATTAAAAAGAAATCGAGCCTTTACGAAAGCAGTTTCTAATATGGCAATTATGGATATTACGGATATTGAACCGCTTTTTATGGCTGTTTATGAACTATTGGAGGAAAACGGGATTTTTGTCTTTGCAACGCAGCACCCTTGTTTTATCACATTGACTGAAAAATATATGACACCGCACAGTTACTATGATATAGCGATCGAAGGGCAGCCGGAGGAGCAGATTTATTATCATCGTTCCATACAAGATATTTTTAACCTTTGTTTCAGAGCTGGATTTGTCATTGATGGATTTTATGAAGAATGTTTCAAAAACAATAAAGAAATTCCTATGGTAATGATAGTAAGGCTTAAAAAGGTAAAACGTGATAGCTTAAAATAAATTCAAGTTTGCCGGATAAATAGCAAACCCGGCCGAGCCAGTCAACGGTCAAGATGAACGGGCTTCGCCCGCCGTTGACAGCCCCGCCCGGTTTTGCAGTTAGGCAGTCAAGGAGCGACAGCCTAAAGTGCTGCCGCCCCTTACTATCATAAAAAGCAACTACTAACCAGCCACAGCCCTTTTGGGAGGAAAGGGGGATTTTCCATGACCTGTACAGAAGAATATCGGGAACATATCGAGTACACTTTCCATGCCTTTTGCAAAGTCGTTATCCGAAATGCAACGATCAACGCAGCGAGGACACGGAGCAGGAAGCACAAAAGAGAAATATCCCTTGAATACCTCACAGACGAAAAGCACTACCCTTTAGGCACGACAGATGAATATTTCCAAGCCCCGGAGCCGGACGAGGAATACATACTTACCCTTTGCGGCGATACGGTCATTTTCAGCAGCGGTTTACTTGCGGAAGCCCTGTCACGGCTGGACGAACGGGAGCGGGAAATGATTTACCTGTCCTTTTTCAAGCGTATTCCACAGCACGAAATTGGCAGACAGTACGGGCGCAGCCGCAGCACAGCGGGCTACCATATCCGAAAAGCCCTACGGCAGCTCCAAGCGGAAATGGAGGGAATGGCATATGAGAAATAATAGGCTTCTCCCCTATGAAACAATCGTCCAAGCCGCCAGCGGGGAGCCGGAAGCGGTGGGAACTGTATTGCAGTATTACCGCCGCCGCATACAATGTGCCGCCCGTGTGAATGGACGGGTAGACCAAGATACAGAGGACTACATCACCCAGACGCTTCTCACAGCTATTTTCAAGTTCCGCTTTGGGAGATAGCCCTACCGCCTACAACTGAATAACCGCCGCTTCGCCGGCAACCAGAAAGCAGTAAATCTATTCAACAGATTTGCTGCTTTTTTTCGTTCCTGTTTGGCATTTTTGAAAATCCCCAGTATGAAAAAACAAAAGGGAAAATAGCCGCCGCAGTTGGCAAAATCCCTTACTTATCCGTAGAGGGTATCAAAGAAAAAAATACTGCCATTGTCCGCCTATTCCGGCTTGCGTGGTGTTGTAGGGAATAGAGGGGAAATTCTAAAAATCTCCGTCCATTTTGCTTTGCGTGGTGTTGTAGGTAGTGAAAGGAAAATTTTCAAGATAAGCCGGAATAGCGGGTAGCAAAGCCCTTTTGAAACGTTTTGTTAGCGGAAAGGACGGGAGCCGGGGAACGCCGGAGTTTTTCAGAGCAAGATTCTACCGAGGTGCCAAAATTCGCTCTCCGCTTATTTTTGCCCCTGCGGGAATCTTGTTGGGGAGTGCCTTCCCCAAACCCTGCTATGCGCCCTGTCGGGCGAGAAAGGAGGTCACAGACCATGCGAAAGAAATACAATACGCCCCACCGCCGTCATGTGGTAAAGACCCGCATGACCGATGAAGAATACGCCGACTTCACCGGGCGGCTGGCGGCTTATGAAATCAGCCAGTCCGAGTTTATCCGGCAAGCCATACGGAAAGCGACCATACGCCCCATTGTCACCGTTTCCCCGGTCAATGACGGGCTGCTTGCCGCCCTCTCCAAGCTCACGGCAGAGTACGGGAAAATCGGCGGCAACTTAAACCAGATTGCCCGGAGCCTGAACGAATACGGAAGCCCCTACCGGGGGCTGGAAAAGGAAGTGCGGGGAGCCGCCGCCGACCTTGCCGCCTTGAAGTTTGAAGTCTTGCAGAAAGTAGGTGAAGCCGTTGGCGATACTCAAACATATCAGCTCTAAAAATGCCAACTACGGGGACGCTGAAAAATACCTCACATTCGAGCATGACGAGTTTACCATGAAGCCCACCCTTGACGCAGACGGGCGGCTCATACCGAGGGTAGACTACCGCATATCCTCTCTGAATTGTGGCGGGGAGGATTTTGCCGTTGCCTGTATGCGCTCCAATCTCCGCTACGGCAAGAACCAGAAACGGGAGGACGTAAAGAGCCACCACTACATCATCAGCTTTGACCCACGGGACGGCCCGGACAACGGCTTGACCGTTGATCGGGCGCAGGAGCTGGGCGAGAAGTTCTGCGCCGAGCATTTCCCCGGACACCAGGCCCTTGTCTGCACCCACCCGGACGGACACAGCCACACCGAAAATATCCATGTGCATATCGTCATTAACAGTCTGCGGATTGCGGAGGTTCCCATGCTGCCCCACATGGACAGGCCAGCGGACAGGAAAGCAGGCTGCAAGCACCGCTGTACGGACGCAGCTATGAACTATCTGAAAGCCGAAGTCATGGAGATGTGCCACAGCGAGGGGCTTTACCAGATAGACCTTTTGAACGGCAGCAAAGAACGCATTACCGAGCGTGAGTATTGGGCGCAGAAGAAAGGACAGGCTGCCCTTGACAGAGCCAACGCCCCTATTGCTGCGGACGGTATCGCGCCCCGGCAGACCAAGTTTGAAACGGATAAGGCGAAGCTGCGCCGGACTATCCGGGAAGCCCTTGCCGCTGCTTCCGGCTTTGATGAGTTTGCCGCCCTGCTTCTCCGGCATGGTGTGACCGTCAAGGAGAGCCGGGGGCGGCTAAGTTACCTCACGCCGGACAGGACGAAGCCAATTACCGCCCGGAAGCTGGGGGACGATTTTGACCGGGCTGCTGTCCTCTCCGTTTTGGAGCAGAACGCCGCCAGAGCCGCCGAAAAACCCGCAGCCATAGCGGAATACCCCGGCAGTATCAAAGACCGCTTACGGACGAAAAAAGAAGCGAAAAACGCCCCGAACAATGACGCTGTACAGCGCATGGTAGACATAGCCGCCAAGCGAGCCGAGGGGAAAGGACGGGGCTATGAGAAGTGGGCGACCATGCACAACCTCAAACAGATGTCGGCTACCCTCATGCTCTACCAGCAGTATGGCTTTTCTTCCCCGGACGAGCTGGACGCTGCCATTTCCGCAGCCAACACCGCCACGCAGGAGAGCCTTGCCGGACTGAAAGGGCTGGAAGCCGCTATCCGGGAGAAAAAGGAATTGCAGCGCAACCTTTTGGGCTATATCGGCACGAAGCCCGCCCGTGACGGTCTGAAAGCGCAGAAATCGGAGAAAGCCCGGAGAGCCTACCGGGAACAGCACGAAAGCGATTTTATCATAGCGGACACAGCCGCCCGTTATTTCCGGGAGCATGGAATAACCAAGCTGCCAGCCAGCAAAGCCCTGCAAAGGGAGATTGAGCAGCTTACCGTCCAGAAGAACGCCGGATATAACGACTACCGGGAGAAACGCCAGCGGGCGCAGGAGCTTCAGACAGTCAGACGCAATATCGACCAGATTTTAAGGGGCGCACCGAGCCAGCAGAAAAAGCGTGAACAGGAGCGTTAAAGACCGCCCCGAAATGATACCGAAACCCTACAAAAATACAGGTATGATATGAACCCTTACCGCAATACTCCCCGACTTCCAAACGGGGCTTACAGGGCAGAAAAAGCCCGAAAATGATACCGAGAACATACAGAAAATGCCCCCTATCCCGCTACACCGATAGGAACGGCAGAAAGGAGCTTACCATTGCCGAGAATGAGCAAGAAGCGGCGGCTGGAATGGTCTTTCTTCCTCAACCACCGCAACCGTATCACTTACAACGACCTATGCCGGGGCTGCACCCGTGACTGCAAACAGAGCTTCCGGGCGGTTATCATACTATGCCCTCGCTATTATTCCAAACGCTGGAAAAAGGAGGACGCAGCCTATGGCAGATAACCGCAAATATTACTACCTCAAGCTGAAAGAGAGCTATTTTGACGATGATGCAATCGTTCTGCTGGAAAGTATGCAGGACGGCGTTATCTATTCCAACATTCTCTTGAAGCTGTACTTGAAATCGCTGAAAAACGGCGGGAAATTGCAGCTTGACGAGAATATCCCCTACACCGCCCAGATGATTGCGACCATTACCCGCCAGCAGGTAGGTACCGTAGAGAGAGCTTTGAAAATCTTTATGAAGCTGGGGCTTGTGGAGCCTTTGCCAAGCGGCGCACTCTACATGAGCAACATTGAGCTTTTAATCGGCCAGTCCTCTACCGAGGGGGAGCGCAAGCGCAGGGCGCGGCTGGCTTTGCAGGAACAAAAAGCCCTGCCGCAGACAGGGGCGGACAAATGTCCACCATATCGAGCGGACATTTGTCCACCAGAGATAGAGATAGAGAAAGAGATAGATATAGAAATAGAAAAAGAGAGAGAGTTAGAAACGGGACACCCCGCCCCCGCCGCCTATGGCAGATACCACAATGTCATTCTTTCCGATACGGAGCTTGACGGGCTGAAAACAGAGCTTCCCGGCAAGTGGGAGTATTACATTGACCGCCTATCCTGCCATATCGCTTCCAGCGGGAGGAAATACAAGAGCCATGCAGCCACGATTTTCAAGTGGGCGCAGGAGGACGCAGCCAAGAAAGCCCCGAAAAAGGGCATACCCGATTATACCTGTAAGGAGGGCGAGAGCTTATGACGAATGGATTTGATGAAATGATTTTGAATATGACCGACACCACGCCGGAGCCGGAGGACTACACCGGCGAGGACGGGCTTTTATACTGCGGGAAGTGCCACAAGCCCAAAGAGGGCTATTTCCCCAAAGAAACCGCCGCATGGCTGGGGCGTGACCGCCACCCGGCAGAATGTGACTGCCAGCGGGCAGAGCGTGAGGAACGGGAAGCCGCAGAGAAACAGCGCAGTCACCTTGAAACTGTCGAGCGGTTGAAGCGGCGGGGCTTTACAGACCCGGCTATGCAGGGCTGGACGTTTGAGAACGACAACGGCAAGTGCCCGCAAATGGAACACGCCCATTTCTATGTGGAGAACTGGGAAACCATGAAAGAGCGCAACATTGGCTATCTGCTATGGGGCGGCGTTGGCACAGGCAAGAGCTATTTTGCGGGCTGTATCGCAAATGCCCTTATGGAGCGTGAAATCCCCGTGTGCATGACAAACTTTGCATTGATATTGGGTGACCTTGCCGCCAGCTTTGAGGGCAGGAATGAATATATCTCCCGACTTTGCAGCTTCCCGCTGCTTATCCTTGACGATTTTGGAATGGAACGGGGAACGGAATACGGCTTAGAGCAGGTCTACAACGTGATTGACAGCCGTTACCGCAGCGGCAGGCCGCTGATCGTCACGACTAATCTCACGCTGGAGGACTTGCAGCACCCGGAGGACACCGCCCACGCCCGCATTTATGACCGTCTGATTGAAATGTGTTCTCCTGTCCGCTTTACCGGGAGCAACTTCCGAAAAGCCACGGCGCAGGAGAAAATGGGACAACTGAAAAAGCTGATGAACAGAAAGGAGAGCCGCCTATGACCAACACCCCAAAGAATGACCGCAGCACCCGCCGCCCGGATTGCGTGACGGAAATCCGCATAGGTAATTCTGTCCTTGTCGTTTCCGGCTATTTCAAGCAGGACACCACCGCCACCGCCGCCGATAAAATGCTGAAAGTGCTGGAAGCGGAAGCTGCTACACAAAAATCGGCAATTTGACGGGACGTAAAGAAGCAGAAAGGACTGTACAGCCAGCCCCGGCGTGTGGTATGATAGTCATACGGAATAGTGGGGCTGGCTGTCGGAAATGGAGGACACTATGTTAAGACAGACCACCCGAAACCTTATTACCGCCCTTTATCCGAGATTATCCCACGAGGACGAGCTGCAAGGTGAGAGCAATTCTATTTCAAACCAGAAGCGTATTCTTGAAACCTATGCGAAGCAGAACGGCTTTTCCAATCTGCAATGGTACACAGATGACGGTTATTCTGGGGCGAACTTCCAAAGACCCGGTTTTCAAGCCATGCTTGCGGACATTGAAGCCGGAAAAGTCGGCACCGTTATCGTCAAGGATATGTCACGGTTAGGGCGAAACTATCTGCAAGTGGGAATGTATACGGAAATGATTTTCCCACAGAAAGGCGTCCGCTTTATCGCTATCAATGACGGAGTGGACAGCGCACAGGGCGACAATGATTTTGCCCCTCTGCGGAACATTTTTAACGAATGGCTGGTGAGAGATACGAGCAAGAAAATCAAAGCAGTAAAACGGTCTAAGGGTATGAGCGGGAAGCCCGTCACGAGCAAACCCGTATACGGCTACTTTATGGACGAGGACGAAAATTTTATCATTGACGGGGAAGCCGCCCCTGTTGTGCGGCAGATTTACAGCTTGTGCCTTGCCGGGAACGGGCCGACCAAGATAGCCCGTATGCTCACAGAGCAGGAGATCCCCACGCCGGGAACGCTGGAATACCGTCGGACGGGAAGCACCCGCCGCTACCACCCCGGCTATGAGTGCAAGTGGGCGACCAATACCGTGGTACATATCCTTGAAAACAGGGAGTACACGGGCTGTCTGGTAAACTTCAAGACGGAGAAGCCGTCCTACAAGACCAAGCACAGCGTAGAGAACCCCATTGAGAAACAGGCGATTTTCGAGAACCACCATGAGCCTATCATTGACACCCAGATGTGGGAGCGTGTGCAGGAGTTACGCAAGCAGCGCAAACGCCCGAACCGCTATGATGAAGTGGGCTTATTCTCCGGCATACTCTTTTGTGCCGACTGCGGCAGCGTCCTTTACCAGCAGCGTTACCAGAACGCCACCCGCAAGCAGGATTGTTATATCTGCGGGAGCTACAAGAAGCGTACCCGTGACTGTACGGCGCACTTTATCCGCACCGACCTGTTGACCGCCGGAGTGACCGACAATCTGCGGAAAGTCACCAGCTATGCAGCGAAGCACGAAGCCCGGTTTATGAAGCTGCTGATCGAGCAGAACGAGGACGGGGGCAAGCGCAGGAACGCCGCAAGGAAAAAGGAGCTGGAAGCCGCCGAGAAGCGTATCAGCGAGTTATCCGCTATCTTCAAGCGGCTGTATGAGGACAGCGTGACCGGGCGCATTTCAGACGAGCGTTTCACGGAGCTGTCGGCAGACTATGAAGCCGAGCAGAAAGAACTGAAAGAGAGAGCCGCCGCTATCCGGGCAGAGCTTTCCAAAGCGCAGGAAGCCACGGTAAACGCAGAAAAGTTTATGAATGTTGTCCGCAAGTACACCAGCTTTGAAGAACTTACCCCTACCCTTTTGCGTGAGTTTGTGGAGAAAATCGTTGTGCATGAGTGCAGCTATGACGAGAACGGCACACGCAGACAGGACATTGATATTTATTACTCTTTCGTTGGCAAGGTAGACCTGCCCGAATGACCGCCCGACCTATCCGGCGCAATGCGCAAACGCCGGATAGGAACGGCAAAATTTTTTACACTTCTACTACTTCTTTATCACACATCAGCAAAGAGCCAGGGCATGAAACAGCTTATGGCTGGCGGCGGTATTGCGCTGGTGGGTGCCACGCTGATTCCGCTGCTCTCCGGCCTGTTCGGTTAATAGCCGATGGGCAGTCTGTTTGAAAGGATAACAGACTGGATTAAAGAGGGCTTAATCGAAGCGATTACAGGACAATACACCGGTATCTTTGAGTCCGTCAACAGCCAGGTCTCGGATGTGGCCTCGCAGGTAGGCCAGACTCCGCAGGGGTGGAATGGCGGCGTGTTCAGTATGATCCAGAATCTTTCTGAAACCGTCGTCATTCCCATTGCGGGAATTATCCTGACTTTTGTTCTTGTCTATGAACTGATTCAAATGATTCTTGAAAAGAACAACATGCACGATTTTGATACGTTCAACATCTTCAAGTGGATTTTCAAAACCTTTGTTGCCACATACCTGCTCACCAACTGCTTTGCTATCGTCATGGCGGTGTTTGACGTCGCCCAGAATGTGGTGAGCCAGAGCGCCGGCGTGATAAACGGGAACATGGATGTTACCGCTGCGCTGGCCGACCTGGAGACACAGCTTGAAGCAATGGGGATGTGGGAGCTGATTGGCCTGTGGCTGGAAACCAACATTATCAACCTGTGCATGTGGGTGTTGTCTATCGTGATCTTTGTCATTGTGTATGGCCGTATGATCGAGATATATCTTACGGTCAGCCTGGCACCCATACCCTTTTCCACAATGGCAAACCGTGAATGGGGGCAGATGGGGACAAATTACCTGCGCTCCCTGTTTGCTTTAGGTTTCCAGGGATTTTTGATTCTGGTCTGTGTCGCGATTTACGCGGTGCTGGTTCAGTCGATCCCTTCTTCCGGCGACATTCACGGCGCAATCTGGGGCACGGCAGGCTATACGGTCCTGCTGGCCTTTGCCCTGTTTAAGACAGGCTCGCTATCCAAAAGCATTTTTAACTCGCATTAGCGTGTAACCAACCTACATTTTAACAAGAAGGAGGACTTTTTTATATGAGTAAGACAAACAATGAATCTATGCAGCCGGAGGTACAGGTGCCGGAGAATCAGGCGGGCGGAGGCTTGAAGCTGGATGTAACTGTGCGCCCGATTGCCCCGATGGGGAACCTGCTGGCTTACGCCAATGTGACCATCGGCGACAGCTTCAAGATTGACGGCTTCCGTATCTGCTCCGGCGAAAAGGGGCTGTATGTCAACATGCCCTCTACCCAGGATAAGCAGGGAAAATGGAGGGATGTCTGCTGGCCGGTGACGGCGGATTTCCGCAGGCAGCTTAACGACGCCCTGATCGAAGGGTACGGCCAGGCGATTGAAAATTTGCAGGCCACTCTTGAAGCGACAAAGGGAGCGGCGGAGAAACCTTCCCTGACCGGCGCCCTGAAAGAAAATGCCGGTAAGGTTAAGACGCCTCCGGCAAAATCCGCTCCCGCCAAGAATGAGCAGGCCCGATAATGCCGGAGGCTGGAAAATACGGCATCGTGTACGCAGACCCGCCCTGGCGTTACGATATGAAACGCGGCAATGGGGTGGCGGAAAACCATTACCCCACCATGAGCATAGAAGAAATATGCACGCTGCCGGTTGCAGATATTGCAGCCAAAGACAGTGCGCTTTTTCTATGGGGTACCTTCCCGCAGCTTAATGAGGCGTTCCGTGTTATGGAGGCATGGGGATTCAAATATAAAACACTGGCCTTCCTCTGGCTGAAACAGAACCGAAAAGCAGATAGCTGGTTTTATGGGATGGGGTTTTGGACCCGCTCAAACGCGGAGGTGTGCTTACTGGCGACCAGGGGGCACCCGAAACGCCAGTGTGCGGGAATCCACCAGTTTGTGATCTCCCACATCGAACAGCACAGCAAGAAACCGGACGAGGTGCGGGATAAGATCGTAAAGCTCATGGGCGACGTCCCCAGGGTGGAACTGTTCGCAAGGCAGCAGACGCCCGGCTGGGATGTGTGGGGCAATGAGGTGGAATCCAGTATCACGATGCTCGGAAAGACGGACAAGGGGGAACCGGATCAATATTGATGGTGACGGCATATCACGATTGGAGGTGAAAACAATGCCCTATGTACCTGTACCCAAAGACTTAACAAAGGTCAAGACCAAGCTGGCGTTTAACCTGACGAAGCGCCAGCTCATTTGTTTCAGCCTGGCCGCACTGGTGGGGCTGCCGGTATATTTCCTTACTCGCGGCGCTATCGGCAACCAGGCGGCGGTGCTGTTGATGATCGGGCTTATGATGCCCTTTTTCTTTTTCGCCATGTATGAGCGGGACGGACAGCCGGCGGAGAAACTTCTGAAAAACAGGCTCCGCTATAAGCTCTGGCCGAAGAAACGCCCATACCGGACGGAAAACCTGTATAAATCCATGTCAAAGAAGGAGGTTACGAGGATTGTCAAAAACCAAACAGCAGGAGGCCCAGGAAAAACGTCTGCAAAGAAACATCAGGCAGGCAAAAAAGACCAGGGCCGACGCAAAGACAAGCGGAAATAAGACTGTCCGCACCAGGCCGCCTAAAAAGGGCGGTTTTTTTGCCGGGCTGAAAACGGATGCCCCGCAGACGGTTCAGCAGAGTATTCCCTATAAGGAAATGTACCGGGATGGAATCTGCCGGCTGACGGATAAGCTCTACACCAAGACGGTGCAGTTTTTTGATATTAACTACCAGCTTGCACAGGCGGATGACAAAGCGCAGATTTTTGAGGGCTACTGTGATTTCCTCAATTATTTTGACGCTTCGATCCATGTGCAGCTTACCTTCATCAACCAGCGGGCCAATATGCAGGATTTCGCCCGCAGTATTGACATTCCTATCCGCGGCGACGAATATGACGGAATCCGCAGGGAGTATGGGGATATGTTAAAGGGCCAGCTCCAAAAAGGCAACAACGGCCTTACAAAGCGGAAATATATCACCTTCGGCATTGAGGCTGACGACCTCCGCGCCGCGAAGATGCGCCTGGAGCGGATCGAGGCCGATGTGCTGGCAAATTTCAAAGCCTTAGGAGCACAGGCAAAGACGTTAGACGGGCTGGAACGCCTGGAGCTCCTTCACAGCCAGCTCCACCCGGATGGGCAGGAAAAGTTTCATTTTACCTGGGCGGACCTGCCGAAAACCGGACTTTCCACAAAGGATTTTATTGCGCCCTCCGGCCTGTCGTTCTCGAATGACGGAAAGACCTTCCGGGTGGCCGACCATTCCGGGGCGGTGTCCTTTTTGCAGATTTTAGCGCCGGAGCTGACGGACCGGCTGCTGGCGGAGCTTTTAGACCTGGACGACGCCGTGACGGTGAATCTGCATATCCAGTCCATCGACCAGGCCCAGGCGATCAAGAACATCAAGCGCAAGATGTCCGATCTGCAGAAAATGACCATTGAGGAACAGAAGAAAGCGGTCCGCGCCGGGTATGACATGGACATCATACCTACCGACCTTGCCACCTACGGCGAAGAAGCGAAGAATCTCTTACAGGATTTGCAGAGCCGGAATGAGCGCATGTTTCTTGTGACGGTGCTGGTGGAGAATATCGCTTCCAAAAGGCAAAAGCTGTTTAATGATATTCTGTCTGCCTCCGGTATTGCGCAGAAATATAACTGTGCCCTGAAACGTCTGGACTACCAGCAGGAACAGGGGCTTATGTCCTCCCTTGCCTTAGGGTTGAACCAGATTGAAATTGAGCGTGGGCTTACGACAAGCAGCACCGCCATTTTCGTGCCATTTACGACCTGCGAGCTGTTCCAGGAGGGCGAGGCGCTTTATTATGGCCTGAACGCTTTAAGCAATAACCTGATTATGGCGAACCGCAAGAACTTAAAGAATCCAAACGGCCTGTTCCTGGGAACGCCCGGCAGCGGCAAGTCCTTCTCTGCCAAGCGTGAGATCGTCAATGTGTTCCTTTTAACGGAGGATGACATCATTATTGCGGACCCGGAAAATGAGTACGGGCCTCTGGTACAGCAGTTCGGCGCCCAGGGGCAGGTCATTGACATTTCCCCGACCTCCACCAACTATATCAATCCGATGGACATTAACCTGGACTATTCGGATGATGAAAACCCCATCACACTGAAAAGCGATTTTATCCTGTCGCTGTGTGACCTGATTATCGGTGGCAAGGAAGGACTTTCCCCGATTGAGAGGACCATCATTGACCGCTGCACGAGGCTTGTGTACCGGGATTATTTGCAGGACCCCCGCCCGGAAAATATGCCGGTCCTGGGTGACTTGTATGAGCTGCTTTTGAAACAGGCGGAGCCGGAGGCGCAGAATATCGCTACGGCGCTGGAAATCTACGTCAATGGCTCCCTGAATGTGTTCAATCACCGTTCCAATATTGACATGAACAACCACCGGGTACTCTGCTTCCAGTTAAAGTCTCTAGGGAAGGCCCTGAAAGAGATCGGGCTTCTCATTATGCAGGATGCCGTGTGGAACCGTGTCACCGCCAACCGCTCCAAACATAAGACGACCTGGTTCTATATCGACGAATTCCATCTCCTTTTGAAAGGCCAGACCGGAAGTTTCAGCGTGGAAATCTGGAAAAGATTCCGTAAATGGGGCGGCATACCCAGCGGTTTGACACAGAATGTAAAGGACCTGCTGGCCTCCCGTGAGATTGAGAATATCTTTGAAAACTCGGATTTTATCTACATGCTGAACCAGGCCCAGGGGGACCGGCAGATTTTGGCGAAACAGTTGGGAATTTCCCCGCACCAGCTTTCTTATGTAACCCATTCCGGCCCTGGTGAGGGGCTTCTGTTTTTCGGGAATGTGATCATCCCCTTTGTCGATCATTTTCCGAAAGACACCCTGTTATACAGCGTACTTACAACACGGCCTGATGAAGTGGCAGGTGCATAAATTCCCGAAAATAAAAATGACTGGAGGTGATAACAGTGCCGCGGGAAAAAGAATTTCAGAGGAAAAAGAAAGATACCCGGATGCCGGTCCGTGATTCCCATGCGGAGGAACGTATGGACACCCGGCAGAGCGAACAGGATTTTAACCTGCTGCGGGTCAGGGACGCCCCTTCTTCTTCGGGAACGGCCCGGAGCCGGAGGTATGAAACCGCAGCACAGCAGGCAGCGGATGATACACAGCCTTTCAAAGCGGATGTACCGCAGCAGGCGGATATTTCCATACCGGAACATTTGGAAAGCAGGGATATGGACCATGAGCCGGCACGGGCACCTGAAACACGGAACCCTCTGGAACCGGGAACTTCTGCACCGGAACCGCGCCGGAGGGATTTCAGATATGTGGATTCCCGGCGTGAGGATTCTGACAGCGGCAATTCTGATATAGGGCACTCCACGCAGGGAGAATCCAGCCAGACAGAACGCCGCCACCGGATGCACCAGCACGGCAACAAATACCAGCAGCGTTTCCAGGAGGCGGCCAAAGCCGAGGAACCAAAGGAGAAACCACCGGAGGCAGCCGAAGGGGAACCGAAACGGCCTTCCAAGCTGGAATTTACCGCTGACGAGCTACCACCGGAAACAGCGGATAAAAAGCTCACCCAGGCAAGACGGAAAGCAGAACGGACAGCGGAAAAGCTGGAACAGGCGGAAAAACGCCTGCCTGCCCGCCGTAAGCTGCGGATGGAAACATCTTCTGATCCTGCTACGGGTAAGGCCGCAAAACGCCTGAAATTTGAAAAGGAGGTGAAATCCCAAAGGACCCATGTAAAGGGTCCTGCTCCGATGCGCCCGGTAAAGGCCGGCACAAACATGGCGGTTGGTTACGCCCACAAAAAAATCTACCAGGCGGAGAATGAAAATGTCGGCATTAAAGCAGCCCACCGCACCGAGCTTGTAAGCGAGTCGGGGCTGCGCATGGCATACCACAGGCATAAGACCGCGCCATACCGCAGGGTGGCAAAATTACAGCAGAAATCAGCCAGGGCCAATGCCCGGCTTGCCTACCGGCAGGCATTACAGGACACCCCGGAGCTGAAGAAAAATCTTCTTGCCCGGATGTGGCAGAAACAGAAAATTAAACGCCAGTATGCCAAAGCAGCCAGAGAAGCGAAAAAAGCGGGAAAGCGCGCAAAGGACACCGCCGTTACCACGGAGAAGATCGCTGCCGGCGTGGTTCACGCCATCAAGCGCCACCCGGTTATATGCGGAATCGTGGTTCTGCTCCTTTTGGTATTTTTCCTGATTGCCTCCCTCTTTTCTTCCTTTTCTAATTTGGGAACCGGAGGGCTGGGGAGCCTTGCTGCCTCTACTTATCTGGCGGACGACGTGGACATCAACAATGCGGAGCTTGTCTATACCGAGTGGGAAACGGACCTGCAGATGCAGATCAACCATGTGGAATCGGACCGGCCCGGTTATGACGAATACCGCTATAACATCAGCCCCATTGAACATGACCCTTATGTTTTAATGGGGTATCTCACCTCTGCGTATCAGGATTTTACCTATGCACAGATCGAGAGCGTCCTCCGGGAGCTTTTTAACGGGCAGTATTCCCTATCCTTCACGGAGGAAACGGAAATCCGCTACCGGACAGAAACAAACATTGACCCGGAGACCGGTGAGGAAACCGAAGAAGAAGTACCTTATGAGTGGCACATCTTAAATGTAACGCTTACTTCCACGCCGCTTGAAAACCTGGTGGTTTCACGCATGAACGCAGACCAGAAGGAAATCTGCGAGATTTTATTGCAGACCAAAGGCAACCGGCAGTATGTGAAAAATGTGTTTGGCACCAACTGGCTGCCCTATGTCACCAGCTACTACGGCTACCGGGTACACCCGATCAGCGGGGAAAAGAACTACCATACCGGGGTTGACATTGGGATGCCCCAGGGCACGGAGATTTTGGCCGGGCATGACGGCACGGTCACACTGGCAGGAAACGCAGGCGGCTATGGCCTGTGCGTCGCCATTGAGGGCGAGGCTTACGAGGGGCACTCCCTTACCACCAAATACGGCCACTGTTCGCAAATCTTAGTATCTGCCGGACAGGAGGTAAAGGCCGGGGATGTGATCGCAAAGGTCGGCAGTACCGGAAATTCCACCGGGCCGCACCTGCACCTGGAGGTGCTGGTTGACGGCCAGTATAGGAATCCCATGTATTTTGCCGATACCGGCGATAACAGCGAGCGGCATCTGCCGGAGGCTCCTGTTGGCGGCGGAGGGAATTATTTCAATTATGATGTTCCACCGGAGGCCCTTGCGGATGAAAAATTTGCGGCTATGCTCGCGGAGGCTGAAAAGTATTTAGGCTATCCGTATGTGTGGGGAGGCGCAAGCCCTTCCACTTCCTTTGACTGTTCCGGCTATGTTTCCTGGGTAGTCAATCACTGTGGCGTGGGCTGGAACTTCGGACGCCTGACCGCAGACGGGCTTTTAGGCGTGTGTACTCCTGTATCAAGCGCGGATGCAAGGCCCGGCGACCTGATCTTCTTCCAGGGCACCTATAACACCAGCGGCGCAAGCCATGTGGGAATCTATGTAGGTAACGGGATGATGATCCATTGCGGGGACCCGATCTCCTACACGAACATCAACACAAGCTACTGGCAGCAGCACTTTTATACATTTGGGCGTCTGCCCTGACAGATTGGAGGTAATAAATTGAACCCTAAGATTGAAAAACTGGAGAAAGAGATCGACAAGACGAAAAACAAGATTGCGGAGATGCAGGCCAGGCTCCGCGACCTGGAAAAACAGAAAACAGAACTGGAGAACACGGATTATGTGGCGATTGCCCGCAGCTTCCATCTGACGCCCCAGCAGTTGGCCGAATTTCTGAAATCGCAGCAGGCCGCTCCGTCCGGGGATGGCCCGCTTAAGAAACAGGAGGATAGGAATGAGGACTAAAAAAATTTCTCTGCTACTGGCGCTTGTGCTTGTCATAAGCGCCATCGCTTTGCCCCTGACGGCTTATGCCGCCGGGGACAAAGATACCACACCGCCGGAGCTTGCGGCTTCCCTGGACGGCGATACGCTGAAAATAGAAAGCAGCGACGACAATTCCGGCGTGGAGGCGGTCTTTGTGGACGGGAACCGTATCAATTCCCTAACCAATGGGGCGGCTTCCGTCACCTTAAAGGATTATGCCGGCACAGGAAAACAGGTAAGCGTGTACGCCCAGGATTATGCCGGGAACCGCTCAAAGACCGTGAAGTTTGAGAATCCCTATTATGAGGAACCGGCTCCCACGGAGAAACCTGCTACCACGGTACCGCAGAACCAGAGCAGCACGCCGGTAAAACCAGCACAGGCCCAGGCTGCTTCTTCCGGCAGTACCAATCATAACGCCCAAAGCAGCAATTCAGGCAGTCATTCTTCCGGGAATGGCTCTAATGCGGGTACGAATACGGGCGCCAATGGCGGCAGCAATACAGCCTCCGGCACAAATAACGGCAGCTCCAATTCCCAGGAGGAAACAGGAACCACTTCCTCTATCCCGGATGGCGCGTTTACCCCGGAGGGAACCGGCACAGTGCTGGATGAAGCTACCGGCGAGGGTGATGATAAGCAGTTTTATACCATTACCACCGAGACCGGGAATGTGTTCTATCTTATCATTGACGGCAAGCGTGACGACAACAATGTCTACTTCCTGAACGGCGTTACCGAGGCTGACCTGATGGCCCTGGCGGAAAAGAACGAGGGCACCATGAGCGTGATCCCGGCAGAGGACGTCTGCACCTGTACGGATAAATGCGAAGCCGGCGAAGTCAATACCGCCTGCCCGGTCTGCAAGAACGATCTGAAAGGCTGCACCGGAAAGGAAAAACCTGCGGAAACAGAGAAACTCGCACAGACCGAACCGCCGAAAAAGGACAATGGCAGCGTCGGCACGATTATCTTTATTATCGTTGCCCTGCTTGCGGTAGGCGGCGTTGGCTATTATGTGAAGATCGTCCGTCCGAAGCAGCAGGCAGAGGATGACGGGGATTTCGAGGATGACGGCTACGGCGAAGGCTTTGACCCGGATGAAGCCTATGGAGAGCCGGAATATCTCTCCGAAGATGATTTTGACGACAGGATCAATAATGAACATGAGGACAGCGAGTAAAGCTGTCCTTTACTATTTTAAGAAAGCGAGGATATTTCATGGAGAAAATAACAATCCATTACCGTAGCGGTGTAAAGCGGCTGCTGGCATTTCTACTTTGCGCAGTATGCGTCTTTGGGCTCATCCCTACGCAGGCGTTCGCGTTTTCGCCTGGACAGAAAGCAAGCTCCTGGCTGGGCGATCAATATGTGGGGTCTGACGGACAGCATTATTACAGCCCGGCGCCTTATACCTACCTTGTTTACAATTCTGACGGAACGATGGATGTGCGTACCAGCTCCGGGGGCAACGCCTACCGGCATTACATGCTGACAGCTTCGGATGGGAGCAGCCAGCAGGTATATTGTGTGGAAAGCGGCATTGCCTATAACGCTTCCGACAATACCTATACGTCGGAAAGCGGCACCAACAGCAATTACTTAAACCTGCTCCCTTCCGAGGCAAGACGGGGGATCACCCTCACGGCGATCTACGGCTGGAAACCCGGCGCCTCCCTCCCTGTGTCCGGCATTAACGAGGACGATTATAAAATGGCGACGCAGATCATCCTCTGGGAATACCAGCAGCAGCTTCGGAGCGACCCATATAGCCGTCACGGAAACGGCCATGCAGACGCTAACCAGTATTTCAGCGTGATTGCCGGACGTCCTGCGGAAAAAGCCTACAACTGGATTTTGTCACAGGTTGCCTCCCATTCCACGGTTCCCTCTTTTACTTCCACGAAGAAAAGCGGAGCCCCGGAGCTGGAACTGAAATGGGACACGGAGAAAAAGATTTATACCCTGACTGTCACGGACACCAATAACCTTAAAATCAATCTGGAGACTTTGAAAGGCAGCGGCGTTTCCGTCACAAGAAACGGGAACAAGTACACGTTCACCAGTAAGAACATGATTATGGACCCGGTGACTTTTGAATTCCGAAAGGATATTCCGGTTGCCAACGATATGCTGATCTGGGGCCGTCCCGGTTATCAGACCATGATGACCGGTGCCAGCGACCCGGTTTCCTTCTTTGTAAAGATCAAGACCGAAACCTACGGCACCGCAAAGATCGTCAAGACCAGCGAGGACGGTATTGTGTCCGGGATCACCTTCAACATTTCCGGCACGGATATTCTGGGAAATAAAGTGGATGAAACCGTCACTACCGGAGAAAACGGGCAGATCAAAGAAAAGCTGCTGCCCGGCACCTATCTGGTGAAGGAGCTGCCGGTGGACCGCTATGTGGCCCCTTCCGCGCAGTATGTCACCATTGAAAGCGGACAGACCTCCACGGTGCATTTCAGCAATATCCTGAAAAAATTCCGTGTCCATGCGGTAAAGAGCGACGCTGATACCGGCACCGCCCAGGGTGACGCGACCCTTGCCGGGGCGACCTACGGAATTTATAACAATGGCGAGCTGGTAGACACCTACACCACCGGGCCGGACGGCAGCTTTATGACCCGGTACTATGTGTGCGGCGATAACTGGACTGTCCGGGAGATTGATCCCAGCACCGGCTACCTCTTAAACGATACGGTCTATGAAGTGGGCGCTTCCCCGACCCTGTATGAAGTGGAACTGAACACCACGGAAAACCAGGTGACAGAAACAGTTATTTACGGAAATATCCAGCTTGTAAAGCATACGGACGACCTGGACCCGGATGTGTCCGGGGATGAAAATACGGACGAACCCAACGAGGGCGTCATTGAGCGCCCGGAGGCCGGCGCGGTTTTTGAGGTTTACCTGAAGGCGGCAGGCAGCTATGACGCGGCAAAGGAAAGTGAGCGCGACCTGCTGACAACGGATAATGATGGTTTTGCAGCTTCTAAAATGCTCCCTTACGGACATTATACGGTCCATCAGGTAGCCGGCGAGGAAGGAAAGGCGTTTATCCCGGACTTTACGGTCTTTATTTCCTCCAACGGACAGACTTACAGCTATATCCTGAATAACCGCACCATTACCGCAAGGCTGCGTGTGGAGAAATGCGACGCGGAGACCGGCAATCTTATCCCGATGACAGGCACCGGTTTCCAGATCAAGGACCTCTCCACCGGGGAGTTTGTCACCCAGGATATTTATTATCCGAACCCGGAAACCCTTGATACCTTCTATGTATCGGATGAAGGCTGGCTGATGCTGCCGGAGCCTCTGCATACCGGGGATTATGAATTGTATGAGGTGGCGGCGCCCTACGGGTATGTATTATCCAATGAGCCGGTACCGTTTACCATTGACGGCAGCGAGGCCGTTGTCACGGTCACACAGTACAACATGCCGCAGAAGGGGCAGCTTGCCATCACCAAGACCGGCGAGGTATTCGTTTCCGTCCAGGAGAATGACGGTCTGTACCAGCCGGTATATGAAGTAGCCGGGCTTCCTGGCGCGGTCTATGACGTGATCGCGGATGAAGATATTTATACCGGCGACGGGACGCTGCGTGCGGCAAAAGATACCGTTGTGGAGACCCTTACCACCGGGGAGGATGGAACCGCCCAGAGCGGGCTTCTCTATCTGGGCCGCTACCGTTTGGAGGAACGCCAGGCACCGGAGGGGATGGTCTTAAATACCCAGCCGGAATATGCAGAGCTTACCTATGCAGGCGAGACCGTGGAAGTGACACAGACAGCCATCGGCCTTTATGACGAGCGCCAGAAGGTGGATGTGAGCCTTTCTAAAGCACTGGAAACGGACGATCTTTTTGGGCTTGGCATGAATGAGGAATACAAAGACATTTCTTTCGGACTGTATGCTTCCGCAGACCTGACGGCTCTTGACGGCAGCGTGATCCCGGCAGGCGGGCTCCTGGAAGTAGTCTCCATTGACCCGAATGAGGCGGGCGGCTATGATGCTTCTTTTGCCTCCGACCTGCCTTTTGGCAGCTACTATGTGAAGGAACGCACCACAAACAGCGCCTATATCCTCCCTGATACGGAATATCCGGTTGTCTTTGAATATGCCGGCCAGGACACGGCGCTGGTGCAGATTCTTGTAAATGAGGGCGAGGCGGTTTCCAATGACCTGCTGCGCGGGCGTGTGGACGGCGTGAAAGTCGGTGAAAACCCGGAAGGCGGCGAAGATGTGAAACTGGCCGGCGCGGTCATGGGCCTGTTCCGGCCTGATACCGAAGAATTTACCGAGGAAAACGCCCTGATTATTGTTACCACCGGCGAGGATGGCAGCTTTGCCTTTGAGAATATCCCTTACGGCCACTGGATCGTAAAAGAAATTTCCTCTCCAGCGCTTTATACGGTAAGCCCGCAGCAGCACCATATCTATATCGGTGTGGACGGCCAGAGCATTGAAATCAAAGTGGAAAATACCCTGATCCGCGGCAGTGTGCAGGTGATGAAAACCGAGGCGGTAGACGAGCCTTCTTCTGTGAAGAAAGAGGACAAAGATAATAACACCTTCCTGCGTTTCCTCTCCGGCGCAGTATTCGATCTGTATGAGGACGCCAACGGTAATAAGGAATTTGATTCCGAAGATACGAAGATCGGCACACTGAAAGAATCGGATACGGGCTACCACACCGCGGAGGGCCTTCTGGCAAAGGGCTACTTTGTGAAGGAAAGCAAGGCACCGGAGGGCTACCAGCTTGACGAGAACGCCTACTACTTTGCCATCACAGAGGACGGCCAGGTGGCGGTTGTGGAAAATGGTGAGGCCGGGCGCGGCTTTACCAATGAGGCGTACCGTGGAAATCTGAAAATCACGAAAGATTCCAGCGATGGGCGCAAGGATGGGTTCGCTTTTGAAGTTAAGAATGCAGATGGCTCCTACTGTGAGACTTTTACCAGCCCGAAATCCGGCGTGATCGAGGTCAAAGGGCTGCGCGTCGGCATTTATACCGTAACGGAAATCTCCAACCGTGCAAGCAAGGACTATATCATTCCTGACGCTGCCACCGTGGAGATCAAGGCGGACGAAACCGCAACGGTCCAGTTCTTCAATGAAAAGCCGGAGAAACCGAAAACGCCGGACAACCCGGAGAATCCGAAAACACCGTCCAATCCGTCCACACCGTCCAATCCGGGCAAAGCGGTACCGCAGACCGGGGATGACAATTTCATTTTCCTGTATGGCGGGCTTCTGGCGCTGGCTGTGATTGGCGGCGGGCTGTTTGCCGCAGTCTATTTCAAAAAGGGAAAGTACAGCAGAAATACCCCAAAGGCAAAAGCTGTCGGCATTGCGGTGGTTTCCCTCTGCGGGTTGCTGGCGCTTGGCAGCGGGTTCCTGATGGTCCGCGACCTTAACCAGTATTCAGAGAGCGCCGGAGCCTATGAGGACATTGCTTCCCATGTGGAGCTGCCGGAGCAGACCGAAGCGCCGGAGGACGATAATGTGGAAACGGAACCTGCCGGGGAGGACCCTTCTGTGGTCCTCCCCACAGTGGATTTTGATGCGCTCCGGGAAAACGGGCCGGACATCATCGGATGGCTTACCCTCCCTGATACGGCCATTAACTACCCGGTGACGCAGGCAGACGACAACGAGTATTATCTGCACCATCTGTATGACGGCACTTATAACAAGGTGGGCTGCCTGTTTGCAGACTATGAGAATCAGGAGGATTTTTCGGACCGCAATACCATTATCTACGGCCACAATATGCGGGACGGCTCCATGTTCGCTGCGCTGAATGAGTATGACGAACAGAGCTATTTTGACGGACACCCGCAGATGTACCTTGTCACCCCTGGCGGCGGCTATGTCGTGGAAATTTTCACGGCGTTTGTGGCAAAACCCAGCGAGTCCGGCAGCGACACTTCTCCCTGGAGGCTTAGCTTTAAGGATGACGGGGCCTACACCACATGGCTTTCTGAAATGGCGGGCCGGTCTGTCATTGAAACCGATGTTACGGTGACTTCCAGTGATAAGGCGCTGACCCTTTCCACCTGTACGCCCGGAGGCGCGAGCCGCTTCATCGTCATGGGAAAACTGGCGGCTGTAAACGACTAACAAGAATATTGGAAACCGGTGCGGGGGCTGTCTGCTCCCGCACCTGCTATTTAGGAGGATTTTTTATGGTGAATGCCATTGTTTCGATACCCGGCTATGTCCATCTGTACCGCTCCCTTTTGCGGTTCTATGATATGCCGGAAAATGAGGTCCGGGAAATGCTCTACCTTTTGAACACGGCAAACCTGGACTGCTACGAGTATTACCACCCGGAGCGTGATGTGATCCAGAGCGGGCCGGTGGCTTTTAGCGGCTGGCTGGAACATATGGACTGCCGCCCTTACCGGACAGAGGTACAGCTTTATAAATCCCTGCTGTTCTTAAAGCGCAGCATTGACCGGGACTTGATCGTGACCTCACAGCGGGAGGCGCTTCAAACCCTGCGGTGTATCATTTCCAACCTGGAATACCGCTTCTATAAGGCGTATGGCATGGAGATTGAGGATAAACGGACCGTGTACGGGGAATGTACCTACCGCCTGGTTCCCAGGGAGGACGAACCCAGCGTGTGCCTGATGCACGACTGGATTTATCTGCCCTCTGCTTAAAAATGTCCCGAATAATACATAAAATTCGGGACAAAAAGTAGTATATGCTCTGCCCCTTCCCGGCAGCGGTTCTCTTCTTTTTTGAGATTGCTGTATAAATCCTGATCTGCATGGGAATACTATAAACAAAACTCTCAGAGCCTATTGAAAATTTGTCCCGAATAATATATAATATTCGGGACAAAAGGAGGTGAGCAAAGTGGCAAATGGATATTCCAGGCAGATTCAGGAGCGGATTGGAGCAGCGGCAGAAGGAACCGTTTTTGTCAATTCTGATTTTGCTGATATTGCTGATACGGAAACCATAAGACGGAACCTGAACCGACTTACACAGGCAGGTACGCTCCGGCGGATTTTGAAAGGTGTTTATGAAAAGCCGGAATACAGCGAAATGCTGAAAGAATATGTAGCGGCGGACCCGGAGGCGGTGGCAAAGGCGCTGGCCCGGAACTACCACTGGACGATTGCCCCCTGTGGGAATACGGCGCTGAACCTGTTAGGACTTTCCACGCAGGTAACAGCGGTATGGTCCTATATCAGCGACGGTCCATATAAGACCTATGAGTGGAATTCTACAAAGCTGGAATTTAAGCACAGGACCAATAAAGAGATCACGGGCCTTTCTTATATGACGGTTCTGGTGATTCAGGCATTGAAAACTTTGGGGAAAACAAATGTCACTTCCAAAACGATCCAGACGCTTAGCTCCCGGTTGAATGAGGACGATAAAACCGCTATGCTAAGAGAGGCGGCAGAATCTACGGATTGGGTTTACAATGCGATACGGCAGATTGCCGGGGAGGTACAATAGAGATGAAAAACGTTGCAAGATTTTCAGACAACGATAAGCGGAGGCTGTTCCGTAACACAGCAGATAAGATGGGGCTCAACGATGCCATTGTGGAAAAAGATTTTTGGGTATGCTTTACGCTGGATTATCTGTTTCAACGTTCCCCCTGGAAAGATTCGATTACCTTTAAGGGTGGTACCAGCTTGTCGAAAGCCTTTCGTCTGATCAGCCGGTTTTCCGAAGATATTGACCTGATTCTGGACTGGCGGGTTTTAGGATATGGCAGAGACGAGCCCTGGGAGAAACGTTCCAACACGAAGCAGGACGCTTTCAACAAAGAGGCGAATGCACGGGCGGAGGTCTTTCTGGCAGAAACCTTCTGCCCCGCAATCAAAGAAGGGTTATCTCAGGAGCTTGGCTGTGAAGCTGACATTCATATGGACGAGGAAGAAAAGCAGACAGTTATTTTTGCCTACCCAAAACTGTTTACCAATGTGGGAACCTTGCAGGTGATCCGGCTGGAAATCGGCGCACTGGCCGCATGGACGCCGGCAAAATCTGCGGAGATTACGCCGTATGCCGCGGAGTATTACCCTGATGTGTTCGAGCAGAAAGGAACGAATATTCTGACGGTTGCCCCGGAGCGGACTTTCTGGGAAAAAGCTACAATCCTGCACCATGAGGCCAACAGACCGGAACATCTGGAAATGCCGCAGCGGTATTCCAGGCATTATTACGATTTGTACCGCATGGCAATGACCCCGGTAAAAGAAGCCGCTTTCTCTCAGCCCGGCCTGCTTAAAAAGGTTGTGGATTTCAAAATGAAATTTTATCCCAGGGCATGGGCAAAGTACCCGGAGGCTGTGCCAGGCACCTTAAAGCTGCTCCCGCCGGAATACCGGTTCGCAGCGTTAGAGGCAGATTATGATTCCATGAAGGATATGCTGTATGGTGATGTACCTGCATTCGATACTGTCATAGCGGCGGTCCGGGAACTGGAAAAAGAGATCAATACCCTGTAACAACTACATAACCATTTATTTGCCGGCTATTCTAAGATGCTTTAGGGTAGCCGGCTTTCTGTTTTCAAAAAGGAGGAATGTCACATTACGCAAAAGGAAGTCAATGCTGTTTTTGACGAGCAGGTGCGGCTCTGCGCCGACACACTGCAACGGAAAACCAAAGAATACACCGGAGACGATACGGACCGGCTGGGAGCTTTTAAGGCAGCGGCAGCTTTGCAGCATACCTCACCGGAACGTGCACTTGCCGGGATGCTGGCGAAGCATATCGTTTCCCTGTATGATATGTGCTTTGATGACGGTGCGAGCTATGACATAGGCACATGGAACGAAAAGATTACAGACAGTCTCAACTATCTGTTCTTACTGAAAGCCATTGTAAAGGAGGGACATACCAATCAACCGAATTGAAGTAAAGATTTTGAACTGCCAAGCGGTTGCCGAGGCCGAGAAAAACATGGTCTTTGCAGCCAGGCTTACCCAAAGGGGCCACCGGATCGCCACAATGGAGGATCTGATGGCTCTTTATGAAAAATCGTTCAGCGACGCTACGCTGGAGGCAATCAGCGCCTTGCCGCACCCCACGGTCCAAAAGTTTGCGGTAATTACCGTTGCTGTCGTGGGAGCCAGCCGGCGCTTCCTTGCACAGATCACCAGGCACCAGAACGAAGTAAAGTTTATGAGTGCGTCTTTGCAATACAGTAATTATACTGGACAGGCAGATTTTGCGGTACCCTATGAGATTTTAACCGCCCCGGCCGCGGTCCGGGAACTGTACTTAAAAAGCTGTCACGAGGGCATGGACTGTTACGAAAAGCTGTGCAGCGCGGGGATCGGCCATGACGCGGCGGGCTATGCCACACCCCAGGGCCTTCGGAATGTGCTGATTATCAGCGCCACGCCCTATCAGTGGAAACACATCATCAGCCAGCGGGTATGCCGGCGCAATACGGACGAAACCCGGATCGTGCTCTTGAAAATCTGGGAGGAACTTTACGCACTCAGCCCGTCTTTGTTCTCCCCTTCCCAGACCGGACCGTTCTGCCAGATGGACAAATGCCTGGAGAGAAAAATGACCTGTGGGCAGAAACTGGCGGCAACTATGACACCGGAGGACATTTTAAGAAACGATTACCCGGTACTTTTGGAAGGAGACGGTGCATGAAAATCAAATTGATTGACTTTGGAGTGCCAAAGAGCCGCCGCCCTTTCCGTCCGCACGGGAATGACGCCGGCGCGGACGTGTATATGCCCTATGACTGCACCTTGCAGCCGGGAGAAATCGCAAAGATTCCGCTTGGGTTTGGAATTGAAGTGCCGGACGGGTACGCCGGCTTCGTATTTCCCCGCACCAGCATGGCAATAAAGGGGCTGGTCTGTGAGCTGCCTCCTGTGGATTCCGGCTACCGTGGGGAAATCCATGCCATTATCAGTAATGTAAGCAGCAAACCGCAGGAACTTTCCAAAGGAACGCGGATAGGCCAGCTTGTAATTACTCCTGTTGTGATTGCAGATTTTGTAACGGATTTGGGTGCGGAGCGCGGAACCGGAGGCTTTGGGAGTACCGGTGTATAAATCAGGATAAATATAGAGCGTTTCCAGACTTAATTTAGGACAGTATGGGAAATAATAAGAAGAAAGCGGTCATTTTCCGTGACCGCTTTACTTCTTGCTGTTCAATTCTTTCATAATGCCGAGGATATATGTCATTGATTTGGAATCCAGTTTCTTTGCCTCTGCAATAAATTCCTGCAAGGTTTCTGGATAAAGGTTTTCTTCGTCAAAGAATTCCTTCGGCGTTACGCCGAGATATTCGCAGATATAAAAGAAGGACTGCATGGCAGGAAGTGATTTTTTGTTTTCGATGTTATTGATGTAGTTGTTCGCTTGCCCCAACGACAATGACATATCGCGTGCAGATACACCCTTTTGTAATCTCAGCTTTGCCAGCCGTTCCGGGACGAATTCTTCATACATCACCCTCACCTCCCATTCTATAATAGATTGTACCTCACGCGGACGCACTATTCACAAATTAAAAAAGGGTGTTTGCGTTGACTTGAAAAAATAAACCTATTATAATAATGAGAGATACAAAAACAAATCTATCAACCGGAGGAACCTAATGGAAGGAAAGACTTGCTGTGTCACAGGGCACAGAGATATACCGGCTGAGGAAACAGCCCATGTGAAGGAGGCTCTGCGCCGGGAAATAAAAAAAGCAGTGAACGATGGCTTTACTGTCTTTCTCTCCGGCTTTGCGGATGGCGTGGATCAATACTTTGCGGAGATTATTCTGGAGCTGCAGAATAAAAATCCAGATTTGAAGCTGATCGCGGTGCTTCCATACCGGAAACGGAAGGACAACCTGTGCCAGAAGGAACACACAAACGCCCTGCTGGATGCCTGTGCGGAGGTTATCGTAATTCAGGAAGAATACAGGCCCAACGTCTATTCCAAACGCAACCGCTACATGGTGGAACATGCAGACCGTGTAATCGCGGTATATGACGGACGGGAAAAAGGCGGTACAGTTAAGACCATCCGTTATGCGCACCAATTTCGGAAGGAACTCCGGGAAATACCCGTAGGGTTAATCTTGGACAAAAACAGGACAAATCTTGGACAAAACCGGATATGAAAATGTGGAGATACAGGCTGCTCTATGGTATAATAAATATTCAACCATAAAGGCCAGTGACAAATTCGGTTGGACTTACAGCTAATGATAGATAACCTTTTGTGGAAATGGGAAACCACAGTTTGAAAGGAGTATTTGCATGAAACATGTATGTATGCTTATATCGGTGGCCGACATTAACGCCGCAAGAAAATTTTATGAGGATTTGTTTGGATTAGAGGTATTCCAGGATTATGGCAGAAACATTGCTTTTACCTGCGGCCTGGCATTGCAGCAGGATTTTGACTGGCTTGTAGATCTGCCAAAAGAAAAGGTATTAAAGAAATCCAACAATGCGGAAATTGTCTTTGAGGAACAGGACTTTGACGGTTTTTTGAACAAGTTGAAAGAATACCCGGATATTGAATATCTGGGAGAAGTGATTGAGCATAGCTGGGGCCAGCGGGTGATCCGGTTTTACGATTTGGACGGACACATCATTGAGGTTGGCGAGGATATGAAAATGGTGATAAAGCGTTTTCTTGCTTCCGGCATGACAATGGAAGAAGTCTCTGTGAAAATGGATACTTCCATAGAGGACTTAACGAAACTTCTGAATAGTTAATGCACGGTAGGCGAATAAACAAATTGGCGTTTGCATGTCATAAACTGCGTGAAAAAACAGCTAAACCAAAGGTTTATCTAATTAAACTGTTGGTCGGTTGTATAATCAGGGAAGAAGCGGTACAATGCAGGCATCAAAAAAAGAAAGAGGGCAAAAATAAATGAGTAAAAAAACTCTTGGAATGATGATTGCATCATTGAGAAAAGAAAAAAGGATGACACAGATTGAACTTGCTGAAAAAATGGGTGTAACAGATAAAGCTGTTTCAAAATGGGAAAGAGATCTTGCTTGTCCTGATGTAAGTACTTTGCCAAAACTGGCAGAAGTCTTTGATATCAGTGTGGATGAACTGATGCAGTGTAAGGCAGAGTCACAAAATGAAAAAAAGAAAGATTTTACGCCGATGATTCATATGATAATGAAAGCAGTAGCACTTGCTATGGGTGTCGGAGTTGTAGTTTTGTCCATATTGAAAGAGTTAGAAGTTGATTCTGGAATGGCGATGCTGGGAATAGGGCTGGCATGTCTTGCGATTGCTTCTTTAGCAAAGAAAGATGAGAGATAAATTCCTGTTTATCGGGATTGGCGAAGGGGAGATATATATGACAGCAAACGAATTTTTGGAATATTGCCTTGATCAATTAGATGGAACGATTTTAGTTAATAGCTGGGGAGAAAGAGGGATTTTTTACAATCCTGGCAACAAGTTAAAACGTGGTGTTTATGTTTTAACAGTCAAAGAAAAAGATGGAGAAAATGATAAGAGTTCCATACTGAATAGAGATGGTATATATCGTGTGAATTTGGGCATTCGTAAAAGCAGCTTTATACAGATGTTTGGTTCAATACCAAAACGCCCATGTAAAGGCGGTATTGTTGATATGCAGTATGACTTTACGATTATAGACAAAATTATTCCACACCCTGTATATGCTTGGATGGGATGGATATGTTCATTAAATCCGTCTGAAAAAACCTTCAACGAACTAAAGCTGTATATTCAGGAAGCATACGAATATGCAAAAGAAAAATATGCAAAGAGAAAGCTATAACTTCCCATTTGTCGGGAAGTTGCAAAGAACGAGAAATCGTAAGTTATATGATCAGGAAATAACCGAATCGGATATAGCTATTGAATGGACTACGCTAATGGGAAACCCAAAAGCAACAGAACAAGAACAAATAGTTATAGCTTATGTATCTATTTCAGAGAATGGCCAGGTATTTAGTGAGTGAAAAATCAGTTTTGGAAATAAAGCGATTGAGATTATAAGAGATACAATAAATAAAGATTGAAAAGCTGATTCCTGCTTATGAATATACTGGGAAGTAAAAGTGACAAATTGGGATGGAGTGGTCAATATGGGATTTCTCAGTAAAATTTTAAAGAAAGATAATGGCAAGAAGAAAAAAAGTAATAATACGCTCGAAGAAGATATTCATTTAGCTTCAGATTGGGTGGTAAAAGCGTTAAACTCGTCCGGCTATAAAGCTGATTATTCTTTAGAAAGCATGAAAGAAATTGACAGATTTTTTGATGAGCAGAGTGGCGAAACAGGGTTGCTTTCAAAAAATCGCGGTACGATTTTATTCAGTTTAGCTTCATATATCGGTGAAACGGCTATTAAACTATACGGTGGCGAATGGATTACTGATGACAGCGACCCACAAGGAGAAATAAATATTTCTGTTAAGTTAAGAAATGGGACTGTTATCTGGCCTGTTCTTAGATGTATGAAAAGATGCGAACAGGGCTATGAAGAAAGTATCTATGCCTATCTTTTTGCTCTCAATGATTGATTTGATGGAGCGATAACTTCCAGTTTGCAATAACTCTATGGAAGTTTTGTAACCAGGTAATGGCTAATACCTCGTGGGCGAATAAACACCCTGGAAGATGTGGAGGAAATCAAATGAAAAATGGAAAGATACTTGCTCCTTTATCAATATCAATCATTATAATTATTTTATTACAGATTGTTTTAGGAGTTGGAAATGGCATATTTTCCAGAATGGTTCCAGATTCAAGATTTGCCGGTCAAATGCTTACCATGTGCCTTATGCTTGTACTTACAGTGGTATTGGTATTTTATGTGGTCGTTTTCAAACAAAGAATATCCTTTTTTCCGGTCAGGTTTTCAAAAGGATATATTATTGCTACTTGCCTTGTCGGTATACTTTATATAACGGCACCAGCTAACTATGTAGAAGGTTTTCCGGCTATCATGATCCTGATTTACAGCAGTATCGTTACGCCGATTTATGAAGAACTTCTTTTTCGTGGAATAATTTGGAGCTTATTTGAAGAGTCAACAAGTAACCAGGTTACAGTATTCGCTTGGAATGTGGTGTTGTTTACGATATGGCATATTGGATATATGGTTCCTAATATTCTTTCAGGAAATTGGAACGCTGTTATTTGGAAACTGGCGGCAGGCTTAGGATATGGTGTTGTTTTGAGTCTGTTGCGTTTGAAAACAAAAAACTGCTATGCTACCGTTTTGGCGCACGGTGTTTTAAACCTGTTTATGATTTAAGCCAAAAACCAGAATTTTATTGGAGGTGAGATAATGAAGATAGAGATAGGAAAAGATTTCCCGCAGTATTTTAAGCCATCATATCCGGAAGAATTTGAATTATTTTCACATTTTGAAACAACAGCAGGCATACCAACCGTTTTATTTGCAATTACTACATGGAAGGAAAATGGGAAACCAAATGTCTGCTTTTACTCCTGGAGCTGCTTTCATGGAGATAAGACAGCCTTCTTTGCTGTTATGGGAAATTTGTACCAACATACACATACTTATGCTAATATCCAGAGGGAGAACTGTTTTTGTATCAATTTTCTTCCGATAGGCTGCTACGATCAACTGATAGATACGATTAAACACAATGACTTTGGCACAGATGAATTTGCAGCAGGAAACTTTACACTTTCCAATGCGAAAACGGTTCATGCACCAGTCATTCAAGAGGCTTTTATCAATATGGAATGTACTTTGAAAGAGATACAGGATTTAAGCGGCGCGGGAATTACGGCTATGGTCATCGGACAGGTACAGCATATTTCTGTTGATGAAAAATATGCGCAGGGATATAAACAACGATATGGGAAGGACGGCTTTATGATGTTGATACCGGCTCCGCAAGACCTCGTCACGGGCGAGCCAAATCAATCTGCGATTGCCACGGTAAATATCGAAAAATATGACTGATAACTTCCTGACTTTTAGAAGGACAAGAACTTATGAAAATGCCGAAAGAAAATATTGACACAAGTATGTTTGCTCCATGTGGAATGAATTGTCTTGTTTGCTATAAACATTGCTATCACAAAAAGCCATGTGCAGGCTGCTTAAATAGTGATAAAGGGAAACCGGAGCATTGCCGCAAATGCAAAATCAAAGAGTGTATCAAGATCAAAGAACTGTCCTATTGCTTTGAATGTTCCGAATATCCATGTAAACAGATAAAAAATCTTGAAAAAAGCTATAACAAGCGGTATCAGGCAAGCCTCATGGCAAACAGCGAAGCTGTCCGTCAATATGGTTTGGAAATATTTATGGAAGAACAGAGAGAGAAATATACCTGCCTAAAATGCGGCGGAATCATTTCAATCCATGATAGAGAATGCAGTGAGTGTCAAGAAAAAATGAAATAAGGAAATCCGAATAGGATGAAGTATTGCCAAGCATACAACAGGGATTCGATAGTTGTCTGCTGAGAGTCTCGTTTAGCAAAGATTAGGATTTATCTTACATTAGGAGGTTCCATGAAAGGATTTAACCGACCAAATCAATTATTTGCCCTTTGTGGTTTGAATTGCGGGCTTTGCCCCATGTTTTTGAATAAAAACTGCCCCGGTTGCGGTGGCGGTGAAGGAAATCAGTCGTGCAAAATTGCAAGGTGCAGCATGGAACATGGCGGTGTTGAATATTGTTTCCATTGCAGCGAATACCCCTGTGAAAAATACGGTCATATTGACGATTTTGATTCCTTTATAACGCACCGAAACCGAAAATCCGATATGGAAAAGGCCAAACGCTTTGGGATAGACGCTTATAATACAGAGCAGGCGGAGAAGGCCAACATTCTGGAGGTTTTATTATCCAATTATAATGATGGCCGCAAAAAGACACTCTTTTGTGTAGCCGTCAACCTGCTGGAACTGCAAGAGCTGCAAACGGTACTTAGAGAAATTGATCGTAAACCTGATATGGAAACAATGACGCTCAAAGAAAAAGGCGCTTTTGTTGCCGGATTACTGCAGGATGCGGCGGCAGAGAAAAATATTGATTTAAAACTTCATAAGAAAAAGGGATAATTTGAATATGCTATGATTTTTACACATGAATCAATGCTTATAGATCATCTAATCTTCCCTTCCCCCAATTAAATATCTTTGAAACTGCGCCACATATTTTGGGTGGTGCTTTTTCTTTGTAATAAAACGCAAAGGTGTTGAATGCCTTTGCGTTTTTTATTAACCAAACTCAATAAGGAGGCGATTTTTATGTGGAACATGATTACACACTTTCTTACATTCACCGGAGGAATGTCTGCCGGCGTTGTGCTGATGTGTCTTTTGCAGACAGGAAAGCAGGCGGACGAAGAATTTGAAGATATGCAAAGGAGGTCTGAACATTGAAGTTAGTAATTGCAGAAAAGCCCTCTGTCGCCATGTCGCTGGCGGCGGTTCTGGGCGCGAATGAAAAAAAAGACGGCTACCTGGAGGGCGGCGGGTACCTGGTGAGCTGGTGCGTGGGGCACCTTCTGGAACTGGCGCAGCCGGAGGCTTATGGGGAACAATATGCCAGATGGCGTTATGGTGATCTGCCGATCCTGCCAGAAGAATGGAAATACGAGGTGCCGAAGGATAAGAAAAAGCAGCTTGACCTTCTGTGCCGGCTGATGAAAGACAAACAGGTGGAATCGGTGGTATGCGCTACGGATGCCGGACGCGAGGGTGAACTGATCTTCCGTCTGGTCTATGAGCACGCCGGATGTAAGAAACCGATGGAACGCCTCTGGATTTCCAGTATGGAGGATGCGGCGATCCGTGACGGGTTTGAACACCTGCGCCCTGGCAGCGACTACGATAAGCTCTATGACGCGGCGGTCTGCCGGGCCGGGGCTGACTGGCTGGTCGGCATTAACGCCACCCGGCTTTTCTCTGTCTTGTATGGCGTCACGCTCAATGTGGGGCGCGTCATGTCACCCACGCTGGCCCTTCTGGTACAGCGGGAGGCGGATATTCAGGCATTTGCGAGCAAGCCCTTCTATGTGCCGGAGATCACCTGCGGCGACTTTACTGCCTCTGGGGAAAAGCTGTCCGGGAAAAATGAAGCTGAAAAAATCCGCAGGAATTGTGACGGGCAGACTGCTTTGGTGCTGTCCGTGGAGAAGCAGGTCAAGACGGTGCAGCCGCCCCGCCTGTATGACCTGACGACTTTGCAGCAGGAATGTAACCGTATCTATGGTTATACGGCGCAGCAGACCCTTGACTATGTGCAATCCCTCTATGAGAAAAAGCTGGCGACCTATCCCCGGACGGACAGCCAGTATTTAACCGAAGATATGCAGGCAACCGCCGCTTCCCTGGTTCTCTGGCTGCGGGAACATATGCCCTTTGGAAAAGGCTGTGCAGGGGAACCGGATATTGGCCGGGTGACGGACGGCAGCAAAGTCACCGACCACCATGCCATTATCCCTACGGTGGAGATCGCCCGGACGGATTTATCGGAGCTTCCCTCCGGGGAACGGGATGTACTGACGCTGATCGCCGCAAGGCTGCTTTCTGCCACGGCCCAGGCACACCGGTTCGAGGCGGTGACGGCGGTCCTGGACTGCCGGGGTAATTCCTTTACAGCAAAGGGAAAAACCGTATTGCAGGCCGGATGGAAAGAAGTGGAACGCCTCTACCGCATGGGATTGAAACAATCCAAACCGGAGGATGACGAGAGTACGGATGCTTCCCTCCCCATGCTGCAGGAGGAGCAGGTTTTTGAAACGGTCTCTGCCAGCGTCCGGGAAGGCAAAACCTCCCCGCCAAAACACTACACGGAGGATTCGCTTCTGGCGGCTATGGAGACCGCCGGCGCCGGGGATATGCCGGAGGATGCCGAGCGCAAGGGGTTAGGCACCCCGGCCACCCGTGCGGCTACGCTGGAAAAACTGGTCTCTGCCGGATTTGTGCAGCGGAAGAAAAAGCAGCTTATTCCAACGGAAAAAGGTACGAACCTGATCCTGGTTCTGCCGGACAATATCAAATCGCCTACGCTCACCGCAGAATGGGAATCCATGTTAAAGCAGGTAGAACGCGGCGAGCTGGCTGCAGAATCCTTTATGGGGCAGATTGCGGATATGAGCCGGACACTGGTAAAAGAACATACCGCCCCGGAGGAACGCTTTGCCGGCCTGTTCCCGGATGCAAAAAGAAACGGGCGTGAGGCTGTCGGCACCTGCCCCCGCTGCGGTGCTTCCGTGTATGAAAGTAAGAAAGGGTTCTTTTATGATAACCGGGACTGTGCCTTTGCGCTGTGGAAAGACAATAAATTCTTTTCCGGCAAGAAAAAATCCATAACAAAATCCGTGGCGGCGGCCCTTCTGAAAGAGGGCCGCGTTTCCATGTCCGGGCTTTACAGCGAAAAGACGGGAAAGACCTATGACGCGGTGGTGCTGCTGGATGATACAGGCGGCAGATATGTGAATTTCAAGCTGGAATTTCCGGCTAAGAAAGGCAGGAGGAAATGAACGGGCAGCCCTCACGGGAATTAACCAGGCAGGAACGGGCGAGGGTCCGAAGGCTGGTAACAGACCTGTGCGCCAACCATGACAATCAGGATAGGCTCTGCCTCCCCTTAGACTGCCCCTGTTATATGCTGCATAAATGGTGGGCCGGCTCTTTCTGCCGGTACTTTCAGGAGGCGGTGCTGCCGGTGGACCCGGCGCTGGAATCTGCCATTACCGGCGAGGACACTTCCTTGAAACAGAAAACCTGCCCGGTCTGTGGGAAAGCCTATCTGCCTACTACCAGCCAGGCATATTGTTCGGATTCCTGCCGCGCCTTTGCCAGACGGAAATCCGAGCGGGAACGCAAGCGCCGGAGCAGGAGAAATTAAGGATAATATGTCCGCAACTTAACCAAAAAGAGGCTTGCTTTTCAAGGCTTTCAGGACCCGATTTGAGGGGTAGCTGTATAAGAATACTCTGATGCCCCGAAACGGGTCTAAGTTGCGTACAAATCAGGACGGGAGGGATGCAGATAGAAAAGACAGCGATTACAAAAGAGCTCATACGGATTGATACCAGGAGGCAGATGATCGATATGCAGCAGATTGATAACCGGCGCTTTATGTATAACCCGAAAACCGGCATATTGGTCTTAGGCTATCAGTATGCAGCTACAAGTACAATGGTTTCCAGCCATGCCAACGAACTGGCCGACGCCGGGATCACAAAAGGCTATGACGATTTTGTCCGGGGCTGGATCGGCACCGGCGGGGACTACCCCAAAGGGGTGATCCACTTTGCTTCCTGTGTAGATAAGAGAAATATCACGCTGTTTGACCGGGCTTTTGACACACTGAAAATGTTTCAGGAAAACGGCGCGCTGGCGGGCACGGTGGTTCGTGGCTTCGGGGAAAGCTGGGAGCAGCCGTTATCCGATATTTTTACGGATATGCGGGAACCGGAGCAGAAACCCTCTGTCCGCAGGCAGCTAAAGAAACAGCCGGAGGCAAAAGCCACCCGGCGGAAAACCAATCATCAACAGGAACGATAGGAGGCGGTTTATTTGAATATCAATACGATCACAACCGATGACCTGCGGCACATGGAGGGCAAAGACGGCTTGGTCTTACAGGGCTGCGGCGGGGATTTGAAGGAATGGGTGGACGGGATCAATGAGATGTTCACCGAGGCGGGGATTTTGAAGGACGGCAGCAGATTTGAGGATGTTTCCACTTTCCAGTATGGAGAGCTTACCTGTCTGCTCTATCCTTTCGAGGACATAAAGCTGGACATGGGGAAACTTGCCATGTGGCGTTTGCAGACCCATGATACTTTCGGCGGCACCTGGCTGTCCGATTTTGTGCCAAACCGTTTAGGCGGCTTTATCGGGGAGCCTTCGCCGGAGCCGGAAAAACCAGATTGTGCGCTGATCGGCCAGGACGGCAATATCTTCAACCTGGTGGGAATTGCTGCCCGGACCCTGCGGGAGCATGACCTGAAGGATCAGGCAAAGGAAATGAAGGACCGGGTGTTTGCTTGCGGCAGTTACGGGGAGGCGCTTTGTATCATTGGCGAGTATGTCAATATCACGGATTCCGAAGCGGAGCCGGAGCACAGGCCTTCCCTTCGACAGCAGATAAAAGACGCAAAGCACACGGAGACGCCCCAAAAGCAGAAACTGTCAAAACAGCAGGAACGATAAGGAGGATCAGAATGGGAAAAGAAACAACCTACGGCGTATGGGTGGTGCGCAGCGGCGCTTCCATCTTCGGCCATGCCGAGGCGTGGTGCAAGGAGGATGGAAAACCTTTGGAATTTGACACCCGCGAGGCTGCGGAGGCTTACGCCAGGGAAATGAACAGCAAGACCACCGCTAATGTCCATTATTACGCACAGGAGAAAGAACCGGAGCCGGGCGCCGTCAGAAAGAATTCCGCACAGGCGCAGCCGGATTTGGATGCCCGCGCCCATGAGGAAGTGACGCCGAGAAATGACACGGCAGAAAAGCAGAATGAGATTCCCGGCAGACAGATCATGCCGGAGACGGACCCACTGGTGGAAATCCGCTCTGCGGTCCACAGCAACTATGCGGGCATGGTCGCCATGTTGGGCACGGATAACCGGGTGTACCTGGGGCGTGAGGAACGCTGCCACTACCAAGATATGCAGGCATCCTATTATGACAATCAAGACGGCTCCCTGTGCTTTGTCTGCGACCAGCCGGATATGTACTATTTTCTTTATGGGGAGGGCTGGGCGCATAGCCAGGCGGAAATGCTGGAGCGCGGCCTTACCCTACGCCAGTATGAGGAATTTGCGAGGCTCCGGGACGGCGTGCTCTCACAGTTCACACCACATAGGGAAATCCTGTTCGCCGGGCAGCCCTTCCAGCCGCCGGAGAGCTATCTGCGTAATGCGGAGCTTTACGAGGAAGGCCAGACCGGAAATTACAATATGCTGGATGGCAGACTCAACAACGAACCGCCTGTGCGCCCTGACCTGACAGACGGGCAGACGTATGAGGAAATCCAGGAGCTTGCCCCGGAGACGTTGCCGGAGGAAAAAACCTCTCTCATGGAAAAGCTGAAAGCAGACCGCCCGGAACATGAGGCCAGGCAGATTGCCTCTCCTGCGCTGGAAAGGGAACGCTGATGGCGGCGGCAAAATTCGAGGGCGTGGACGTACTGGACTTTTTAGGGAAGGTTGTAGAGCTGCACACACAGCATTATAAGGACGATTTTGATATTGACAAAGAACTGATACAAAATCTTGCGGCCTGCAAAAATGGGGAGAATGAACAGCTCTTATGGATGTCCAGGACCTGCGGCACTTACTGTTTATGGGAAAGGGATGTTTACCTGCAGGACAGCCACGAAAATAAGGTGTGGCGGTTTTACCATGAGCAGACGAAAGATTCTATCCTGGCATATGCAATCCGGCTGGATGGCATACAGGACGGGAAAGTCACCGGCTGTATCTGGCCTCTCGATTATCACGCCCATGTGGAACGGGTCGGGCTGCTGTCCTGTGCGATTGAAAAAGTATCGGTATTGTTCCAGGATGGTACACAGGCGGTATTCCCCTATGATTCTTATATGCAGCAGATTAACATGTTTAAGGCAGAGCATGGAACTTCCAAATGCGTGACCTGGCTGCCGGAAAGTGAGCGGGAATTACAAACAATCCTGCGGCGGGAGCATGTTAAACGGGATTACCATGCAAGGCCCGGCAATATTCAGGAATATATGGACAGCTTGAAAAAAGACACCATGCGGGGAAAACTGGAAAAGGCAAAGACGGCAGCAGCCTCCACCCCTAAACCGTCCTCTCATAAAAAGGAGCCGGAACGATGAAGGCCGGGCATAATAAAAAATCCATCCGGGTGGAATTCGTCATGTCCGAACAGGAGGCAGAGCTGGTAAAGGGACGCATGGCGGAGCTCGGCATTACCAACCTCTCCGCATATCTCCGCAAGATGGCGGTGGACGGTTATATCATCCATCTGGATATGAGCGACATTCAGGAAATGATACGGCTCCTTCGCATTTGCTCCAATAACCTGAACCAGTACGCCAGACGCGCCAATGAGACCGGCAGTATTTATGCCGCTGATGTAGATGACCTGCGTACCCGGCTAGACGGTCTGTGGGATGGCATGAATAAGCTGCTGCGGGGATTTGCGAACATTTCGTAAACAGGAAAAAACGCCGTTGCTTTCCGGCAGCCGGCACGGTAGAATTTTGATAGAGGGGCAAATATGTTTCTCTTTGAAACACCCTCCGGGCATACCTGATTGTCCTGAAAAACGGACATGGAAAAGGAAAGGAGGCGGGCGTATGCGTCTGATTGGTAAATTGCTGGCACTTCCCTTTGTACTGGTTACGGGGATTCTTTATCTGGTGTGTAAATTCCTAGTAATCGTTTCCGGCGCCGTGCTGGGGATTTTATCAGGAATCGTATTTCTGGCGGCGCTGGTGCTATTCTTCGCAGCCGGATTCTGGCCGGGGCTTTCATGGCTGGTGATCGCGTTCCTGATCAGCCCCTACGGTCTGCCAATGGCGGCGGCCTGGCTGGTGGGGATCATCGGCGGCACAAACAGCGCACTAAAGGATTTCGTATTTGGTTAAACAGTTTCGGCGGGGCGCATTGGCGGCCCCGCCCTTTTTCTATAATTCGGGCTGTCTGTGATGGCAGCTTTTTTGATTGGAGGGATTTCATTGAAAGATACAACACCAATTTATTTTCATTCTGCTACCTATGCACATGAGCATGGGGAGCTGGATCAGTACCGCGCTTCCCACAAGGCAAACATTGCGTGTAAGGAGGCAATCGAACAGGCCATTGCGGACAACTACCGGGATAATTGTTTAGGCTCCGCGTGTGTGCAGCAGGTCTTACAGCAATTTGATTCTGGCCGGATTTTCTATGTCCTCGCCAACACGGTCCGGCAGAAGGACTACGACGGGCGCATTTCACGGGACAACAAGGCGTGGGCGCAGACAATCCCGGTCTGTGAGGATAAGGATGGTTTCGGATATGACCGGAATGTTTGCTTTGTTGTGGACCGCAGCCATACGGGACTGATGGATTTATTTCTCACGCAGGCAAGACGGGAGTATGCGCTGGCACAGGAGAAACCTTCTGTCCGTGACAGCCTGAATAAAAGTATCGAGCAGCAGGCGGCGCATAGTGATAAATCGAAAATGAAAAAAGAACAGGCACGATAACAGAGCCGGTTTTACAGTAAAGGGGGTGATGGGATGGCAACCACACGGCTCATGCCGCTGCACGTTGGGAAAGGCCGGGATGTTTCCACGGCCATAGCGGACATCATTGATTATGTGGAGAATCCGCAGAAAACCGATTTTGGAAAATTCATTTATGGCTATGAGTGCGACACCCGGACCGCCGATGCGGAGTTTCTTTTATCCAAGCGGCAGTATGCGAACCTGACCGGACGTGACCGGGGCGCGGATGATGTGATTGCCTACCATCTCCGGCAGGCGTTCAAGCCCGGCGAGGTCACGCCGGAAGAAGCGAACCAGATCGGGCGGGAACTGGCATTGAAGCTGACGAAGGGAAACCATGCTTTTGTTGTTTGCACCCATGTGGATAAACACCATGTCCATAACCACATCATCATAAATTCTACCACGCTGGACTGCCAGAAAAAATTCCGCAACTTCTGGGGCTCTACCTGGGCGATCCGGCGTATGAATGACAAGCTCTGCCTGGAGCATGGGCTTTCCATTGTGGAGAATCCGAAACCCAGCCGCGACCATTACGGCACATGGATGGGAAGTCAGAAACAACCCTCCCACCAGGAGCAGCTACGATGGGCCATCGACGCAGCCCTGGAAGAAAAGCCGAAGGACTTTGAAGAACTTTTGAAGAAGCTGGAGGCGGCTGGGATTGAAGTCAACCAAGAGCGGAAGTACCTCCGTTTTCGCCTGTCACCGGAAGATCGATATACCCGGTGTGATACGCTAAAGGGCGACTATACCGAGCAGGCCATCAAAGAACGGATCGCCGGCACCCGGACGGTGAAGCCGCGCCGCACCTCTCCCCAAAAGCCGGTTTCCAAAGTCGGGCTGCTGGTGGACATTGAGGCGGCGATCCGTTCCGGCAAAGGTCCGGGGTATGAACGCTGGGCGAAGGTTTTTAACTTAAAACAGCTTTCCCAGGCGGTAATCTGGCTCAAAGAGCATGGCGATATGAGCTATGAGGATTTGCAAAAAAAATCAGATGCCGCTACCGCCAGCTTCAATGCGTTGTCGGTACAGATCAAGGAACTGGAATCACAGATGGCCGCCAACGGGGAGCTGCAGAAACAGATCGTAAATTATGCCAAGACGCGGGCGGTCTATGTGGAGTACCGGAAAGCCGGGTACAGCAAAAAATTCCGTGCGGCGCATGAGACGGAAATCCTTCTGCACCAGGCGGCGAAGAAACACTTTGACGAGCTGGGGATCACAAAGCTGCCCTCCGTCAAATCTCTGCGGGAGGAATATGCCGGACTTCTGGAACAGAAACGGAAAGCCTATTCTTCTTACAAACAGGCCAGAGCCGATATGAGGGAGCTGTATAATGTCCGGGCGAATGTGGATTACTTGTTGAATGTATCTACCATTGAGCAGAATCGAGATAAGACACGACAATAATAGTATTCCAAATTCATTTGCGTATTTTAAGAAAAGTAGAAAATCTTTATGGAATCTTCAAAATTGCCCGGTATGCTATCCGTAAAATCAAAGAAAGGACTTGATTATATGGATATGATTTTGAAAACGATTGACCTCTGCAAATCTTTCAGCGGGCAGATGGCCGTAAATAATATATCGCTGAACATTGAAAAAAACTCCGTCTATGGACTATTGGGACCGAACGGAGCTGGAAAGTCTACAACTCTCAAAATGATTACAGGCATTTTAAAACCGACCTCTGGAAGTATAGAGTTTGACGGCCACCTGTGGAAGCGGAATGATCTGGAGCATATCGGCGCGTTGATCGAGATGCCCCCGCTTTACGAAAATCTGACTGCATACGAAAATCTCAAAGTCAGAACTACATTGCTCGGCCTGGACGATGCACGAATTAACGAGGTATTGCAAATTGTCCAGCTCACAAATACCGGCAAGAAACGGGTCGGGCAGTTTTCTCTTGGCATGAAGCAGCGGCTTGGAATTGCGATTGCATTACTGAATCATCCGAAGCTGCTCATTCTTGACGAGCCTACAAACGGTCTTGACCCAGTGGGAATTGAAGAACTCAGGGAGCTGATCCGTTCCTTCCCCGCAAAAGGCATTACCGTTATTTTGTCCAGTCACATTCTTTCGGAAGTGCAGCAGATAGCCGACCATATTGGCATTATTGCGGGCGGTATTTTAGGATATGAGGGGAAACTGAATGCGAATGAAAATCTGGAACAGTTTTTTATGGACGTTGTAAAGAGCAATCACAGGGAGGGTTAAGGTATGAACTACTTAAAATCAGAGCATTTAAAATTCAAAAGGACAATAGCAAACAAACTGATTTTCATCATTCCCTTTCTCACAGCTATCTTTGCATGGCTTATCGGCGGTTTTTATGGTTTCCAGTATATGACTCTTTACTGGTGGTATGCTTTCCTGCTTCCGGGGGCAATCGCAATTTTATGTTCGCTGTCACATCGGAAAGAAGAAAACGCAGGTAAATACTATTCCATATATTCTATGCCTGTGAATCTTTCAGAATTTGAACTGGCAAAGGGGATTATTCTGATTGAAAAGTTACTTATCGCAGGAATATTTTTAGCAGTACTTATCTCTGTCAGCAGTGTTATTTCCCCAGCAACGGCAGTATATTCCGTTCCACAAAGCATAGCGGGCAGTATAGCAATTATCCTTGCATCTGTATGGCAGATTCCGTTGTGTTTATACCTTGCTCGCAAAGCAGGATTGTTTGTACCGATCATAGTCAATACTATACTTGGTATATTTATCCCTATCCTATTGGGAAATACGGCGGTCTGGTGGTTAGTGCCTTATTGCTATGCGGCAAAATTGGCAGAGCCTCTTATGGGAATTGAACTCCGGGGAACCTTTGCGGGAAATACTGGATTTTCTATAACCATTCTGATTTCCCTCGTGTTGTCAATATTCCTGTTTTTTGTTTTGTCTTTCGTGGACGCAAAGGATTTTTCAAAAAGGAGGTGACGAAATGGGATTTCTTGATGCAGTTCATTCCGAACTGGTCAAAACAAAGCATACGCCATTGGGAATCATTCATTTATGTATACCTGTTATGGGAGCGTTGCTGTTTGTTGTTTACTATTTTCTGTATGGCAGCACAGCAGACGGTAAAAAACTAAAAATGATATTAGAACTCACAGCAACGGTTTTTCCTTTGTTGATCAGCGTTATTGTTGGCTTGAATATTACATTAGAAGAAAAGGCTTCACATTTCCAGCCATTGCTCGCCGTACCAAATCGGCGCAAGATGATACTTGCAAAATTAACTTATCTTTATGGCGCGGGGATCACCTCGTTATCCTGTCTGTTCCTGCTATTCGTATTTGGAATACAATTTTTGGGAATAGCTGATACAGTGCAGCTTGGCACACTAACCAGGGCAGCCGCGGGAATCGCATTCTGTAATTTGATTATTTATGTTTTGCACCTGTTTCTCAGCCTTAAATTTGGCCTGGGTATCTCACTATTTTGGGGCGTGTTTGAAAGTATGCAGTGTATTATGTACAGCAATATTGAGCTGAATGGCATAGCGCGGTATATCCCCTTTGCATGGTCTATGAACTGGGTGCGCGATATTTTGAATCATCAGTTTTTCGCTCATGGGACAGAATGGGTATGGATTGCTGTACTGACAATAGGCAGCTTACTGGTAATCTTATTATGGTTTTCTCATTGGGAAGGACGGAAAAATTATGAATAAATGTGGAAAAATGATGATGGCATTACTGGCCGCTTTTGCTGTTTGCTTTTCTCTTGCAGGCTGTTCTTTACAGGACAAAATCAAGGAATATTCCAGTAACAAGGAGCAATGCTATCTGAATACAGAGAACGTGACGCAATTTTCCTATAAGGGAAATGACTATATCATTTTAGAGGACACCGTATCTAACGGCGGGCTTGGGGAATGGGTTGGATATATCCGGCAGCTTACCGCCATAGATGAAGCGGGAAAAGTGTTGCTTCAAGAAAATGTGGAATCTGCCACCTTTCACACATTGGCAGATTTAGCGGAAAAAGCCCCGGAAGCCGCCTATATTATCCCTTTCTTGAATGTGTATGCAGCTCCCAATGCCGACACCTATCTGATTGTAGATGTAAATGGAGAATACCACAAAGCTATTACACATGAAAAACTGAAAGACACGGATATTGTCTTTGACTTTAAAGAAACGAAACAATCTATAAACGGCAGCTTTGAAGTCAACCCGGCAAATGCTACGCAGCTCCTTTGTGATGGGACGGTCTATCAGGTAACGTCTGACGTGGTATCAAATGATGACTTAGGCAGATATATTGATATTCTCGCAGAAAGCGTTACATTCGATACCGAAACAAAAATCCCTTTTTCAAAGGAGGATTTGAACAAGATTGACTGGAACGGGGAGAATGCCGGGCAGGGGCGGGAGCAATGGTTTTACACAGATGTTTATGAGATTTATGGAACCGATACAACCGAAGCAGTTGCAGTCAAAGTAAATAACAGCTATCATATCGCAAAGCGGCAATGATGGTTTTTCTGCCCTTAAAGATTATGCTATACTGAAAAGAACAACGAAAGGAGGCGACAATATGGCAGCAATCCTTATGGTTGATGATGAACAGTCTATTTTAGAACTTGTCAAAAACGGGCTGCAAAAAGACGGACATCTCGTTACCATCTATACGTCTGCTGCACAGGTGCCACTTGATAAACTGAATAGGTACGACTTGATTATACTGGATATTATGATGCCGGATATAGACGGCTTTTCCTATTGTGATAAAATCCGTTCCCTTGTGGATTGTCCGATTCTCTTTCTAACCGCAAAGACAATGGAAAATGATATTACATTTGGGCTGGGTCTGGGGGCGGATGACTATCTGACAAAACCTTTCCGCATTGCAGAACTCAGGGCACGGGTAAACGCTCACTTACGCCGGGAGCACAGAGAACGGCATACGGCTCTTGCTTTTGACAGGATAAAAATAGATTTATCTGCAAAAGAATTACGGGTAGATAATACGCCTGTTCCCCTGACCAAAAGCGAATACCTGATTTGTGAATACCTTGCCCGGAATAAAGGACAGGTATTTTCAAAGGAACAGATTTACGAAGCGGTTTTTAGCTTAGAGGGCGACAGTGATAATTCCACCATTTCCACTCATATCAAAAATATTCGGGCGAAATTAAGTAAGTGGGATATTCAGCCGATTGTGACAGTCTGGGGGATTGGGTATAAATGGGAATGAAGAAAACAACATCATTGAAAGCGTCTTTCTGGAAATTTTTATGTATGCTGCTTGTGGGACTGTTGGGGGCGGCAGCCGTCCCCTTCGGCCTTATTTTAGCCGGAACAAATATGGGCTTTATTACTTATGCCAATTATATGGAAAGCAGCGCAAAAAACCTCGCCCCGGTTATCGCTGCCACGCCGGATCTGGCAGACGTTCAGCTCCCTATGGGGTGCAGGTATCTGTTGCTGGATAAGAATTATCGGGTAGTAAAAACGTCCTTAGAGGGTGAAGATTTGGACTCGGCTATGGAATATGCCATATCGGGGAAGGCAAATCAAAATCCGGACAAGCAGTACTTATTTGTTACCCGTGAAAACGAATATGTGGTGCTTCAATACTATGTCGGTTCGCAGTTTACCAACGAATGGCTTTATGAGCATTTCCCATCGCCGGAAATCCTGCTGTATATTCTCATTGCCATAAACTGTATAATGGTGTGCATAATCTTAACGGCAAAATTCGCAAAAAATCTACAGGTGCAGCTTTCCCCGCTTTTTGAAGCAACAGAACAGGTTGCACGGCAAAATCTTGATTTTGAAGTGGGACACTCCAAAATCAAAGAATTTGAGGATGTACTTTGTTCTTTTTCCGATATGAAAAACAATCTGAAATCATCTTTAGAAAAACAATGGGACGCAGAGCGATTACAAAGGGAGCAAATCGCGGCGCTTGCTCATGACTTAAAAACACCGTTGACTGTCGTTCAAGGAAATATCGACCTGATAAGTGAAACGGAACTTGACGACGAGCAGCGGTTATATGCTGGGTATATTACAGAAAGCTCCGAACAGATAGGCGTTTATATTAGGACGCTAATAGATATATCCCGGACTGCCTCTGGGTATCAGCTTAATTTAGAAAAATTTGATATGGCTGATTATATGGAGCTGATAGAAGCCCGGGCAAGCTCTATGTGTCTTACGAAAGGAATTTCCTTGCACATGGAAACCGGCATAGATTTAGGTGTTTTTAAAGCGGATAAAATGCTGCTGGAACGGGCGATTATGAATGTGATTGCCAATGCGATAGACTACTCTCCCACGAAAGGAACCATCTATATCGTAACGAAAAAGGCAGACAACTTTCTGCAAATCTCCATAACGGACGAGGGCAGCGGTTTTACATCGGAAGCCCTGCATCATGCACACGAGCAATTTTTCATGAGTGACCATAGCCGGACTTCTAACCTGCATTTTGGTATGGGGCTTTATATTACAAGCTGCATTACCAGGCAGCATAACGGGCAGCTCATATTGGAAAATTCTGATATAACAAATGGCGCACAGGTCATTATAAAAATCCCATATTAGAAAGTAGTGGGCGGTATTTCGGTATCGTCCATTATTGGTTTGAGTTGACTGTGAAAGAATTTGATGCCATCCATCTTCTCATTGCAATTCGAAAACGGGTATTGCTGTCCTTTTATTTGGAGGCGGCAACCTATAATCAAGCGTTCCAACGGAACGCGTAGCCATCACCGCAGGTGGTGATCTCAGGGGTTTGGGGACATGTCACCAACAAGCATTTTGGCAGGAATACCGGAAACGGATTCCTGCCAAAATACGCAATCTTACGGAAGATTGCATTGCTTGCCATTTTGTGGTGACTGGAAAACAGCATTGATAGACTAAACGAAAGACGGTACAATAAGGATGCAGCAAGTAACATATAAAGCTGTAATGAGATAAAAGTACAAATATAGTTAGAGTAGGTGGTGAAACGATGTTTCGGATAGGAGAATTTTCAAAGCTGACACAGGTATCTGTCCGTATGCTTCGATATTATGATGAAATGGAGCTTTTGAAACCGGCAAAGGTTGACAAGTGGACGGGACACCGGCTGTATTCGGTGGAGCAAATACCGCGTCTAAATAAAATCCTGTATTTGCGGGATAGTGGGCTGAATGTTTCAGAAATCGCGCTTGCCCTGACGATGGACGAGCAATCACTCCTTGCGCAACTCGACAAAAAGCGTATAGAGATAGAAAATGCAATACAGGCCGAACGAGAAAAACTGCAAAAGATCGAACTTGCAAAAAATGAGATACAGGGTGGTAAAGGAGAACTGCACTATAACATCTCCGTTAAGTCGATCCCGGCGTATCAGGTGCTATCCTTACGGAAAGTTGTACCAAACTACTATTCCGAGGGCGACTTATGGAAAGAACTTTCTGCTTTTACAGGTGCGCAAAAAATAGAAATAGCAAGCAATACATTTTCCATTTATCACGATACAGAATTTCGGGAGACAGATGTTGATATTGAGCTATGCGCTCCGGTAAAGAAAATGGGAACGGCAAAAGATCCATTTTGTTTTCGTATGACTGAACCAGTCCCATATATGGCTTGCACAATGGTCTACGGCGATTTTGCAAATATAAAAGGGGCCTATCTTGCCTTTGCTGAATGGCTGCAGAAAAACAGCGAATACAAAATGTCTGACCCGATGCGTCAAATCGTGCATAGAGGCCCGTGGAATGAGAATAACCCTGAAAAATATTTGATTGAGCTTCAAATACCGCTGAAACAAACATGATTGTACAGACTTTGAAATGTCTTGTGAAAAATGCAGGGCATTTTTTATTTTTCCCTGTTGCATCTCACATGATGTGAGGTCTTATACTGGTTTTACCAACAAAGCAAGGAGGAAAAATATGACTTATCAATTAAAAGCCATTGGTAAAGTAAAAAATGATGAAAACGGCACATTTATTCAGTTAGAGCCGGAGTACATTCCCGGACTGCAAGCCTTAGAGGGCTTCAGCCATATCAATGTCCTTTGGTGGTTCAGCGATTGCGACAACGGCGCAGACCGGAATGAATTACAGACAGAACAGCCCTATAAAGGCGCACCCGAAGTCATGGGCGTATTTGCGACGCGATCTCCTGCGCGTCCGAACCCTATCGCATTAACGACATCCGAGATCATCAACATTGATTTCACCAACGGCATGATTCGTGTTACATTCATTGACGCAAACGACAATACACCCGTACTTGACATCAAGCCCTACACGCCGAGTTTTGACAGGGTAGAAACGCCCGGTGTTCCCGTATGGTGCAGCGAATGGCCGAGAAGTACAGAAGCGTCCGGCTGTTTCGATTGGGGACAGGTGTTCAACTTTTAAGGGGGCGGCTTATGAAATTACAGGATTTTGTTCAGGATAAACCCATTCTTGAAACGGAACAACTTATTCTGCGCCCTCTGCGAAAAGAAGATGTTGTGGATTTGAAAGAATGGCTGGGAGACAGTTCCGTTTACCGGTATTGGGGCAAACGTCCCGGAAAAAGCGACTTAAATCCAGAATTACTTTTCCAAAAGCCGGAGAAACCTACGAAAAGTTTTCATTGGGGTGTTGTACACAAACAGGATCATAAAGTTATTGGCGATATGTGGGTATATCTCATTGAGAATGACCGCATGGCAAAAGTGGCATTTCGCCTTTCACCTGCCTATCAAGGCAACCGACTTATGACAGAAGCACTGGCGAGAGTAGCTATCTTCTGCTTTGAAGAAACGGAATTACAGCGTTTATGGGCTGATGTTCATGTACAAAATATTGCATCGTATAAAACTTTAGAAAAAGCAGGCTTCAAGCGTGAGGGACTTATCCGTGAAGGTAAAATGGTAAACACCTACTGCGATTACTATTTGTACGGTATGACTAAAACTGATTATATTGAAATCACCGATAAGGGGCTACCCCCTTATTGGCACTGCGAACGCTTTTTCCGAAAGAACTGAAACTATATAACCCCAATCTGCCGGACGACGGCAAAAGAAAAAAGCCGCTGTTCGGCAGCTTTTATCCCATGTTCTGATTTTTACGGCGGTTTTGAACAAATCAAGACCGCCGTAAAGTGAAAATAGCTATTGTCTGAATCGCATTAGCGGCACTTATATTATTGACATGAATAGAGCATATATCCGCAAAGAGTTTTCTATAAGCTCTGCAAAGGACTTGACAGGCGAACAAAAAGTAGCTAAAATAAAAAGAGAACAAACGGTAGCCAAACAGAAAGGAGTTTAAGAATATGTTAAAACTATACTTTGGGAACAGCGTTGCAATTATCAGTACGCTTTTGCTGGGGGCAAATCTCGGCTATATAATATGGGGATATTTAAACCGAGCGGCAATCCAAAAATGGGGTATGATTATTCTACTCTTTATCCTGCTTCACGGTACGTTGTGGTATTTTACGAACGTCCGCGATCTGTATTCCAACTCTATTATCTATGCTACTGATGGCAGTGTAGGAATGGGGCTGTTTTCCGTTAGCAGCATTCAATCCATTGTCTTTTGGGTGGCAAGTGTGATTATATGGGTGCTTGGGATAATATCAATCTTCAAACCGGTATACAGGCAAAATATTTTTTTCATTATTGCTGTTGTGAGTATTGTTCAAATTGCATTTATTGAGGGTTCTCGTATATGGCTTTACAATTCTGTTCCTACTCGTTTTGATTATATGTAAGTGAGGTATTGGCATGGCGAAAAGAAATACGAAAGAAACCATTTTATTTGAATCACTAAAGCTGTTTGCTGATAAAGGCTATGACGGTGTAACAGTGCGTGACATTGCGGCAGAAGTCGGAATTAAGCAAAGCTCTTTATACAAGCATTACAAAAGCAAGCAAGAAATCTTTGATACGTTGGTAGACACAATGCAATCACGTTTTAGGGATGCGGCTACTTCTTTTCAGCTTCCTAACGGCGAATTGCAAGAAATGGCAAGGGAATACGCAACGGGTGGCAACGAGGTTTTGAAAAAAATTAGTAGTGAGATTTTTCATTTTTACTTGAAAGACCCCTATGCTTCACAGTTTCGTAAAATGCTTTCCATTGAGAAATACAAAAATGAGGAAATAGACCGCATATATCGGGAAGTTTATATTGATACTGCTATTTCGTATCAAGCTAAACTATTTGAAGAAATGATTAAACAAGGCTTCATGCGGCAAGCCAATCCCGAAGTCATGGCATTACAATTCTTTTCGCCAATTTTTCTTTTACTCAATAAATATGACGGTATAGCAGAAAAGGAAAAAGAGGCAATAGAAATGTTGGGAAAACATATAGAACAGTTTGACATGATTTACCGTAAGGAGGAGATTTAATGAAAACTGCAATCGTGTACGCCACAAAATACGGCTGTACAAAAGAATGCGCAGAAATCCTAAAGACTTATCTTCATGGTGAAGTAAACATACTTTCAGCAAAAGCAGATAAAATCAATCTGTCTCAATATGACGCTGTTTTTATTGGTGGTTCTGTGTATATGGGTAAAATCCAAAAAGAAATTACGCAATTTTGTAAACGCAATCTAAAACAGCTATTACACATGAAGATTGGATTGTTCGTTTGTTGCTATACCCCGAAAGATACAGAGGGATTTTTTGAAACACTTTACCCCATAGAGCTAATAAACCATGCTTCCTATGTAACCTCTGTCGGCGGCAAGATGGACTACGAAAAAATGAATGTTCTATATAGAAAATTGTTTCATTCTTTGAAAAAGATTGACGGCTTTAATGAGGGATTTACTGAACCAGAAATAAACGAGAGTGAAATAAAAAAATTAGCAGAAACAGTTAATAAGTAACACACATTACTTCTTTACGAATTGAGGTGGTTTAAGGTTTCTATTTTACAAAGCGCATTTTCCTAATCAAAAAGCGCATTGCGTGAAAAGCCTGGCAAAAAATAAAATGATATAATTTGGACATCAAATATAGGAGGTGCCGCAATGCACGCATATGAAGCAATCGAACAATCCTTGACTTATATCGAGGAACACCTGACAAAAGAAATTTCAACGGAAGAACTGGCAGATACTGTAGGTCTGTCCCCCTTTTATTTTCAGCGCTTGTTCAAGCGGCTGGTAAATAAACCGGTTCAGGAATATGTGAAGCTCCGCCGTCTGGCAAAGGTTATTGAAAATCTGAAAAGTACCGAACAGAGGATTCTTGACGTTGCTTTGGACTATGGCTTTTCAAGCCATGCGAATTTTACACGGGCTTTCAAGGAAACGTATGGGATTACGCCTGAAAACTACAGGAGGGATTTACCAATGCTCAATACATTCGACAAGCCGGAAGTTTCCATGAATTATGTTTTAGTAGACGAAGGGGTTCCACTGGTGGTAGGAAATATCGTCTTGGAGATCCAGAGAAAGACATTGGAAAAACCGGAAATTTATCTCGGCCTGGAAACGGAAGTTCGCATTTCTGAACAAATACCGATTGGTGAAAGCACAGGTGTAGATGTGCCAGGACAGCTTTGGAAGCGTTATCACATGGAGAAGGCTTCAATCGAAGCCAATCTAAATACTACTGTAGAAATGGGAATGTCCCATACGGAAGGTACTTCACAAAACCTTTTCACTTATTTTGCAGGTGGCCTTGTTCAAAATATTCCGGATCGGCTACAGGATGGTTTTGTTAAGAGAGAACTCTCGGCAGGAGAATACATCGTTTGCAGAGTCGAAGCAGAAAATTTTGAGGATTTGGTGACGGTCGCTTTAGATCAGGCCAGCAAATACCTTTTTGGTATATGGCTGCCCCACCACAATTTAACCACGGAGCCTTTCTCGGCAGAAAAGTATTATCGTGGCTCAGAGGGTATGGCTTGTATGGAAATTTGGGTTAAGCCCCTGCCACTGAAAAATAAAAGCTAAGGAGGAATTTATGATGGATTGGAATGCGCTATATTCAAATGAACAACCTCCATCGCTGGAGCAAGTCACGGAATACATTAACAATCCGTTATGGACAGATTTTAATAACCGTATCCAGTTCACCTATCGGACCAGGCCCTGCATGGAATACAGCCGTTGTTCCATGCAGGCAGGCTGGAATATTAAGTATAAAAAAGGTGGAAAGTCACTTTGTACGCTCTATCCAATGCAAGGCTATTTTATCGCTCTCGTGGTTGTAGGAAGTCATGAACTTATGGAGGCAGAGTTTCTTATGCCGCAATGTTCCGACTATGTGCAGACAGTATTCAAAAACACAAAAACTGGAAATAGACAGAAATGGTTGATGCTGGAGGTACGGGATAGAGGAATTATGGATGATGTATGTAGCCTCATCAATCTCAGAAAGCGTATACCGTCATAACAGGAAATGAAACCACAATATTCGACAAGCCCTAATGAAGATAACTAGAGTTTATATAGTGTTTTATTTCATCTCATTTTTCCGTGTTGACAATTTATTAATTTTTTCAAAAAATATATCAGGGTGACTCCGAAACAATATAGAAAATTATATAACGCTTAAAAGGAATTTTCGGCATAGAGCATAACAACACAACAGGAGTATTAGTTGATGGTAAAAGAATAAATACCCACGCTGACGGAAAGGAGGTGGCAACATGGGAAATTAGCTGTATTTGATATATCTGAACCGGGCGGTAGAATTGCGGAGAAGCTGTTCATGCTGTTAAGCACCCGCCAACGTCAGGAGTTAGTTGATTATCTTCTCGATTTCCAAAAGCAACAGAATAATCCGGCTGACAGCCCATACGCCATTCCTGAAACTTATAGGGCGCAGACAGCCATTGATGAACCGTTTACAGAGATTCAAATGGGCGATTTATACTTCTGTCAGGAGCAACGGCTTGTATGTATTAGCGAGCAGGTAATTAAATTAACCGCTAAAGAATTTGACATTCTTGCTTTGTTGATCACCCACCCGAAGCGTGTATTTACTTATGAGCTTATTATGGAATTGGTCTGGAATGAGGATTATTCGCTCTATTCCCGAAAAGCCGTCAATAACCATGTGAGTAATCTGCGGAGGAAACTGAGAACTACACCTGATTCCCCGGACTACATCAAAAGTGTTATTGGTGTTGGTTATAAATTTGAAGTGACATAACAAAGGTCACAAGGTAAGGTTCTGCTTGCCTTGTGGCCTTTATTAGAGACTGCAATCTCCTGTTGTATTATTCGAGCAAAAGAACTATAATAAGAATGCTGGAGGTATGCGATATGGATTACATGACTCTGAAAGAAGCAAGTGAAAAATGGGGCATTACTCCCCGAAGGATAAATTATCTATGTACCGCAGGACGTATTCCTGGAGCTATGAAGATGGCAACAATATGGCTTATTCCAAAAACAGCACAAAAACCTATGGATGGCCGAAGAAAAGAAAGCAGGTGCCAAAATGGAAAGCAAAATTTTACTGGTTGATGATGAAAAGGATATTGTTGATTTGTTAGAGGAAATACTACAAAAAGAGGGATTTCACTCTGTTCAGAAAGCCTATACCGGGCTGGATGCTTTGAACATTTGCCGGGAATATCAGCCGGATGTGATTGTTTTGGACATTATGCTGCCTGATGTTGACGGTCTGGAAGTCTGCAAGCAAATCCGGGAATTTTCCTATTGCTCCATCCTGTTTCTATCCTCAAAAAATGATGATATTGATAAGATTCTCGGCCTGTCTTACGGTGGCGACGATTACATTACAAAACCATTCAGCCCTCGTGAAGTGGTGTTCCGTATCAAAGCCCAACTACGCCGCCAACAATATCAAACAGCTCTTGCCGTGAATGACGCGGTCTGTTTGACCGCTGGACCGCTTTCTATTGATAAAGAAAGCTTCCGGGCTTATAAAGCCGGACAGGAAATCGGATTGACTGGCCGTGAATTTCTACTACTGTCTTACCTCATGGAAAATGCAGATAAAATTATCAGTAAAGAACGGCTTTATGAACAGGTATGGGGTGAGTACAGCAGCATTTGTGATAACACTATTATGGTGCATATCCGTCATTTGCGGGAAAAAATTGAGGATAACCCCTCTGCCCCACAGCAGCTTATCACCGTGAAAGGTTTGGGCTACAAGCTCAAAAAGAGGATTGATTAAATGAAACGATCAGGCTATCGCACGATATTTCATATTTACCTGATTTTCTTTCTGTCGTTGCTGGGAGCTGTTTTATTGGCAGGATGTCTTATTTTTATGACGATTTCCATTCAGACACCAGATGGCATAATCGCAAGAAGCGACTGGCCTAAAACATTTACAGAAGATTTCAAAGATCAGATTATTTTCATAGAAGCTGCGCCGCAGATTAAGCAGGCAGGAATAGCATTGTTACGGGACAATGGGGTTGGCATCCAGATTTTAGACCCCTCCGGCTGTGAAGTATTCAGTTATCAGGAGCCGGAGCAGGCCAATACGACATATTCCAGTGCGGAATTGCTGCAGCTCTTTCAAGCGGGAAAGTTAGAAAACAGCGAAACTACCGCCTTTGTTGGAATAGCCTCCAACGCCGGAACAGATTATATTTATATTCTGTATTTCCCTGTGGATGTTTCTAAAGTCACAATGTACGTCAATGGGGAACGGTTTGCAGGAGGTAAAACCATCATTTTACCTATCCTTTCGGCTATGCTTTTGCTTGTCCTTATTTCGGGCGTTCTCTATGGAGTTTTTACAACAAAGGCAATGAAGCGGCTGACGACATCTATTCAAGAAATTTCTGCCCGCAGCTTTCTTCCGGTTCAAGACCACGGTGTGTTCCATGATTTGTATGATAGTCTGAACACGTTGGATTCAGAAATCAGAGCCAGCGATCAACTGCGAGTACAGACCGACAAAATGCGTGCAGAATGGATTGCCAATATCACCCACGACTTGAAAACGCCGCTTTCCCCGCTAAAAGGGTATGCGGAGATTCTACAAGAAACCGGCGGGAAAAGTCAGGAACAGAGCAGGCGTTATGCTGGAATTATGCTAAAAAATATTTCTTATATGGAAACACTTATTGACGATCTGAAGCTGACCTATCAATTAGAAAATGGTATGCTCCCTATCAACCGGGAGGAAAAGAATATCGTGCGTTTTCTAAAAGAACTGGCGATTGATATTTTGAATACCCCTGAATATGAAAACCGTACCATTCATTTTGAAAGTCCAGAAGAAATCGTTTTGTACTCATTCGATCAGACGCTTTTAACAAGAGCCTTTCGGAATTTAATCATTAACGCCTTTGTGCATGGGGAAGAACATACCGAAGTTACTCTGCGTCTGTTGGTATCTGATTCCACATTGGAAATTTATGTTGCCGATAATGGAAAAGGAATGGAACCAGAAACAACTGAACATCTTTTTGACCGCTATTATCGTGGAACCAACACCGAACAAAAACCAGAGGGAAGCGGATTGGGACTGGCTATTGCCAAAGGTATTATTGAGATACACAGCGGCACAATTTCCGTTTCCAGTATTCCTACTGTCGGGACTACATTTCAAATTGAATTTTCTCTCCGTTAAGGTTAATTAAGGTTGCCTGAAAATTAGATTAAGGTTGGCAGGCTATCATTGTTTTAGTGATAGCTACCAACCTTTTTCTTGATTTATAAGGGGGGTGACAACGTGAAAGAAAAAACAAAAAAGGTTGTTCCATATTTTCTGACGATTGCGGCTACACTCTGTGTCGGCTTTATCCTTGTGGCGTTCTTATTACGCCCGCAAGTTTTGGATATAGGCACAGTTGATCTGAACACGATTGCAGATGGTGAGTATATCGGGGTATGCCAGAACAAAATTCTATTTGCTGTCGTTAAAGTTGAGATACAAAACCATAAAATTATCGGTATTGAGGTTGTGGAGCATAAAGCCTCCTATATGGAGCAGGCTGAACAGATCGCCGGGGCGGTATGTTCCGAACAGTCATTAGAAGTTGACGCCATTTCTGGCGCTACCCTTACCAGCAATACCGTGTTAAAAGCAATCGAGAACGCATTAGTGGATGGTGCAAGCCTATCCGATAGAAAGTAGGTGTTATTTTGAAAATCATATTGAAATACATTTTCACAAATGTCAAAGAGAGAAAAACACGAACGGCTGTTATGCTGCTGTCAATTTTACTTTCTACAACCTTGTTGTTCGTATCCTTTTCCATTGGTGCATCGTATGAAAGCGCACAGAGGAAAATGGCTCGCGGTATGGCTGGTAGCGCGACATTATCTGTAAGTGCGGCAGATGGAGGGATTGATTTCAGCGTCCTGCCGGAATTATCCTCAATCAGCGCCAGCGTTGGAATGTTGGAGAGTTCGGCTCTTTACCACGAAAACGGTTATTATGAAGCCATTGACTTGATAGCGGCTGACCTTACCCAGCTCAATCAAATCAATCCTCCTCGTTTAGCAAATGGCGGCGAAATTACGGATTTTACTGGCAATCAGGTGATCTTGCCAGACCGCTTTACTTCAAAATATGGAATTAAAGCAGGTGATACAATCACGCTGCAAATTGGTGGACAGCCGATCACTTTAGAGGTGGCGGGGATTGCTGCCTACGATACGGTTTTTCTCCGGCATACAAGAGGTGCAACCGCCCTTTTGCCTTTATCTACATTGTCCGAGCTGTTAGGAAAGACAGACGGATATACAGAAATTCTCATTGAACCGGCCGGGGGAACGACTACCGCTGAATTGAAAAATGAGCTGGCGGCGGCACTTCCTGACGGTGAATATAAAGTGTCCGAAGTAGTAAACGAGGCACAGATCACCGCAGATGCAAGACAAAAATCCATGCCGTTTTTCCTGATTAGCTTTTTCTCCCTGACAATGAGTGTCTTTATCATTTACAGCAGCTACAAGGTAATCACCTTAGACCGGCTGCCGGTGATTGGAACATTCCGCAGTATTGGAGCTACACAAAAGGCTGTGACCCATATTCTTCTGCTGGAAAGTGCACTGTATGGTGTTATGGGTGGCCTGATTGGTATTCCGGTGGGAACGGTGGTCTTGAAACTGATTTTACAGGGGATGGGTCAATCTCTTTCGCAGGGCATTGAGATTCCTATTGTAATTTCTCCATTCAGCATCATTTTTTCCTTTGCCGTTGCAGTAGTCGTGTCTTTACTTTCCGCATGGCTTCCGGTACGCCGGGCGAGCCGCCTGCCAATCAAGGATGTGGTGCTTGGCAGCGTGGAAGAAAAACATATCCCCAGGCGATTTATTGTTGGCGCTGGTGTTGTGCTTTTTGTAATTTCGGTTATTCTTCCAAAGCTGGCATCAGGAAATATGCTGTATCTGGCCGGTGGATTCTCTTTGCTGGGGCTGATTGCCGCTACAATTTTGATTGTTCCGCTGCTGACGAACTTGATCTCTGCGGGACTGGAATATTTCTACGGCGCGGTCTTGGGTAATGAGGGCAGATTAGCCGCCCGGAATATGCGGGATAACAAAAACACTTCGCAAAATATCACATTGCTGTTTATCAGCATTTCTGCTGTGATTGCTATTACTGTTGTAGGGAATTTTGTAACCACCTATGTAAGCGATGTTTTCAATGGGGCCGAGCTGCAAGGCTTTGCAGACGGGTACATGGAGCCGGACTTTGTAGAGCAGGTTAAGGATATGGATGGGATTGAAAAGGTACTTCCTGTCTTTGTATATGAAAATCGGATGCAGGCAGACGGTATGACCTTTAGCCGCCTGGAGGCAACTGATAATCTGGAATGGTACAGCTCCATGCTGGCACTCCACTATACGGAAAAAGGCATGGAAGAAAAAGCTGCTTCAGCCTTTGACGGGGAAAGAGCTATTTTGTTAAGTGAAAGCTGCATGGAGCGCACCGGTTTTGACATAGGTGATACTCTTTCCCTGAATTGCGGCACTGGACAAAACAATTATCTGGTAGTGGGCAGCTTCAAATCAAGGGCTACGGATGTGGAAGCGTTGATTTCTTCCACCTATGCAGTTTCCGATTTTGATGCCTCTGCCTATGACTTCCTCGCCTATACCGCCGCAGACCCGGACGCTATTATGGTACAAATTCGGGACCTGTTTGGCGAAACATCAAATTGGAGCCGGACGGTGGAGGAATTTAACACAGATGCTCTGTCTACTGTGGGAGCTTTTTTGCGGCCTATGCACAGCATGACCTATTTTATCCTTTTACTGGCTGCTGTGGGGATTATCAATAACCTGTTGATTAACTATATTCAAAAGCGGCGAAGCATTGCCATGTATAAGTCTGTGGGACTTTCTAACCGGCAGAACATGAAAATGACATTGATTGAGGGATTTTCTTCTGGCCTGATCGGAGCTGTTATAGCAATTTTTGTTTCCTATATGGAAATTCAGACGATTTTTCTTGTGGCTGGCCCTAAAATCTCGATGGTGCCGGAACTGGATGCAGTTACATTCCTGACCGCTGGCGGCATGGGAATGATTGTGACCCTTCTTGGCTCTGTTGTTCCGATCTTTAAAAGCCGCCGCATGAAGCTGGTGGAAGAAATCAAATTTGAATAATACAAGAAGATGGGAGGTTTTTTCAAATGAAATCATTTGTTGGCAATATAACCGTTGAGGGAAAACATATCATAAAAGATTTTCGCCTTGGTGACACCACCACAAAGGTACTCAAAGATATTTCCTTACAGGTCATGCAGGGGGAATTTGTGTCTATTATGGGGCCGTCCGGCTCAGGAAAGAGCACGCTGCTCTATATTCTTGGAGGTCTGGATGCTCCAACCAGCGGCCATGTCCTTTTGAATGGTACGGATATTTCGCGTTTTGGGGATGAAAAAATGAGCCGTATCAGGCGGCAGAAAATTGGCTTTGTCTTTCAGTTTTATAACCTCATTCCCAACCTGAATGTAGAAGAAAACATCATGCTGCCCCTGCTCCTGGACGGCAAGAAGATGGGCGACTACAAAAAGCAGCTCGATCGAATTTTAGAGATTGTCGGCTTATCTAATCGCCGTAAGCATAAGCCCCGCGAATTATCTGGCGGTCAGCAGCAGCGCGTGGCAATCGCCCGCGCTCTGATCGGGAACCCCGAAATTCTATTTGCAGACGAGCCGACTGGCAATCTGGACAGCAAGACCGGGGCCGAGATTATGAACCTGCTGCGTGAGATTAACCAAAATAGCGGCCAGACAATCATTATGGTAACACATTCGCCGGATGCAGCTAAGAGTAGCAGCCGCGTGATTACCGTACAAGACGGTATGATTTTTTAAGTATATACTGAATGTAGTCAACATCTATAACTCAAGAAGGGTAGCATTTTGTAGATAAATTTTAGAATACAGTAGTGAAAGGGGTGGTGATATGGGAAATTAGCCGTATTTGATATATCTGAATCTGGCGGCAGAATTGCGGAAAAGCTGCTTGTGTTGTTAAGCGCCCGTCAGCGTCAGGAGTTAGTAAATTATCTTCTTGATTCTCAAAAGCAACAGAAGAATCCTGCCGACAGCCCATTCGCCATTTCCGAAACTAATAGGGGACAGACAGTCATTGATGAACCGTTTACAGAGATTCGCATGGGTGATTTATACTTCTGCCAAGAGCAGCGACTTGTATATATTGGTGAGCAGGAAATCAAATTAACAGCTAAGGAATTTGACATTCTTGCTTTATTAATCACACACCCGAAGCGGGTATTTACTTATGAACTGATTATGGAATTGGTCTGGAATGAGGATTATTCCTACTATTCCCGTAAAGCCGTCAATAACCATGTGAGTAATCTGCGGAGGAAACTGAAAACTACATCTGATTCCCCGGACTACATCAAAAGTATTATTGGCGTTGGTTATAAATTTGAAGTATTGTGATAAAGGCCATGAGACAATTTTATTTGTCTTGTGGCCTTTATTATAATATGGGCTCTTTTGTAAAATCCGTTCGAGACCGTGATTACCTCAAAACACATTTTATATAAGCCTTACCAAAACTATGATGTTTCAGGAAAGAACATAGCATTTGCCCCTGTATAATCTCCCCAAAAGGAGGCTGACGAGGGATAAGCCTTCTGCGCTTCCTTTTCGGGGAGGGCTGATAAATGCTGCCAAAGGGGAATATTCAACAGAATGGTTATTTTACATATAGAGCTTTATGCGCCGTAATCCATGTGGTGTGGATTGCGGCGTTTTTAAGTTTGGCCGAATTTACAATAGTTTTATATCATACACCTTCCTGCGCGCCCATTCTTCTATGGGCGCGTATTTCATATATAAGCGGCTGTTACAACAAGGGTTATCCGCGCTGCCGCTCCCCACCCTCTGATTTCGATTATGCTTACCAACCTAAAAAATCGAAATTGGAGGAATTACCCATGAAAGAAATCAATCTGCGGGATTACTACCCGTTTTATACACAGGACGCTATGGTTGAAGTGCCGGACGAAGTGGCCGATCTGCTTCGGGAATACAAATTAAGCGAGGCAGCGCATTTTCTGCGTACATACCGTCATAAAGCATATTTTTCCTTGGACTATGACAAGAATGTTGAACATGATGCCCTTGTGATCGTACTGGCACCGGAAGATATTCTGATCCAGGAGGAAGAACATGCGAGGCTGTACCGTGCCATTGCCTTGCTGCCTGAAAAGCAGAGGAACCGGATATGCTCACATTATCTGCTTGGCATGAGCCTTTCGGAAATTGCCAAAAGCGAACACTCGGCGGTAAGCTCTGTGCATGAAGGAATCCAGCGCGGGCTCCGGCGTCTGAAAAAAATTTTGGAAGAAATTTGATCCAGCCCCCGAAAATAACCCTCAAAAATGAAATGAATAATAGAGGGACATATTTTTAGGCAGGACAAGCCTGGTGGGTGTGGCCGTGCAGCACATGCTCCGGCCCGCCCAACTGAAATATTGTCATAACTGCCACACCCCCTCGCTTGCTCCTTGACAACCGAATATACGCTGTTACAGGTACTTCATTCTGTGTTCCGAGCGGCAGATGGGGCGGCGCGGCGACAGGCAGCCTAAGGAGGTGATGAATCCAGATTGTCCGAGCGATAAACGCAACCCACAAAACCGGCTGTGGCAGGCCGGACGCGACGACGGCACAGATCATAATGGTACTTCTTCACGGCTCCCTAAAGACTTGGGGAGAGTTCCTGCGGCGTGCGCCAGCTCTGGCAAAGCGGCGGCGTATGCGGGGCTATGATGCGGTGACGCTATCCGCAGCCTGTAACAGCCCCGCCCTGGTAGATCAGGGCTTGCCGGGGGGCGTGGCAAATACGGCAGTTAATCGAAATCAGATACAATGGGCCGGGTCTGTGACTGTAAGAGCGCAGGCCCGACTTATTCATGTGGTTTTGATGAAAGAATACAGAAATCACGGAAAGGGGGGACGATACAGCATATCTCCGATAAAGGCAAAGTAATACGCTGAAAGTCGTCACCTGATATGGTATAATCAGAAAGACGGATTTTTGAAATTAACAAGAGGTGGTATGCGGCATGAAAATATTATATGTTACAGATTTGCATGGGGATAAAAATAAATACAGGAAATCGCTGGACATTGCTATTGAGAAAAATATCAGTGTCATTGTGAATGGCGGGGATATGCTTCCTAAACTCGGAGAAAGACATCTGGAGCAGCCGTCGTTTATCAATGGATTTTTAAGGGATTATTTTTCGGAACTTGAAAAGCACGGCATTACATATCTCGCCATGCTTGGGAATGACGATCTTTTGTCGGTAGATGGACTGTTTGATGCAGTCTGCGGGGAATTTGGAAATATCCATAATATAGCCGGTAAAAAGGTCCGTGTCGGTGAATATGAGTTTATTGGAATGAACCATATTTTAGACCATCCTTTCGGGTGCAAGGACAGGGTTGTCACAGAAACGCATTATATCCCGCAGAGGCAGCTAAGCCCTGTCGCCGGTATTTCCAATGAATACGGCTATGACAGGATATATAACTGGCTGGAGTATTCAAGGACAGAACTTCTGCTTATGTGTGATATTCTGAAAGATTTGCCGGAACCGGAAAATCCCAGGCAGACAGTCTATGTGATGCACATGACTCCTGCCGGATTGAGGCTGGGGCAGCTTTTGTATCAGGATTTGGATATAGGCTCTGTGGATATTTATGATTTCCTGAAAGAGAAACAGCCGCTGCTTTCCTTGCACGGGCATATCCACGAAAGCCCTGATACAGAAAAAGGGAAATGGATAAACCGGATACTTGATACAGCCTGTATTCAGACGGGCCAGACAGAACTTAATGACAACAATATGGTCTATGCGGAGCTTGACCTGCAGGACAGGGAGTATTCGCGGAAAATTTTAAATGTAAAATGACAGGAAAGCGCCAGCGATGGTGCTTTTTTGTTACCCGGAAAAGAGGTGGAACATGGAGAACCAAAAGCAGTCAGACACGATCCAGATCGGGAACACGACATTTTATGTAACCGCAATTTTTTCTGGAACGGTCCAGTTGCAGCATTTGATAAAAAGACTGATACAAAAGGAAATTGAGCAGGAGAACAGTGCCAGTTAGCCGAAAAAATAACGCAGCAAATGGCTGAAAAAAGTTTGGAAACATGGTATAATCATAGAGTACAGAGTAGTTTGTTTGCTGTTGGAAAGGAGCAGAAATGTTAAAACAGCAGACAAAACTTCCAGTTAGATTATATGCACGTTTATCCAAAGATGACGGGGATGCTGATAAGGAAAGCAACAGCATTACCAATCAGTTGCAGATGTTAAGGTATCACGCAAAGGAAAAAGGCTTTGAAGTGATTGGCGAATATGTGGACGACGGAATTTCCGGTACGACCTTTGATCGGCCAGACCTGAACCGTATGATTAAGGATGCTATGGAAGATACAAGGCCAACCGGTATCATGGTTAAGGATATGTCGCGTTTCGGGCGAAATAATGCCATGTTCATGTACTATGTGGAAGAAATCTTCCCCAACAATGACATTTTGTTTATTGCCCTGAATGACGACGTTGACACAAGATTCGATGAAAACGAAATGATGCCGTTCAAATCCATTATGAATGAGTATTATGCCCGTGACACATCAAAGAAAATCCGCAGCGTCAAGAAAACAATGGCTTTGAATGGCGGGTTTTGCGGTTCCTTTGCCCCATATGGTTATATGGTCGATCCAAAGAACAAACGTCAGTTACTGGTTGACCCGGAAACAGCGCCCACCGTCAAGCATATTTTTGAATTATCGAAGCAAGGAAACAGTGTACATCAGATTGCGAGGGCACTATGTGAGGATGGAATCTTAATCCCGCGAGCGTACAGGGCAATGAAGAACGGAACACTGGACACAAGCACCGGATTCAAGTTCCCGACAGACTGGGTAGGAAAAAATGTAAAAATGATTTTGGAGAACCAAGTGTACCTGGGTCACATGGTGTCCCATAAAACACAGACAAAATCATTTAAGAACAAAAAACTGGTATCGGTTCCTAAAGAGGAATGGATCATAGTCCGAAATACCCATGAAGCTATCGTAGACGAGGAAACCTTTGAACTGGTACAGAAATTTATCAGCGTGAAGAAACGGCCCAACAAGACAGGACGCCCTAATATGTTTGTAGGACTTGTGAAATGCCCAGATTGCGGCCGCAATATGGCGTTTTCCAATCCCAATGGAAGGGAGCCCCGGTTCCGCTGCAGGACCTATGCGAGAAACAGCAATCTTTGTACGACACATGCAATTTCGTATGACGCATTACAGCAGATTGTTATGGGGGATATTCAGAAACACATTAAGAGCATGGAAGCCCTGGGCGATCAGTTCATCGAAGAAATGCACGAATTGAGCGAAAAAGGCGGCGGCCAGAAAATCAAGCAATTCAGGCAGGACTTGGAAATAGCTGAAAAACGGATTGCGGAAATTGACAGTGTAATTATGAAGCTCTTTGAGCAGAATGCTTTGGGGAAGATTTCAGATGAACGTTTCGAGAAAATGTCGTCGGCTTATGAGAACGAGCAGAAAGAGCTCACCCAAAAGAGGAATGACTTGAAAGCGAGGATCATAGCCGAGGAAAAGAAAACCCAGAGCACCAATCAATTTTTGGAAACCATACGCAAGTATGAAACTGTAACAGAGCTGAACCGTTCTATGCTGGTAGAATTGATTGATAACATTTATGTGTATCAGGCAGAGGGAACCGGCAAAGATCGTAAGCAAAAAGTAGAAATTAACTATCGTTTTCTTGCGGGGTCTCAATGTGGTATTGCCTGATGGGAATGGAAGAACTGGACGGCTGCTGGTTAACCTTGAACTGATGAAGGCTGGGTATCCGCCTATTGACATCAAGTTTACCGACCGAATTGCTTACTACAATGCCTTTGATGCGTATCATGTGAAAGGTGATCTGTCTGCAATGGAAAAGCTGTTTGCAGGATATGTAAATGAACGTTTGGATACCTATTTAAAAATGCTGCCAGATTGAGAGACCAAGGAAAAAAACCTCAAAACACAAGGCAAAAACGCTTCAGCGATGTGCAGAAAAACTGCGATAGACTGGGAGGTAGGCCGTGAAAGGACTGGATATGGACAAAGAGGTGGAAATTTTAAAAACCGCCTTTGAATCGTCTTACGATGGGATTCATATTTTAGATAACCAGGGAAACACCTTATATATAAATAATGCATGTACCAGAATTGAGGGCATATCGCGGGAAGAGGCGATGACCAAAACCATTAAGGAGCTTGTAGCAAACGGAGTTTACTCGGAATCCGTGACACTAAAAGTTTTGGAAACAAAGGAACCGACCACCATCATACAGACTGCTAAAAACGGAAACCAGCTTTTGTCCACAGGTACTCCCACGTTCAAGGAAGACGGATCGATCGATAAAATCGTGGTCAATTCACGGGATATTACCGATCTCAATGAACTAAAACGAGAATTATCAGTAAAGGAAGAGCTGGCAAAACAGTATCAGATCGAGTTGGAGTTACTGAAACAGCAGCATGGCAAGCAGCCGGATTTCATCGCCAAAAGCCCGGCCATGCAGAAGATTATCCGCCTGGCCTTAAATGTGGCTAAAGTCGATTCGACGGTGCTCATTACAGGGGAATCGGGCGTAGGCAAGGGCCTTTTGGCCGAGTTCATTCACAATAACAGCAATTGCGCCCAGGGCCCTTTTATCAAAATCGATTGCAGCAGCATCCCAGAATCCCTGTTTGAATCAGAGCTGTTCGGCTACGAAAAGGGAGCCTTCACAGGAGCGGAAAAAACAGGAAAAGCCGGGCTGCTGGAACTGGCCAACGGAGGTACGGTGTTTTTGGATGAGATTGGCGAAATGCCGCTGTCCATGCAGCCCAAACTCATGCGGGCCATTCAGCACCGGGAAATTGTTCCCGTGGGAGGAAAGCTGGTAAAGAAACTGGAGCTGCGGATTATTGCCGCAACCAACGTGGAACTGACGCAGAAAGTACGGGATAAAGAATTCCGGGAAGATCTGTATTATCGCCTCAACGTGGTGCCGATCCGCATTCCGGCCCTTCGCGAAAGGCGAGAGGATATATTGCCGCTGACATTACGGCTTACGGAAAAGCTCAACAAACATTACGGATTTTGCAAGCAGCTTACCGAAGAGGTGAAAGATTTGCTGCTGGAATATGAATGGCCGGGAAATATCCGCGAGCTGGAAAACTTGATTGAACGAATTTTGGTCAGTACCCAGGAAGATGTAATCGACGTGAAGTCCCTTCCCGTACATCTTTTGCGGGGAAAGACAGGAGCATTTCCCTTCGACGATATGGGAACGGAGGATTACAAAACCGCTCTGGCAAAATACGACCAACATCTGTTAAAGCTGGCCATTGAAAGGGAAGGGTCGATTCCCAAGGCCGCTGACAGGTTGGGAATTGATGCGACCACCATCCGAAGAAAACTAGACAAATATGAAAATTTACTAAAATAGGGCAAAAATGCACGATTTGCGTGCATTTTTGCATTTTTCCGAAAACGGATAAATTCATTGAAATTAATGGAAAAACAACACAGGAACACAAAAACGATGCAAAACTGCACGTTTTTGTGTTCCTTTTTTATAAACAAAAAAGAAAAGGCGGCGGGAAAACAGCTGATTGCAACTGAATGCGAAATTTTCAATCTATTCAATCAATTGGCATAATACTTGCTGTTTTAATATGGCAACACAACAACTGACTTAAAGGAGGCTATTATGAAAAAGTATGTTCCATTAAATTCTTTGGAGACACCGCGGTTTGCGGAAATCAAAACCTTTATGCGTCTTCCCAATGTTAAGACAACGGAGGACATCGACTATGCAGTCATCGGCGTACCCTTCGACACAGGAACCACCTATCGGCCGGGAGCCAGATTCGGCCCCGCCGCCATCCGAGATATCTCCTCACTGATCAAGCCTTATAACGTGCCTCAGCGGATCAATGTGGTAGATGAACTTTCCGGCGTAGATTACGGAGATGTTTCGGTGATTCCAGGGTTCATTGAAGACACGTACCAGCAAATGGTCCGGGGCCTGATGCCGATTGTCAAAGCCGGCGTCATACCCATCTGCCTGGGAGGGGACCACTCTATTACCCTGGGTGAACTGCGGGCCATCGCAAGCGTCCATGGACCGGTGGCTTTGGTTCATTTCGATTCCCACTTTGACACCATCGATTCATATTTCGGAAAGAAATACAACCACGGAACCGTATTCAAACGGGCTTTGGAGGAAGGGCTGATCGATGTAACCCATTCCATTCAGATCGGTATGCGAGGGACCTTCTATTCGGAAGATGATCTCAACGGTTCCGCGGACCTGGGCTTTGAGGTGATTACCAGCTTTGAGATGCGTGAGCTGGGGCTTGCGGAAGTAATCCGCCGAATTATCGAAAGAGTGGGCGATCATAAGGCCTTCCTGACCTTTGATATTGATTTTGTGGATCCGGCTTATGCGCCGGGAACGGGTACCATTGAGGTGGGAGGGTTCACCAGCGCAGAATCCCTGGATATGGTCCGCAAACTGAAAGGACTGAATTTTGTCGGCTATGACCTGGTGGAAGTTCTGCCGGCCTACGATCCGACCCAGATCACAGCCTTCCTGGCCGCCAATCTGGTCTTTGAATTTATCAGCCTCATTGCTCTGAAAAAGTCGGGCAAGTAGAAAGGAGATGTAAGAAAATGAGCGTATTTATGCAGGAAATGACCTGGCAGGATTTCCAAAAGAAAAAAGAGGAGGCTATCGTAATCTTACCGGTGGGTTCCACAGAGCAGCACGGACCCATGCTGCCGCTGTCGGTAGACGCCATTATTTCCACCGGTTTGGCCGAGATGGTGGCGGAGAAAGTGGATGGAATCGTAGCGCCTCCCATTTGCTACGGATATAAATCAGCGCCTTTATCCGGGGGCGGCCCGCTGTTTCCGGGAACTTTGGATCTCAACGGAGAAACTCTGACATCCCTTGTTTCCGATGTTTGTGAGGAACTGATCCGCGACGGGATCAAAAAAATATTCATTTTGAACGGACACTTTGAAAACGAAGCCTTTATCCTAGAAGCCGTAGATCTGTTGTCCAGAACATACAAAGATGTAACCTTTATCGAAAGCAGCTGGTGGGATCAGATTTCCCAGCCAGTGATGGATCAGGTCTTTGATGAAGTTGAATTTCCAGGATGGGCGCTGGAACACGCAGCCATCGCAGAAACTTCTTTGACCCTGTATTTTCGGCCCGACCTGGTTCACATGGACCGGTTTACAGAGGATGCTCCCGCAAAAGAGCTGGGGTACAGCATTTACCCGGCAGAAAGGTGTCAAGTACCGGCCACCGGACTTTTGGCAACGGCCAGAACCGCTTCCGCCGACAAAGGAAAGCTGATGGCCCGCGACATTGCAGAGAACTACGCAAACATTCTCAGAGAACGTACGTAAGGAGGCACTCTCATGAAAAAAAGTAACCTTCCCTTTGTGGATTCCAAAGAAGATGGAGCACAGCGGAGGCTGGAACAGCTGGGGTATCCCCAGGAGCTGGACCGGAAGCTGTCGGTGTTCGGAAATGTGGTGATGGCTCTTTCCAATGTATCGCCGGTCATGGCCGCTTTCGTTTACGCATTGGCCGCCTTTGCCACAGTGGGCATTGCCACTGGTCCGGCTGCGATCCTGCAGGGAATCAATGTCATTTTAATCGGACTCATATTGGGTGAGCTGGGGTCCATGTATCCGGTATCAGGCGGCCTATATTCGATTGTCAGCTATGTGCTCCCCAAACCCCTGGTCTTTATCGCAGTGTTTACCTTTATGATTCAGGCGTTTATTTATCCGCCGTCCATCGCCATGGGCGTGGCCCAGTACCTGCAGATTCTCTTTCCCCAGCTTCCCCAAGGAGCGTTGGCCTGCAGCGCCATTTCCGCCATAACGCTGATCATCGCTTTACTCATCGGACTTAACAGCATAGTGACCAGCAATCGAGTGGCGAAAATCTTTCTGGCTCTGCAAATGGCTGTCATCTTTGTTTTCCTGTATGTTTGCTTCGCCAACCCGCAGCGATCTCTGGGAGACGTGCTGTTTAACGCGGAAATGCTCAATGAGAGCGGTACGGGAACGGTTCCTGTGACCTTCGCAGCGGTTTTGATGGGAATCGGAATTCTCTGCGCAGCCATCGACGGTTATCCGGCATCCCTGGGCTTTTCAGAGGAAACCAAGGGTTCCTGCAGGAATGTGGGAAAGGCGGTCTTTATTTCAGCGGCTACAACAGCAGTGATCATTGTCGTCGTACTGATTATGGGAATGGTCGCGGCACCCGATCTATTTGCTTTCCTGAGCAATGAATCCCCCCTTCTTTACACGGCGGAATCCTATATGGGAGCCATCGGCGCAACCATCATCAATGCAGGAATCATCATTTCGTCTTTTGGCTGCCTGGTGGTCATCATCAACTATATGGCAAGGGTGCTCTACACGGGAGCACGGGACCGCATCTGGCCGGGAAAAATGAACAGCGCGCTGATGAAGGTTTCCGGAAAAGGAAAGGTGCCGTGGGCAGCTACCATCCTCATCGCAGCAGTTGACTGCATTCTGGTCTTTGCTTCCGATATCGTAACCTTGATTACATTCGGCGGGATGGCAGCAGCGACGGTTTATCTTTTGATCGCAATCGGATCCATCAACAGCAGGCTGAGGGACAAAGAATCGACTCGTCCATTCAAGATGCCGCTGTTTCCCATACCATCCATCATCGTCATTCTGTTTCTGGTGGTGGCGATCACTTCGCAGACGGCAAAGGATCTGGCCATTGTGGGAGGTTTGCTGGCACTGGCGCTGATCTACTATTTTGCCTATATCAGACCGAGAGACCGAAAGGAGGAAAAAGATGAAAACCAATAAATCAATCCTGATTTCAGGATGCGGCGGTAAAGTCGGAGGAGCGGCGGCCCGGTTATTCCGGCAGCGGGGCTGGAACGTCATCGGCCTTGATCTTACTGGGGATTGCCCAAGTGCGGACCGCAGCTATCCATGCGATATGCGGGACTCAAAAGCGGTATTGGAAGTGATCCGGCTCATCGAAGGGGAGCAGCCTTTGGATGCGGTATTTCACAGCGCGGGAGTTACCCTGGAAACCGGATTTGAAGAGACCGATATGAAAGGGTGGCAGCGGGTTATGAAGACCATCTTCGGCGGAGCAGCCAATCTATGCAGAGCAGAGGCGCCCTATATGGTCAAACGGAAATCAGGAAAAATCATTTTACTGGCGCCCGACTATCGCTGGGAAGAACGGGAGTGTATCATGGAGGCTTCGGCCGCCGGCATGCTCCACGGATTTGCCAAATGCTTTGGCGCGGAAGTGGCGGAAGACAATGTGCTGGTCAACGCCTTGGCACCCAATGTTCCCATCGATTTGGCAGCCCTTACGGAAACGGTATTTTACCTTGCGGACCAGGATACATATACGGCAGCGCAAGTAATTTCCATCGGAGGCGCAAAGAAACAGGAGGTGACAAGCGATGAGGTATAAGGAATTGGAAGGAAACGTCGTTTTTATCACCGGCGGAACACAGGGCATCGGTGAAGCGATGGCGCGGGAGTTTGCCCGGGAAAAGGCAAAGGTAATCATCAATGGACGAAGGCTCAATGATAAGGTAAGGCGGGTTGCAGAACAGACGGGAGCCAAAACCGCCATGGGCGATTTACAGGAGCCGGCGGCTGCGGAGAAGGTCATCGAGGAAGCATGCCGACATTACGGAAAGCTGGATGTATTGGTCTGCAACGCGGCCGGTATGAGCATGTCGCCATTTTTAGAGAGCGAAGAAAGCAGTTGGTGGCAGCAGATTAAGATCAATTTGACCGGACATATGGCCTGTATCCGCAAAGCAATCCCTAAGATGCGGCAAAGGGGCGGCGGCACGATCGTTCTCATCAGTTCCTTTTTCGGAACCGTGGGCTGGAACAACGCCACAGGCTACGGCTCTTCCAAATCGGGCATACTGACCATGGGCCAATATCTGGCCAGGGCATATGAAAAGGATAACATCCGAGTCTGTACCATTGTACCAGGGGTGATCGATACGCCTCAGCTCAATGTGGATGCTGACGATCTGGGAATTTCTCTGGATGAAGTCAGAGCGATGTATGCAAAGGATATCGCTATGCAGCGAATCGCCCGTCCCGATGAAATCGCGAGCATGGCCGCTTTTATGGCAACTGAGGCTGGGGGCCGGGCTTTCAGCGGGCGGCATGTGACGGTCAGCGGCGGAGAATATCGCTGCACGCCGTATTATTTATAGAATCGAGGTAAGTAAAATGAGAAAATTGGAAAACAGAGTCGCCGTTATCACCGGCGGCAGCAGGGGAATCGGCAGAGGGATCGCTCTGGCCTTGGCCGCGGAAGGTGCGGACATTGCCTTTTCCTTCCGCAGCAATGAAAAGGCGGCGCAAAAAACCGTAAAGGAGATCGAGGCATACGGTGTAAAGGCGCTGGCTGTTCAGGCGGATGCAGGCAAGGAAGAGGATGTAAAGAGAATGGCTCAATCGGTGAAAGAGGCATTTGGTGGGATCAATATTTTAGTCAACAACGCAGGGACTATCGGTTTGGAAGTGCCGGTTACGGAGATGGAAACCAGCGAATGGGACCGGGTAATCAACACCGATCTGCGGGGCGTGTTCCTCAGCTGCAAGCATTTTATCCCCTTGATTGAAACAGGTCCGGAAAAGCCGGTGGGCAAGATGATCAACATTTCTTCCGAGCTTTCCAAGAAAGGCAGGGCCGGGTACGGTCATTACGCCGCCGCCAAGGGCGCGATCAATTCCTTTACCATGTGTCTGGCGCTGGAGCTGGCTCCCGAGATTCTAGTGAACATCATAGCCCCAGGCCCCATTGAAACGGATATGATTCTGGCGGACATGGAACCGGAATGGGTGGAAAAAGAAAAGGATATTCCGCTGCAAAGGCTGGGAAAAGTGGAAGAAATCAGCGCCGCCGCGGTGCTCCTGGTATCGGATGAAGGAAACTTCTTCTGCGGCCAGTTTGTAAGCCCCAACGGCGGAGCGGTGTTCTTTTAAGAAAGAAAAAATTTAGAAAATCATGTGAAATTTACGCAATTTTCAACGGTTGCGGCCCCTCAGATCGGCTTTGCAGCGTCCAGGCTTCCTTTTTTTCTAAATCAGGTCCCGTAAACCCACAACTTTGCGTAAAAGATGAAAACTTTCAATAAAAGTTTCCCGATTTAAGTCAATAGGCTGCCTGAAGGTGCAATCTTTCCATCTAAATCTGCTTGCGGTTAAAGATGGCGATTGCCGCCAAAAGAAACCCTGCAGCCAGCAGCCCGCAGATGATAAAGGCAGCGGTAAAATCCGATCCGGTCATCTGACCATTGAGCAGCGATACGTTGTCCGATGCCAGCCGGATCGGATTAAATCGTTTTAGATCATAGATCAGATTGAGGAGAAACAGCAAGACAGTAAAACCGCCGGTGAAGAGCAAGGCTCCATAGCCGGACCGAAACAAGACACCGCCCAAAAGGAGCGAGGCGATCAACAAAATTCCAAAGGCCCAAAGGGCGGCAATGGACAGCGGCAGGCGGCTGACAGGATCGCTCCAATAATAGACAGTGTAGCCAAAGGAAACCCCGAAGCATAGCAGATAGGCCGCTGAAAAAGTTACGGCAGCGGAGATGAACTTTGCCAGAATCACACTGCTTCTGGAGAGCCCTTTGGTCAGCATGTTTACCAGAGTTCCGCGGTTCAGCTCACCTGAAAGCATGGTGCTGAACAGGATTACCATGACGATCAGCCCAACCTGCGGCACGTTTTTAAAAAACTGCATCCAGGAGTCGATAGCCGCAGGCTCGGCCAGGGACATGGACATACCCTCAGGGAGGAAAGAACCCATCAGCTCCGGCATTAATTTAGCGGAAAGGGGATTCATGATTCCCAGGAGAAGAAAGACGATCCCCAGAATAATCAATTTGTAAGTCCGAAAGGATTCGCAAAGCTCTTTGCCAGTAAAGGCAATCAATCCATTCATTGTACCACCTCCATAAAAATGCTTTCTAAAGTCGGTTCCTGGATCTCCATTTTGACAGGAAATAAGCTCTTTCCATAAAGAGCGGATAAGACAGCCTGCTTTAGCTCCTTAATCCTGGTACAGCGGATGGTCACAGAAGTGCTCTGAACTTCCATCTGTTCCAAGTAGGGCAGCAAATATGGGGACGAGGTCAGTTCAGAGACCTGGGAAGCCGATGAAAAGCTGACGAAAAGTGCATTTTGAGCCTTTTTTGCTTTGAGCTCATTTAGCTCTCCGCAGAGTGCCAGCCGTCCATGATGGAGGATAGCGATGCGGTCGCATATTTGTTCCGCATCGGATAGAATATGGGTCGAAAAGAGGACGGTTGTCTGCCCTCTGACTTGACTGAGAATATCCAATAGTTCCCGTCTGCCGACTGGATCCAGAGCAGATGTAGGTTCATCACAGATCAACAGTTTTGGCTTTCCAAGCAGTGCCTGAGCAACTCCCAGCCGCTGTTTCATTCCCCTGGAGAAGCCGTGGATTTTTTTCTTAGTATCCTCCAAACCTACCAAATGCAAAAGTTCTTCTGTACGAAGGCGAATTTCCTCTTTCGGAAGCCCGGCTATCTTTCCGCATAGCTTCAGATACTCCGCTGGCCGCATGTATCCGTAAAACTCCGGCACATCGGGCAGGTATCCCACCAGCCGGTTGGTTGGCGTCTGGCCGTAGCAGGCCGTCTCGCCCAGGATTGTAATCTGCCCCTCATCGGCTTTTAATAAACCTAGAATCAATTTCATGGTAGTCGTTTTTCCGGCTCCGTTCTGACCTAAAAATCCGAAAATGGAATGCTCAGGCACAGAAAGAGAAATTCGGTCGAGGACCGTCTGCGCCCCGAACTTCTTTGTCAGCCCGTCGATGCACAGGGTATCCATTATTCATCACCTCTTCCAAAGGCAAAATAGACGACCGGCCCGATGATTTGCACCAGCACCACGATCAGGATCCAGAGAGGGCGGTTTCCGAACCGATAATGGGGATGCCTGAGAACATGTACCAGGGCCACAAGGGCCAAAACGATTTCTAAAACAGCCAGGGGAATGAGAAATGGCATATATTCCGTATAATCGTTCATATCAGTTACCTCCTAAGATTGCTTTCAGTTTTGTGACAATGGTTTGAAACTCCGGAGTATCTGTCAGGATGGACAGCGCCGGGTTTTGTTCAATGTTCTGGATCAAGCTCTTTTTTATTACCTCTTCGCTGCGGGGAGCCTGGTTACCCAGATCAAAATCAGCAAGCCAGGGATCGATGGAATCGAAAAAGGCATCCCCGTGCAGCGTAAAAGGTGCGAAATGCTCACAAACTTTTACATAAAGCTCCAGCATCTGAAGGGCTTTTTCCCGATTTTCCAAGCCGCAGAATGTATGGGCCGCAGTGAGGGCGGATTGGGCCATCACATTGGGATGAAGCCTTTCCAGTTCAAAGAGCTCGGCTACGCCAAGGAGGCGACTTAGGATTTCATCCAGCCGCTCGGGGCTCTGATCGGGCAGGGTAAGGAGCTGGGCCATATTACCTTCCAATGCGATCAAATGCTGATAGATGGCTGCCTGGAGTGCTTCCCGCCCTTGGTCTGTTTTTCCCATCATCAGGTAAGCCTGCGCCATGCACTCGGTTTCCTGGGGAATGGGGCGCAGCGTTTCCCCGAAGAGATGAAGGACTTCCTGAGGCTGGCCCATCATCATATGAGCGGCCGCTTCCACCATTGCCGCATCCTTGGATAAAAAGACATCACCGCTTTCTTCTTTGACCCTGCGGCACAAAGCCAGAGCCTCTTCCAGAACCTCTTTTTGTTTGCCGTGAGGCGCCAGCATGGAATGATTGATATAGAGCACCGCCATTTGCAGCAGCAGAGGGAAACAGCAGTAATACTTGCGGACAATCTGGCTGCATGCCGAATAGGTTTCGTCGAAAGGGCGGGAAGAGAACTGATCGGCCAGTCGGTGGTATTGATTTTTGATTTCCTCTTTGGTCATTTGGGGCGTATAGCCCATCAGATCATCTATGGAAATATTAAAATAGGCCGCCAGCTGGGGCAGGAATGTGATATCCGGATAGCTCTGTCCCGTTTCCCATTTGGAGACGGATGCTTTGGAGACGCCCATGTAGGCCGCCAGTTCATCCTGCGTGATCCCTTTTTCTTTACGTTTGGTTATAATCATTTTTCCAATATTGATTTCTTTCATTTTCATCACCTCTACCTTTATTATACCGGCTGGCAGCAAAGCTACAATCGATTTATAGTTGATTTAAGTTGAAAAAATCAACTTACAGGAAACTCTTGGGCAATGCATAGAATTGTATTTTTGGTGGGCATATGTTATAATTTAACTCTTGACCGGTTTTTCAATGGAGAAATTACTGACCTTGCGCTGGTCAATAGCCTTTCTGCGCTTCAACTTGGTAAACAGTATCTGGCTCTTACGGAGAAAGCTTGCAAAAACATAACCATTCTCGACGAACAGGAGCTGTCTGAAGCTGATCGAAATGAACTGAAACGGGAAAGCGAGACAAACCGTTTGAAAGGTATTGAGATGGCAGAAGAAATCTGCCGAACGTATCGTCGTGAAGGGCGATTTTTTGATGAAATACTAAAGGCCGGTGAATAAAATGGCAGAGCTTACCCTTGAAAAACGCCAGCTTTGTGATATACAAAGCCGCTTATTTGAGCCGGCACAAAAAAATTAATGCGACTGCCCGGAATTTATAGATAAGAATGTGACGAAAGGAATACGGAACTCTAATATGCTGTTTTTTATCTGCTTGATTCTCGTATATCTAGGCTTGAACCTGTTTATTTGGAAGCGGTCTGTCAACTGGCTTCACAATCTGCACGGCATATTTCACGCCAAATGGTTTACCATTCTGTTTACGGCGGTTCATATCCTGCTGGCAGTTTCGCCAGCCGCCTACGCGCTGTTCAGCAATGCGGCCATCAAGTTCGCGATTAAATATATCAGTAACATCTGGATCGGGATTTTCATTTATGCGATGTTCTTCATGGTCCTTTCCCTTCTGGTGACAGTGGCAGGGCGGCTGGCCAGGAGGATTAAAAAGGGCGATCCGCTCAGACGACGGTTTGTAGTAATCCGGGGAGCGGTTGTTGCCGTATTGATCATCGGATTTAGTACATATGGAATGGTTCATGTGGGAAACATAAAGACCAGCACCTATGATATTACCGTCAATAAAGCCTGCGCGGCAGGAAATGAGCTGAAAGTGGTTCTGATTGCGGATATGCATATGGGATACAGCATCGGCGAGGAGCAGATGACAAAGATGGTGCGGCGAATCAATGATCAGAATCCCGACCTTGTCTGCATTGCAGGAGATATCTTTGACAACGATTACAGCGCTTTGCAAAACCCGGACAAGCTGATCGAAATTTACCGCTCCATAAAAAGTAAATACGGTGTATATGCCTGTTACGGCAATCATGATGTGGTTGAAAATTTAGTTGGCGGGTTCACCGTGCCTTTTGGCGATGTTCAAAAAAATGAGACTGAAATGAATGATTTTCTGGAGAAGGCAAATATCAAATTATTACAGGATCAAACCCAGCTCGTGGACCAGGCCTTTTATGTCATCGGCCGGAGGGATTATTCAAAGCCTGGAACAGAAAACGGATCGCGCAAATCGATCAAAGACCTGATGGAAGGGGTGGATCGGACAAAGCCGGTGCTTTTGATTGATCATCAGCCAAAGGATTTGCAGGAAGTCGCAGACGCAGGAGTGGATGTGGACTTGTCCGGGCATACCCATGACGGACAGATTTTCCCCGGTAATCTGACAATCCGCCTGCTATGGGAAAATGCCTGCGGATATTTGAAAAAGGATAATATGCATTCCATCGTTACTTCGGGCGTGGGAATTTGGGGACCTGCCATGCGGGTGGGTACCGATAGTGAAATCGCGGTTATCAATATAAATTTCAAACAAAAGACGACTGACTGACAGCTTTCAGTCGTCTTCTTCTGATTTGAAGATAATCATGTCTTCACCGATCTTGACAATACTGTTCCAAGGCAGCTGGATCCATTGTTCAGAAGAGGCCTTGAACGGTCCCTTGCTTTGATAACTGGGAATTAGAACTGCTTTTATGACGCCTGTCTTTCGCTCAAAGAGCATTTCCGTATCCCATAACTGCCCGTGGCTGCTTCCTTTTGATAAATCTACGATTTCTTTACTTCCGATCTCGCTAAGCCGCATAATGACCTCCTAAAGCGTAAATACTACATGTTATAAATCTATTAGATAAAGGAGCGAATTATGAATAAAGATAATGAAAAGAGCCTGCCATCAGAAGAAGATAAAAGCAAAGACATCATAAAAGAATTGGGCCTTTTAGCAACTGGGACAGATTTTGAAAGCGATATTCAATATATCAATATCATTGGCAGCGTAGAAGGACACATGGTGCTGCCGGCAGAAAACAAGACCACCAAGTATGAGCATCTGATTCCGCAGCTGGTGGCAGTGGAAGAGAATCCAAAATTAAAAGGGCTGTTAATCATTCTAAATACCGTAGGAGGAGATGTTGAGGCGGGGCTGGCTCTGTCTGAAATGATTTCAACCCTCTCCAAGCCGACGGTGTCGTTGGTACTGGGCGGAGGCCATAGTATTGGCATTCCTTTGGCAACATCGACAGATTACTCGTTCATTGCACAAACAGCAACCATGACTCTGCATCCGATCCGCACCAACGGTTTGGTTATTACAGCAGAAACGACCTTTGATTATCTGCGCAAAACTCAGGACCGAGTGATTAATTTCATCGAAAACCATTCCAAGGCTGACCGGGATACCATTACCAAGCTGATGAACCGTACGGACAACATGCCCAATGACGTGGGAACCATCCTTTTCGGACACGAGGCTGTGGAGATCGGAATTATCGATGAAGTGGGCGGTCTGAGCCAGGCTCTTAAAAAATTGAGAAGTGAAATTGAAAAAAATGATTGACAATTATTTACATTTTCGGTATGATAAACAATAAGGAAAATATTTACAAATAGAAATAAGAGGAATATCGATCATGGAAAATATTAAACTGGCAATCGTAACCAAGGACCGGGATTACGGGAGAGCGCTGAGTCTAGCGCTGGTGGACGCATACAAAACCTTTACGATCACTTTATATCAAAGTGATCCCTTACATAATCAACTGGAAAGCTTTGACTTGGTTCTGATGGATTCGGAAGAAGGGATCGGCGGAAAATTTATCGGCCTGGCGGAAAAGCCTTCTCTGGCCGACCGAGATTATGAGAAAAAAGCCTTTTCCCTTTACAAATACACCAATGTCCGCCAACTTGCGGGGGAGCTGCTGTTTATTTACAGTTTTCTAACAGGACGCAAGGCAGTGCCCATTAAAAACCACAGTGTAAAGGTAATTGCCTTCGGAGCAGCGGAGGGCGGGGCCGGATGCACCAGTGCAGCCATGGCATTGGCCCAGGAACTGAAACGGTTTCACGGAAAGCGAGTCTTGTATCTGAGTCTTGAAGAATTGGAATCAACATTGGAATTTATGCAGCCTTTTCCAGAGGGAAAAAGCATCAGCGAATACCTCTATTATCTGTTCAATGATGATGCCGGGCAGCGAATGCCTTTTATTGAAAGTTTTCTAGTATTTGATGATTACGGGGTAGACGGTTTTTTGCCTGCGCCCGGACGCAATCTGCTTAAAGGGCTGAATGGAGAAGAAATGCAATCCTTCATCGGTGCAATCATGGATACGGGCCGGTATGATTTTTTAATCATTGATGTTGGATGTGATCTGGGAAAAAGTGCCCTCTGCACCTATGAGCTGGCGAACCACATTTGCCTGGTTTCCCTGCGGCCGCAAAGCTGTTATAAAGAAGAGCGGATGCTGGAATACTTGACTTTTTTAAAAGGTGAGCTAATCATAGACCGTATGGCTAAAATTCTGAATCGGGCGGCGCCTTCCTCCATAGAAGAGGCTGACGCTGAACCTGAAAACAAATCTCATGATGAGGAGCTTCTGACAACGGCGGCAGTCCTGCCGTTTGATCCTGCGAGCTTTACCCTTCGAGAAGGTATCCGCAAAATCAGCCTGGATAGCCCATACGGCAGCGGAATCAAAAAATTGACAGACGCAATTTTAAACAATGCTCTCGTTTAACATTCGATTACTTAACATAGATTTAACAATCGCTTAACATACTTCTGCTTTTTTACATAACCTTAACCTTTATAATAAACTTATCTAATTATGTTTATAAAAGGAGAAAAATGATGAATGCAGAAGTATTCCAGATGATCATTACCCTGCTTGGCGGCCTCGCCATGTTCATTTATGGTATGAACTTGATGAGCGATGGTCTGCAGAAAGCGGCAGGCGAGAAGATGCAGAAAATTTTAGCCCTTCTTACCAGAAATCCCGTGTTGGGCGTTCTTGCCGGTGCCCTTTGTACAGCGGTTCTGCAGAGCAGCAGTGCTACTACGGTTATGGTTCTTGGATTCGTCAGTGCGGGCCTAATGAAGCTGCCTCAGGCGATCAGCATTATTTTAGGAGCCAATATTGGTACAACCATTACTGCACAGTTGATTGCTTTTAAGATCGGCGACTATGCGTGGCTGTTCGTGGCTATTGGTTTTGTACTTTATTTCTTTTTAAAGCAAGAAAAAGTGATCAGCATAGGTCAGACTCTTTTTGCCTTCGGACTTCTCTTCGTAGGTATTAATATCATGGGGGAAACAATGAAGCCTTTGGCAGGCTCGCAGTTTTTCGTGGATCTGATGATGCAGGTGCAGGACATTCCGGTTCTAGGTGTTCTGCTGGGAACGATTATGACGGTTGTAGTACAGAGCAGTTCAGCCACCATCGCAGTACTTCAGAATCTGGCTTCAACAGCAGGGCCGGATGGAATCAGCAGCATTATCGGCTTGCAGGGAGCTTTGCCCATTCTCTTTGGTGACAACATCGGTACGACGATCACGGCCCTTCTAGCGTCAATCGGCGCTTCCGTAAACGCCAAGCGTACAGCGGCGGCCCATGTGATTTTTAATATGACAGGTACCTTTATTTTTATCTGGTTTATCCCTTGGTATGCAAAGTTCATACAGATTATTTCGCCCAGCGGTCCGGAGGTAGCAGTGATCGCACGGCAGATTGCCAATGCGCACATGTGTTTTAATATTTTCAATACCATTCTCTTCCTGCCTCTGATCGGCATACTGGTCAAAGTGGTGACCAAGCTGGTTCCGGGAAAAGACTCCGACCGGCTGCCTTCAGAGCCGATTTACTTGGATTATAATGTGCTGGAAAGACCTTTTGCGGCCATCCATTTGGCGAAAAAAGAGCTTTCCAGACTGGCGGGATTTGCGGCCGGTATGATTGTTTCCTCCAAAAAAGCGTTCCTGGGCAATGATCTGACGGCAGTAAAAGAAGTTTTAGATATGGAAGATGCGGTTAACGAGCTGCAGAAGAAAACGGTCAGCTATCTGGCCTCCATATCCTCTGCGGAAACGCTGACAGAAAAACAAGCCAGTCAGGTATCGGGGCTGATGCATGTAGCAGCCGATATTGAACATGTAGGCGATTATTGTGAAAACATCGCAGTCTTTGCCAGAGAAAAGACTAAGAACAAATACGAATTTTCCGACTCGGCCTGTGCGGAAATTTATGAATGCTTTGATCATGCGGGGCGAATGATGCGGGACAGTATTCAGGCCCTGGAAACGGGTGATCACGGTTTGGCCGACGATGTGAAAGAACAGGAAAAAGAGTTGAATCATATTGAGGTGCTTTTGCGTAAACAGCATATGAAACGGCTCAATGAAAAGACCTGCTCTCCGGAATTTACAGTAATTTATACAGATGTAATTCATAACATTGAACGAATCGGCGATTGCTGTGATAATATTGCCAATGCCGTTTTGGATAATGTAGATTTTAAGGCTATGGATGAAGCTGCAAATTGAAGCTGCGGCTAAAGTATGGTAAAATAGAACAAGGTGGTAAAACATGAAAAAAATCCTGATCATTGAAGATGAGCCCAATATTCGCGAGCTGGTGCTCTATAACCTAAAAGCAAACGGATACGAAGGCATTGAAGCAGAGGACGGTTATATGGGCGTGACCATGGTTCATAAGGAAAAACCGGATTTGATTCTTCTGGACATCATGCTGCCGGGAAAAAACGGCTATGATATCTGTAAAGAGCTTCGCGAGGAAGGGAATGAAACCCCAATTATCATGCTGACAGCCAAGACAGAAGAGATCGATAAAGTGCTGGGTCTGGAATTTGGAGCGGATGATTACATATCAAAACCCTTTGGTATTCGGGAGCTGATGGCTAGAATCAAAGCTGTGCTCAGACGTTATGATCATACCCACGAGGATTTGCCGCCTGGTGAACATATCCTGAGAATCGATGAGCTTGAGATCAATATTGAGCGGCATCAGGTTAAGGTCGGCGATCGGCTTGTGGATCTGACGCTGAAAGAATTCGAACTGCTTTGCTATCTGGCCGAAAACAGAGGGCATGTACTGACAAGAGACCAGCTTTTGGATAAAGTATGGGGAATTGAATATGCCGGGGAGACCAGGACAGTTGATGTGCATATCCGTTATCTGAGAAAAAAACTTGGGCAGGGCGGAGACGAAGAAAAACATATTGAAACCATCAGAGGCAAAGGATATAAAATAAAATGAAAAACAAATTTTTAGCAGCTGCTGTAGAAATTGTCGGTTTTAATCTGCTGGCGTTATTTCTGGTGTATAAGCTCTATATTCTGCCCAGGCTGGCAGTTGTTTCTGACGGCGGCCCGGTAGAAACCGGGCTGATGATCTTTGTCGGCATTTATTTGGCTGGAATGATTGTGATCGGGTTTCACATATATATAACCATGATAAAGCCAGCGGCAAAGGCCCAGAAAGAATTGAAAAAGGCGGCTGAAGAAAGCAAAAAAGCTGAAATTATTCGAAAAGAGTTCGTGGCCAATGTCAGCCACGAATTGAAAACTCCCCTTACATCTATTTTTGGATTTATCGATACTCTGCAGCAGGGTGCGGCGGAGGATCCGGAGATAAGAACAAAATTTATCGATATTATTGCCATTGAAACGGCCAGATTAAAACGTTTAATCGAGGACCTGCTGGTTCTGTCGGATATTGAAAATAAGAAAGAGTCGGCCGATGCAAAAGAATTCTGCGTGAAAACGGTTCTGGAAAGGACGGTGGAAGCGCTGGAGCCCATCGCCGAGGATAAAGAGGTTCGGCTGATCACAGAATATGACGAAGATGCGTGGATCTATGGGAGCCCGGATCGTTTTCGTCAAATGATGGTAAACTTGATCGAAAACGCAATCAAATATTCCGAACCGGGCGGACGGGTTTGGGTCATCGTGCGGCTCACGGAAGAAAAGGTCCAGGTGGCGGTCAAAGACGAAGGAATCGGAATCGCCAAAGAACATTTGGAGCGCTTGTTCGAACGTTTTTATCGGGTCGATAAATCCAGATCCACAAAGGCCGGAGGAACCGGCCTGGGATTGTCTATTGTCAAACATATCGCGGCGTTATTTGGTGCGGAATTGAACGTGGAAAGCGAAGTAGGGGAGGGGAGTACATTTTATGTGACGTTTGAAAGGTAGGACGATAAATGGAGCAACTGGATTATTTGATAAGCGACCTGGCCCTGATTTTGGTGGTTGCCGGAATCATGACTTTGATTTTTAAAAAACTCAAACAGCCGGTGGTTTTAGCTTATATTATCGCCGGATTTTTGATCAGCCCCAACTTTCGATATTTACCTACGGTGGTGGATGTGGAGGACATACATGTCTGGGCCAATATCGGCAGCGTGTTCCTAATGTTCGGTTTGGGGCTGGAATTCAGTTTTAAAAAGATCGCCACAGTCGGGGGCAGCGCATTTGTCACGGCCATGACCGTAATGATGGCAATGATTTTAATCGGCTATACGGCCGGACAGCTTTTAGGCTGGGCCAAAATGGACAGTGTATTTCTTGGAGGTATGCTCTCCATGTCCTCAACCATGATCATTTTAAAAGCTTATGAGGAATACAAACTAAAAAAGGAAAAATTTGCCCAACTGGTATTGGGAACTTTGGTTCTGGAGGATATCGGGGGCATTTTTATGATGATTATTCTTTCCACGGTGGCCGTAGGGCAGAGCACCTCCGGGCTGGGGCTGTTCAAAGATATCGGAATGCTTATCCTGTGCCTGATGATCTGGCTGGTGCTGGGAATTTATTTGATCCCGACCTTTCTTAAAAAAGTATCCGACCATATCAGCGACGAGCTGCTGTTAATCATCTCCATCGCTTTATGTCTAGGCATGGTGGTGATCGCCAATTTGATCGGCTTTTCTTCAGCGCTGGGCGCCTTTCTGGCCGGCTCCATCTTGGCGGGAACCCTTCAAGCAAAAAGGATCGAAAAGCTGGTCAAACCGATCAAAGATCTCTTTGGTGCGGTCTTTTTCGTGTCCGTGGGAATGATGATTGAACCACAGCTTTTGATTGAGTATCTGGGCCCTATTTTAATCATTACCGTCGTCACCATTCTGGGACAGATGACCTTTGCCACCCTGGGAATTCTCTTTTCCGGTCAATCGCTTCATACCGCTATTCGAGGGGGATTCAGCATGGTCCAGATCGGAGAATTTTCTTTTATCGTGGCTACGCTGGGCATGAATCTGGGCGTAACCAGTGACTTCCTCTATCCGATTGTGGTCTGCGTTTCCGTGATTACCACCTTCACGACACCGATTTTTATCAAACATTCGGAAAAAGTTTATGATTTCGCAAAACATCACTTGTCTCCCAAGCTCTACAAGTTTCTCAACCGCCATACGTCGGAACAGCAAAGCACTGCTGACAAAGACTGGGATTGGCAGCGCTATATTATTAAGTTTTTTATACGGTCCAGCATCTGTACAGCTGGTATCTTTGTGGTTTACATTGGAGGAACTCGTTTTCTTCAAGGATTTGTGCAGCAATATATCCAGGGTTTGGCGGCAAATATTCTTACAGCTGTGGTCACTTGCATATTCATGATCCCGCTCATCAGTATCATGTGCTCAAAAAAAAGCGTTCTATATACGAAGCTGTGGCTGAAGAATCAGGCCAATCGGATGCCGCTGCTGGCATTCACGGGTGTACGGATCATCATTTCTTGTGGATTTATTGTCATGACCTTGAGGGTGCTTTTGCGCCTGCCATATATTCTGCTGGCGGTTCTTTCTTTTGCCGTTATCGTCTTTATCATCAAATCAGATTACATTAAAGGTAAAACGTTAAAGATGGAAATGCGGTTTGTCGAGAATTTTTATGAGACAACCTTGGTAAGGCAGAAAAAAGAGCGGGGAATCAAGGGAGAATATCATTGGCTGGATGAATCCTTTTATGTGGTTGAATTTAAGGTCACCCAAACCATTAAACAAAATACAATCCTCGAATTCTGCCAGAGTCGTTTTTTCCATGTAACGATTATCAAAATTATCCGCGATGGAAAGCACTTCAACATGCCCAACGGAAAATTCCGCGTTATTGAAGGCGATATCATTCATGCCATCGGTACCAAAAATGAAATAGAATCCTGTATTCTCATGTTGGAAAAGGCCGATCATATCCAAGAACCTCAGGAGCCGATGGTTACGCTGCGGGAATATATATACGGACAGATATTCTACGAAATCGAACCGGAAAAGCAGATTATCTGCTGTCCGATTCAAGTGGAAAAAGACTCCATATTAATTAAAAAATCCATTAAAAATTCTGGGTTCCGGCCCAAGTATAAAGGATATATTCTGGGGATTGAACGGGGCATGCTGCCCATTGTCAACCCGGATATTGATATGGTCATCGAAGAAGGGGATCTGCTATGGGTAATCGGTACACAGAAGATGGCCAATAGTTTATTGAAAGCGGACTTTTTGGATGAAGAAGAATAGCAAATGTGAGAAAAATCCCAGCAAGACATTATAATCTTGCTGGGATTTTTAAATTAATTTGCTAAATACACAAATCTATGTTATAATATTCGAACAATTCGTTACTTCTTTCTTATATATATGATATGAAAGGCGGGATGTGTTTGAATGTATTGATCGAAAAATTAAAAGAAGTGCTGATATCTGTTCTACCTATAACCGTTATTGTCCTTGTTTTAAATTTTACTCTGACCCCAATGCCAGGCAGCATGGTCATTCGTTTTCTGATCGGCGCGGCCCTTCTGATCGCCGGCCTTGCTATCTTTCTCATAGGCGTTGATTTGGGGATTACTCCAATTGGGAATCTGATGGGTTCCGTTATTACCAAAAGTGGAAAAGTGATCATTGTCGTGGCAGCCGGCCTTGCTTTGGGATTTTTTATCTCTGTAGCTGAGCCGGACCTGCATATTCTTGCAAATCAAGTGGATCGTGTGACCGATGGCGTCATATCGAAATTCTCCATCGTCCTTGTGGTATCCGTCGGCATTGCGGTCATGCTCAGCTTGGGACTGGCGAGAATCGTAAAGGGCATTTCCCTTTACAAACTGCTCATGGTTTTGTATTTGGCTATATTTGGCCTTGCGATTTTTACATCCAAGGAATTTTTAGCCATATCCTTTGATGCTTCCGGCGCTACAACCGGTGCCATGACGGTGCCTTTTATCATAGCCCTTGCGATCAGTGTCTCTTCTTTGAAAAAAGGCGCTCAGACCTCGGAAAACGACGGTTTCGGTTTGGTAGCCATCGCATCCACCGGAGCGATTCTGGCGGTTATGATTATGAACATAATCTTTGGTATCGATGAAATTCATGGAAGTATCAGCCTTGTCCATGACGAAGATCTTTCCCTCATAGGGCCTTTTCTTGAAGAATGTTCGGTCATTGCGGTGGAAGCAGCCATGGCAGTGGCTCCAATCTTAGCCATCTTCCTCATCTGTAATTTCACCTGCATTAAATTAAAGATGAGAAAGCTGGGAAAGGTTTGCAGCGGCCTTTTGTGCAACTGGATCGGTCTCACCTTGTTTCTAACAGGCGTCAACGCAGGATTTCTCAGCGCAGGAAGTTATATTGGACATTACTTGGCTGAAAATTACAGCAGCTGGCTCCTGATAACGATCGGGTTCGCAGTGGGTTTGGTGACGATTTTGGCTGAACCAGCGGTCCATGTGCTTACTCACCAAATCGCAGATGTCACAGAAGGATATGTGAAGCAAAGCTATGTATTAGGGGCCCTTTCTATCGGAGTGGGCAGCGCAGTAGCCTTATCGGTGGTCCGGATTTTGATTCCCGAGCTGCTCCTGTGGCACTACTTGCTGCCAGGATACGCACTTGCGCTGGGATTGATGTACCTTGTACCCAAGCTCTTTGTGGGGATTGCCTTTGACTCCGGCGGCGTTGCGTCCGGACCGATGACAGCTACCTTTATTCTTACTTTTACCCAAGGAGCAGCTGAATCGATCGATGGGGCAGATGTGATGGTAGAGGGGTTCGGCGTCATTTCCATGGTAGCGCTGACTCCGATCATTGCCCTGCAAGTGCTGGGGCTGGTGTATAAAAGGAAAGCTGCAAAAAAACAGGCATAGATTTTACCGAAAGAAAAACCGGCGGACACCCTATAGGGCGGCTGCCGGTTTTTCTTTTTGGTTGAAAAAAAGCAATTGATGTTTTAATATTAGAGCATGTAAAGGAGGAGGAACAGAAGAAATCCCCTGATCTTAAGCTTTGTCGATAAAATCAACGGGATTTATCACAAGCATCTGAAGTTTTTCCAAGAAGCGATGATGCTGATGGAGCAGTAGTCGCTTAGATGGTGAAAGCCAGCTATTTCAGGTAAAGTAGCTGGTTTTTAGTTGGCATAGTCTTTGCAAATAAAAATAAGGGTAAAACTTGTTTCATATAGCAATCATAGATAACTGGAGGTAGAACATGGAAAAGACAGAAGCAAAAAAACAATTGAAAGACTATGAGAAAGAGCTGAGGGTCAGCGAGCTGAGTGAACGAACCATAAAAAAATATCTCTTTGATATTCATCAATGGCTCGAAGCACAATCAAGCATGATTGACAATGACACCATGATACAATACAAGGGCATCCTTTCGGAAAAATATGCGGCCAGCAGCATCAATTCTAAATTAATATCCATTAATCGCTATTTAAAATGGCTCGGACATAGGGAACTGCAAGTAAAGACCAAAAGGATACAAACAGAAAGCAGTCTGGAACATACGATCAGCAAGAGCGACTATCTGAAAATGCTGGAATATGCCAAGGGAAAAAACAAAATGAAAATGTTTTGTATCATGAGAACGATTGCCCTGACGGGAATCAGGATAGGAGAATTGCAATATATAACCGTAGAGGCAGTCAGGGCTGGAAGCACGGAAGTCTATAACAAGGGAAAGTACCGGCGCATCTATTTGCCGGCAAGGCTTTGCAGCGAATTAAGCCGTTATTGTGAAGAGAAGGATATTGAAGCAGGATTTGTTTTTACCGGCAGAGATAAAACAAAGAGCATAACACCTTCCACGGTGTGGAGAAATTTAAAATATATCGGCATGCAGGCCGGCGTCCCGGAAAAGAACGTTTATCCCCACAGTTTTCGCCATTTATTTGCCAAAACCTATATGAGTGAAATCGGAGATATCACGGAGCTGTCGGATCTGCTGGGTCATAGCAGATTGGAAACAACCTGGATTTATACAAAAACCACATCAGAAGAAAAACGCAGCCGTCTGAATAAGATCAGCTTGTAATGCAACATAATACGACATTATATTGGAAATTTCAATCAAATCCGCCGGAAAAGCAGATTCTTTTAACACAGTAAGCTGTGTTTTTTTGTTTTTTGCAGACCAGATAAGCGTTTGGCGCCGCCGGCAGAAAAAGAAGTCCAATATAATGTCGTATAATATAGCAATAGCCGTTATTTCCAAGCAAAATCAGTTCTTGTCGTCATAGTAACGAGGTGTAAATCAGAGGATGAATAGCGAATGTCTGCAAATCAATGAGCTGCTGCTCACATTATATGGGACAAAAAATAAAGAAGAAGCATTTCGCAATACGCTGGACGTTTTGAGAAAAACCATTCCCTTTGATAAAGGGGATATTTATTTTTATGATGCTTCCAGCGAACAACCGAGAATCAATGTTTTCATCGCCGCCGGCTGGGAACAGGAAGAGCTGGATCAATATCTCAACGATTATTATCAGATCGATGATGTGCTTCCGCTTATTTCCAGCAAAAAACCGATCATGTTTCGCAGCTCCGATATCTTTTCATCAGAAGATCGTATGGAAAGCGCCTACTATTTAAAGGCGCTCAAGCCTTTAGGAATGGAATATTCCATTGAGGGCAGCATCTGCTGCGTGGGAAACATCATTGGCGGCATCGGACTGCATAGAGGAATTCAGCAGGGAGAATTCACCCTGGAAGACGTGGAACTGATGAAGCTGCTTTCGCCCCACCTGCGCAATGTGGCAACCGACTATGTGACTTCCATTGATGATCTTCCCCAGATCAAGTGTCTCAATTCAGGATTTTTCATCAGCTATGTTTTATGGGATGTCAACGGTTCCGTGGAATGGGAAGATTTGGAGAATGTGGAGATCGACAGCTCGAAAAAGGCAGCTGTACTGAACAGACTGTTTGCCCTTTGCCGACAATTAAACGGGAAAAACAGCATCACCCAGTCCATCTCAATCGAAGAGGGTGCCGGCGGCCGATCGGGCTCCATATCCAGAGATTATTTAGTCACGATCAATAAAGTTTTTTATAATTCCAAACAGCATTACTGCGCAGTGCTGATTGATTTCAGCAAGCTGGTAGATAATGCGTTCAATTCGATACAAGATACCATCAATTTGACCAAACGGGAGACGGAAATCATTCGCATGGCGATGAATGGCGCAGGTACTGCCGAGATAGCAAAAGCCTTTTATGTGGATGTTTCAACGGTAAAAAAACATTTGACCAACAGCTACCAAAAGATGGGAATAAAAGGCAAGCACCAGATTGTCAACTTCCTGCTGAGAGGCGGCAAAGATATTAATTTGTAAAAAATCCCCTGAAAAGCTCCACCTTCTTGAGAAGTTTTAAATTGGCAAATTCAATCGAAGGTAGGAAGTAATATTTTGAATTTTTCGTATAATGAACTTAGAAATCTATACTGTTTTCGATTGTTTGCGAAAGGAGGCAAGGTGCGGATAAATGAAAGCGCCGCACCCAAAGCTATGAAGGAAAAAACCACGATCCACAATGGATGGAATAAAGGCTCCACCCAGAGAGTCAACCGGCTGCGCGACCAGTATTGGAAGTGGAAACCAGAAGTAGATACAGAACGGGCCGTCGTTTATACAAAGACCTATCAGGAAATGGAGGCTTATGACGTCTGCTTAAAGCGAGCGCAGAGTCTGTATAACTACATGGCAGAAAAAACCGTGAAGATTTACCCGGATGAATTGATCATCGGAGCTTACGGCAAGCAGCCCCGCGCCGTTATCATTTCCCCGGAAATCTGCATGTCATGGGTGGAGGACGAGCTGGAGACCATGGCGACCAGAGAGCAGGATCCATATTTGATCTCCCAAGAGGATAAAGACATACTGCGAGAGATCATCCCCTATTGGAAGGGCAGAACCATGGAGGACTACTATATTGCCAATCTGACGCCGGAAGCGCGAAAGCTTGCTTTTGGAACCAACGTTGTTTTCGGCGAGAACAAATCCCAATCCGGGGGCGGCGAATATTTGGCAGGATACAGGGATATTGTCTTTAAAAAGGGCTTTCGGGGCATTAAAGCAGAAGCCATGGAAAAGCATGCCGCGCTGGATCAGGAAGACATTTCCACCCATGAAAAACGGAAGTTCTACGAATCCATCATGTTGATTTGCGATGCGGCAAAATTGCAGTCGGAAAGATATGCCAAAGAAGCAAGAAACCAAGCGGAGAACACGGACGATCCCAAGCGCGCGCAGGAACTGGTGAAAATCGCCCGGGCATGCGACCGTGTACCTTGGGAGCCTCCCCAAAATTTGCTGGAGGCCTTCCATGCCATCTGGTTTACCCAGCTGATGATCTGGTCCGAAGAAAATGCGACCGCATATTGTATTGAGCGGATCGACCAGCTGTTATACCCCTATTACAAAGCGGAAAAAGAGGCGGGAACGATCGACGATGTACATATGCAGGAGTTATTTGACTGCTTTTGGCTCAAGCTGGCGGAAATGATTTATTCCATCTCCGATGCCACATCAAAATTCTTTGCCGGCTATCAGCCTTATCACGGAGTCGCTGTCGGCGGCTGCAAGGAAGACGGATCCGATGCGGTGAATGAATTGTCCTACATGGTTTTGCAGGCCACGGCCAATACCCAGATGCATGCTCCTACTATCAATGTGCGGGTCAACAAAAATACCTGCAATGAATTTATGATGGCAATTGCAAGTCTGGTCGAACTGGGGACGGGCCAGCCGGCAATCTTCTTTGATGAGACTGCCTTTGAGATACTTAGAAGAAACGGAATCGAAGAAGGCGACTTATGGAATTGGGCGGTGGGCGGCTGCGTTGAGCCGCAGATACCCGGAAAAATGTCCATGTGGGCCGAAGGCGCCAGATTCAATTATTCCATGGCAGTGGAATGGACCATGTTCAACGGGCTCAGCAAGATCTTGGGCAGGGAGATCGGTTTGAAAACCGGAGATCCGAGGACCTTCAAAACCTACCAGGAGTTTGAAGGTGCGTGTCTGGCCCAACTGGGGCATATGATAAAGGCTGCCTGCCAGAGCGCCCAGGTCTGCGAAAGAGCCCACCGGCTGCGCATGCCTATCCCGGTCCGCTCCGCCTTAATGGAAGGCTGTATGGAAGAGGGGCTGGACGCCATGAACGGCGGCGGAAAATACAATATCGGACCGGGGATTGAATCCACCGGACTGACTGATATGGCCGATGCAATGGCTGCTGTCAAAAAGTTGGTGTACGATGACAAAAAAATTACCATGGGCAGACTGGCCGATGCATTGGAAGCCGATTTTGAAGGCTATGAAGATGTGAGACAGATGCTGATGAACGATGCTCCCAAATACGGAAACGATGATGATTATGTGGACCAAATTGCTGCAAAAGTATGCGAGGCTTCCTGCGACATGTGCGAATCCTATTACAGCATTCGCGGGACCAAATTCATGAACGGCGTGGTGCCGGTCATATCCAATGTACCCTGCGGAGAAGCGACATGGGCATTGCCGACGGGCAGAAAAGCGAAAACACCGTTATCCGACGGCATCTCCCCCTATCCGGGTAATGACCAGAATGGACCCAGCGCCGTTATTAAGTCCATCACCAAGCTGGACCATGTGAAAAACGGCGTCGGAACCCTGCTCAACATGAAACTCAGCCCGGAGCTGTTAAAGACGGACAAAGACAAACAGAACTTTATCCATCTGCTGAGAGCAGAAGGGGCCCTCGGCGGATACCACGTACAATTCAATGTGGTGGCAAAAGAGACCTTGCTGGACGCGCAGAAGCATCCTGAGCAGCATCGGGATTTGCTGGTCCGCATCGCGGGCTACAGCGCCTTTTTCGTAGAGCTGACTTCTCAGGCACAGGAAGCGATCATTGCCAGAACCGAACATTCCAACTGGTAAAGCATCTATGGAAAAAGCAACTGTTTTCGATATTCAAAGATTCAGCGTCCATGACGGACCGGGAATCCGAACAATCGTATTTTTCAAAGGCTGCCCCCTGAACTGTCAGTGGTGCGCCAATCCAGAGTCCCAGCGATTTGTGCCGGAGCTGTTCTTTTTCCCGGATAAATGTATCGGCTGCGGCAAGTGCACGGCCGTATGCCGGCAAAGATGCATCATAAAAGATGGTGACAGATGGGTGTTCGAAAGAGAGATCTGTATCGGCTGCCTGGCATGTGCGGAGGTCTGTAGTTCAAAGGCGAGAGCCGGCTCCGGCAGAGAGATGACCTGTAAAGAAATCATCGCGGAAGTGGATAAAGATCTGGTTTTCTATCAAATGTCGGGAGGCGGAGTGACCTTTTCCGGCGGAGAAGCACTGTGTTTTCCGGAGACCATTGCCAGGCTCGCCAGGCACTATCGGGATAAAGGGATTTCCACAGCTGCGGAAACCTGCGGACATGTTCCCTGGGAGAATTTTGAAAAGGTCCTTCCATATATGGATCTCCTTCTCTTTGATCTGAAATTGATGAATCGGGAGCTCCACAGAACTTATACAGGCGATACCAACGAGCTGATTCTAAGTAATTTGAAAAAGGTCTGCGCTCTCGTGGACACCATTGTTCGAATCCCCATCATACCCGCAGTCAACGACAGCAGTCAAGCAATTGAGGAATTTGGAAGGTTTTTAGCAGATATGAAAGAAGATTTAATCTCCGTCAACCTTTTGCCGTACCACAACTTTGGTGAGGCAAAATATGCCGCGCTGGGAAGGCCCTATTTATTAGAGGACTTAAAAGCGCCTTCGGAGGAACAAATGGAAAGGATCAAAAAACAACTGGAAGGTTATGGACTTAAGGTTCAAATAGGCGGTTAAGTAAGGCGGAAACAACCATGAATAGAAAAATTAGAGTCGCCCCGTACGGCTGCGGTAAGATGTCGATTCCGACGATGAAATATGTCTATGATCACGGAGCCGAAGTCGTATGCGCATTCAGCAAGACCGATCGGGTAGTGGGAAAGGATATCGGAGCATTGAAAGTGAATGCATCGGTAAGGTTTATGCACCTGCACCAATATGTCAAATAAAAAATTGTAAAAGAAAACCTGCTTCACGGGATGTCCGCGCAGCAGGTTTTCTTTTTAACCGTAACTAAATCCTTGTGGTGGCTGAGTTGATTTATCGCTTTCCTATCCATAAGATACATCCTTTCAAGGCTATTCTAATGGCTGGGCAAAAAAATGTATTCATACAAAAGAGGAATCCTGGCGAAAAAATAATAAATCAAAAGAACCGGAAATTTCCGCCCGGCTGTCAAAGAAGCCCTGATGCTGAGCCTATTGAACCATGCTGTCAGCAAGAAGGTCTACCAAAGTAGCAGCTCGATCTCCTAAAAATCCATCTTAATGGGAATTGCATCGGCCGGTAAAATCCACCTTTTGAATGTATGCAAAATTCTGAATATTTTCTAAAATAGAAACTGAACTTAAAACAAACCAGAAGCAAAAGGAGGAAAAAGAAAATGAAAAGCTTTGATTTTGAACTGCCGACAAAAATCCGATTTGGCGCCGGAATCACACAAGAAGTCGGACAAGAAGCGGTGGCAATGGGCGGCAGTAATATCCTGATTATCACGGATAAAGGAATCATGAAAGCGGGAATTGTCGATACGGTCGTTGCGGCCCTGCGCATTGCAGGACATGAATCCATCGCCATCTTCGACGATGTGGAACCCAATCCAAGAGATACCACCGTGCATCGGGCATATGAGCAGGCCAAAGCGCTCTCCGCGGATTTGCTGATTGCAATCGGAGGAGGCAGCTCCATCGATACGGCAAAAGGGGTGGGCGTGCTGCTGGAACACGGTGGTCAGATAAAGGACTATGAATTTGTGGATTCGGAAATGCTGAAAAAGCCCATCACGCCGCTGATCGCCATTCCCACTACGGCGGGCACGGGGAGCGAAGCCACCTGCTGGGCTGTCATTACGGATACGGAAAGGCATTTTAAAATGAGCGTGGGCGGCCATTTCGCGTTCCCCAAGCTTGCTCTGGTGGACCCGGATCTGATAGTAACTTTGCCGCCGGGCATCGTGGCTTCAACGGGTATGGATGCGCTGACCCATGCCATCGAAGGCTATACCTGTACGGTTAGCGAACCCATCTCGGATGCTTATGGGCTATATGCCATTGAACTGATCGCCAACAATCTGAGAGAGGCCACCTTTACCGATAAAAAAGAAGCAAAAGCCAATTTGCTTTTGGGCAGCCTGATGGCCGGTATCTGCTTTGGCAGCTCGAATGTGGCCGCTGTTCACTGTATGGCCGAGGCTCTGGGCGGGCTTTATGATACGCCCCATGGAATTGCCAATGCAATGCTGCTGCCGGTGGTGATGGAATTCAATTATGCCGCCGATTATGAAAAGTTTGCCAGGGTCGCCGCTGCCATGGGAGAAAAAGATGACCATTTGACCAAAGGCGGGCTGGCGTATAAAGCGGTGCTGGCTGTGAAGAAGCTGGGTGAAGACCTGGGTATTCCCAAAATGAAGGAAATCGGAGCCAAGGAAGAAGACTTTGAGCGTCTTGCTGTGGCATGTACAGAAAATATGGCTGCCGGGGATAACGTAAGGAAGATCCGATACAGCGATTTTCTTCAGCTCTATAAAAAAGCTTACGCCCTCTAGGAAAGGATGCAGCTATGTAAAGGAGAAACGTTGTGGGATTTGATAAAGGCGAAAAGAAGGCAATCATGCTCTTTGAAGATCATATAGAAGCGTTTTCCGAGCTTCTGGGTCCTTATAGGAAAAGGAAGGGAGAACGCGGAATCAGTTATTATTTTGAAAACTATTCCCAATACAGCTGGACAAAAATATCTTGCATGTCCAACAAAAAACTTCTGTCAAATACATACTTCATCGATTTCACATTTGTCATGGATGATCTTGATCTGGGAGCGGACTTTAAAGCGAAGCTCGTCTTTACGGGCGCCATTAAGATGACAGGTGTAAAGCTCAAGGCTGGCGGCGGCGATCAAAGAGTGGTTGAGGCACTCAGCGCAAATCGTCCCTTTATGGAAGAGCTGCTGAAATGCAGCAAGGAAGTGGATTTTTACAGTATGACCTTTGAATACAACGCCCATATAAGGCAGATGAAAGTTGTGATTACGCCTTATAACGGAGGCTACCTGTGGATAAAATTTCCGCCGGTCTTTTATCCCATGCGATTTTCCGGGGAAGAGATCTACCATCTCTGCCAGCTGCTGAATTTGTTAGGAAAAACATTTAGAGATGAAGAGATGAACCATGAGAAAACTGCTGATTCCAAAATGCAAAAAAAGATGGAGGCGCGATCATGAGTCCGATGAGTGAATGGATGAATAAGAACATCCTTATTACCGGCGCGACCGGAGGCGTTGGCCTTGCCGCAGCTAAACGATTCTTCCGGGCAGGAGCCAGTTTGTTTCTTACTGGGCGCAATCAAATAGCTCTCGATGAGATAAAAGGAGAACTGTTTAGAGAAAGCCAACGGGTTTGCTGCTTTGCGGGCGATCTAGCCGCTGCGGCTGGATGCCAGGCGATTGTGAACGCCTTTGCCCGGCAGATGGGCAGACTGGATGTGCTGATCAACTGCGCGGGCGTATATGTGGAAGGGGCGGCGGAAGAAACTACGGAAGAGATCTGGGATACGATCATTGATACCAACTTGAAGGGTTCCTTTTTCATGTGCCGCTATGGGATCCCGCTGCTGCGGGAATCCCGGGGAGCTATCGTTAATATCAGCTCGGACGCGGGGCTTATCGGCAATAAGGGAGCTGCGGTATATTGCGCTTCCAAAGGAGGGGTATCCCTCTTCACCAAGGCGTTGGCCCTGGAGCTGGCAGAAGCCGGGATAAGGGTAAATGCCGTATGTCCCGGCGTCATCGAAACCGCTATGATCCAAAAAAACTTCAAAAGGTCAGGCTTTGATAATCGGCAGGAATATGACCGTCAGACGCTAAAGCCTTATCCTCAAGGGAAAAAAGCCAGGTATATCCGGCCGGAGGAAGCGGCGGAGCTGATCTTTTTTCTGGCGTCGGAAGAAAAAGCGGCAGCAATAACAGGAGCGTGTATATCCATCGATATGGGAGTTACTGCAGGATATTGATCCAATCATAACAATTGAGGGATTGGGATGACAGCAAGCATAACTTATCATGATAAATAGAGAGGAGAATATAAATGACACAACATGCAAAGCAAGAAGTAACGCTGAAAGAGCATATGGGCTTTTGGGAGTCCTGGGGCTTTGTAATTGGAATCGTTGTCGCAAGCACGCCGATCGTATCGTTTTTGAATGCTTTCGGAACATTGGGGCCGGCCTTTACGCTGATGGCGGCTGCCCTGGGAATCGTGTGCATGATCATCGCCACGTCCTATTCGGAAGTGGCCACCAGCATACCCAGCGCAGGAATGATCGTCGATTACACCCTTCCTACCATGGGTCGGTCGATGGCTATATTCGGCGTATTAACCGGCTATTTTATTTTAATATGCACGGCCGGCGCCATGGAAACCTTCATCGCAGGGCAATGTTTGGAATTATTAGTACCCATCCCTTATAAGATCACCGCGCTGGTGTTAGTGGTCGTATTCCTGCTGATGAACTTATTTGGCATTGAGGTTCTGGGAAGATCCCAATTGCTGCTGGCCGTATCCATGATGGGGCTGCTGTTTGTGATGGGGCTGATGGGCCATTTTGAAATTGGCACCGTTTCTGAAAAGCTATCGGAAGCAGCGCCCTTTTTCCCGGAAGAGGGATTCAGCGCTATGATGCCATACTTTACAACGGCATTCTGGCTTTATATTGGAAATGAATATCTGTGCCCGATGGCGGAGGAAATCAAGGATCCGGGGAAAACGATCTACAAAGCGCAGTTCTTTGGAATCGTGGCCATCTTCGTCGTAGACTGCGTTTTCGGCCTTGCCGTCCTCAAGTATATCCCTATGGACGATCTGGCTGCCTCGGATTTACCGCAGATGTTAGCCGCGGAGACCATGTTCGGAACATGGGGAAGCGTGGCACTGATCATTGCCACCGTTTTAGCAGGCGGAAGCGCTGCCGAAGCCCACATGGCAGGACCTCCAAGAATGTTGTACGGTCTTGCAAGAGACGGGATGATGCCGAAAATTTTCGCATATCTCCACCCCAAATTCAGAACGCCGTGGGTTGCCATTTTCTTCGTATGCATCCTTCTGTGCATTCCATTGGTCGTACCCATCAGTATTGAAACCGTCAATTACTTTATTTCCATCGCTTGTGTGGGCTGGCTGGTTTCTTATGTCATGGTCCAGGTGGAATGTTTGATTCTGCGGAAAAAATATCCAAAGCTCCACAGACCGTTCAAGTCGCCCTTCATGCCGCTGCCGCAGATCATTGGCCTGGCGGCCTGTGTCTTTGTCATCTACTCATCAGGCTGGGATGCGGGTTCAAAATCATGCCTGTTCATGCTGGGCTTCTTCTTGTACGCGGTTCTTTGGGTAAAATTCAAGCTCAAGAAAAAATGCTTTGAACCGATTCCCCTTCAGGAAATGAAACATTTAAGAATCAAGTGGGACGAATAATACTTTTGTTGGAACGCTTGCTGTATCGGGGGATTATGATCACAGACAAATAAGATAAAGGAGAGTATGGCGCGTTGATCAAGACGCGCCATAAAAGAAGATATGAAACTTTCAAAAAAAACACTTACAATAAATGGCGCGGACAGGACCTTTGTCTGCGATCCGGATCAGGACACGCTGGCATCTGTACTCAGGAGACTGGGGCTGACCGGAACAAAAGTCGGATGCGGAACCGGCGTATGCGGAGCATGCTCCGTTGTTCTTGATGATAAAGTGGTGAGATCCTGCACCAGAAAAATAAAAGGGATCAAGGATTTCAGCAAAGTGGTCACCATTGAGGGGATCGGGAATCCAATGAACCCGCATCCGCTGCAATACGCATTCGTACATACGGCAGCAATCCAGTGCGGTTTCTGCTCGCCGGGTTTCATCATGTCGGCTTATCAGCTGCTCAAAGAAAACCAGGCGCCTTCCAGGGAAGAAGTGCGGGATTGGTTCCAAAAGCATCGTAATATTTGCAGGTGCACCGGGTACAAGCAGATTGTCGATGGGGTCATGGAAGCGGCCGCTATCCTGCGGGGAGAAAAGACCCTGGAAGATATCCGCTTTAAGTGGGAAAAGGAAACGGATCTTTACGGCAAGCCGCTGATAAGGCCCAATGCTTTGGCAAAGGCATGCGGTGTCTGTGATTTCGGTGATGATGTGGCTTTGAAGATGCCGGAGGAAACGCTGCAGGCGGTTTTGGTCATGCCAAGAGTGACGAGCCATGCCAACATCATCCGCATCGATACATCCGAAGCAGAAAAGGCGCCGGGAGTGGTGCAGATTATAACGGCCAAAGATGTCCAGAAAGCGGGATGCAAGAATGCACTCATGGCTTATACGTTTTCGCCCAGAACCTTGCCCTACGATCAGGTTCACAAGCTCATACAAGATGAAAAAATCATAAGCTGGGGCAATGTGATTGCCATCGCGGTGGCGGACACGAAAGCCCGAGCCCAAGAAGCGGCGGAACTGGTGAAGATGGAATACGAGCAATTACCGGAGTATATGAACTATCTGGAAGCCGTGCTGCCGGATGCCATGGAAATCCATCCTGGTATGCCCAATATTTACTGCCAGCATCCTCTTCGCAAGGGCGCCGCAGACGATGTTCCGAAGCTGATCGAGGAAGCGGCCTTTTCGGTAGAAGGCAGCTTTTATTCGTCGAGGGAGCCCCACCTTTCCATTGAAGGGGATACGGTTCAGTCCTACTATGATGAGGATGGACTGCTGACCGTTCAGTGCAAGAGCATGACCAACTATTTTGACCGGGATGATATTGCAGAAGCTTTGGGAGAAGAGATCGAAAACATAAGGGTTGTTGAAAATCCCACGGGCGGATCCTTCGGCTGGGCCATGAACGCAGGTTCCTATGCCCTCTGTGCAATGGCTGCTAAGCTGACCAGGATGCCGGTGGCCCTCCACATTGATTACGCCCAGTTTATAGCTCTCTCAGGAAAGCGTTCCCCGGCCTATATGAACGGCCGCCTGGCGTGTGATGCGGAAGGGAAGATCCTCGCCGGAGAATTTGACGCGGGCATGGATCACGGCGCGTATCATGAAATGGGTGACGATAAGATTATCCGTATGCTGCGGTTCATCTTTTACCCCTACTATGTGCCCAATGCCTTGGGACTGTCGAGAGTCGCCATAACCAATCACGCCTTTGGGACCGCGTACAGAGGATACGGCGCGCCCCAGGCCTTCACATGCGGGGAGGCCCTCATCGATATGCTGGCAGAAAAGGCAGGCATGGATCCATTTGAATTCCGTTATAAGAATATCGCAAGGCCCGGACAGGACAACATCAACCAGGTGCCCTTCCTAGAATACCCCATGGAAGCAATGATGGATAAGATGAAGCCCATGTATGAGGAGGCCAAGAAAAAAGCAGAGGAATTTAATGCAGCCACGGATGGTTCTGTGCGCAAAGGCGTGGGCCTTGCCTGGGGAGGATACACTGTAGGTCTGGGAGCAGTCGATGAAGCCAGCGTGGCTATCGAGCTGAGGCCCGACGGCAAGTTCACCAAATACGATACCTGGCAGGATCAGGGGCAGGGCGGGGATGCCGGTTCCCTGATCCATACCCTTCAGGCATTGAGACAGTACTTCCCCCAGGTCACGCCTGAGGATATACGCTTAGTACAGGCCGATACCAAGCTTTGTCCCAACACCGGCGAATCGGCGGGTTCCAGATCCCATTTCGCCAACGGAAAGGCTACCATATTGGCGGCAAAGAATCTTACGGACGCAATGCGAAAGGAAGACGGCACTTATCGAACCTATGATGAAATGGCAGCGGAGGGGATCCCGACCAAATACAACGGCGACTGGACAGCAGCCAGCGAATGGGATGACCTGGTGGAGATCGAGCCCAATGAAGGAATGGGCAATCCTGCCTATGCGTATATTTACACCTTATTCCTGGCAGAGGCAGCGGTAGATATGCGTACAGGAAAGACGACGGTGGAAGGGTTCCGATGCGTCGATGAAGTGGGTAAGGTTGGCAATGTACAGTCCCTTGACGGACAGGCCTACGGCGGAATTTCACATTCCATCGGATTCGCCCTTTCCGAAGACTATGAGGATGTCAGAAAGCATACCAATATGCTGGCGGCCGGCGTTCCCACCATTAAGGATATCCCCGACGATATGACGCTGATCCATATGAACGGTGAAAACGCCAGAGGTCCCTGGGGCTCCTCCGGCTGCTCGGAAGGCTTTCAGTCAGGAAATCATGTGGCTGTTTTGAATGCCATCAATCATGCCTGCGGCGTGAGGATCCATGAGCTTCCCGCCACGCCTGAAAAGGTTAAGGCCGGGATAGAGGCCCTTGCTAAAGGGGAGCCAAATCCAAACGTTCCTGAAACATATTTTTTGGGCTCCGACTTTTATGATGAACTGGAAGCAATCAAGGAAAAGCCCATGAGCTTGTAGGTCGATGGATACCTATTATAAACAATTTGAAAACTGTCTGCAGAGGGAAGAGGCCGGCTGTGTCAACGCATGTCCATTTCATTTGGATGTGCTGGATTTCCAGGATAAAATCGTGCGGCATAAATACGACAGGGCTTATAAAACTTACAGAAATGCCGTACTGTTTCCGGAAATCGTCGCCAGGCTCTGTCCTGAGTACTGCAGCCTGGCCTGCCCGAGAAAGGACCTGGACGGCGCGGTCAAGCTGCGGCTGCTGGAGGAGGCTTGCGTGGGCAGAGCGAAAAAGAAAAAGCCGCCCAAATACAACTTGCCTCCCAAATCCGGCAGGATCGGCATAATCGGCGCAGGAATCAGTGGTCTTGCGTGCGCGGTCAAGCTGCTGGAAAAGGCATATACGGTCATCATCTTTGAAAAAGAGCAGCAGATCGGAGGACAGCTGAAGATGCTGCTTCCTGAAGAATTATATCTGCAGGAGATCAAGCGCCAGCTGGATAAGGAGTACGATCAAGTAAAAACCGGAATGGAAATTCATGACCTGGATGAGCTCAAGTCCTATTCCTTTGATTGCATCTATGCGGCGACCGGAGAAGGCGGCAGACATTTTGATACGTTAAAAGAAACGGCCCATTGTTCTTTGAAGGACGGTATGGTGGTATTGGGCGGCGGTGCTCTCAACGGCAAGGAGGTTGTTGCTTCCATTGCCGATGGTATTGATGCCGCCGCTGCCATCGATGTTTTTATCAAGGCGGGAAAGCTGGATTATTACAAGAAGAGAGAGCCAACCAAGGTGAGGCCCGATCTCAAAGGGGTTGAGCCGCAAGAACCGATTGTGCCTGCCAGCGGCGGAATGCTGACCGAAGAGGAAACGGAATTGGAAGCAAGCAGGTGCATCCGGTGCCAGTGCGATGTTTGCCGTAAGCAGTGCGATTTGGTAAATTTCTATGATAAATGGCCTCTGGCTATGCGTGAAGAGATCGCGACCACAGCCATGCCCGGAGAATCCATGATCCACAAGGCTCCCGCGCTGCGTCTGGTCAATACCTGCACCCAATGCGGAGTCATGGGAGACGAATGTCCGGCGCAGATTGAGCTGGGAAAAATGATCTTAAAAGCCAGGAAATCGCTGCACAGGCAGAAGAAGATGCCGCCGGCTTATCATGGGTTCTGGCTGGATGATATGGAGCACGCCGGCAGCAGCGTGTCGAAGATTTGCAGACATGCTCCGGGAACGGACGTTTCTGAATACGCTTTTTTTCCGGGCTGCAACTTAGGTGCAGCCGATCCCAGATATGTTGAGCAGACTTACGGCTGGCTTTTGAAGCAGTTTAAAAACATGGGACTGCTCATAAGATGCTGCGGGATCCACGCTTCCTGGGCGGGCGATGAAGAGCTGCAGAGAAAACAGCAGCAAAGCTTGAAGAGGGATTGGGAACAACTGGGGCGACCCAAATTGATTGCGGCCTGTCCCTCCTGTATCCGTTATTTCAAGGAATCTCTTCCTGAAATAACGGTGATATCCCTCTATGAACTGATGGAATGCAGCGGAAAATGGCCGATACGGGATTTAAGTCCGGAAATCGGCAGCACGGTTTTTTCCATCTTCGATCCCTGTTCTGCGAGACACAATCCGCATATGAAAGAATCGATCAGATCCCTTTTAGAAAAGACGGGGATCAAGGCAGAGGAGCTTTCGCCTGATGGCGCTTACGGCTGCTGCGGCTTCGGCGGGGATGGGGCTGTAGCCAATCCGGAGTTTACTAAATTTGTTGGGGCCCAAAGAAGCCGATTAAATGAAAAACCGTATCTTACCTATTGCATCAATTGCCGGGACGTATTTCTTGATGAGAGAAAGCCGGTAATCCATGTGCTGGATCTCCTGTTTTCGATCAATGGGTTTGATGCAGTCAGTCCTGATTATACGACAAGGCGCAGCAACCGGGCCTTTCTGAAAGAAACCTTGCTGGACCGGCTGTGGAAGGAAAAGGGGGCCTGCCATGGGAAAAAATATGATTTTGAGATTGAGATCGATGGGGAAATCAGCAAGAAGCTCCAATCCCTCAGGCTGGTGGAAGAAGATGTTCGGCAGGTTATTAAGGAAAGCAGAAAAACGGGGAGACGGATTTATGATGAAAGAAGCCGTACCTATGTTTGTTATGCCAAGCTGAACTATATTACCTGCTGGATCAGGTATGAACTGGCGGGCGAAGTTTATGTTATTAAAGATGTATATACCCACAGGATGGAAATTGAACTGGAGGCGGTTTGGAATGGAAGAAAAGTCAAGCCTGATCTGTGATGCTTGTCAGGCGAGACTGGAAGAGGCTCAGGTACAATTTCGCTATCTGGGCAAGTCCTTCTGGTACAAGGCGCCCAGGTGCCCGGTATGCGGACAGGTGTATTTATCGGCGGAATTGGTGACAGGCAGAATGGCAGATGTGGAAAGACAATTGGAAGATAAGTAATATGATTTTTGAACGAGGCCTTGTTTGAACATTCGCTCAAACAAGACCGAACAGCCCCCATCCGTACATTTTACTAGTTTCCTTCAATGCTTCGGCCAGCTCCGGCGGGAAACCGTGTTCGATTTTATCTTCACCGACTGCCCAATCAATAACAGCCTTCGAGAATATGAACGGGCTGTTGAATCCGGCTGCGGAGACGAGATCCATCGTGTCGTATTTTGTATGGCAGCCGCAGCCGACTCCTGCGAAGAGCGTGATATGGGCAATTTCCTTAGCTGCAAAATTAAGAGCATCTACTACTGCGGGTTCCATGACGATCGGCCAGTCAAGATCAAGTGAACGGGTGATTTCATTGAGCTTGGCTTCGATTTTGGGTGTGCATCCGCCTACTGCCGAATAGTTGCTCAGAACGCTGCCGATGCCGTCAAAATTAAGGACAAAGCTAATGTTATCAAAGATATGGGGATGGTCCAGCAAATAGAATTTGCTTCCGTGAATTCCGCATTCGTGACCGGACCAGGCGATGAACCTGATGGTCCTGTCCGGCTGTATTCCCTTATTTTCCAATTCCTGATAGTATCTTGCAAGCTCCATCACTACGGCTACGCCTGTAGCATCATCAACAGCACCTGTGCTTCCGACTGTGGAATCAAGGTGGGCGCATACGACAACGCTCTGCTCCGGATATTTGCTTCCTTCAATGATACCAAGTGTGTTTCTGCTCTTTTTCAGGCTGACGTTGAACTGTATGTCGAGGAATACTTCGCTGACGTTATTTAATACGATTTCTTTGGCAGTGCTTGAGTGTATCACCGCGGTAGGAATCGTGTAATCCTCATCCATGGTTTCAAAATTGGCATAGACATACGGAACATCCCAATGTCCTTCGCCGGACGTATAGATGACTGCAGCGACATCAAATTCTTTCAGCCGTTTATACATCTTGATGTCAGGATAGACCATATACGCATCTCTGCAGATCAGGACGGCTTTGCCTTTGACATCACCGGACCTGAGATTCGCAACGCTTCCATCCTCCACATATACGAGGGGCAGGGTCACACCTCCCGGTTTGGTCGATCTTGAAAACAGGGCAGGTGTATGATTTAAGCTGACCCAATCGCCCTTTTCCCTGACCTTGAGCTGGGATTTCAAGATTTCGCAAACCGGTACGTCGAATTCATGTGTTTCCGTTTTGATGCCGTACTTTTTATAATAATCCAGTATGTAGTCACTGCCTTTGATAACGGACTCGGTACCTGCAACTCGTATGCCGCATTCCTCTACAAAATATTTTGTGTGCTCATAAGCTCTCTCATTCATCATCTTAAGGTTACCTTTCCTTTCTGCTGATCTATTTTGCATGTTGGTAAAGAGCATCCTCCGCCGCATCATCGAGGCCAGCAGTGGATTTTGTTCTGATGAGATCCTGCAGTTTAAGTATCATCTCGTCGAAGCATCTGTCAAGAACTACTCCTAATTGTTTATTCAAAAGATACTCCTTGCTTTCGTATATTAAAAATATTATCATAGAAAAAATGGATTTTAAATTGTCTTTATTCTGTATATTCATCATATAAAAGTATTACTTTGGAAGAATATTATTGTACTGCCGTACTACTTTTACGGTACAGTAGTTTGTTTTACAAAGGAGAAAGGAACGGTAATCATGCCTAATTTCAAGAACAACGAGGTGCAGACGTTGAGCAATATACTGCTTGACATGTATGGTGCTGCAGAGCTTGAAGAATTGATGGATCTGTTCTTGTCGGATATAAGGGCATTGATACCATATGACCAGAGCTGCTTTCAGGTGCTTGAACTGGGGCAACAAAAACCGGATGAAGTGAATGTGAAAATGTCTGTATATGAAAATGTTCAGGAAAAATACAGGCGCCTCTTTGAGGATTTTGGATCGGACCAGGGCCATTTGAAGAATTTGCTGGCATGCAAAGATTCGATTGTTTACCTGGAATCGGACTTGATTGACAAGGATATCAGGAAAGACATCGAGTTTTATAAAAAATATTATAAACCGCAGAATCTGGAATATGCAGCGGGTATCGTTTTGATAAAAGAAGGACAGAGCCTGGGAGTGATCAGCTTTTTCAGGAGCGAGCAGTGGGGTGATTTCAATGAAAAGGAAGTATTTATACTTGATGTTTTGAAATCACACATTGCCAATGCAGTAATTGATCACATGAACATGAGGAAAAGTGAAGCCTCTCTGGGTGATCAAATACTGACAAGCAGGGAGCGCGAGATCACTGAGCTGATTGTCAAGGGCTGTACGAACGAAGAAATAGCAAAGATGCTTTTTATATCTGTATCCACGACCAAAAAGCATATATACAATATTTTTTACAAATACGGCGTGCATAACAGAGTTGCCTTGATCAAAAAATTGCATGCTAAGTAGAACTCCGGTTTACCAAATATTCAAAAAGTTCTAATTTTATTCTCGTTTTTAAGACTGCAGGACAATATAATAATTCCTCGTAAAGATATATACTTCAACTAACAATTGCGAAGTATATATTTTTTTAATTAAAGGAGGAGAACTTATGGATAACAATACAGCGATGAATGTTAATGAAAAGCTCCCGCTGAAAGTCAAACTGGCTTATGGGCTATCGGGATATTCCAGCTTTATCACCTGGACTATTTTCAGCGCCTACGGGCTTTATTTCTTCACAGATATTGTAGGAATATCAGCGGCGTTTGCCGGAGCGATGATCTCATTGGGAACTGTTTGGGATGCTATTTCCGATCCTCTTGTCGGCTCAATATCAGACGGGATCAAGAGCGAAAAGGGCAGGAGAAGACCACTTATCATAGGTGTGGCTATACCATTTGCCCTTATCAGTATTTTATTGTTTACTAATTTCGGTTTCAGTGAACAGGTATCTAAGGTATATTTCGTCGTTGTCATCATTTTGTACTACACTGCACAGACTGTGCTGGACATTTCCTGTTCGGCGCTGGGATCGGAAATGACAATCGATTATGATGAACGTTCTACCCTTGCCACATTGAAAAACTTCTTTGCAATGGTGGTCGTAATGGCATACAGTCCATTCCTGTTGTTAACGGAATTCTTCGGTCAGTTCTTCGAGAATTCCGACTATGGCTGGAGCTGCACCCTGGCAGTATATATGGCAGTGGCACTTGTGTGCATCTTTATCATATGGAAAACGACGAAAGGCTATGAGCGTCATCATGATTCTACCGTGGACAATAAGCTGGACAAGGCAACCATCAAACAGATTATAAAGAATAAGTCTGTAATAATTGTAATGATCCTTTTCGCCGTAGGCGTTATCGGCATGACATGCAGCAATTCTCTTATGGTTTACTACTTTACATATTACGTGCAGCTCAATTCGGCGCAGATCGCGACGGCATTCCTGGTACTTGGGATCGCTTCTTGCATTGCTTCACTGATTGTCGATGTGATCATCAAAAAAACATCCAAGAGAATCGCATGGGTAATCACCCTGCTGGAATCGGCAATCGTTGTGATCCTGTTTGTAGGCTTTATCATCGGCCCGGGGGATTTGGGAAAGGTATGTGTATTTGTAGCGCTGGTATCATTGGGGACTGCTGCGGTTTATCAGGTGCCATGGGCTATGATCCCGGATACGGTGGATGTAAATGAGCTGAGCACGGGCAAAAGAACAGACGGCGTAATCTTTGGTCTGATTGCGTTCATTCAGAAATGTGCAGGCGCGCTTTCCATATCCATATGTGGTGTAATGCTGACGGTGATCGGTTATTCAGCAGAGGCCGTACAGACAGCTGAAACATTGAGTTCATTGAAATGGCTTTATGTGTGCGGATGCGGCGGAATATTCGGGATCATAGCTATTGTAGGGCTGATCTATCCGTTGTCAAAGAAGAGACACGATGACGTTATCAAGGCAATCAATGATAGAAAAGAAGGCAAGGATGTTGATCTGGCTGAATTTAAGGATCTGCTCATTACCAAAAAAGGATAATGATAGATGTTTACCGGGAGGTGGAAAAAATGATCGAACAGATGGCATATGACCATACAAAATATTTTGCAGAGGAATGCGGTGTAAGGCTCGCAGGAACAGAAGCTGTTATCAAGGCAAGTGATTATATACTGGATTATTATAAGCAGCATGGCATAAAAACAGAGATTCATGAATTCGATGTGCCGATCTGCAAGGTTATTGAGTCGAATCTTAAAGCGAACATCGGAGGAAAATGGTCGGAGCTGGGACATACTCCTGCTTTGTTTTCCAAATCGACTGCAAAGGGCGGGGAGACCTTCCCGCTCGTTTTCCTCGAGGACGGCAGCACTGCGGCATTCGAAGAAAATGATGTCAAAGGCAAGGCTGTGCTGATTTATAGGGATGTATATTTTGTCTATCCCGATATCAGTATGTACAAAAAACTTAAGGAATACGGAGCGGCAGCTGTAATATATACAACAGGAGAGTTCCACATGGATGTACCTTATGTGTATGCTAATTTTGAAACAATGGATGAGGATTATACGATACCCACTGCTGTCATTTATTATCAGACGGCTCGCGAGCTTCTCAAACAAGATGTGAAGGAAATATTCATAAACCTGCAGTTCGATGTAGCAATGAGTACCAGCAGGAATACGATCGGTGTCATCGAAGGTGCACTCAGGCCTGAGGAAAACGTTATTATCTGCGGGCATCTTGATTCATCAATGGGAAGTGTGGGAGCTACGGATGATGCTGCCGCAGTGGCTGCGGTGATGGAGCTTGCAAGATACTACCAGCAGCTTGCTGATGCAGGGAAACCGCCGGCAAGGACGATGAGATTCATTGCCTGGTCCGGTCACGAATGCGGACTCCATGGAAGTAAATATTATCTGCTTGAGCATCGCGACATATTTGAAAATACGAAATTTGTACTCAACTATGATGTTATCGGAAATGATATTTGTTCGTATGCAGCCATTGGCGGCTGTATGCCTGAGGTGGAATCAAAACTGAATGAAATCATGGAGGAACAAAAGCTAAAGTGGCCTGTCATAATGGAACCCCAGGTGGTCGATGCGCTTAACTTTGCAGCTAAGGAGATCGCCCAGATAACCTTGTTTGCTGATGTTGTAAGAGGAAATCATACGGTATACGACAATATGGATCTGATTTCCGTAAAGGGCTTTAAGAGACCGATAGCCTTTTCAAAGGCTGTGCTGGACTGGGCGGCAGGTGATGTGGATATTATACAGGGTTATCCTTCGGAGCTTACGCGGGCCATGAAAGAAACCAGTGAAATGTACGGATGGGGTCTTTTTGGACTCGTTTAGCTAAGATATGTAATCAGTCAAGGATAGGCTGCCGCACTGATATGCTTTTTGATTTACCGCAATGATTTCTATTGCTAGAACAATTCTTAGTGTGTGGTCTCATGGAGCCACTTATAAATGCAGCCAACTGAAAGGCGGCAGAATAAAGCTTAATCTGATTTTGCGGCTATGACCAGTGCCATCGCTTGCCGCAGCGTTAAGCTTAGGACCCGACAGAGGTGTTAGAGGACTTCTGCCGGGTTTTTTCTATTTGTCGAATCTTGTCGAAAAAATGGGTGTTGTAATTATTTACCATTTGCGTTATACTAACATCAGGAAAGGAAAATAAAGTAAATTATGGAGTTAAATGTAATTCGAGGCCCGGATATAGATTTGGGACAGATCATTGAAGAGATCCGTACGACCCTAACCACTGCAGATGAAAATGAGATTACTGACGAGCAGGCAATGGAAGCCATTGAGGATTATGTGCTGCGGGATAAACGGCTGGCGATGCGGTCACCAAAGGAAACCCGCAGCCTGATCCGCAGGATTTTCTATTCCCTGCGCAGGGATTTGGATATTTTACAGCCTTTCATTGAAAATCCCAATGTATCGGAGATCATGGTCAATGGTAAAGATCATATTTTCATCGAAAAGGGAGGAAAACTGAAACAGGTCGATCTGACCTTCGATACGGTGGAGGATTTGGAAGAATTAATCCGGCGGCTGGCCGCCAGAGTTCATCGGGAGATCAATGAACTCAATCCCATTGTGGATGCCAGGCTGGAGGACGGATCGAGGGTGAACGCAGTTTACAAAAATATCGCCCTCAACGGACCGATTCTGACAATCCGGAAATTTCCCCAAAAAGCGATCGATATGGGAGCGCTGATTGGAATGGGGAGCATCACCAGAGAAGCCGCTGATTTTTTAGAAAAACTGGTAAAGGCCGGATATAACTGCTTTATCAGCGGAGGAACCTCTTCGGGAAAGACGACCTTTCTCAATGTTCTATCCAACTTCATTCCAAAGGATGAGCGGGTCATTCTCATCGAAGACTCGGCAGAGCTTCAGATCAAGCAAATCGAAAATCTGGTCAGGATGGAATGCAAACAAGCCAATGTCCAGCAAAAGGGACAGGTTACGATGGCCGATTTGATTAAAACCAGCCTGAGGATGCGTCCGGACCGCATTATTGTAGGTGAGGTTAGAGGCAAGGAAGTGATGGATATGATTCAGGCCATGAATACGGGGCATGACTGACACATACTTTTACTATAGTTCATCTTATAAAAAAACAGGGGGCTGGACGTCTTTGTCCTCGGTTATATAAATTGCCTTGATTACAGACCTCCAGAGCGTCCGCTTTTCCTCACGGTCCAGATCGTCGTATGTGGATTTAAAATCTTTTGCCAGAAACGCATTGATTTTTTCGACATTGGCTCCCGGTGCCGGTGCTTCTTCGAGCTGTTCCAGCTTTTTTGTGTAAGCATCATAATCTTTCTTGTACTCTTTTAAATCGATCAGGTCATTTACATACAATTCCTTGAGTTTTCGCAGTTTTGCCCTGATTCTGGCCTTCTCAGCCTGCGGTTTCTTGTTCTCTTTTGCAGTAATTTCGTATCTGATTGCATAGTCTTTCATTTGCCTCTCGACATTCTGCAAGAGGTATTCCTCGATTACAGACTCCCGTATGGAGGCATTATTGGTGCAGGCATGGTAATTATAGTGCTTACTGCATCTGTAATAGTAGGTATGTCCGCCGCTCTTTAGCGGGTCCGCTACGCCGTGCATAACATTACCGCAGACCTGGCAGCGTGCAAGGCCAGAGAAAAGATAACAATGCACGCCGGTCCGTGAGTGCTGGTGTAAAGTCTCACAAATGCGCCGCATTTCATTCATTTTTTGTTTTTCCACAGCGGCCGGGCAATAGTCTTTGTTTCCGCGATACTCACCGGCATAAAGATCATTATAAATCATTGCTTTAAAGGTCTGATCGGTCCAGTGTACACCGTATTTGTCCCCGATATAGATTCGAGTCTTGCGCCTGCTCTGACAGGCTAAAAAATGATCAAAAGCGTCGAGCGTGACAGCAATCCGTTCTTGATCTATAGCGATCCGTTTTCTTCCGCTGGATCGGTCGATTTTGAGTCCATACGGCAGAGAGCCAGAAATTACCTCACCATTCGCAACTTTATTTTTTTGGATTCCCTTAATCCGGTCGGACGTGCGATCAGCTTCATCTTCTGCTATAGCAAGCTTCAAATTAAGCTGTAGGCGACCATTTGTTGAGTAGGTGTCATATTGCTCCTGTGTGCATTTCCACTGGACGTTATGGGCGTCTAGGACCTCCTGGACTTTCCAGTAGTCTTTAATATTACGTGTCCAGCGGTCGAGTCGCACAAAGAGGATAATGTCGGCTTCATCACGTTTTACATGCTCCAACATATCCCGGAGCGCCTCTCGCTTGTGGAGGTTCTTTCTGGCCGTTTTTCCGGCGTCAATAAATGTTCCGACCGTTACCATGTAGTGAGCCTTTATAAACTCGTCAAGATCAGCGTCCTGAGCCTCCAAGCTAAAGCCTTTTATGGCCTGCTCTGCGGTGGACACTCGTATGTATTTTAGCGCTCGTTTTCCGTATAGTGATTCATCTACAAACATGTTTTGTCTCCTTTCTTTGCATTTTTGCGTATACAAAAGCCAGGGCTTGCAATGCCCCGGCCATACATGATACAATGTAGGTGCGAGTTACAAGGTTGTATCATATACGACCGTACGCATTGGCTCCCAGCGATGGGGGCTTTTGTTTTAGATTATTTAACTTCCCACGAGTTTCCACAATGTTGGCAAACTGCAACTTTGGCGTTTTTAAATTTAGTTTGCTCTTTGCGTTTTGGAACAAATACAGATAGCCCTCCAGTCATCATAGCGGCGGTTCCCCTTGCCATTTTTCGTCCCATTGACCGCTTTGTGGTTTTGGAACCCTGCTCTACTATTTGCACTACAACATCTTCACTCTTACAATTTGGGCATTTCATAACTTTTTCCTCCTTTAAAATTAAAACTATTATTCCAATTGTTACCAATTAACCCCAAATTCCCCAATAAAAACTTTTTTGTGCTAAACTATAGTAAATTCAATGTGCGCGCACACCTGCAATTTTATACCAGCATTTTTCTTATTGATTCGAAAGAACGTTTGTTCTATAATAAACATACGTTCGAAAGTTCGGAATGCGACCAGGGGAGGTGTTGCACATGTTGAATTATAAAAAGCTTATCATTGATCTTGTAAATGAAACGGATGATATGAATAAACTGAAACTCTTATATCGCATTATCAAAAGGTACTTGGCTGAGTAAATCACTCAGCCTTTTTTGATGTCATTTTTTTTGCGATCCGTTCAATGTCACTCCAATCATCGAGATCGAGTTTTGCTAAAGCTTCAATAAACTTTTTTCGGAATGACTCATCCTCTTCCTTTAATAAGTCTACCATGAAGTCTGAGATAGCTTCGCTTCTAGTAAGCTCTTTGAACATTTCCCCTGTACCTGTTCGGAGCCACTCTTCATTTACATTATATTTTTGACATATATCAGAAATGACTCTATCGGTTAACGCTATTCTTCCTATCTCTATATTGCCCATGTTTGAGCGTGATATATTGAGCGATTCAGAAAACTCTTGTTGTGTCAGTTTCAAGACTTCTTTTCTTAGGTGTTTAACTCTTTCATACGATTTCAATGGATCACCCCCTTTCAGGTAATAAGAGTATACCATAATAAAAAATGCTTGTAAAGCACAAAAATATAAAATAAATGCTTGACAATAGCAATAATAAAACATATAATGTGCTTAACAAGCAAACATGCAAAGCGATACAACAGAGAGGAGGTGAGGACAATTACAGATTTAGTTTTCTTAAAAAATGATGAGGCCGTTTGCGATAGCTTACAGGTTGCGGAGAAATTTGGGAAAAGGCATCAAGAAATCCTATACGCCATCGAAGGGAGAAAGTGTTCTTGCAATGGCGAGGGGTGTAATAAGTGCAACAACAGGGGTTATCAACAACTTGGGTTGCTACAAGAGGATTTGGAGGTAAACGCAAAATCGCACTTATCTAAAATGTTTATAAAATCATCATATAGAGATGATGGTGGTAGAAAAAGACCATTGTACTTGATAAACCGTGACGGGTTTTCTCTCTTGGTAATGGGATTTACAGGTAAAAAGGCTCTTGAATGGAAGCTTCAATATATAAAAGCCTTTAACGCTATGGAAAATTTTATTAAAGAAAAATCTACCCAACAGTGGATAGAGACTCGAAAGGCCGGAAAATTAACACGTAAGGCCGAAACAGATACCATAAAACGTCTTGTCGACTATGCCAAAGATCAAGGAAGTACCCATGCGGACATGCTCTATATGACTTACTCAAAATTGGCTAACAAGATGGCCGGAATTAAAACCCGTAATCAGGCGACAATAATGCAACTCAACAATTTATCATTGATTGAAAATATCATATTACATGTAATTGACACGGGAATTTTGATGCAGAAACATTATAAAGAAATTTATCAGGACTGTAAAAAACGGTTGGAACAAGTTAAAGATTTGGCCTATTTAGATCAGGCCAGTTAGGAGGTGAAAAGGTGGACACAAAAAAGCTTGAATCAATTCACATTGACCTAAATAAAGGGATTTTTGAATTAAATGGAAAGCCAATGTGCTGCGTCAAGGAGCTCGATCTGCGAACATACGAAGACGACGGGAGTACAAGGTGGAGCCTGCGCATTGCGAAAGATGAGTTTTATTCGGGATGCACAGGCCAAAAGGTTACGGACGAAGCTTAGCAATGATATCAACAACTTCTTTTAATCTGTTTTTGAAACGATTTTCTATGTAAATAATTGCATCATCGGTCAGTTGAAAGCTGTTGTCAATATACGCTTTCAGAAGCTTCTTGTTGCGAAGTTCCTTGATGGCTGATCTAATGTCAGATTCAAGAGTTCCTTGTAAAAATTGAGTTTGCAAAACGGCAGGATTCCCAAACATTATCGCGTTTTCTTTATCAATTCCATTTTTGCGGCGGGTTAAAAATTCTTCGCAAATCTGACAAAATATAAGATCAGTATCCTTGGTAAGTTTAATCATTCGTTTTCTCCTTTCTATGTACTCGGCCTGGCGGGGCCTGTAGATACATTATAGGAGAGATGACGCAAAAAGTAAATTATTGGAAATGAAAGGGGGTGAAAAGATGGGCGACGAAGAAAAGAGAATTGCCAAGGCGGTAGCAAAATCTATTTCTAAAATGTCGGAATTTGAAAAAGGGTACATTTTAGGGATTGCGGAGAGCAAGGTGGAAGATAAAAAGAAAAAAACCGAAGACAAGCCAAAGAAAACCGGATAGGAGGTATAAAAATGAACATTGACAGATTAATGGAAGCACTATCACGTATTTTGAGTCAAAAATACGGGGCAGAAATTAAGGCCACAGCGGTAAAAAAAGAGGGAGCGGCATGAAATGGTTATTGCTAGAGATTGCCGGATGGCTGGGCATCGGAATGGCGATCATGCTCCCGGCGCTATGGCTGAATGGAATGTTATATCAATATGGAATATGAGAAAAGGAGAGAACAATGAAAATCGGAATTTTAAACACATCAATCTTAACAACAGCGGGCGAGTATACCTTAAAGGACATCACCTTAGAGGACGCAAAACAGATTATTGCAGGACAGGAGATTGACAGTGCAGTTGGACATCAGTCTACATCAGAGATTTTGACGACACTACTCAAGAGAGACGTGCCAGTTAACCGCCAGTTTTTTCAGCAGCAGGTAGGGCAAAAATGTATCGTCTTTAAGCTATTAGGCCGCCCGGAGGAAGGCAAGATTTTGAGCCTTGAGGACATCGAGAAAATCGGATATAAATTCCAATTACTTGAAAGAAAAGCGTAAAGGCCGGAAGACGCAGGAAGTTATTGAAAAGTTGAGAGGAGTAAGACAATGAAAAACACTGGAATCGTAAGAAGAATCGATGATCTGGGCAGGGTTGTGGTCCCAAGGGAGCTGCGGAGGTCCTTGCAGATTGAAAATGGAGACGAGGTTGAAACCTTTATGGAAGGCGACCGGGTCATCCTGAAAAAGTATGAACCAGGCTGCGTCATCTGCGGGAGCATGGACAATTTAGTGGATTTTCGCGGGAGGCCAGTTTGTGGGATGTGCCGGACGATGTTGAGGGAGGAAAAATGATGGAAAAGAAAAAAGAATTTTTGGAGCAGGTCAAGCTTGCGCTAATCGAGGACCCGAGAAGCAATGTGGCAGACATTACCTACCAGAGTGATGAAGGTAGGGAAATCATCACCGTATACTTTATCGGAGGCGGGAAGCGAAGGATCAATGCAACCTGCAATAGTAACGGAGCCAACTTTATGGAAGTGGGCCGAGCTGTCTATGAGGGAGGTGCGCGAGGTGAAATCTATGAATAATCTAACTGCCTGCCCCAGATGCGGCAACACAGAGATCGGTCCGGAGTATAACTACTGCATCATCTGCGGACTGCAATTAAAAGAAAACGCTCCCGCAGGCTTTGCAGAGCCAGATGCAGGAGCAAATCGAATTAATCAAGTACAGGATAAACCAATTCAGGAGGTTTGTCAAATGGAGGAGAAGAAATGAGTAAGACACATTGGAAAAAATTTCAGAACCCGGACTATATCGGAGCATATGCTTTCGATGAGGGTGAAGAAAAAGTAGTAACAATAGATTATGCACAGAAAGAAAAATACACAGGTAATGGAGGCAAGAAAGATGAGGGGCTGGTTGTCCATTTTGCCGAAAAAGACGTTAAGCCAATGATCGCGAACTCAACCAACTCAAAGCGGATCGAGAAGGTGGCCGGAAGCCCATATGTCGAGGATTGGCACGGTGTCAGGATCCAGTTGTATACGGAGGTGGTCACTGCGTTCGGAGAAACGGGGCCTGCTGTAAGGGTCAGGGACTTTGCGCCAAAAGAAGAGTTTTACTGCGACGATTGCGGCGCAGCAATCAAGGCGTCAGATGGGAAAAGCCCGCGGCAGATCGCGGCGTCGACAAAGAAACGGTACGGCGTAGAGCTTTGTGCGAACTGTGCGACAAAGCGGTTTGAAGCCAAGAAAGCAGAAGAAGCGGAGGAACCAGTAAATGAAAACGACGAAGATTAAGATAAAAAACCTGTTCGGTATTACAGAGACGGAGCTAGATGGAAAAAGCA
>NZ_JAJAGH010000009.1:0-297665 GCF_020734085.1 Hominibacterium faecale
ATGATTTCCTTTGCCTTTGGACCAGGTAACGGTGTTACGATTTTCGGTAATGCTTCTCTTAACATTTTGTTTCCTCCATAATATACTTCAAAATTATCAATTGTAAGTAACAATCTAATTTTATCCTACTTTGACCTGAAACGCAAGGTATATAGCAAATTTCTCATTTTTTAAAATGGTCTGAATACTTCTGTTTGCCCTTATTGCAGGACACCTTTGTTTTCCATGAATCTAATATTTGATTTAACGTCTCGTTTTCAAGAAATTCGGCTCAGGATTTGTCCATGCGGCTTTTGAGGCCATATTGGGCGATCTTTCGTGAGACAGTAGATTGATTGACTCCCAGCACTTCAGCCGCTTTGACCGTGGTGCCGTATTCGTCCAGCGCCATTTTGATCAGATCTTTTTCCAGTTCCTCGATAGCGGCATCCAGCCTGGTAATCTGATTGACTTTTACTTTTTTTTGAAATTCTTCTCCTTTAAAGACCGGCGGAAGATCATCAATGGTAATCGTCGGCTTGGGCGTGGTCAGAACCAGCCTTTCAATGGTATTTTCCAGCTGGCGGATATTGCCCGGCCACGGATATTCTTCCAATGCAGAAATGGCATTGTTGGAAAGCTGCATTTCTTTGTTGTAAGCAGCGCAGAACCGTTTGAAAAAATGTTTTGATAATAGGGGCACGTCTTCTTTTCTCTCCCGCAGAGGCGGAATGCTGATGGGAATCACGTTTAACCGATAATACAGATCCTCACGGAAATTTCCCAAAGCCACCTGCTCTTCCAGGTCTTTGTTGGTAGCCGCGATGACGCGGATATCCAGATCGATCTCCTGGGTGCCTCCCACTCGAATCAGCATTTTTTCCTGCAGCACATGCAGGAGTTTTACTTGCTGTTCAATGGGCAGTTCACTGATTTCATCTAAAAATAACGTACCGCCGCTGGCCGCCTCTACCAATCCAATTTTTCCGCCTTTATTGGCTCCTGTAAAAGAACCCTCTTCATAGCCGAACAACTCGGATTCTACGATAGACGGCGAAATCGTTCCGCAGTTGACTTTGACAAACGGCTGATTTTTGCGGTCGCTGAGGCTGTATATATACCGGGCAATCACTTCTTTTCCAGTTCCGGTCTCGCCGTTGATCAGCACCGTAGCCTTTGTAGGCGCAATCATTTTTACCAGAGTCTTAATCTCAAACATGGTGTCGTTGCAAGTTACGATCTTGTCTTCTTTCTCCCTGAGGATATTATCAAAGGCTTCGCTTTCGCCCAGCTCGGCGATCATTTTGCTGATCTTCATCTGTGTTGAATAGTCTCTGGTGACGGATATTACCTTTTCAATTTCTCCGTCCTTATTCAAAACAGGCGCGCTGACGGAAACCAGTTCTTCGCCGATTCGAGTCCGCTGTATGACCACCTGGGATTGCTTTGATTCCAGTACCTTAACGCTTACCGATGGGACAAATATACCCTCTCGCTCCACATCGTACACATTTTTGCCTACGAAATAATTGGACGATACCCCGCAGGTCTGGGAGATCTTCTCCCCTGCGAATTCAATGTTTCCTTTGCCGTCGGTCACCATCAGCGTATCGTCGCCGTATTCATTAAAAACGCTGATCAGCTCCCGGTTCAGTTCCAGCGTCTTTTGGGACAGATTTTCCACCCGGATTACATCTGTAAAGTCTACAATGAAGAACCAGATGTAATCCTCTTCAACCGCACAGTTGATTTTGACCGGCATGCCGTTAATCTCTGTGTTCAGCAGCTCCCCCTCCATCAGACGGCCAAGCTCTTCACTCTTTAAGATACTTTTAACGCTGCCGGCCTTCTCAGCCGGGTCCAGATCCAAGAGCATTTTCGCATTGTTGTTGATCATTAAGATTTTAAAACTTTTCTTTTCGCACAAAATCAGACCGTCGCTGCATCCGCAAATAAGCCCCACATACAGCCGATTCTCCACAATCGCCTTTTCAGCAGAGCCTTTTAGCTCAAATTCCTTTTCCATATTTGGTTCTCCTCGTTGTTTACACACCCACCCGTTCAAATGTACTACATTTTGCTTAAAATCACTACAATAATTCTGTAAAAATTCTTGTTTGCTTCCGAATAGTAAAAGAGCACTTGAAGCTTTATTACCCCAAGTGTCCTTTTACAAAAGATTAAAATGTCAGAACTAAAGTTGTTCTGTGACTTTGGCAAATACATGCACGTTTCTCTTTTCCAGCTCCCTGAAATAGATATCAGTATTCAGAACCTGTTCGCCGGTAAAGAAGCCTTTTTCTTTGACCTGCCCTCTTGCCAGCATTTTAGCGGTAATCGCCCCCGGAAAACCTACTGAGAAATGTCCGTTGGATAAACCCCAAGGATGGTGGTGGAGATCCGTCTCCACTTCATACGTGCATTTCTTCCCGTCCTTTGTGCCCGTAACAATGACACGCAAAAGTTTCATATCATCCGGCGTTCCCATCTTTGTTCCCGGTTTGGTCTCGAACACTTCCAGCAGAAAATCTCTAGGTGCGATCGCCGTGCCTTTTACGTTGATCTTTTCCTGACTGCCCAGTCCATTTTCGATGAGGAAACGCAGACGTTCTTCAAACAGTGTGGGCAGCGCCAGCTTAAAGGCTACGTTCTTAATGCCTTTGTCTTTATATGCAATGGGCATGGTAGCTACTTCCGAATGAATCATGTTATACAGATTCAATGTTCCGTAGGGCTCTGGAAAATCCACCGTCATTTTGCCGGAAAAAGGCGGCAGCTCCACATGCTCTCCGTCCTTATATTCAAAATTGTTCATTGTGAATTCTTCAATAATGGTGTTTAGAGCATAGGGCGGAACAAAGCCATATCCAGACGCACTGCGATTGATGATCGCATCCAGAATCAAAATATCCTCTACTGTATCCAAACGATCCGTCGCATATTTAGTCAATACGTTTACGATTCCCGGAGCGCTGCCGGATCCCACGATTCCGGTAATTCCCGCTCGTCTGAAATCCTCGTCTCGTCCCATCTGTTCCACCGCCCAGTGAAACAGGCCGCCGAAATCCGTGTAATTGGTCTTTGACTCGATGCAGGCGTCCATCACATCCATATTGAACACATGGGATGAACCGTTGATGACAACATCGTATTCTTCCAATGCTTGAGCCAGTGTCTGCGTATCCTTGAGATCGATTGCCTTTGTCTCAATCTTGGGCGAACCGACCAGTTCCTTTCTGGCCTTCAATGCCTCTTCATTGATATCGATCAATAAGACTTTTTCCACATCCTCCGTTTCTACAAAATCATAGATTGCAGATAAGCTCTGCCTTCCTGCTCCACCTGTTATTGCCGCTTTCATCGTTTTACCTCCTAAATTAATCTGCTCCTGCCGATCACTACGTTTAAATATTTGCACTTATTTGTAACGCAAACGGTGTGCCAAAAGCGAAAATATTTTTTATTATATTTCTGATCCCTTGTTTTTCAACGTTTTCCCGCCTCTTGACAGTCGGGCAATCTTTTGCCGTTCAGCTATGGTCTGCCGCCGCCATGCACCTGCGCATATTTTTTATGTTCTCTGGCATAGCGGCAGCCCCCTTCCTTCAAGCTTATTCTTCGTCCTCTTCTACCCGGAAGACCCCTCGTTTGATTTCTATCAAGTAGAGAACCAGACAAATAGGTCCGCAAACAAAATTAGCAATGATTAAAAAGTAGAATATGGGCGTATTTCCTACCGTAAACCCATACAAAATCAGCAGGCTTATGATTACGACGACAACCGAAAAAATATTTCCGATTCGATTATTTTTATCAGACATGACGTTCTCCTTTCTTTCTATGCTCCCAGCTTATCCTTTTCTTTTTGTGCCTTGTAAGTCATGGGGCAGGCGGTAAAGTAAACCACAAAGCTGATTACCCAGGTAAATACATTGGATGGTATTCCATAGGGTGCTTTTAAAGCAAACTCCCATATCGCATAGGCGACAATGCCGCAGAGTACTGCAATAAAACCTCCGTTGGCGGTCTTTCGCTTATAAAAGAACCCAGCTACAATGGGAATGAAGAACACCGCGACCTGGAATCCGCCTATGTAGTACCAGGCGTTGGCAATGCCGTCGCTCCAAAGATACGTCCCCAGGATAATGAACAATCCCACAAATACGATCATTACCCGGCTCAATTTGAGAACTGCCGCATCCTTCATACTCGGCTTTATTAAATCTTTGCACACATCCTTTGCCAAAATACCTGCACTGATTAAAATATCGGCGCTGGAGGTGGACATGACAGCCGCTACCAGGGCGGCTACAAAGAGCCCTCTCAAACCGGTGGGCAAAACGGTGAATACCGCGGCCCAGAATCCCTGGGAGATGGTCTCTGCTTCGGGGAACATGACAGATGCTGCCATACCGCCGAAGACCATGATTGCGCTGAAGGAGATTCCGATTCCCAACATAACCGAATAAGCGACTTTAATTTCGCCTCCGCCCTTAGCCGCACCGAATCTCTGATAACTCTGCGCATTGACATATAGGGCCGCAGCTCCAATTACCCATGCCACCACATCCAGGGCCGAGTTATGTCCCAAAGGCGTGAGCAGTACTGGGTCGGTAGCCGCAATGGAATCATAGACCGGCTGCAATCCGCCGAAATGGAGCAAGAGACCGAGCCCCAGTGCTCCGGCCGCAATGGTCATAACCGCGAACTGAATCATGTCGGTTACTGCCAGCGCCCACAGACCTGCCATTGCCGTGTAGAAAATAATTCCCACTCCCGCAATGACCACGGTGGCATAGATAGGAAGCCCGGATACCATATGGAGCACATCGCCCACCGCGAACAGCAGCGCCGCTGAATACAGCACGGAGAAAATCGGGACAATGGTAGACAAAGCTTTCGTTTTCTTATCGTAAAAGTATCCGACCAAATCCGGCAGCGTCACCACATAATCGGGAATCTTGTCCCTTGTAAAAGGTCCAATCCAGATAGCCAGAGGCAAACGCATCAACCCGGTTGGCACTACATAAATAAATAAAATAGAAATTCCCATGGTCCAGCCGCATTCAGCCAGACCGACGATGGTCCACGAGTCATACCACCCGGCCATGGCCACACCAATGAGGACGGGAATGGTCAGCCGGCGCGAAGCTACGAAAAAGCTCTTAAAGCTCTTGCTGGCCCTGCTGTGCATAACGAACCCCACACCCAGGACAGCCACAAAATAAACTACCAGTATGATCCAATCCAGCGATGACCACAATTCGTTAAAATCAATCATTTTTTTCTCCTTTCCTGAAAAAAGCTTTTACTGTTTTAACTATCCAGTCTTACCTTTAGTCCGCTAATATGTTCTGATGATAAGGCGTATTGATCCAAATAAGCGTATTTCACCATCTCTTTTCCCCTGGCAGCAACGACCATTTCAACCGCGGGACGATAGAATTCATTTTTCTTCCTTAGTTTAATTTCCGATCTCCCTCTGGAGATCCGCTGCAAATATTTATAACGTATCATGTCGTAGCATTTTTGTTCCATCTCCTGTTCCGTACAGTTTTTTTGCAAAAGTTCGAAAGGCTGGTCAAGCTCCGATAAATTATTGCTCTTTGTACGGAAACGTTCTTTTTCTACTAAATCAAAATGAAAACCGTGTACCTCGTTGGCGTCGAAAATGATCGCGATTTCTCCTTGTCTGTTGAGAAATTTTGTTTTTTGCGGCCCCTTTTGCATGGAATAGTAATAGATCAACATGTTGTAGGGCACTAATACCGGTCGGTACGAAACCATTTCATACGGAACCGGATTGAAAAGTCCCAAAAACTTCACATTGAGGCTTTTCATTTTTTCCGCGACAGCTTGGTCGATGGTTTTACTCCTTTCCGTAATTCGTACTGTTTTATTCTTCATATTGCGGCCCTCCTTTTCATCAAAACGGTTTGTGCTGTCTGCCTACCAAATAGAGCAATATCCGTGCCACTGCACTTTTTTCTCTATATTGGCGCATTTTTCAGCGCTCTTTATTTTTATTGCTGTTTTTTTATGAATTTTCAGTTATTTTTTATGCTCTCCCGCATATGGTTTTTGCAGCTGTGCATACGCTTAGCCCTCTTCATAGGTTTTTTGGAACAGCTCAATATATTTTTCTTTATTTACCGGTCTGGCATTACTGGGGGTGGATACATTTACCATGCAGACCTCCGCCAGCATATCGAATTTATCCGGCTCTACATATCCCAGAGAGCGCAAAGAGGGAATTTCAAGATCTTTTGAGAGCTGCCGGATCCATTGGGCACCGCACTGCGCGATTTCCCGATCAGATTTTCCTGTCGGATCGATCCCCAGCGCCAGGGCTGCATCCCTATGTTTTTTCACATCCGCAGGGATATTGTATTCAAATACCACCGGCAGAAAGATCGCATTGGCGACCCCATGGGGCGTATCGTAATATCCGCCGATTGCTTCTGCAAGGCAATGAACAGAGGCAATGTCAGAAAAGCCGAAAGCCAACCCGGCCAGCAAACTTCCCATCATCATCCCATACGCATGTTCATCGCCTTTTTGATACATCATATTTCTTAAATTGGCAGCGATCAGTTTAATGGCAGCCAGGGCAAAGGCATCCGTAATGGGACTGGCGCATTTGCAGGTATAAGCCTCTAAGGCGTGGGTTAAAGCATCAACCCCTGTAGAGGCGATGATCCCCTGCGGAAGCCCTTTCAAAAGCTGCGGATCAAGCAGAGCGATATCGGGCCGTATTTTATCGTCAAAAATACAGGTTTTCTTTTTCTCTGCATCCAGCGTCAAAACCGCAAAAGATGTGACCTCGCTTCCCGTTCCCGCTGTGGTGGGTATGCACATGAGGGGAATGGGTTTTTCCTTGACTTTATTGGGTTTGAGGATGTTGGCGATGGGTCCCTGATTGGTCACCAGACAAGCGATGGCTTTGGCGCTGTCCATACTGCTTCCGCCGCCCACGGCCAATACAAAGTCCACCTGTTCCGCAATGGCTATGTTTCCCGCCTCCACGCAATGGATATCCCTTGGGTTGGGCATGATTTGATCGAAGATCACGTAAGAGATTTTCGCTTTTTTTAAAGACGCTTCCACCCTTTCTGTAATGCCCGCTCTGCGGATCCCTTCGTCGGTGACGATCATGACTTTTTGGGCCCCCTGCTCTTTTACCAGTTCTCCTGCCCGGTCCACATACCCGTTTCCAAATTCGATTCTCGTCGATAAATTAAAACTTACTCCTTTCATAAGCACCTCCTGATTCGTCAGAAATATCGGACGATTATTTATAACGCAATGTTCATGCCAACCCGTTCGCCGCGGGCTGCAATGGAAGCTTGTCAGAAAAATGGTATAGGATTTGCATTATTTAATAACAAAGTCTAGATCATGAAGGAGGTACAATATGATTATCAAGCACACGTTTGCGTTCAACCATCGCACAAGAATTTGTTTTGGGCCTGGTATATGTTCAGAAACAGGAAAGGAAGTGGGCAGTTATGGGACCCGGGCATTGATCGTCACAGATCGCGGTGTACGCAATGCCGGTATCGTTGATAAAATTCAAATCAGCCTTAGACAAGCAGGCGTTGAGTATGCCGTTTATGACAAGATTCTTCCCAACCCCAGAGATACCAGCTGCGATGAAGCAGCGGAACTGGGTAAGGATTTTGGCGCTGATGTGATTCTCGGTATTGGCGGCGGCAGCAGTATGGACAGCGCCAAGGCGGTGAGCGTTCTCATGAGCAACGGCGGCAGCTGCTCCCATTGGGCAAAGGTCAGAAAATTTGACAAGGAGCTGTTTCCCGTCATCTGCGTACCAACAACTTGCGGAACTGGAAGCGAAGTAACTTTTGAAGCGGTCATTACCGCTACTGAGTTGGGCATGAAAGTCTCCATGTCCGATGGTTTTAAAATGGCTCCCAAAGTGGCGATCATGGACCCGGAGTTAACCATGACGGTACCGCCGCTGGTAACAGCTTCCACTGGTATGGATGCGCTTACTCATGCACTGGAAGCTTTTACTTGCACCTACTCGCATCCCATTTCTGATGGCATCGCCATGTATGCCATGAATAAAATCGCCGGCAGTATTGTCACGGCGACAAAAGAGGGGTCTAATTTGAAAGCCAGGGAAGATATGATGGTGGGAAGCCTGATGGCTGGAATTGCTTTTACCAACACCTTTCTTGGGGCTGTCCATTGCTTTTCTGAGCGGCTGGGTGGTTTTTACGATATCCCTCACGGTATCGCCAATTCCATCTTCCTGCCCTTTGTCACGGAATATAACATGCGTGCAGATTATGAAAAACATGCCATTGCAGCTAAATGCCTGGGGATTGAAACCTTTGGACTGTCCGATGAGGAAGCTGCCGCAGAAGGGGTCAGCAGACTCTTTGATTTAAATGATGTACTGGGCATTCCAAAATTCAGTGAGCTGGAGGTGGTTGATCCCAAGGACTTTGAAGAAATTGCCGCTCTGTGCGACTCCCACGCCTGCAAAAAAGCAAATCCGCGCCCCATCGGCCATAAGCAGTTCTTGGAAATCCTGCAGAAGGCCTATGACTTTTAGAAAGAGGAAGTCTGTTTTCTGCTTAGAGGACCATCAGCAAAAAGGTATCACCACTTTTGGCGATACCTTTTTCCTTTTGACAAAGTATTCGTTCCTTTTAACGGTGCGTTAAACGCCCTTTTTATGTTTAATGGATTTCACTTCTGGCGAAACAATATAGGGAGCATTTTGTAATTTCCGTTTGCCTTCTTTAAACTTGCTCCAAAAACTGATGTCCGCCTTAGGATTGACGTAATCAGCCTCAGCCTTCAGGGCGGCCCACCTTAATCAATTCAATTTCTTTTGCCCTGGTCAAAGCAGAAAGCCATTCATCCTCTGCTCCACTCTGCTCTACAATAAATACTTTCACCCTTTTTCCTCCTCATAAACAATTCTGCCGTCTACCATGGTCAGAAGCGGCTTAACATGGAACATTTGGTCTCTGTCATGGCAGATCTGAAAAATATTTTTATCCAGCACGACCATATCCGCCAGTTTGCCTGCCTCCAAAGTACCTAATCGCTCCTCCATTCCGGCGGCGAAAATGCCTCCGTATGTATAAGCCTTTACCGACTCCTCCACGCTCACCCGTTCTTTTGGATTCCATCCGCCCTGTGGCTGGAGCTGATTTGTCAATCGATTGACCGCACGAAAGATGCCTCTCCACGGATCCAGCGGTGCCACAGGGCTGTCCGTGCCGTAGGCCAAAACGCCTCCCCCTTTGCGGATCGATTCAAAAGGCCAGGAATAATTCATCCGGATTGGCCCTAATTTTTTGTGAAAAGGGTGCTCCACAAAATCATATTTGGGCAGATGCTCCGGCTGAACGGAGGCAATGACACCCAGTTCTCCGAACCTGGGTATATCTTCCGGCGTCGTAACTTCGATATGCTCGATGCAATGGCGCAGATCCTTTCTCCCGTACAAGTTTTGAGCAGTTTCAAAGCAGTCAAGGCAAAGACGCACCCCCGCATCACCGCAGGCATGAATACGCATTTGGACATCACCTTTATGAAAGGTTTTCACCAGCTCTAAAAATCGATCAGGATCGATCATGGGCGTTCCCTTTTCTTTCGGATTGTCCCAGTAGCCTTCCAGCATATACCCCGAGTCACCTTGGGGCGTTCCATCGATAAAGGCTTTCACGCCGCAGCATTTGAGCATCGAAGACGAATATTTGCGCTGCAGCTCATGAACCTCCTTGAGTGGCTTCTCAAGCTCCACATAGAAAAAAATTCTAGCATTAAGCCCACCGCTGTCCTCAAGGTACTTATACGCTTCCGGCCGAATGGGACAGACGCCTACGACATCCCCGAGAGAGGTGATACCACAGCGGTTGGCGGTTTTAATAAAGACCTTGGCGTAGTTGGCGACCTGTTCATCCGACATCCGCTCAAATATTTTTTTCTGAACCTCAAACATAGCCGTTTCATGGAGGTATCCGGCGGGGTTCCCCTCTTCATCTCTGCTGATCCTCCCATTGGGCGGGTCCGGCGTCTCCTTTGTTATATGGAAGATTTCCAGCGTCTTACTGTTGACCCATGCTCCGTGACACTCTTTATTCAATGCAAAGACCGGAACGTCGGGGAAATATTGGTCAAGAGCAGCCTTGCTCGGCTCTTTGCTGGTATTCCACAGAATGTCGTCCCAGGCGCCTCCCAGGACCCATTGTTCTTTTGTCTTACTTTTATTTCTTTCCCACAGCATCCGGGCGGCTTCCTCTTCAGAGGCTGCCGTTCGCAAATCGCCATCCAGCTCAATGGTTGCGCTGTTGATCAAGTGAACGTGAAAATCACAAAACCCCGGCAGCACCAAGTTATCCGTAAAATCGTAAACGTCCTCTGCTTTCATCAACTGTGGAAAATCTTCACGCTTTTCATAAGGAATCAGCTGATGGATCGAATTGCCGTCTATGCAGACATATCCATCGATCCACTGGCCTTCTTTGTTGGTATATATATATTTACTTCGGATTGTGATCATAATCAAATCCTCCTCACTTCTATTTGCCCTCCAGCATCATCTCTACTTGAGCCATCTTTCCCCGGGCCATCTCTTCTGTTATCAATACCTGGCCGCATTTGGGACAGCAGGGCATGACGTGGTTAAATTCCCTTCCTAAATAAGTAAATCTAACCGGTTTTTCAACCAGCCTCTGCCGGCACTTACAGCAGACCACTTCCATCTCTTCGTCCATCATCCTTCTCCTTCTTCAAACGCCATTCGATGACAATAAGCGTTGATCAGTTCATAGGAGGTCTCCTTCTCCACATATTCGGCCCAATAGGTCATAAATCCGATTTTCAAAGATCCCAGAGTATGCCCGTTGGTCTGATTGCGCATCTTATGCTCTGTCCTTTCACAATGAGAAATCACGTGAAACAGATCGTCCTCCAAAATATAATTGTGATCCAATTTTTGTTTCAATGCCTGGCTAATATCAATTGGTTTCCCTTTGACAAGACGGTCGGCGGTAAGGCCGGAATTTTCTTTTTGATCATCGCTTTTTTGCAGCTGATGTTTCAGCGCTTCCCGGTTTTGCCTCCGCTGCGTCTGTGTCGGTGCCGTGCGGTTCTGGCAGTTTAAAGAAAATACCAGATCCAGCACATGGACAGCATCTTTTCCCTCCGCGGCTAACAGATCTCTGCAGTTGCTGCAGTAGGTGATATACGGGACCGGACTCTGTGCCGCCCGCCTTTGTGTAACTTCCTTCGTGTACTGAGAATTGACAATCGCCGTATGGCCCCCATATCCGCAGCACCGGGCTCTGCTTTTTTCCGCAGGTATTGGCAAAAGCTCTGCACCTGCCCGTTCCGATAGACTGCGAACAGCCTGCTGGACGGCATCGTCGTGTCTGGCGCTGCAAGGATCAAAGACAGCATAGGACGCATGATTGAGCTGCTGTTTCATAGGAGTCCGCCATTTTTCCAGCAGCGTATAAACCATCTCTCCCTTCAGCCCTCCAATATGCTCCTCCATCATTTTTTTACAAGTGGCGCAGGCAAAAATCACCTTGGGCTGACCCAGCGCCTCCCACTTTTTCTGGAAATCCCCAAACATGCGGCCTTCCCTTTCCTCATCGCCTGACCAGAGAGCAGGTGCGCCGCAGCAGTCTACAAGCAGCGCCACCCGGCCCACATGGGAGCAAATCCGCTGATAGGTTTTTAAAACGTACTGAGGATCCGATGCTCCCAACTGACATCCAGGGAAAAACAGCCAGCTGGGGTTTTCCCTCCTGTCCCAAAGAAACACGCTGTTTTCCCGCGCATGGGTCATATCCCGCAGAAAGAAGTCATGGAATGCCCAAGGCATACGGCCTTTCTTATGAAGAATGCGCCGGGCTTCCAGCAAATATGACTGAAAATCGATGCCCTCCGGGCAGCATCTAACGCAGTATCCGCACTGACTGCAGGATGCAATCAGCTTGGTGGCCACCGTTATATCCGATAGCACCCCTTTCACTTGGGTTGTTCCCCTTACTTCTTCGATCATTTTAAGCGGGGATTTCCGATAATAACGGAGCAGATCGCAGTTTTTCTTACAGGCATCGCAGGAACACCGCAGACATCTGCCGGCTTCCTGCATGACCTGTTCTTTTTCGGCAGGGCCGTCTCCTGTGAGAAACGACCCCTGCCGCAGGATTTCTCCCAGATCGGGAAAAGGAATCGTTGTGGAAAACGATTTGTGTTCATGAGTCATTTTACCTGTTAAGAAATAGGTTTCGATGGCCACAGCACCCTCGATTCCCTGGGCAATGGCCTGGATTGTATCCGCTCCCAGGATGGAACCTCCTATGAAAACGCCTTCCTTTTCCTCAATCCCCAAATTTCTTCCATTCCTTCCGGTGGCTATATAGACCGCATCAAAGTTTTCCTCAGCCAGTTCTGGCAGCGACAGGATCTCAGAATTTAATCGCACATCCAGCTCTTCATACTGAAACTGTCTTTGTATATCGGTGAGAAATATGCTTTCCGGCAGCAGTTCCCACAGATGACCGCCCAAACGAGCATCCCGTTCAAACACCACAACTTGGTATTTTTTCAGGCAGAGCTTGAGCGCGCAGCTGAGGCCGCTGATCCCGCCGCCGATCACAGCTGCCCGTTTTCCCTTTAGCGGGACATTGTAGTCGATGGGGTCTAAGTTTTTCGTCAACCCGATCACAGCCTCTTCCAGCCGGCGCATATCAACAGCCGCATCAATTTCGTTTCTGGGGCATGCTCCCCGGCAGTACTCCGGGCAGAGGGCAGATACCACCAGCGGAAACGCCACTGAGTTTTGATAAAGCTTATAAGCGGCGCGGAAGTTGCCCCGCTGTATCTTGTTCATAAAATCCGGTACATCCAGGTGAAAGGGACAGGCTGCGGAGCAAAAAGACGGTTCGTTTTCTTTACAGGTCTTAACGTATTCTCTCATGGCCAGACGTCTCTAAAACTTTCCGGTATCGCGTATCTTTTGGATTTCATCGTACATGTCCGGACCCAAATAATATTTTTTAGGCGGTTCAACCTTTTTTCCGGCTGCGATGGCCTCAAGGCCGGCTTTCACCTTTTCCGGTTTTGCCGGAAGCTCGTAAATGCGCACGCCGCAGGCATTGCTTATGGCGTTGATCACTGCCATATGGCCGCTGGACTGAAAGGCTTCCGATGCTCCCGATGAGCCGAAGGGTCCGTTCTTTCTCCTGGTTCCCATATGGATCAGCTGAATGTCATCCGGAATATCTTTGATATATGGCACACCACAGGAGAATGGGTTGTTATGCTTCCTCACATCCAGATAATCTTCGCTGAGGGCGAATCCCATACTGTGGGATATACCGCCGTAGGCCTGGCCTTCTACTGCATGGATATTTCCAATCACTCCCACATCGTCGATACAGGTGAATTTGAGGATCGTAGTCTTTCCTGTCTCCGTATCGACTTCAACTTCCGCCATATATAGCGCATAAGTATAGTCGATGGACGGGTTTCCCTGGCCAGTAATTGGATCGGTCGGCACCAGACCAGGTACAGTGGCATTTTCATGCTGTCCCACATATTTGGTCGGAATTCCTTCTGCTGTCATTTCCTCATAAGTACGATACGTTCCATCCTCTTTGCGCATGGCTTTTATCAGTTTTTCTGCAGCAATGATCGTCGCTTTTCCGTTCATGTAGTGGGAACGGCTGCTGGCGGATGAACCGCTGTTGGGGCACACAGCGCTGTCGTTTTGTATTAGCCTGATCTGATCCAAGGTTACGCCCAGCGGCTTGAGCGCCTCTGCCGTTACCATCAGCGAACCAATATCGCCTCCCTGGCCCAAATCCTGCCAGGTATCATATTTTGTAAAGGTATTGTCCGGGTTCAATTCGATGGCTACGGTGCATTGATCAAAAGGATTATCGGTCACATTATAACCGCCCCAGGCCAGGCCGACGCCTCTTCGTTTCTGCGGCGTATCCTCAGCCCTGGCCTCTGCAACAGCCTTCTCATAAAGCGGTTTTAACCGTTTCATCATTTCTTCCATGGGGTAATCGACAAAATCAGATCCTGCCAGATTTTTGTCTCCTTTCCTGGCGATGTTTCTCCAGCGAATTTCAAAAGGATCCATGCCGATCTTTTCTGCCAGCATATCGATGACCGCTTCTCCCGCCGTATAAGCCTGGGGCGAGCCGTATCCCCGATATGCCGTGCCAAAGCCGTGGTTGGTAAAGGCAACCCGTGACAAGACTCTGGCGTTGGGAACAGAGTAGGGGAACAGAACAAAACGGATGACTTTGTTGGCCAGATCATCGCCCATTTCAGCATAAGCTCCGTGGTCAATACCGATATCAAACTCGGCGGCAGTAATCTTTCCGTTCTCGTCGCAGGCCAAGCGGGCATTGCTGTAAGCGGCGGACCGTTTTCCGCTGAAGTGCATGAATTCTTCGTAGGACATGGACAACGCAATCGGCATCTCTGTTGCCATGGCTGCTATCCCAGCCAGTGCAAAAGATGCAGCTGTAATGGACCAGCCAAAGCTGCCGCCTGCCGGATTCATAACCATGCGCACCCGTTCCGGCGGCAAACCGATGGATTGGGCAACATCGCTTTTATTCCAATAGATGGACTGGGATTTACAATGGATCGTCAAAACATCGTCCTCATCAAAGTACGCCTGTACAGTATCTCCTTCAATGGAAAGGTGAGGCTCTCTTGTGGAATAAAAACTGCCGCTCACTGCATACTCCCCTTCATCAATGAGCGTTTCCACATCCTCATCTCCCTTGACAAGGGGCCACTTTGCATAAATATTGGGGGATTCTTCATGGATGCGAATGGCATCGGGCATGGCCGCATCCAGATAGTTTACATACTCCGGCAGAGGTTCGATTTCGACCTTTACCTTCTCGGCCGCCGCTTTGGCTTGCTCTTTTGTTACAGCCGCCACCATGGCTGCCACATCGCCGTACATACGGATCCGATCTTCCGCTAGAATATGATGGGGCGCTTTCATGTTGGTGGAAAGGGGCGATGCTGTAAAGAGATCCATATGATTGGTGCCTTTTACATCTTTGCTGGTAATTACTTTGACAACGCCCGGCATCTTTTCCGCCTCTGTGCAGTCGATGCTAATGATGGCTCCATGACTTACTTTTCTCGGCTGAACCAGTGCTACATGCAAGGTGCCCGGAGGCATTTTCAGCTCCACGTCATCGCCGTAGTCCACCGTACCGCAGGCCTTACCCAATGCGGAAGGCCTTACAACAGGTTTTCCGTAGTATTCCTTAGTCTGGTCATCTGGCTTATACCAAATTTCCTCTATGGTCTTTTCACCCCGCATCACTTCTGCTGCCAGCATCACCGCATCTACCAGCTGTTTATATCCGGTGCAGCGGCAGACGTTTCGGTGTTTTTGGAACCAATCTCTGACTTCTTCCCGCGCAGGCGCTGGATTTTCTTTCAGCAGTCCATAGGCAGACACAATAAAGCCCGGTGTGCAGAATCCGCATTGAACGCCGCCGCAGTTAACCCAAGCTGCCTGAAGGGGATGGGGCTGGTTGGGCGTGCCGATTCCTTCTATCGTTGTCAGCTGACTGTATTCTTCCACTGTTTTGATCTTCTTTGTGCAGGAACGGATCACCTTCCCGTTGAGAATTACAGAACAAGCGCCGCAGACCCCGGTCCCGCACCCGACCTTTGTCCCAGTAAGACCCAGCCGGCGAATTACCGACGCCAGGGTATCCTTCTCTGGGTCACAAATAAACGTTCGATCCGCGCCATTCATGTTCAACGTCATTTTCTTTAATTTCATCATGAACAAATCCTCCTGTTCGCATCATAATAGCTAACCAGTATTCCTTTGATATCCTTTTTAATCCGCAATCTCTATGCCAATTTGAAAATGCTTATTTTCAACGATTTTCACTGATTCTTCAGACTTTCTATGCGCATGCGCATAATGCCTATGCGTCAACACCTGTTTCTCAAACGGCGAATCAGCTCTTCGTGCTTCGTTTTTGAAATCGGATAAAGCAGCACAAAGACAGCTGCCGTTAAAAATAAAATCCCTGGTACCACGGTCAGAGAAATCTGGATCCCCCATAGGGCGGTCCGGCTTTGCCGCAGCATATCGGGTTCATAGCCAAAGAAAAAAAGGACACCGGCCAGCAGCTGTGTAGCACAGGCATTGGATACTTTCAAAATGATTTTGGACAAAGAGAGAATCGTTGCTTCCCGGCGCCTGTGGTTTTGGTATTCATCCACTTCGCTGATATCGTAGAGCATGGGATAAATCAGCTGCCAATAGGCCGAACTGCCGATTGTAAAGGCGATTATATAAAGGCATAAAAAGAGCAGAGAGTTGATGCCGAATATACCAAAACCGATCGATAGAATACCGGCCCCAATGTAACATCCTGCCATGACGATCCGTTTATCACCTTTTTTGGTGCAGGCAGACAAGATTGGAGTCATGAGAATTCCAAAGCCGGTCATAACTGCAAACACAACGGATTTGCTCTCCTCTGAAATGCTTAGGTTATATTTCATAAAGTAGGCGATGCTGGAGCTGGAGAAAACATTGGCTATGCACACCAGCAGAGTCACGGCAAGGAGTAATCGCATCGGCTTTAATTGAAAAACTTCCCAATATTCTTTTATAACCGTCTTCTGCTGCTTTAGCTTCGGCGGCAAGCCGGTCGTTTTGCTGGAGAACCATCTGCATGTTGCAATCTGCGAAAGGGCGGAGAGAACGGCGATACCCAGTATGCTGGCCTGCCACGCCCTTTCCTGGCTCAAGCCCTCTGACTGAAGAAGCTTTACCAGTGGCAGCAATATGGCAATACTGGTCAGATTCCCCAACCCCATAAAAAATCTGGCGTAGCTTCGCAGGGATGTTCGTTCCCCTGAATCCGTCGTCATATCGGCCCCAAGAGCCTCATAGGGAATCATAAAAAAGGAGTGGGCTGTCATCAGCAGGGACATTACAACCGTATAGTAAATGCCGACAAACAGGGCGCTGCCTTTTACAACGGTAAACATCATCACCAGTGCAGCAGACATTGGCATAATGGAAGCCTTCATATACGGCAGCCGCCGGCCGCCGGCAAAGGAAAAGCGGTCGGAAAGATAGCCGATCAGTCCGATTGAAAAAGCGTTCCATATTGTGGAAATAAAAATGATATGGCCGGCCGCCAACGTTTCTACCCCTGCGATATCGGTCATAAAAAAGAGCGCATAAATCACCAATAAATTGTAAACTGCCGTATCGCCCAGTGAAGCGGCGCCATATCTGATTTTTTCTTTTAATGAAAACATTCTATCCTCTCCCCACACCTATATGTTCTACATATAGGAATTGCAAGTTCCATTCCACCACAATTATTGAAAAAACAAAAAATTTCGTCAATGGCACAAGAATTGCGTATTTCTTAGGGTAGATTGTGTCAATAATAAAAGGGAAGAAGATACTTCCATGCAAGTATGGGAAAGAATACTTTATCTTATAAGCTGGTTCTATGTTGACTTGCATAGCTGATATGCGGCCGTGCATTTCGACAGTCTGCCAGAGAAAAACATATTGGGGGATTTTTATGATTAATGAAAAGGAACATATTTCACATTTAATAAGAACGTTTATTGAAGAGATCATTCACCCTTACCGGGAACTGAATGTTCAGATGTCCGAGCAATGGATGCAGGCAGGAAGGGACGGCTTTGATTACAATGGTGTGATTCACGGCCTCCTTCATTTAAAAAAAGCGGCCGAGGAGCTGGCCCGTGATTCTGATAAGACGGATGTGCAGCCGGAGCAGCAAGCTCTATTCAACAAATGCGTCACCCTCTTCATCACAGCTGTGGAGCAGCAGATACAGACGCTTCGTACTCTGGGATATCAGGCTGCACAAACGATCGGCGCTGCTGCACAAGAACAAGACCAAAGCCAGCGCTATCTGGCTTCCATGAGCAAAAACCTGACAGCGCTGAAACAGAGTCTCAAAAAATAGGGATAGCCCCTTAGAAAATCAGAAAAAGCATACGCTGCCCAGCGCACTCACGCAAAAGGGCTGCTGCATGAAAAAGCAATTCATACAGCAGCCCTGTTTTCTATATTCTCTTAAAAATCTGTGCGAATCAATACCACATCAATCCGGTCAATATGTTATAACTTGCGAGCCAGGTTGAGCAAGTTTCACTTATTCTGCACCTCTCGGCAGCTCCGTATTAATCTGGTCAGAATAGTATACCTTGCAAGCCGCGTCGCAGCAAGATTCAGTAATTTTTACCCTGCGGCAACGCCGTATTCAATGGTAAAAATACTACACATTGATATCCAGCTCAGTGAGCTTACGGTACAAGGTTGCCCTGGAAAGGCCCAATTCTTTGGCAACTGTATCCTTCGCATTGCCGCTGCTGCCATACTTCTTAAGCTTACGGGTAATGATTTCTTTTTCGTATCGCTTGACCTGCTCCGACAGAGGCAGATTGGTATCCTGAAATTTCATGATGCTGTCCTCGTTGCGCAAAAGCCGGGTTGGGACTTCATCCATGCCAATAGTATCGCCGAAGGCCATGTTGGTTCCGTATTCCACTGCATTTTCCAATTCTCGGACGTTTCCCGGCCAGTCGTGATTGACGTAAAGCTCCTCAACTTCCTTGGTGAATCCGGTAATTTTGCGATTCATGAAAGTATTATATTTTTTCAAGAAATGGTACATCAAAAGCTTGATATCATCTCGCCGCTCTCTCAATGGAGGAATCATCAGCGGAATAACACTGAGCCTGTAATATAAGTCCTCACGGAACGTTCCCTCGCGGATCATACCTTCCAGGTCCTTATTGGTGGCCGCGATTACCCGAACATCAACAATAATATTTTTATTGCCGCCAACCCTTTCAAAGCGCATGTTCTGAAGAACATGGAGAATTTTAACCTGCAGGTGGGGCGGCATATCGCCGATTTCATCCAGAAAAATGGTTCCGCCGTTGGCCAATTCGAACTTTCCGGCCTTGCCTTTATCGCTGGCACCGGTAAAGGCGCCCTTTTCGTAGCCGAACAGTTCACTTTCCAGCAAATTTTCAGGAATGGCTCCGCAGTTGACCGTTACAAAGGGGCCTTCTCCTCTTGGGCTTGCATAATGGATGGCTTTGGCGAACATCTCTTTTCCCGTACCGCTCTCTCCAGTGATCAATACGGTGGAGTTGCCTTTGGCCGTAATCATAGCCTGCTTTTTGGCCCGTTTTATTTCGTCGCTGTTGCCGACAATATCGTCCAGAGTGTTTTTCAGTGCTCTGGTATTGATATTATAAACCAGTTTTTGTGCTTCTTCGATATCTCGGAAAGAGATGACCACTCCGCCTATGTCATCTCCTGACATGTAAGGCTTTGCCGTTACAATAAAATGCATCTGACCTCGGTCCGTCTTGAAAATCTCTTCGTTTTCCGTATAGCCCCGGCCGGTTTCTATGACCTCCAGTGCCGGTGTACCGAGCATAAACTCATTGATATGGGTTCCGATCAAATCTGCCTTGGTCGTTTTAAAAAGGGTGGCCGCCATATTATTGCAGTGTTTAATATATCCGCCTCTATCCAGCGCAAAGATGCCTTCGTGGGTGGTCTCCAAAACCGTAGACATCTCGTCCCTGGAGATTTCCACGTCCTCCAGTATCTCCTGCTGAGCAGCTTTCGCTGCTAAAAGGTCGGCCATCTTCTCAACAAAGGTAACCATGCTTCTTTTTTTATCCAGTAGAATCTCCCTCTGCTCTTCCGTAAAGGCTACCAGTCCGATGACTCCTATGATATTTTCACCCATTTTAATGGGCGTACAGATCTCTGACAGTTCTCCGAAATGGGTCTGTCCGCTGCCCATGTCATCGTAGTTTTCTTCTGCTTTTGCATCTTCTATGTATTCTGTTACGCCGCTTCTGAGAACTCTGGCATACAGATAATTGCTATCCAGTCGGCCGCTTTCTTCCTTTTGGCCGATCATCGCAGCGTAAATGCCCGTTCCGCCTAAAATCGTCAAATCCGTATCGACGATCTCAACTTCCACACCAATGGCGATACTAATAGCCTCCGCCACCTGGGTGACACTATTGGAAATTTGTTTTAATATGGACATCGCTCTCTCCTTTATCATTTACGTATAGCTCCACCAATATTATACCATGGAAGTTAAGATTTTAATATGGTTTTTAAGATTTTTTCTCATTCATAATACGATTGAATATTCACAACAAAGAAAATCTTCGGCCTATGCAGTATGAATATCCCCCAAAGGCCCCGTTGAGGCCAGAGTCAGGGATAAGTCGGTTCCTAAAAGGGGCGGCTGTAGGCATTGAAAAAGCGCAGCCAATATTTATCGCAAATGAACGATTTTAGCTGTGCTTAATCCTTTCGATCAATTTTGACTTTCCGTATGAATGTCCATATGGTTATCATCTTCTTCCGTTACCGCAGATCCGAGATTTACCGAATATTTCTCCAATTCTAAGACAATATTATTGATCTCGGCCATCTTTTCAGGAGACATTTTCTCACTTACGGCAAGATGGGTGTTGTACAAAATTCCTTCCAGTCTCCTGTGGATATCGGAAATATTCTTTTTCATATTTTCCATGGCTTCGCTGTCCATCGCATCCTGTATGGCCTGTTCTTTATTGACGATTTCGTCCTTTTCCAGAATGAATTCTGAATTTCCGGAAATAACGATGGGTTCATACCCCAGCTTCTCCTTTACGGTTTTGGCAAAATCATCTTTTGATTCCTGTTCGCCGTGTACCAAAAAGATATGTTTGGGCTCCCTCTGAAAACCACTGAGCCAGGTTAGCAGTCCATCCCGATCCGCATGTCCTGAGAAACCTTCCAGATTATAGATTTCAGCGTTTACCTTGATCTCCTCGCCGAAGAGGGTTACTTCCTTCTCACCTTCCACCAGCCTCCGTCCCAGAGTTCCCTCCGCCTGATAACCGACAAAAATCACGCTGGCCCTGGCATCCCAAAGGTTATGCTTAAGATGGTGGCGTATCCGGCCGGCGTCGCACATGCCGCTGGCGGATATGATCACTTTTGGATGACGGTCATTATTTAAATATACCGACTCTTCCGTGCTGCGCGTAAACTTGAGATTTTTAAAATCCAGAGGGTTATCCCCTGCAGTAATAATTTCTTTCATTTCTTCGTCAAAGACCTGAGCATTTTTACGAAATACTTCGGTAGCAGTCGTGGCCATTGGGCTATCCACGTAGACCATCAGATTTTCCAAATCCCGGCGATAATCTTCATTGTTGTAAAACCGGCTGAACTCGTAAATCAGCTCCTGAGTCCGGCCTACAGCAAAGGACGGAATTACCGTTGTTCCGCCTCGTCTGGCCGTCTTGACCACAATGTCCATCAAGGTTTTTACATCCATGGAATTTTCCGGGTGGAGCCGGTTTCCGTAGGTCGTTTCCATGATCACATAATCTGCTTTTTTGATAATCGTCGGGTCCCTGAGAATGGGCCGGTCCATTACGCCCAGATCGCCGGAAAAAACGATTTTGGAAACATTATCTCCTTCTGTCACCCATAGTTCAGTAATGGCGGAACCCAAAATGTGTCCGGCATCGTTGAATACGATCCGCATCTCCGGATTCAACTCCACCAGCTGGTCATAGAGCACCGGTTTGACATATTTGAGGGACTCTTCCGCATCGCGCACTGTATAGAGCGGTTCCACCGGCGGCCGCCCTGCCCGTTCATTTTTACGGTTTTTCCATTCCGTTTCTTTTTCATGTATGTACCCGCTGTCCCGAAGCATGACTTCCAGCAAATCGGCCGTAGCATCCGTGCAATAGATATCGCCGCGAAATCCCCGCTTCACTAAAAGAGGCAGCCGGCCGCAATGGTCGATATGGGCATGACTGAGTACCACATAATCGATCTCAGAAGGATCAAAAGGAAAGGGCTCATGGTTCATTGCCTCCATAGCTTTTCCTCCCTGGAATTGGCCGCAGTCCAAAAGGATTTTATGGTTTTCTGTCGTAATCAGATGGCAGGATCCAGTTACGCCTGATGCTGCTCCGCAAAATTGTATTTTCATAAGTGAGACCTCCCTTATATTTGTACTGTTCTATAGATTGTTTCCATTATACACCCATAGAGGGGTCCCGGGGAACAGAAAGATTCTGTATGGCAAAATCTTCCGCCCCATCTCTTTACGCAGACAATACAAAACAGCCCCTGGACGAAATCCAAAAGGCTGTTTTGTAATGTTGAAAAGGTAAGATAATTGCTATAATAAGAATCCGAATGCAATAAACAGGATCACTGCCATAGCTGCTGAAATCGCCGCATATGGAAGCTGTGACAGGGCATGATCCAGATTTTCCATTTTACATGCCTGGGATGTGAGTGCTGTGCAGTCGGAATAAAAACACGCGTGGCTTCCAAAGGTTCCTCCGGAAAGAATGGCTCCCAGCACCAAAAGTTCATTGGTCCCGATGGCTGCCGCAAGGGGTATCAGAATAGGTACCGTAATAGCTGGAATTCCCCAGTTGCTTCCTGTTACAAATGCCAGTCCCGCAACGACGACAAAGGCGATGGCGGGAAAGAGTCCGGCACTCATATAAGGCAGAACCGCGTTGATTACATAAGCGGGCAGGCCGATTTCATCCAGCCCGGTCTTCATGGTCAGTGCGCAGACGATGATAAACAACATGGGTGTCATAGATGCAAAACCGTTGACAAAGGAATCGCCGAATTCGGTGAAAGTCAAAGTTTTCGTCGGCAGATACATGATCAACGCTACCAGAATGGCTGCGATCAGCCCGTACAGAACTTCTCCTGTGACGACAGCCACTGCAATGAGAACGATCATCGGGATCAGAAAATTCATAACTTTTCCGTCCTGAGTGTCCAGTTCTTCTTGGCTCATAACTTTCTCTGATAGGTTGAACTTTTCACTCTGCTGAGAATAGACATTGCCGCCTTCCGCAACTCTTTGGTATGCTTTTTTCATGGTGCCCAGTTTGGGAATGATACCGTAGATTGCCAGCGGAACTACGATCAGAGCCGTAATTGCATAGAAGATAAACGGCATGGCGTGTATGTAGATAGACATCCCTTCGCCGTACTGCTGCAGTTCTTTTTGGTCGGAGAAGATTCCTGCGAAGAAAATCGCCCAGGTGGATAAAGGCAGTAATACGCACACTGGCGCCCCCGTGGAAGCTGTCACGTAAGCAAACATCTCTCTGGGGATTTTCTGCCTGTCGCAAACGCCTCTCATGGCCGAGGTCAGGGTCATAATATTGAGAGCATCGTCCATAAATACAATAATGCCTAAGAAAAAAGTAGTAATTAAAGATTTTTCCGGCTTATTGGCCAGCTTCGCCACAATTTTCGAAAATCCAAAAGTACCTCTTGATTTTTCGAAAAGCATGACCAGGCTTCCAAACAAGCCCATGGTGACAAGCATTGACGCATTGTCAGAAATGGTAAAATATAATGCTTCCAAATAAGGCGGGATAAATCCAATCCCATGCGCTACTACAAAGGCCAGCACGCCGCCGATGATGAGCGGTTCAATGGTTCTTTTGGTCAATAGTGCCATCACAATTACGATCAGCGGCGGCACTAATGTGAGTAATCCATAATCTACAGCCTGTTCCAAGTTCTTCACCTCGTTTCATTGCCGCCTGCCGGCGGTTTTCAGTTCCGCCGGCAGACTCACCTTACAAAGAACGCTTAACGCTATCCTTCGATGCACTGTTCCTTCCACTTATATGGATAACCGGTATCCATCATTCTCTTGAGGAAATCTTCTGGATCCAGCTGGTCTGAGAAAATAATTCCCTTATCCATTTCCACCTGGCCCAGCATAACGGTTCCAATCGCCAGCGGCAGCGCTACATAAACCAGCGCGGTTCCGTAGAGCTTTTTCAATTCAGGACCAGGAGCATTCATCTTCGGGCAATTTGCTTTGTATGTCATCTTCTTTCCGTCTTTTTCTCCAGAAACTTCAACGATCAGTTCAATAAAGGCCGTTTTGTCCGCTTCTGCAAGCTGCTCATCGGTGGCGCCGAAAATGTTATTCTGTGGAGGCGGCACCATGGCTGTTACCACATCGATGGGAGCCACTTCCGTATCGCCTACTTTGACCTTTTCCTGTGAGCAGAGTCCGGATGCGTAGAAGATTGCCGGCTGGTACATTAAATAATATTTAAAGTCCAGCTCTTTTACGCCTTCAAATGTGGACGGCATACTGTATATTTCTTCGTGAGAGTGATGGGTTACGGGAAGGGTTCCTACCGGTTCGGGGAAATCGCACATTTCAATTCCGCCGAACGGAGGATATAGTACGTACTTTCCGCCTTCCAGTGCATAGGTCGGGCTGGCGCAGTCAACCAGAGCCTGCTTTGGCGACCATCCTGGATTCCAAGGCCTCAGTACCCAGTCGAAGGGAGCTTCGCCCGGCAGTACAGTCGCTTTACCAATTCTCATTTTAATGCTGTCCACCTGGTCCAGCTTGTTGGCAAATCTTCTAGCCAATACGTTGGTCATGCCCGGTGCGAATCCGCAGCCGAAAAGCGCGGTTAGTCCGGCTTCTTTAAATTCTTTGCAAAGGGTCAAATCTTCGATGGCTCTTCCCTCCAGGAATTCATCCCAGTACGGATCGTCAAAGGCAGTATTGATGTAATTGGCTTTTGCTTTTAACGCACCCTTCATGACATATGTAACCATCCACGGCATTACCATGTCTACCACAACGTCCACGCCTTCTGCGGCTCGTGCTACATCATCCGGATCCGTGGCGTTGACAGCACCTGTTTTTACCTTCGGGCTTCCGATCTGTTTTGCCACTGCCTGCGCGGTCTCTTCCTTCAAATCTACCAGGCGAATCTCTTCAACTGCATCTTGTCTTGCGAGAATGGATGCGCATGCTCCACCCTGTCCACCAGCACCTACGATTAATACTTTCATTCTCTGTTCCTCCTTTATCCATCGATTATATTTAAGATGAAAATTTATGATTGTATCGCGATGCCTATATATAACGCAAGTGCCGTGCCATCTTTTTTTTAGTTTTATAAAACGTTGCAATTCCAACGCTTATTTAGCCTTCCCTATTCCATTTTTATAAAAAACGCCCATTGGAGGGATGAAAAAAGCAGGGTTTTGTTTCATTAATGAAACATTTTCCTGCTTTCCCATAAAACCCCTCTTATTGGTTTCACATTTGAAACAAACGGTTTTAATTTTGAAACTTTTATTCAATTTGGTACTTTTTTAATCTCCTTGACAAAGTGGATTTGTTCATCTGCAATGCTCGGGCTACGTCGCTGGCCCTCCTGTATTTGTTCATCATCGACTCCAGGATATATTTTTCGTATTCTTCCATCAGCTGTTCCATGCTTTTGCCGCTGGCAATGGCATCCGTTGAAACTGTAGACTCAACTGGAATACCGATGGCCCGTTCCACTTGGAATTTGGTAATCGTTTCTCCGTCAAAGCTGATCATGATACGTTCGATAACGTTCTCAAGCTCACGGATATTGCCCGGCCATTGAAAGCGCTGCAAGAGCTCCATCGCTTCCTCCGTAATGATTTTCTCTAGTTTATATTCCTTATTAAACTGGCGGACAAAGTACATCGCCAGCGCCTTAATATCTTTTTTCCTTCCCCTCAGAGGCAATAGTTCCAGCGGCATGATGTTGAGCCGATAATACAGATCCCCTCGGAAAGCTCCCTCCTCAATGGCTTTCTTTAAGTCACGGTTAGTCGCTGCGATTAACCGGATATCCAGGGAAATCGTTTTCGATCCGCCAACCCGCATCAGTTCCCGTTCCTGCAATACCCGCAGCAGTTTGGACTGAAGATGAATGGGCAGCTCACCGATTTCATCCAAAAAAAGAGTTCCTTTGTTGGCCATCTCAAACAGGCCCATCTTCCCATTTTTATCAGCTCCGGTAAAGGCTCCGCCTTCATAACCGAACAGCTCCGATTCCATCAGATGCTCAGGAATGGCGGCGCAGTTGACTTTAATGAAAGGTTTTCCCACCCGCTTGCTGTTTTGGTAGATAAAATTGGCGAAAACTTCTTTTCCGGTCCCCGACTCTCCCGTCAAAAGGACGGTTGCATCCATCTTGGCGATGCGCCTGGCTTTTTCCGCAAGCTGTTTGGAAGCTTCGTCTTCTGCGATCATATTGCCCCACATAACGATGTTCTGGCGTTTTAAATATTCTACCTCTTCTTTAATTTTCACATTATCGTTATCCCGCTCTTTTAAGAGCTCCTTCAAAGTCAGGGTTTCTGTGATATCCCGTTCCGTACATATGACCAGCTCGATCTTGTCGTTGTGATACAAGGGCGTTCCGGTTACATATACTTTATCCCCGTCTCCCAGGCTCTGAATGATCTCTTCTTCCTTGCCGCTCTTCAAGGTTTTCAGGGTGATGGAATCGGCGATAAAGCCCATTTCTTCCAGCTCCTTCATGTTTTTTCCAAGAACTTCACCTCTGGTCAGGCCGCCGGTCTTGCAGGACTCATCATTGAGAAAAAGGGTTTTCCCTTTTCCATCCGTAATATAGACGCCAACCTTCAGGCAATTTAAAATATCCAAGAACTCCCGATAATGATCTTTTATAAACTTCTTATACATGGTGAAATACTCCTTAGCTTTTTCTGTGCCTGATTTGTACAAGTGCAGCTTTCGTGCCAGTAAGAGGATCTATCTTTTATTTCCCGTTTCGTTTTGTCAGTGGCGACAGATTCACTCAAGGTATCGTTTGACAGTTGCTTCCGGTATCCCAGTCATTTCAACAATTTTTTCCGGGATCATGCCGCTTCGTGCTATGTTGCAGACAATTTCTCTTTCCTTTTCCTCGGCCCGCTCATCTGCCAGTTTCTTGGCCCGCTCCTCCACCAGTTTCTCGGCTCGCTCCTCCACCAGTTCTTCCGCCTTCTCCTCCGCACGAATATCAATAAATTCTTCTTCGGTCAAATACAATGTTAACATATTTTCCACCTCGCTTCCGTGTTGCTCTAAAAAAGATTTTAGAATCCCTTTTCCCGTACAACTCCATATTGCATGACGAATCGCTTCATCCCGATCCATCCCTTTTTTACGCATATTCCCTCTTACTTCTTCTATAAAGTACGAATATTCCCTCAGCGTTCTGCTGCGCAGCAGGATGGGATGTTGTTTATGATAATTGATATTAATGATTTTAACCATAATCTGGCCATAGAGCGAGCCTTCTTTCCGGAGAAACGCTTCCGACAAATACTGAATCGTTTCAGTGGGGCGCTCCTCCTGGCCATTGTAAAGCACAAACAGGTGCGGTGTAGGAATTTGATAGAGTTTCTTTTGATAGGCCTTCCTGTTATCCAGTATCTTTTCATAGGTTCTTGCCAAATACACCATCTCGCGCAGAGGCATATTTTCACTCCATGACGATTGGTGCTCCACAACGGAAAGCAACGCCGCAGAATATTGAAAAGCCAAATCATTCACCTTTTGGTTATAAATCGCATCTTCCAGCGTCACGATTTCCAGTTTCTCTGTTTGTGCGTAATTCGTCTCTTCCAACGCATTAAACAGTTCTAACGCCTCCTCTTTTTCGCTGAACAACAGACGGAAGATCCGATCCTTAAAATCCCGGCTGGTACGGTAGTACGCCGTATCTTCTTTTATTATAAAATTTGCATGATCCAATTGCAATACATACTCTTCTAATTGTTCCATCATTCTCTCCTTAGAGTTTATTTATACCATTATATGTCATTTGTAAAAATATGTAAAGTCAATTTTTGATATGTTTCATTTTATCTCTCATGATCTGGGGCCGGGGCTGCAATTATCTCTGCACTGACATAATATCCAACTGGCCGAAACCGTTGAAATTTTACACTAATTTCAGCCAACCTATCAAAATTAGTGTAAACGGCCCAGCTGGCTGGTAACTGGACCGGTCGGCTGGTCAAGTCCGAGGATCAAAACGGCCGTTTCACCGCACCCAGGCAGCGTCAGACAAAAAGGCCGGCCGCGAATGTCCATTTTCGCAGCCAGCCCTTCCTTATTATTCCGGCGAATCTGCCCGCCGTGTTCGATTTATCTGTCTTTCAGCTTATCGCCAGCTCTTTTGCTCGCTTTTGCCATATTGATAATATCTTTTCCGCCCAGGATGGCCAACATAAAGATCATGAGTCCGCCGACGATGAAGGATACCCATACCATGGCCATACCCAGCCCCTGATTTGCAAAGCCCAGGGAAAGAACATAGTGTCCCAGGAAAATAACCGCGATTACAACCCAGAATACCTTCCAGCCGGTCGTATTGGCGCAAAGCCATCCAAAGATGCCGCCTCTCTGCGGTTTATCTTCTTCTGCGATCAGCTTGCTGGCCTTCATTTCTTCGCCGAGAACCTTATAGCTGGTCGCTTTTGCCATCTCGTAATCAGGCTTGGTAGCCAGGCTGACAATGATCATCAAAGGAATGGAAATTGCCACGCCCACATGTACCGCATGCAGACCGAATACCAGGCCGCCCGGGCTTCCTGTCGTCGCCCACGCATACATTGCCCAGCAAAGAGCTACAGCTCCGCCTCCAATCGTAGCGGCCAGAGCACCCGCTGTCGTGGAACGTTTCCAGAACCAAGCGCTCATGGTCGTGGCAAAGAGGCCGGAAAGTCCGATCGCCTGAGCCAAAGCCCACAGAGGAACCAAAATCGGCAGCCACAGAGCGCTGGCAATACCGATGGCCACAACAATTACCAAAGAAACTCTGCTGGCAAACAGAACCTGTTTGTCCGTAGCCTTCTTATTGATAATCTTCTGATAAATATCTCTGGTGAGGATGGTTACACCATTCATCGCAAAGGATGAACCGCACGAGATAATGGTCATCATCAATCCGGTGAGAATTAGCACGCCTACAGCCGTATTGGAGAAATTAATGGTAAACCATGCATACAGGGAGTCGCCTGCCAGACCGTCGGGCATGGTGAATTTGCCGATGGTCACACCCACCAGAATCGCCATACCGCTGAGGAACGGGAGCACGTTGTAATAGGATCCGCCCAGTACAGCCAGCATTCCGTTGGAGCTTACTCTCGGAGATTCTCCCACATATGCCCACATATACATCCACGGATCAGCCAGATAGAAGAGGCCCAGCGTTAGCGCATATACGGTAAAGGTAGATGTGTCGATGGCCCAGAAGTTGGTAAAGCTCTTAGGCAGTACATCATAGAAGGCCACAGTCACCGTATTGGGATCTCCAATCACTTTGAATGCTACAAGAGCGAAAAGTATAATTCCTGCCGCCTGAAGAATGGATTGGAACCACTGTGTGATCAGTGCGGAGTATTGCCCTGCCGTAATCAGATACAGCAGAATGATGATTGAAGAAACGACTACGCCGAATTCGGTGCTGGTGCCGAAGACGACCTTCATGGAAACGGAAATCGCTAAGAACTGCATACCGGTCAGGATTGCCGGTCTCGTCAGCGAAACAATTGCAGAAGGTACACGGAGCTTTTCGCCGTACCTGGCACAAATGAAGTCTGAGATCGTGACAGCATTGGTCTTTCGTCCGAAATAGTTCAGCCTTCTTGAGAATAAAATAATGAAAATTACGCTGCCGGTAACAACGAACAGGGATGCCCACATTTCTGAGATACCGGAGTTAAAGCCGTTTCCTACATAACCGGAAACGCTGGCGCCTCCCACGTAGCCGCCCAGATAAGCGGTAGCCAGCAGCCAGAACGGCGCTTTTCTTCCTGCCAGCAGGAAGTCGTCGGAGGTCGTGGCAAGCCGTTTGAACCACATACCGGCGCCGATGAAAGCGATGACCAGTATGATCAGTACCACGATGGAAATTGTAACGATAGTGTTCATTTTGTCTCCTTTCTATTTTATCTATATTTTGCCATAACGTCTTCATTGAGATGGATCGGCGGTTCATAATCATCCGGCAGCAGACATTTATAAGTACGCCCTTCCATCCTTTCATCAAATTCCGCCTTCGCTCTGCTCAGCAGATCAGGATCGCACAGCAGATCGGCCGCTGATAAGGAAATAACCTTGGCCGCGGTGTCCATGCTCTTTTGCCCCATGGTATCCGCCGCGCATCTGGCAACGCCCCAGTGATGCCATCCGCAGTTTTCCATGCCCATCGCGATCCACGGCGAAGCATAGGGAGCATTCCAGCTGAATTCCGAAGTATCGCAGACAACCGTATATCCGCCTTCAAATGGGGAGATTTCTTTCGGCAGTCCGGTTTCCGGCGCCCCCAGTTCTCTTTGAATCGCCTTGGCCTTTTCATGTTCTTCTTCGGTAAAGGCCGGCGGACCGACCAACTGCATATTCTTATGTACCGCTTCTGCCAGCGCCTTATTGGGGATTTTGTGGTGAGTAGCGGTAATCAGCTCGGTTTCCACTTCTGTTTCTGTTGCCAGCGCCGCGCCTTCCGCGCACTTGGTAATCCGGCCCAGGGCGTTCTGCGCATCTTCTGTAGTGATGAACCTGCCAATATACCAGGCAGTAGTCACATCTGGGACAACGCTTGGGAATTCCGGACCAGTATTGGTCAGTGTATAGTTGATGGTATTGGCCGCATCCGGCGGGCATCCTGGATAGATGTGTTCCCGCATCAACTCCACGCCATGAGCCTGAAGCATGGCCGCATCCAGAGCGCTTCTTCCATGCCACGGAGAGTTGCCATGGGAAGTTCTCCCCTTAAAATGATATTTCACGCTGAAATACGCGCAGCAGCTGTCATAATTGGCCTTGGTGTAGGACCATGGATGCCAGTCCAGAAAAGCATCAAATCCCTCAAAGCAGCCGGCCTTTCCCATGAAAGGTTTTCCTAAGCACAGCTCTTCGGCGGGAGTTCCCAGGACTTTGACAGTTCCGCCAAGACCGAATTCCTCCATTGCATTTTTGATGGCAATAGCTGCTTTTGCGCCTCCTGCTCCCAGCAGATTGTGGCCGCAGCCCTGTCCCGGTGCGCCTTCAACAACCGGCTCCTTAGTCAGAGGTTCCGCCTTCTGGGAAAGTCCTGGAAGAGCATCATATTCCGCATTGATGCCAATCACGGGACGGCCTTCTCCATAAGATGCGATGAAAGCAGTAGGCATGCCCGCAGCGCCCCTCTCCACCTGGAATCCGTTTTCCTCCAGCAGGTCCATCAGCACAGCCGATGACTTGAATTCCTGCATGGACAGTTCCGGTGTATTCCAGATTTTCTGTTCCGCTTCATAGAAGCGTTCTGTGTTCTCTTCGTTCCATTTGATCAAAAAATCTTTGATCTTATTTAATTCACTCACTTGACGACTCCTTTCTTTTTCAATTCACACCCATATATAACCGCAATATATGTGCCAAATACGATCGGTGCAGTTTTCAGATTCTTGAGAATTGACAGAAAACCAATGGCTTGAGGATTTTATAAAAAGCGGGCAGCCTCAAAAAATACCGTAAACTTTTATCATTTTTAAGTCAGAATCGACTTTTTAAGTCATGATGACTTAAATCGTTTCCTTGTCCAATTTAACCAGGACGTCGGCAGTCAGTTCCGTTCCCGCCACTAAATCTTCCCACTTGGTGTTCTCCTGAGGACAGTGGCTCATTCCTTTGATGCTGGGGACGAAGATCATTCCCGTGGGGATGATTTCACTGATAAATACGGCGTCATGGCCGGCCCCTGAAATAATCCGCATAGCGGGCAGATTCTTTTCGTTGGCCGCTTCTTCCACGCAGCCAACAATCGTCTCATTAAAGACGGCCGGTTTAGCCCGCCAGTATTGCTCGATTTGAACGGAAACACCAAATTCATCACAAGTCTTCTGGATAATATCTTTCGTCTGCTGTTCCAGTTCTGCCATACCCTCATCGGTGTGGTAGCGCAGGTCAATACTGAAGTATACGGTTCCCGGAACGATATTCTTGCTGGCCGGCTGAGCATTTATGATGCCGTTTGTAATGACAGCCGGTTCTCCAAAGTCAATGCAGTTTTTGCGAATGCGGGAAATGGCTTCTGCGGCGGCGACCAATGCATCCTTTCTATGGGACATGGGCGTTGTTCCTGCATGGTTTGCTTCTCCGGAAATGGTTATGTCAAGTCCAGTGATTCCCAGTGCACCGGTTACGATTCCGCACGAAAGGCCCTTGGCATCCAAAACCGGTCCTTGTTCAATATGGGGCTCCAAATAAGCTTTGGCCTTTGTCAGTCGGTTTTCTTTCTCTCCCTGATAACCGATTCGCTTCAGTTCATCTTCATAGCGAACCCCCTCTGTATCTTCCCGGTCGTATACCCACTGAGGATCAAACACACCTGCGTTTACCCCGCTGGCTAGCATAGGCGGAACAAATCTTGCGCCTTCCTCATTGGTCCAATCAGCAAGAATTAAATCACTGTCCAGCTCAAGACCGCTTTCTTTGATGGAGAGGATGGCTTCCAATCCGGCCATGACGCCGAAAAATCCGTCGTATTTCCCTCCGTTGGGCTGAGTATCCATATGGGAGCCCACGCAGATTGGCAGCGCCTTTTCATCCGTTCCCTTCATCACGCCGTATACGGTTCCCATATCGTCGATGCGCACCGACATTCCAGCTTCCTCCATCCATGAGACTAATAAATCGCGCGCCTCACGATCGGCATCCGACAGGGCAAGCCTCATCATTCCGTCCTCCTCGGTTACAGCTATTGCGTTAATTCGATCCATTCGCTGTCTAAGTCTCTCCTCGTTTATTCGCATTGTTTTAAGTCTCTCCTTTCCAAATTTGATATTTGCCCCCTATATTCCGCAACATCCATGCCAGGTTGCATTTGGAAAACGCGGCAGTATTCTGAAAATACGAAAAAATAAAGGCTAGAAAGAATTAAAAAAGAACCGTGCTAAAGGTTTGAATTCCTTCAGGCGGCCCCATATAAGTCTAAATCGAATTACGCGATTCAGCCTTGACTTTCCTTTATGTACTTTTTAATTCTGCGATAGGCCGTCGACTGGCTTATGCCCAGGACCTCAGCTACTTTATAACTGCTCTTATAGCGCTCGTAAGCTTTAATAATGATATCCTTTTCCACCTCTTCCACTGTTTTATTGAGGGCATCTTTTCTGCCGTCTTCCTGGCTGCGTTCATCCTGATCCAGGGCCAGCACCCAGCCGGATTCATTGGTCACGACCAATCGTTCAATATAATTTTCAAGTTCGCGCACATTGCCTTTCCAATCGTGATTCATGATAAAATTCATGGTTTCTTCGTCCAACTTCATCTTTTTATTATACTTTTTCATGTACATGTCCAGGAAATGCTGAGTGATCACGCCCAAATCATCCCGTCTTTCCCGCAGCGGCGGAATGTAAATGGGGATGACATTGATTCGGTAATAGAGATCGGATCGAAAGGTTCCCCGTTCCACTTCCAACTCCAAAGCCCGGTTACTGGCAGCAATGATTCTGGTATCGATGGGAATTTCTCTGGTACCCCCTACCCGGGTCAATTTTTTGGTCTGCAAAAAATGAAGGATTTTAACCTGGAGCATCAAAGGCAGCTCACTAATTTCGTCGAGAAACAGCGTTCCGCCGTCGCTCAGCTCGATCAGTCCCGGCTTTCCTTTTTTATCAGCTCCAGTGAATGCTCCGCTCTCGTAGCCGAATAGCTCTGACTCCAGGAGGTTTTCCGGTATGGCTCCGCAGTTGATGCTGACCATCCGTTTTACGGAGCGATTGCTGGTTTCATGGATATAGGAGGCCAGCACGCCTTTGCCCACACCGGTTTCTCCGGTTATCAGCACATTGGATTCCGTGTTTTTAATCACATCCGCCAATCCCAGAACCTCTTTCATGGCTTTGCTCTCAGCGATGATTTCTTTTTTCTCTACCTTCTGTTTTTCGCACTTTTCTTTGCCTCGCATATATCGGGTCAAAGAATTCATCTCGTCCAGCTTGACCGCATTGGTAACAACCCGGAAGAGCGTACCATTTTCATCAAATACCGGTACGCCGGTCACGGCCATACGCTTTACATCACGGATATCCTGCAGTACAGAAATCGGCCGCTTTTCCTTGAGGGTCAGCAAACACACAGAAGGCCGGAAAATCCCGTCCCCATCCAGGTCAGCCACGTTTTTGCCCAAGACTTCATGCCGGTTCATTTTCACCATTTTCTCATAAGATTTATTAACCCTGAGGCATTCGCCGTCTGCATCGCAGACAAAGAAACTGTTGGGAGATTCTTCAAAAATGAGGTTCAACTCTTTGCTCGACTGAAAGATGACCTCCAGTGCGGCTAGCAGCTCGTCCTCTGTCTGAGGGCTCTTTTTCATCCTGGAAGTCTCGTACTGGGCAATTCCCACGTTTTCCAGCGCTTTCATGTAAAGCTCCACTTTGGCTTTGATTTTTTCAAACAAGCTTTGATCCATATGTTCCATAATCGTATCTCCTTTGGGTCCCATGCTAAACGAGGATCCTATTTTTGTCAAGAACCACAGCCAAAAACAGGAAAACACCTCCGGAGAGGTGTAATCCCGTTGTGTATGGTAACTTTGTGTGAAGATTACTCGTAGTGATGTTTGAGAGTGATATCCGCCGGTTTTCTGCCGTCTTTCCACTTGATTTCTCCCGGTGTAATACATTCCTGAACCGGGCATACGTTGATACACAGGTGGCATCCTACGCAGTTGTCGTTCAGTTCGGGTCTTCTTTTCTCTTCATTCCAGTCAATGGCCTGATGAGCGCCGTCATAACAGGAGATATAACATCTGCCGCAGCCAATGCATTTATCTTCATTGAAATCAGGCAGGATTTTGAAGTCACGGTTCAGCTCTTCCGCAGGGATGATATTCGGCAGTGCGCAGCCGATAAATTCATCCAGTTTATTGTAACCCCTCTCGTCCATAAAGTGCATGAGGCCGCTCGCCATATCTTCAACAATCCGATATCCGTACTGCATGATGGCAGTGGTAACCTGAACGTTTCTGCATCCCAAAGCCAGGAATTCAGCCGCATCTCTCCAGGTTTCAATACCTCCGATTCCAGAAATCTCCAGATCTTTCAACTTTTCATTCTGGAGCATTTGAGCGATGAATCTGAGCGCGATGGGCTTAACAGCTGCGCCGGAGTAGCCGGAAATCGAAGACTTTCCGTTTACAACAGGCATTGCCGTCATATTCTCAAAGTCAATGTTGGTAATCGACTTGATGGTATTGATCGCCGATACAGAGGCCGCTCCGCCTTCAATAGCTGCGATTGCAGGTTCTTCCATGTTCTTGCAGTTGGGTGTCATCTTGGCGATGAACGGGATTTTTGTAGTCTCGGAAACCGCTTTGGAATAAGATCTTACCAGTTCAAGATTGGTTCCTACGTCAGAACCCATATCGTGGCTGGTCATCTGCGGGCAGGAGAAGTTTCCTTCGATTAAATCCGCTTCCGCCTGTTCCGCCATCTTAGCCAAATCTCTCCATTCCTGTTCGTTGCTTCCCATGATGGAAGCAACCATGATTTTTTCCGGATAAGCTCTCTTGAGCTTACGCATATTCTCAAAGTTCAATTCAGTAGGCTTGTCGGAAATCTGTTCCATGTTTTTAAAGCCGACCCATGGTAGGCCCTCTTTATTCACATTGTCAAATCTGGGGGAGCATTCGTCAGCAACGAAGATACCTACGGTCTTATAAAACACGCCGCCCCAGCCTGCTTCAAAACTCTTTGCAACCATCTCGTAATTACTTCCAACCGGTGAGCTTGAAAGGAAGAACGGATTTTCGCATTCAACACCTAAATAGTTTATAGATAAATCTTTTTTAACTGCCATCCTACTTCACTCCTTTCTTCTCAAGATATGCAATCATAGAGGCTGCGGCATCTTTTCCCGCCGCTACTGCTTCTACAACTGTCTTGCCGCCGTTTACAATGTCTCCGGCCGCAAAATACTTGTCGGCGCTGGTAATGCCGTCCTCGCCGGCATCAATCGTGCCTTTTTCCGTAACTTTGACAGGAGCGATCTTCGTCATATCCTGTGGACCCTGGCCGGTTGCAAATACAATGGTATCCGCGGAAACCTGCATCTGAGCCGCATCGTCTCTGAATCCTTTGAATACGGCAGTTTCAACTTTGCCGTTTCCTTTTACCGCTGCCGGCGCCATACCGGTGGTAATACCGATACCCAACTCCAGCGCGTACTGGAATTCCGACATATTGCCGGGAGCCTCTTCCAGTGTTCTTCTGTAAACGATCTTCACATCGTCCGCTCCCAGAAGTTTTGCGGTTACGGCGCAGTCAACCGTAACATCGCCGCCGCCTACAACGACGACTTTCTTTCCCGGATCGAAGCCTTCGCCCTTGGTTCTGGCTTCCTTCAGGAAATCAGCTGCCGCGTAAACGCCTTTCAGGTCTTTTCCTTCGATATCCGGAATCCGGATGCCCCACAAACCGGCACCGATGAATACGGCATCATAATCTGCAACATCTGCTTCTTTTACTTCTTTTCCAAATTCAAACTTAACACCCAGACCTTCTACCTGTGCGATATCGTGGTCAACGACAGCCTGAGGCAGTCTGCTGGGAACGATTCCGTATGTAAGCACGCCGCCGGCCTTGGCTTCTCTTTCCAGGATTGTCACCTGATATCCGGCTTTGGCCAGTTCTGCGGCACAGGCCAGAGATGCTGGTCCTGCTCCTACGCAGGCAACCTTTGCCGCCTTCTTTTCATCAGGCGCATTCAGTATTTTCATACCGAACGTCTTTTCTTGATCAATGGCATATCTCTGCAGCTTTCCGATTTCAATCGGTCTGTCGATGCCGCATCTCGAGCAAGCTTCCTCGCAAAGCTTGTCATATGGGCAAACTCTTGCGCAGGTTCCGCCTAAAACATTGTTTTCTCGAATCGTTTCAGCTGCGCCTTTGACGTTTCTGAATCTGATCGAGCGAATGAACTTTGCAGGGTCAGTTCCTGCCGGGCAGCTCTGGCTGCATGGTGCGTCGTGACACAACAGGCATCTTGCGGCTTCTTCCATAGCGGTTCTATGGCTAAATCCACAAACAGCTTCTGCGGTGTACTTTGCTTCTACTACTTTACTCAATTTACATTCCTCCTTACCGCGTCGCTTCTTTCCTTTTGGAAAAAAAGCTGCATCATCAAATGGCTTTTAGGGTCAGTGAAAATGCAGCTTATCCATTCAGGGGAGCTTGACAAAAGCTCCCTCCATTATCCTCTGTAGTGACGAATCGTCACTATTCAAAGTCTTCGTCCGCTTTCAGAATCGCATTCAGCAGTACGGTAGCGCCGCTGGTGCAGTGTTCTGGTTTTGCGTATTCCGGTTCGCAATGGGACAGTCCGTCTTTTGTCTGGATGAAAATCATCGTTGTCGGCAGCATATATGCTACGAACTGTGCATCATGGCCTGCGCCGGAATGGATCATCTGATGGGAAATGTCTGCATCTTCAGCTGCAGATTTTACATAGCCGACCAATTTTTCGTTCCAATAAACGGTGTCGCGCTTCCAATTTTCTCTGATTTCGCAGTCACAGCCAGCCCATTTCATAGTGGCGATCTTCTTCACGATCTCCATAACCTGCTCGCGGACCTTTGGATCTTCGTGGCGGACATCCAGTGAGAATTCCACTTCGTCCGGGATTACAGTATGTACGCATGGATGGCAGTAGATTTCGCCTGTGGTGTAAACCAGTTCTGGTCTGCCCAGCTTGTCGATCTCATCATGGAGATAGCACAGGGCCTGGGAAGCCGCATAGAGAGCATCATGTCTCTTGCTCATGGGGAAAGTTCCCGCATGAGCCGCAAATCCGGTGAACTTCAGGGAGTAGTTGAACATGCCCAGTACACAGTCAACAACGCCGATATCATTTCCCGCTTCTTCCAGGATCGGTCCCTGTTCAATATGCGCTTCGAAGTTGCACAGATATTTGTCAGGGCTGAGACGATATTTGGCATCGCCTTTATAGCCGGATGCATCCAGAGCTTCGCCGAAGGTTTTGGCGCTGCCTTCATGCTCTTCCATTGCCTTGGATTTCATCATGTTTTCATATTTAAAGTTCTTTGCAATTTCAGGAGGCAGGTAGTCGTTGCATACAATACCGGAAACCATCATCGCCGGCGGATACAGAGAGCCTTCTTCGTTAGTCCAGATCATTGCCGTAAGCGGATGTTTGTGGGGAATGTTGTTTTCGGCAACGGTTTCCAAAACTTCCATTGCACTCATTACACCCAGGATACCATCGTAGTTGCCGCCGTTTTTAACGGAATCCACATGGGAACCAGTTACAATTCTCTTGGCGCCCGGATCGGTTCCCGGCAGAGTCGCATAAATGTTGGCCACATCATCAATTTCGATTTCCGCGCCGATGGCCTTCATTCTTTTGATGAACTCTTCTCTTGCCAGTTTCGCTTCCGGTGACAGCGAATATCTAGTAATTCCACCGTGTCCGGCATCACCATATTTACTGAATGTCTTGATTTTATCAGTCATTCTGTCCAAACTACAAGTATACATAATCTTCGTCCTCCTTTTTATATTTAAAAAAATTAGTTACCATACCTTCACAATGCAACAAGTTTCTGTAACCGGTTACATTTAATAATATACCATATTTTCAGAAAATTGCAAGAGTTTTTTACCAATCCAATTTTAATTTTTTTGCCGGACAGATACAGGTACACAAACCGCAGCCGGTGCAAAGCTCCTGATCTACACAAATTTGATCGTCTTTTTTGGAAATCGCGTGATACATGCACGCATGGATACAGATGCCGCAATCAGCCGTACACGGCACGCTGATAGCAGTGCTGGTCGCCGGCTCGATTTTGATCTCATCAAATGATTTGAGATTTCGCAGCGCTTTTCCTTTTATTCTGGAAATGTTGCCGATCTTCTTTTCCTCCAACCACTGATTGAGATCGGTTATGATTTTGGTCAGGGCCTCGGGGCCGTTGATCATCACGGCTGTTCCCACCTGCACGGCGGATGCTCCCAACATGATGTATTCCAAAGCATTGCGGTAATCCGTAATGCCGCCGATACCGCAGATGGGAATATCTACCGTCTGGGCGATGGTGGCTACGGAAGCCAGCCCCAGAGGGCGAATCGGCCCTCCCGAATATCCGCCATATGTAGCCAGAGATGGTTTTCCCGTTTCAATATCCACGCTGAGAATGCAGCGAATGGTATTGATGGCGCTGACGCCGCTGGCACCTGCGTTTTTAGCGGCTTTGGCTACCGCGGAGATATTGGTTGTATTCTGGGAAAGCTTGACGATTACCGGCAATTTTACGTTGGATACAACCTCCTTGGTCATTTCAAAAACGGTTTCCGGATGGGAAGCCATGACTTCCAAAGATTCCCACATAGGATTGGATACGCTGATTTCAATGGCATCGGCTCCGAACTTTTCCATTTTTGTAGCCAAATAGGCCAGTTCCGACGGCGTATGGGCGGAAATGCTGGCGATCACCACGCCGCCGCCGCTCTTTGCGATCTCCATTTCCCGTTCCCAGCCTTCAATTTGTATATCGCTGTAAAGTCTTATATTCTGAGCTCCCATGCCATCGTAAGCAATCCGTGGTCGTACATCCAGCAGGGTATCGCTGACTACGCTCTCTGTCACCACAGCCCCCGCTCCTGCTTTGATCAGGCGGCGAATGCTTTCACCATCCCTGCTCCAGGGACCCGCCGCTGCCATAATCGGATTTTCCATTCTCAGACCTAAAAATTCTGTCTTCATCATTAAAACATTTCTCCAATTCTTTCTTTATGGCCGCTGGACTTTCGAATCTTCAGCTTAGACTGAAGCAGGATCGTCTTCGGCTCCGTCTCTGGTTCCTCTTCGCCTTCTATAATATCAAATAGCAGACGCGCACCGTATACTCCCATTTTATGCAGCGGTACTTCTACGGTAGTCAGCTTTGGTTCTACCAGATTTGACATTCTAACATTGTCAAAACCCATTACTGCCATATCATCGGGAATCTTGAGGCCTTTATCTTTAATAGCATCCATGGCACCAAAGGCGATATAGTCGCTGCTGGCAAAAACCGCTCTCGGGGGATCGGCAAGTTCTGCCAGTTTTTTCGCCCCAAGGTAACCGCCTTCGATGGTGTTTTCTACCTCCCGCAGATAGTCCCGGACAAAGGGCAGTTCCGCTTCCTTGAGCGCTTGCTTATATCCGGCTATTTTATACTCATTCTCGATCTGAGGTTCGGTCCCATAAAGCATAGCTATTTTTTCATGACCGCTTTCCAGCAGATGGTTCACTGCTTTTTTTGCTGACTGTTTGCAGTCGATGCTTACCACGTGCAGCCCCAGACTATTTTTATGCTCTCCGATGAGCACCACCGGAATTTTTTGCTCCTGCACCAGCTGAAAGTCTTTTTTTCCCAAAGAAGAACAAATAAAGATGATGCCGTCTACCCTTCTTTTTATCAGCTGATCCAGATATCGTTTTTCTTTGGCTGCATCGTGCTCCACGTTGCACATTAAGGCGATATATTCCTTTTGATGCGCCACATCCTCTACACCTTTAGCGATCTCCATATGTACGGAATTCAATATATGGGGTATCATAAGGCCGATGGTCCCAGTCTTATTAAAATTCAGGCCCCGTGCGAACCAGTTGGGTGTATATTCTGTCTCCGCAATGATCTTTTCGATTTTTTCTCTGGTCTTCGGCGCCACGTTTTCCGGGTGATTCAGTACCCGGGAAACCGTCGCCACAGAAACACCAGCCTGTTTTGCAATATGTCTGATATTCATAGCGCCCTCTTCAATCATTAATATTTTGTCCAATTCAATCATACGCTGCGCGGCCTGACCGGGCCGGCACCGTACATGTCAGTCCTCACCTTTTCAGAAGGCTTATCTGGTGCTCATTTTCAGTTTTCCGTTTTTTTGGTTCCTATATAATTCGGCACCGCCCTTGAAGCTCTCATCTCCTTATGACAAAAAGGCCTGGACACCGCCAAGCCTCTACATTTCGAATCTCTGCCTGTCAGAATCCCAGTAAAAAGATCCCGCTCTTGCAGAATGAAAGCAGTTTCGGTCTCATCTCGGCGGCTATCATCCGAATATTCTTCTCTAAAATGCTCACCCACATATATTTTCAGAATATTACTACTATAATTATCGCACTTTATGAAACCGTTTTCAACATTAAACTTTGTTTTTTTTAAGTTTTTTTGTGACTAGTTACATCTTTAATAGCTCGTCTGCCGCTCCCAACGCTGCCACAGCTCCGTCAGCAGCAGCAGTCACAATCTGCCGTACCCCTTTGGTTCTCAAATCCCCTGCTATAAAAACACCCGGCACATTAGTACGACAATCTTCTCCAGCAATTACATAGCCTTCCTGAGTCAATTCCACCTGTCCTTCCAAAAAACTGCTGTCAGCTTCATATCCAATGGCAACAAAAACCGCACTGGTCCGTAGGATCTCCCCATTATCCAGCACCGCTTCTTCAACAACCGTTTCGCCTTGAATCTCAGCTACATTGACACCATACATCACCGATATATTGTCTTTTTTCTCCACTCCGGATTTGAGCGTTTCTTCTCCATTTAAACTGTCCTTGCGGCAGACAATGGTAATATGATTGCAGTAGGCTGCCATATACAGGGCATCTTCCATAGCCGTATTACCTCCGCCCACCACGACCACATCCTTATCGGTGAAAAAGCGCCCGTCGCAGATGGCGCAGTAGGAAACGCCTTTTCCAGCCAGCTCATCTTCACCTGGGCAGCCCAGCTTTCTCCTCTTGAGTCCGGCCGCGATAATCAGTTTTTGTGCCTGATATTGATTGGCTCCCGTCTCTATGATTTTATGCTCCGCATCGATTTTTTTAACTTCTTCCAGTTTGATTACGCCGCCCAAAGAGGTCAGCTGCTCATACATTTTTTCCGCAAAATCCGGCCCTGTTACCGATGGTACGGCGGGATAATTTTCAATCTCCGCCGAAAGAATGGTCTGTCCGCCAAAGGAAGCTTTATCGAATATCAAAGTTTTCAATCCCGAGCGAATCGCATAAATGCCTGCGGAAAGCCCGGCTGGTCCCGCACCTATAATAATCACATCATACATTGTTTTTTCCTCCTCATTCATCCCTTGTGTTTTTTATTATACCCATTACCAAAAACTTTTAACGTTTTTCTGCCTTGACATTCTAATCGCCTTCTGTTAATATTGTTAGAGTTCTAACAAAAGGAACAAATTTTATGAAAAATATAGGCAAAATGATTCATGTCATTGATGTGAAATTAAAGAGAAAAATCGACCGTCTTGCAGACGAATACAATCTGACGTTAATCCAGTTCATCGCTATGGAGCATATTTTTATAGCCTCCAAAAAGGGAGATGTATTCCAGCGTGATCTGGAAGCGGCATTGGATGTGCGGCGCTCAACTATTTCCAATGTGTTGGGAATTCTGGAGAACAAAGGATACATTCGCCGGGAAAGCGTTGCCTGCGATGCACGGCTGAAAAAATTGGTTCTAACTTCGGCCGGCGAGTCTACCTTCATTGAGTTTGAACAAAGGCTGGCTCAGGATGAAGCACAGGATTTTCAGGTATTTACAGATGACGAGATGGAAACACTGCTGCGTCTTTTAAAACGCTTGTCCGAAACGATTAAATGAATGTACTTGCAGATACATTCATTTTCTTTTCATTGATATAGTTCGATATCTAACTTATTTATAAAGGGGGAATTTTTAAAATGTCTGATGCAACACTTCAAAAAACCGAAAATAAAATGGGGATTATGCCCGTTAACAAATTACTGATTACTATGGCTCTGCCGATGATTATTTCCATGTTGGTGCAAGCCCTGTATAATGTAGTGGATAGTATCTTCGTAGCCATGATCAACGAGAACGCTTTGACCGCCGTGTCCCTGGCCTTTCCCATCCAGAATCTGCTCATCGCTGTGGGCAGCGGGGTAGGCGTGGGCATCAATGCACTACTTTCCAGAGCTCTGGGGCAGAGGGATCAGCCGAGAGTCAATAAAGTAGCCATGCAGGGGCTTTTACTCATCGCTATCTGTTATTTGGTGTTTCTGCTCTTTTCCTTTACCGGGGTCAACATCTTCATGAGGGCCCAGACAGATATTGCCCAGATCCTCGATTACGGAAACATCTACCTGCAGATCTGCTGCGCCATGTCCTTCGGGCTCTTCTTTCAGTTCACCTTTGAGCGTCTCCTTCAATCCACCGGACGTACCTTTTATACCATGATCACACAGGGTATCGGTGCTGTTATCAATATCATCCTTGATCCGATCCTGATCTTCGGTCTTTTGGGAATGCCGAAAATGGGAGTGGCCGGGGCTGCTCTAGCTACGGTTTTAGGGCAGATCGCAGCTGCCTGCCTTGCTTTGTTTTTTAATTATAAGAAAAACCATGATGTTACGCTGAGCTTCAGCTGTCTTCGCCCGGACCGGCACATTCTCTTCAGTATCTTGTACATTGGAATTCCGTCTATTTTGATGATGGCTATAAGTTCGGTCATGACCTTCGGCCTCAACAAAATCCTGATTGCGTTCAGTTCCACAGCTGTGGCGGTTTTCGGGGTCTACTTTAAACTTCAAAGCTTTGTCTTCATGCCCATTTTCGGCCTCAACAACGGCATGGTACCCATCGTCGCTTATAATTACGGCGCCGGTAAAGAAGACCGTATTCATCGCACCATTCGCTACGCGGCCTGTTATGCCATCGGCATCATGTGCCTGGGGGTAATCCTCTTTCAGGCTATACCCGGCCCGCTGCTCCATTTGTTCAGCGCGTCTGAGCATATGATGTCCATGGGCATTCCGGCCCTGCGGATCATTTCCATCCATTTTGTATTCGCCGGATTTTCCATCATCGCCAGTTCCGTATGCCAGGCACTGGGGATGAGCGTATACAGTTTGATCGTATCCCTGATCCGCCAGCTGATCGTGCTGCTGCCGGCCGCTTATTTGCTCTCCCTGTCGGGAAATATCAATGCGGTATGGTGGGCCTTCCCCATCGCCGAACTGGTATCCGTCTTATTGTGCGCACTCTTCCTGAAGAAAACATTGGCAAAGGTCAAGCGCTCTCTCCATGGATAGCTCCAAAATAAAAACAGCGGATATGCCGTTCTCCGGCATGCCCGCTGTTTTCTTTTTTACTGATTTACAGCTTCGTCTTCCCAACTGAGGATTTCGCCGGAAACCGCATCGATTTCAAAATCGTATTCCCGGTTGTTATAGACGATTTCACCCTCGTATTCCTGACGGCCATCGTCTTTGTCCAGCTTGAATTTGGTAATATGGGATTCCTTGGCGCCCTCAACTTTCTTAAGGGCAATTACCTTGGCCTTCTGTTCACCGATCAGATTCTGCTGGCTTTCAGAAGTCGCCGCTTGTGTAGTCTGTTCGCTGGAAGGCGGCTGGGTCTGCTGGGCAGCTTTATCGTCGTCTCCGGAAGAGCATCCGGCAATCATCAATACTGCTACAACCGCAGCTAACAGCAATGTAACTTTTTTTCTCATAATTCCATCTCCTCTCTTGCTTCTATTGTGTACCATTATGGTACATTCTATAAATGAAAGGAGCATTAAAATTTTCTTTTATTTTGCGCCGGTCAAATCAGAAGCCAGATCGAGCAGAAACTGTGCTCCCAGAATCAAATCTTCCTTTTTGGTATCTTCCTCTGGTACGTGACTTCTGCCGCCAATACTGGGTACAAAGATCATTCCTGTTCTAGCATGGTTTGCGATCATACAGGCATCGTGTACCGCGCCGCTGTCCATCACTTGATGAGGAATTCTTTTCTTTTCCGCCAGCCCTTTCATAGTCTCAATCAGCCCAGTGTCAAGGCTGAGGGGCTTGGATGACGATGTTCTTGTTATCTGGCAGTCCACGCCTCTTTGGCTGCAAATTTCTTTGAACGCTGCTATAATGTGTTCCATATAGGTCTGAATTTTTTTGTTGTCCCGATCCCTGACCTCCAGCGTAAACCATGCTTTTTCCGGAATCACGTTACTGCAATCCGGCTCCGCGTGGATTCGTCCCACGGTCACCACGCTTGTCCCATCGGGCCCGACCATCTCTTCTGCGGCCAGAATGCACTGGGCGGCTGCGCAAAGGGCATCTTTGCGATCGACCATAGGCGTTGCTCCCGCATGGTTTCCCACGCCTTTTATTTCAACCTCAATGACCTGCATGCCGAAAATAACATCAACGATGCCAAGAGGCAGGCCCTTTCTCTCCAATACCGGGCCCTGCTCAATATGCAGCTCCAGCATAGCTTCAATTTGGGCGAAATCCCATTGGACAGCTTCAAGCTCCGTCGGGGAAGGGTCACCCAAAATGGTTCTCAAGGAAACGCCCTGGTCGTTCTTCAACTTGTCCAGATCCGGGCCGCTGTAGCTGCCGATAATAAATTTGCTGCCGGTCATGGTGGAGCCGAAGTTGGATCCCTCTTCCTCGGCAAAGATCACCAGTTCCAGATTGCGGTTAAGCTGGCAGTCCTTCAAAGCCCGCAGAACCGCAAGTCCTCCTGTGACGCCGTAGATTCCGTCCAGCCAGCCGCCGTTTCTCACTGTGTCCACATGGGATCCAATTACGACCCGCTTGCACTCCGGCTTGTTCTGGGGCATATGAATGCGTACGTTTTTCAGCGCGTCCGTTTCGATCCGGCAGCCCAGAGCCTTTGCCTGTTCAAAGAGATATTCCCTGGCCTTTTTATCCTGCGTCCCATAAGAAAATCTGGTAACGCCGCTGCCTGGCGTATCGGTAAAGTCCCTCAATACAAGCAGGTCCTGCAGCAGTCGCTTCCCATCAATCTTCATAAGCTGCGCCATAAGGTTTTCCAGGCACGAATCTGCCCTGTCCTTTCTGTCCCACATAGGTGCCGTTATCGACGATCTTCATGCCTCTGAGGAATACGGTCTCCGGACGGCCTTTCTGCTCGAATCCTTCGAATGGGCTGTAATCAACGCCTTCCAGGTTATTTTGGGCGCTCATGATTCCCCGGTATTCCGGATCAAAGACAACCAGGTCGGCATCGTAGCCCACATCGATGTGGCCTTTGGTTTCCAAACCGTTGATTTTCGCCGGCATGGTGGAGAAGAGATCGACCAGTCTTGTTCTGGAAATTTTTCCTTCGCAAACGCCGTAGGTCCAGAGAATGTTCAGCCGGTTCTGCAGGCTCGGTGCTCCGTTGGGGATATCGGCAAAGGACTTGCCTTCGCCAAAGCCCATATGTTTTTGCTCTGCGAAGTCAAAGCCGCAGTGGTCGGAGCTGATGGCGTTGAGCCATTTTCTGTCCACAGCCTGCCATAGCGCCTGACGATGCTCCGCCGTACGCAGTGCCGGCGAACAGACATATTTTGCTCCTTCAAAGTTGGGCCGCGCCAGATCTTCCGTATCCAGCACCAGATAGTGGGAGCAGGTTTCTCCGAAGACAGCTTGTCCCCGATTATATGCCTGTTTGATTTCCTCCAGCGCTTCCTTACAAGTTACGTGGACCACATAAAGCGGTGCTCCCGCCAGCTCGGCCAGATAGATGGCTCTTCTGGTGGCTTCCGCTTCTACAACCGGTGGTCTGGACACAGCATGGTAGTACGGCTCCGTCTTTCCTTCCGCGATGAGCTGTTTGGTGAGGACATCGATCATATCCGCGTTTTCCGCATGGACCATGATTGTAACGCCGGCCTCTTTTCCCTTGCGCAGCGCCTTTAAAATGGCATCGTCATCCGCATGGAAGAACATGCCTTTATATGCCATGAACAGTTTCATAGTCGGATATCCCGCTTCTGCCAGCTTGGGAATCTCTTCGATCACTTCGTCTCTTGGATCGGTCATAACGCTGTGAAAACCGTAGTCCACCATGGCGATCCCATCGGCGTCGGAAGCCTTGTATGCTTCCAGGGTTTCGATCAGCCCTTTTCCTTTTTCCTGATTAACGAATTCAATTAAGGTGGTGGTTCCGCCTACCGCGGCAGCGTTGGAGGTCTCGAAGCCCCGCACTTTACTGCCATTGTAGGTAAAGGAGAAATGTACATGCTGGTCAACTCCTCCGGGCAGAACATATTTACCGGTAGCGTCGACAACTTCGTCATCCGGCCGATGCCCCAGCTTGGCGCCGATGGCAATGATCTTTCCGCCGGCTATATACACGTCGCCTTTGAATTCATTTTCTGCAGTAACGATCGTCCCGTTCTTAATTAATACTCCCATAGTCGGTTCCTCCTTTTTCATCATAATCATATTTTATCATGGAATTTTTAAGAAAGGTAGCGTTTTCTAAAAATTCCAAAAAAAGAGAGGTCCTGATGATCTCAGTTTTTTGCCTCCTTTACCGCTAATTCCACCAGGCAGTGCATTGGGCCCCGCAAGTTTGCTGCTTCTATGAGTCCGGCCAGCTTCCTGCTGCTGATGTTCCGGCCATTTTCCAGCCACAGGGTGAGCATTCCGATTTGGGCGCTGGCAATGTATTCCATCTGCCTTCTTTTCTTTTGATGCTGCTATTGGGATACGGCATTTTTGTCTGTATCGGCATGTGCATCGGCATTTATATCAAGTCAACGCTGACTGCTTTTCTGATATCCCTAGTCACTGCTCTGACGCTATGGGTCGGGGGGCGGCGGCTTTGGCTCCCTCTCGTATTTTGGGAGCGTGGCAAATCTCTTGGGCGATATCAACCCTGTGACCTATGCCATCGAAATCGTGCGCTGGTGCTATTTTAACGGCACAATCGACCGGACCGCGGATTTTGGAGCCTTATGTCTTTCCTTTATTCTGGCATTTGTGCTGATTACGATTTCCTACATCAGATGAATCCGCAGCGAGGAGGTGGAAAGATGAAACTGTTTACTGCTGAATTTAAAAAATTATTGCTGCTTTTCAGGGCGGATCCAAAGTCCATCGCAGCAGGTGTCATTGCGCCAACCATCATCCTGATCATATTTGCCCTGACCTTTGGGAACTTTTCATCCCTCAGGCTGGCTTATGTAAATGAAGATCCCGGCACATACGGAAAAGTACTTGAAAAATCCATTTTCAGCCAAATTTCACCATTGGGAGACAAACCATATTTTGAAGAAGTCAAAGAGGGTCGTGAAGCGGCCATGGACTTGTATCAACAGGGAAAGGTCAACGGTGTGGTCCTTGTGAGCGGAGATTTCAGCGGCAAATTGGAAGGCGGCGGCAACGCGGATATTTCCTATTTCTTTAATAACTACAATTCGGATATGGCAAAGAACCTGCGCTTATATCTCAACGAAGGAATTCTGGACTTTTACCGGGCCACGGATAAAAATCTGCAAGTGGAAGTGGAAGAAATCCTCAATGTGGAAACCCAGTTGGATTGGTTTCATATTATTGCGGTGGCGGTATTCCTCCTTGCCTTTTTATTAGGGTCCATGTTCAATGTTTTGTATTTGCTGTACAAGGAAAAAACCTACAATACCTTGTTTGAATATCAATTGTCGCCCCGAAGCATAATGACCGCGGCCGTGATCTTATGGTTTCTTTCCGGTGCGACAGGCTCCATTAAATATACCACCGGCCTGTTGAAAAGCGCTGCCCTCTGCATTCCAAACACCTATGGATTAAGCCAGATCAGAGGCGAAGTTTTTTCCATGGATCCGTCGGTCTGCGGCATGCTGAGTTTTCGGGAAGGCTGGCTGATTATGATTGGGTATCTGGTAGTATCTGTGTTCGCCGCAGCTTACGTGTATCGAAAAAGGCTTGCCTGTGTGGTCAAATAAAAAAATTTACAAAAAAGCCCGGCAATAAACTTGCCGGGCCCTCCACTTAAACGATCTCTTTTATTCCGCGTCCTCAACCGTAACTTTTTTCATCACCTGCGGTTCAGCCGGCTTATCGTTAAAACCGGTTTTCACGCTGACAATTTTGTCGGCCGCTTCCATACCTTCGGTAATCTTGCCGAAAGCCGCATACTGGCCGTCCAGGTGGGGCGCAGGGGCTACCATGATAAAGAACTGGGAACCCGCCGAGTTGGGATCCATGGCTCTGGCCATGGACAGAACGCCCCGCTCATGGGCCAGATCATTGGTAAAGCCGTTGCCTGTAAATTCTCCCTTAATGGTGTACCCGGGACCGCCCATACCTGTTCCGTCCGGGCAGCCGCCCTGGATCATGAAGCCGGGAATGACCCTGTGGAAGGTCAGTCCGTCATAGAATCCTTCTCCCGCCAGCTTTTCAAAGTTGGCAACTGTTTCCGGCGCCACGTCAGGATAAAGTTCACCCTTCATCACATCGCCGTTTTCCATTTCAATTTTTACAAGTTTCATATTCATTCTCCTTTATCAACTCGGTCCGCGGGCAGCCAAGGCCCGCCTTATCAAGTTCTTATTTTAAAAGCATTATAGCCATAATAATCTTCTTCCAGGAATCTCCACAGCTCATCTTTCAGGTACTCCGGATACAGCACCTCCAAATGGCACATTTCTTCCCGGGACATAAAGCGCACTTCTCTCAGCACCTGTGAGTTTTCATCGAATTCCGGGTCAGATCCCAGTTCTAAATTGCCTCCCACCAGCTGGGCCAGAAAGAAATTGACAAAGCGCTGGCCCCGTTTTTCCGAAACCTCTTCCACATGCCAGATCAGTTTTCCCATCTCCACCTGCAGGCCGGTTTCTTCCAGGACTTCCCGCACACCGGCCTGGCTGGAGGTCTCTCCTTCTTCAATGCCGCCGCCGGGCACCATCCAGATGTCCCTGCCTTCGTGATGCTGCCGCACCATGAGAACTCGTTTTTGATCATCCAGTATAATTACTCTTACGCCGCCTACCCACATACTACTGCTCCTACTACTGCCATTAAAATCGTAATTTTAATGGGACTCACTTTGAACTTCCCCGCCAGAATCAAGGTCACCGCAAAAATGACGCAGGGAATCGGATTGATATAAGATCCGGGATTTGTAAATATTTTTGTGGAAAAGAGTTCCCCATTGACCAGTGAAGTTTCGGCCACAAAGATGGCTGCCGCCCCAATGAGCCCCACCGTTACCGGCCGAATGCCCAGGAACGCACCTTCCAGCCCTTTGCTTTCTTTGAACTTTTCCATAAACTTCATGACGATCAGAATCAGCACGAAGGAAGGCAGGCACACGCCCAGGGTAGCGATCATCGCTCCCGGAAGGCCCGCGTAGTTAAGGCCCACGTAAGTGGCCGCGTTAACGGCGATGGGACCGGGCGTTACTTGGGAAAGGGCCACCAAGTTGGAAAATTCATGAGCCGACATGATCCCGAAATCCTGGACGCTCTGAAAGATCAAAGGCAGCATGGCGAGCCCGCCGCCAAAGCTGAACAAACCGATGCGAAAGAACATGGAAAACAGATACGCATAAATCATTTTTCTGCCCTCCTGTGTTCACGGATAATCAGATAGAGAATTCCGGCTGCCGCTCCGGCAATAATCGCCCAAAGAGCGGTGATTCGAAATATTGCGATGGCCGCAAAGGCTGCGATCGCCGCGATCCAGGTAAAGGGATCCTTTAAAACCTGTTTCCCCAGCCTGCAGGCCGATACGATGACCAGGCCGCAGACAGCCGCTTTGATTCCCGTAAAGGCTCCGTCTATATATTTGTTTTGCCCGACCGTACCCAGCAGCGTCACTACGAGGACAATAATCAGAAAGGACGGCAGAATCACGCCCAGGGTCGCTGCCAATGAACCTGTAATCCCATAGCGGCGTCTGCCGATGTAGGTGGCGCTGTTGATGGCGATCACACCGGGCATGGCTTGGCTGACCGCCAGACAATCGATCATATCCTCAGCATCCATCCATTTTTTATCCTCTACCGCCACCTTCTGAATCAATGGCAGCATAGCCATTCCGCCGCCGATGGTGAAAAGGCCGATCTTAAAAAATTCCCAGAAGAGACTTGCGTGTTCTTTAATTGCCGTCTTTTTGCTCTTCGTCATCACTTTCCTCAATCCGTTTTACTTTTGCCAAATGCCAGTTCATTTTAATGGCGATCAGCCGCACTGCAAGGGTCACGCCAAAGCAGATATACATGGCCAGGCGAACCTGATTCAGATAATAGTAAGCCCCCATGAAGGCGGCTGCCCCGATGATGCACGCCACCGCATAGACTTCTTTTCTGAACACAAAAGGAATCCTTTTGGCGAAAACATCCCGCAGAATGCCGCCGCCGGTTCCTGTGAGCACCGCTAAGGTTATGACCACGAAAGGCGTATAGACTTCATGGACCAAAGCGGCCTCAGCGCCGATGGCGGTAAAGGCAGCCAGACCGATGGCATCAAAAAACAAAACAATGTGCTGATGTCTGACAAATTTTTTATAGAACAGAATCACCACTGCCGCAGTACCGATGCTGATGAGCACGTACAGCGGGTTTGCCAACGCCAAAGGCAGAGGCAGATTAATGAGGATATCCCGCAGAATGCCGCCGCCCACCGATGTGATAATCGCTAGAAAAGCGATTCCGTAATAGTCCAGCTCTTTTTCAATGGCAACCAGGGCCCCGGAAACAGCAAATGCTACAGTACCGATGATCTCCATCAAAGAAAGAAACTCCATTTATTTCTCCTTGTTCACGATTTCGATTGCCCGCTGAACTCCTTCTTCCGCGGAAATCTCTTCCTTGTCTGCATCTCTTCTCAACTTATATTCGATCATGCCGTCTGCTGCGCCTCTTCCTACGGTGATCCGAACCGGAATACCCAGAAGATCCGCATCTTTAAATTTGACGCCGGGGCGTTCTTTCCGATCATCCAGCAGCACTTCCACCCCTGCGGCTTCCAATTCGCCGCTGATGCGTTCCGCCAGCTCCATCTGTGTCTCATCGTTTTCTTTCATCACGGTGATGATCACATGATAAGGAGCGACGGACATGGGCCAGATAATTCCATTTTCATCGTGATGCTGTTCGACAACGGCCGCCAGGGTTCTGGTCACGCCGATGCCGTAGCAGCCCATTACAATCAGCTGATCCTGCTGGTTCTCGTCTTTATAAGTAGCGCCCATGGACTCGCTGTACTTGGTTCCCAGTTTAAAAACCTGGCCCACCTCAATACCGCGGGCATGTTTGATCGGCGCACCGCATACCGGGCATGGATCGCCCGCTTTCAGGGTCTTGATATCGGTTATGATATCCGCTTTATAATCTCTGCCATAGTTGACGTTTTTCAAATGGTGATCCACTTTGCAGGCACCGGCGCAGAGGTTCTTCAGCCCCGGCAGCTCACTGTCAACGACAATGGTACAATCGTGAAGCTTTGTCGGTCCGGTAAATCCGCCTACGCAGCCCGTGGCATCACCCATTTTTTCCTCGTCTGCAAACTCAATCGAATGCTCCGGAATCTTGAGTGCGTTGATCAGCTTGGTCATGTTCAGTTCTCTGTCTCCTCTGACAAACGCTGCCACATAACCGTTTTCTTTTCCCTCTTCATCATAGGTAACAAAGAGCAGAGCCTTGATGGTCTCCTCCTGTTTGATGCCTAGAAAATCGGCCACTTCTTCAATGGTCTTGGTTCCCGGGGTATGAACTTCTTCCATGGGCAGCTCCGTTTCCGAGAAAGCCGGCGCATCCACACATGCAGCTCGTTCCACGGTCGCTGCCATCTGGCATTTTTCACAGTAAGCGATCTCGCTTTCGCCCACCTCGGAGAGAGCCGTGAATTCATGGGAATTGCTTCCGCCGATGGCTCCCGTATCCGCTTCAACCGGACGGAAGGTCAGGCCGCAGCGGGTGAAAATTTTCTCATAAGCTTCATACATCTCTTCATAGCTTTTATCGAGTCCCGCCTGGTCCTTATCAAAGGAATAGGCGTCCTTCATGATGAATTCTCTGCTTCTCATCAGTCCGAAACGAGGGCGGGCTTCATCCCGGTATTTGGTCTGAATCTGGTATAAATTCAGAGGCAGCTGACGGTAGGAAGAAACATCGCTGCGTATGATATCCGTAAAGATTTCTTCATGGGTCGGCCCCAGACAAAAGTCCCTGCCGTTGCGGTCTTTCAGTCTCCAAAGCTCCGGTCCATAGGCGTACCATCTGCCGGATTCTTCCCAGAGTTCGGCCGGCTGTACGGCCGACATATGGATTTCCTGTCCTCCGGCCCGATCCATCTCTTGGCGTATAATCTCTTCTATTTTACGAAGGGATCTCCATCCAAGAGGCATAAACCCGTAGACACCGGAAACCAGTTTGCGTATCATACCGGTTCGAAGCAGCAGAATATGGCTCGGTATTTCGGCCTCGTTGGGTACTTCTCTCAAGGTTTTCAAATGCATGTTCGATAGTCTCATTTTCTTGCGTTATCTCCTTTTTGTGTTATCTATAAAGCAGGCAGACCGCCTGCGCCGCAATGCCTTCTTCCCGTCCGACAAACCCCAGCTTTTCGGTGGTCGTCCCTTTGATGTTTATCTTGCTTTTGTCGATTTCCAGCGCTTCCCCAATCTTTTCGGTCATATCGTCAATGTACGATTTGATCTTGGGACGCTCCGCCATCACGGTAATGTCCACATTGCTGATCCCGTAGAATTCCTCGTCGATGAGCTTTTTCACCTTTTCCAGGAGTCTCATACTGGAAATGTCCTTATATTGGGGATCGTTATCGGGAAAGTGTCTGCCGATATCTCCCAGAGCGGCAGCGCCCAACAGGGCGTCCATCAAAGCGTGAATCAGCACATCCGCATCCGAATGGCCAAGCAGCCCCTTTTCAAAGGGAATCTCAACGCCGCCCAGGATCAAGGGCCTTCCTTCCGTCAGACGATGCACGTCAAAGCCTGTTCCTATTCTGCTTTCCATAGGCATATCCTCTTTCGTCGTAATTTTTATATTGTCATACTGACCCATCACCAGCTCAACGGGCTGTCCGATCCGTTCCACCAGGCTGGCATCATCCGTACCGTAGTAGCCATCGGAAAATGCCTGCTCATAAGCCTCCATTAAAATGGATTTTTTGAAGCCCTGGGGCGTTTGGACTGAATACAGGTTCTTGCGTTCAACGTTATAGCTGCTCTCGCCTTCACCTCTGCGAATGCTGTTCTTAACCGGGACACAGGCAATGGCAGCGCCTACGCCGGCAGCTGCCTGGACCACATAATCGATGGTTTCCTGACTGACAAAAGGCCTTGCTCCATCATGGACCAGCACGTATTCCACGCCGGGCCGGCAGCGATTTACCTCCTGCAGTGCTTGGTATACGGAATCCTGCCGTTCCTTTCCGCCCTCGACGACGGACACCACCTTATCCAGCCTATAGTCCTCTTTCATTTGCAGGCAGTACGGTATGTAATCCTTATTAGTAACAATAAAAATATAGTCGATATAGGGAGCGCTGCAAAAGGCATGCAGCGTTTTCAGCAAGATCGGTTCGCCTCCAATTTTCAGGTACTGCTTAGGAACGTCGCTGCCCATACGTCTGCCCAGCCCGGCAGCTGCGATAATAGCGGCGATTTTTTTATTGTTGTACATTTGCGGTCTCCTACTATTTTACGCGGGGTTTGGCAAAGATCATTCTTCCGGCTGATGTCTGCAGCACGCTGGTGACTAACACCTTGATCGTCTTTCCGATATAGCGTCTGCCTTCTTCTACGACAATCATCGTTCCGTCGTCCAAATATGCGACGGCCTGGTTGTTCTCTTTTCCTTCTTTTACAAGGAACAGTGTCATTTCTTCTCCCGGCAGTACCACCGGCTTGAGAGTATTTGCCAGTTCATTGATATTCAGCACATCCACGCCCTTAATTCCAGCTACTTTGTTCAGATTAAAATCGTTTGTAACTACCTTGCCGTTCATGATCTGGGCCAGCTTCAAAAGCTTTACGTCCACTTCCGGAATTTCATCCAGAGCTTTTTCTGATGCCGTATTATAAATTTCGATGCCATAATCGCCTTGAATTTTATTTAGGATGTCCAACCCGCGGCGTCCGCGATTTCGTTTCAATGAATCCGATGAATCGGCAATGTGCCGCAGCTCAACGAGTACAAATTCAGGAATTACAATCGGTCCTTCAATGAATCCGGTCTTCATAATATCGGCGATCCTGCCGTCGATAATCACGCTGGTATCAAAAATCTTGGGCGTAGCATCATGCTTCCCCTTGCCCTTTCCTCCCGAGCTTCCAGCTTTTTTGGATGTGAACCAGGCTGCACGGATGTCCGGCCCCTTTCTGGTGGCAATGACAACGCCTAAAAATCCCAAGACAAAATAGGTAATAATGTTCAAAACCACATCCAGGATCGGGTTCATAACTCCCACGTAAATTCTGCTGATCAGGTAGGCAATAATTAATCCTGCGATCAGTCCTACCGTGCCCATGACAATATCATTGGTAGAAATTTTCTGCAGATCCGTCTCAATGTTATCTGCAACCTTGCTGCTCTGTTTTCCCAGCGTAGGTGTCAACCTGAAAAATATTAATCCAAAGATAAGTACGAATAAAGCAGCCACGCAGAGTTCCTGCGTGCTGGACAGGTTGATTTTTTCCCCGTAATCGGACAGTCCAACTAGAAACTTAGCCAATAAAAATACACCATAGCCTACTATGGCGCCTACGATCGAAAAAACAACTCGCATTAATTTTTTCAGCATCCCTTCACCTCCTTTCCCCATATTCGGTTACATGTTCGGTATAGCCTCTTTGTTCACAAGCGGCCCGCAGGCCTTATTAACGGAGCCTGTAGATTATACAGCTTCGTCAATAAGAACGTCGGCCTTGGCCGTATCCATGCCCCCTGCCAGAACCATTTCGCTCAGCAGGATCTGTCTTGCATTGGTAAGCATCTTTTTCTCTCCCGTAGACAGCTTTTTCTTTCGGTCCGTACGAGTCAGGTTTCTTACAACCTCTGCTACCTCGACCGCGTTACCGGTCTTTAATTTTTCCATGTTTTCGCGGTACCGCCGATTCCAGTTATGCGGCATTTCTGAAGATACGTCGGCCAATACGGAAAGAATCGTCTGGATCTCTTCCGCACTGATGATATATCTTACGCCAATCTCATCACTGGTATCCACCGGTATCATGATCTTCATGTCACCGCAAGGCACATTCAGGACATAGTACTCTCTGTGTTCGCCCAGGATTTCTTTTTCTTCGATTTTCTCGATGATCCCGGCACCATGCATTGGATATACAATTTTATCACCTATGGTATACATACTACTTACCTCCAGTCTATACCTAATATTAAGTATAAGTCACCTTTTACAGGTATGTCAAGTAAATAAATTGTTAATTTTATCATAAGGATTTTTGACTGTCAACTAAAAATTTAATCAAAATTTCCAGATGTTTTAAAATAATTATGATACAATAACTACATACCTATCACACAAAAGTCACATAATGACGCTATTGTGTAGAATAGGAATTCAGAATCGGGGAGGAGACTGTCTATGTCAAAAATTTTAGTTGTGGATGATGAACAGAAAATACGAGAGGTTATTCGAGAATACTCGGAATTCAACGGATTTGAGGTTACAGAGGCCGCTGACGGTATGACTGCTGTGGGTCTTTGCAAGCTCAACGATTATGATTTGATCATCATGGATATCATGATGCCCAAGCTTGACGGATTCACCGCCTGCAAGGAGATCAAAAAGATTAAGGATATTCCTATTATCATGCTTTCCGCCAGAAGCGAGGAGTACGATAAGTTGTTCGGCTTTGAGCTGGGGATCGACGATTACGTGGTCAAACCCTTCAGCCCCAAGGAACTGATGGCCAGGGTCAATGCCGTGCTTTCAAGACGTCAGGGCGGCTCTCAGACACAGCCCCAGGTTTTGGAATTTGAGGGGCTATGCATTAACATCGCGGCCAGAACCGTCACCGTGGACGGGGAAAAAATTGAATTGACGCCTAAGGAATATGACCTTTTGTTCTATCTGGTGGAGAACAGAAACATTGCCCTGTCCAGGGACAAACTGCTGTCCGACATTTGGGGATACGACTTTTTCGGCGATGACCGCACCATCGACACCCACATCAAAAATCTCAGAAACAATCTTGGAAAATATCGTGACTACATCGTCACGCTCAGGGGAGTAGGTTATAAATTTGAAGTTTAAGATCGATGTAAACAGTATAAAATTTAAAGTATGTTTATACTTTATCATATTTGCCGTTTTGCTCATGCTGGTGCTCTGGTTCCTGCAGGTTTTATTTCTCAACACCTTCTATGTGACCATGAAAAAGGCCAAGACAGAAAAAGTGGTCACCACCATTGAGGAGGCGTATGAAAAGGATGATTTGAGCGCCTTTTATACCAATATGAACAATTTGGCTGATTCGGTGGATATGACCATCTATATCACCCAACTAGGCGGCGCGCCGTTTTTTGCTTCCTTCCGCGATAATTATCCCCGGGATTACAGCTACGAAATGCAGCGGGTGCGGGAAGAGATGGAGCTGAAACATCAGACTTCCGTTCAGCTTCCCATCGGCAAAGGAAAAGATTCCAAAAGAATGCTGGCCTGCGGAACATTACTTTTAGCCGAGGCTGACAAGCCGGATTTAATTGCCTATGTGTTTTCTCCGCTGTGGCCGGTTTCGACCACCATCGAAATATTGACCAACCAGCTGGCCTACGTCACCGCCATATCTCTGGCCCTGGCCCTGATCCTAGCCATCTACCTGGCCACCCGTATCACTACGCCGATCCGGAATATTACCAATTCAGCCGGAAAACTGGCTCAGGGACAATACGGCGTCGTTTTCAAAGGGGGCCACTATACGGAACTGAACAATCTGGCGGACACGCTGACCCGGGCTTCCATTGAACTGGAAAAGTCGACGATGCTCCAGAAGGATTTGATCGCCAACGTTTCCCACGATCTGCGGACTCCGCTGACCATGGTCAAGTCTTATGCGGAAATGATCCGCGATCTTTCCGGAGACAATCCCAAAAAAAGAAACGCCCACCTCCAGGTCATCATCGACGAGGCGGACAGGCTAAACCTTTTGGTAAACGACATGCTGACCTTATCGAGAATGCAGTCGGGCGCTATTGTCATCAAGAAAACCCATTTTAACATCAAGGAAGCAGTGGAAGGCATTCTGCTGTCCTACAAGCTTCTGATGGAGGAAGACGGCTATAACATTAATTTGGACTGCCGCGGCGACATTCTGGTGGATGCGGATCCGGAAAGGATGAAACAGGTATTCTCCAATCTGATCAACAACGCGCTCAAGTTCTGCGGAGAAGATAAAACCGTCAATGTAGTTATTAAAAAACGAGGCCGCCACGTACTATGCCAGGTGCAGGATCACGGAGTCGGTATCCCGGCGGAAGAACTGCCTCATATCTGGGAACGGTATTATAAAGCCAGCTCCAACATGGTCCGTTCCACCACCGGAACAGGTCTGGGTCTTTCCATCGTAAAGGAAATTCTTTCTCTGCACAAGGCCAATTACGGCGTTGACAGCACTCTGGGAGAAGGAACTTCCTTCTGGTTCGAATTGGATGTGGCCCTCAAATAACTTATTTGATAAACGCACGGACGATCTTTGTTTTCCACCGGGTATAAGGCGCATAGCGGAACGGGAGATCGATCCAGGTCTTTTTGTCCACCAGGCTTTTGTAATGGGTAAAGGTGTCGAATCCGGTCTTTCCGTGATAGGCGCCCATACCGCTTTCTCCCACGCCGCCAAAGCCCATGCTGGTGGAAGCTAAGTGAATAATCGTATCATTGATGCATCCGCCCCCAAAGGCAATTTCCTCAGTCAGTTTTTCTTTAACCGACTTGTTCTGTGTAAATACATAGAGCGCCAGTGGGGTCGGATGCTTTTCGATCATCTTTATGGCCTCTTCGATATCGTCGAATTCTAAAACCGGCAGCACCGGTCCGAAAATTTCTTCCTGCATGACCGGACTTTCCATGGTCACATCCGTCAGCACAGTGGGCTCCATCCTCCGGCAATCATCGTATTTGCCGCCGATCCGGGCCGTCTGTCCCTGGATCAATCCGATCAGCCGCTGAAAATGTTTTTCATTGATGATATTGCCATAATCCGAATTGGCGAGGGGCACGGTGCCGAATTGGATGCGGATAGCTTTTTCTATATGGGCCAGGAGCTCATCTTTCACGTTTCGCTGCACCAGAAGATAATCCGGCGCCACACAGGTCTGACCCAAATTGAGAAACTTGCCAAAGACGATCCGCTTGGCAGCCAGCGGCAGGTTTGCCGTCTCGTCCACCACACAAGGGCTCTTTCCTCCCAGCTCCAGCGAAACAGGCGTCAAATGCCTGGCCGCCTTTTCCATAACCAGCCTTCCCACCGTTTTGCCGCCGGTGAAAAATATGTAGTCGAATTTTTGCTCCAACAGCAGGCTGTTAGCTTCCCGGCCGCCTTCCACCACTGTAACCAATTGGGGCGAAAAGGTCTTTTCCACCAGCCTGGCCATGATTCTGCTGGTATGGGCAGATGCGTTACCGGGCTTTAAAATGGCCGTATTTCCCGCTGCCAGGGCATCCACAAGGGGCGCCATGGTCAAGAGGAAAGGATAATTCCAGGGGCTCATGATCAGAACGGTTCCATAAGGGCAGGGCTTGACATAGCTTTTCGAGTGAAACTGTACCAGCGGAGTTTTTACCCGTTTTTCCTTTGCCAGCCCTTTCAAGTGCTTTTGCATGTATGAGATTTCCTCTAGAACCATTCCCACTTCGCTCATGTAGCCTTCGGGAGCGCTCTTCCCCAGGTCCTGTTTCAGTGCTTCCAAGATCTCGTATTCCATACTGCGAATCTTATTCTTGAGTGACTCCAGTGCTGATTCGCGGGCAGCGATGCTCCTGGTGGCTCCTGTTTTAAAATATGCCTTCTGGCAGTCCAAAATTTCTTTTATATCTCTCATCCTTTCACCCGGATTGCAATCTCTTTTCCTTCTTCATAGCCATCCAACGCTTTCACCGCACCAATAACCACGTTTTTCAGCGTATTCTTAACAAATGGCACCATAGGAATTTCTACTCCGTCGATAGTCAGAATTACATCTGCCTCCTGTTTTTGTTCTTCAGTAGCTTTCTCGATTAAATCAGCCATTTTCTCTACCTCCTCTAAACAATTAATCACCGGAAGCCGGCCGTAATGGTCCAGTTTTCCGGAAATGATCCCCGATACAGCGATCACTTGATCGGTCATGCGTTTTGCCAGATCCTCCTCGGTCGCTCCGGTCAAAATGGCCGGGCAGTCTGCGCCGCTGTCGCCCTCCAGGATGATAAAATCCTCTTTATAATATTTCAGGACAGCGTCAATGTCCATCCTGCGCGACAGCAGGATGTCCGTCTCCTTCTCTCCCAGCGCAGTTACCCGCTGGGCCCCTGCCTGGGTGTGCTTATAGGTATCCGTCCCCGGATGATCCATGGCAAACTTCTCATAGTGAATATCCTTTACCGTTCCCACGCTGTATCCCCGCCTGCGCAGTTCTTTAATGATCTGCGTAACCGTGGTCGTTTTCCCTGTTTTTGAAAACCCTTTTACCATAATGACTCGCATCGCTATCGCTCCTTAAATCAGCAGTTCTCCTGCTATAAATTTTCTGGTCAATTCCTCCTTGGGATTTGCCAGTATCTGATCAGCCCTGCCCGTTTCGATCAGCTGCCCGCTTTTGAGGAACAAACATCGGTCGCAGGTCCTTTTGGCCTGAGCCAGGTTGTGGGTGACCAATACAACGGTAGTTTTCTCTTCCTCGTTGATTTTTATCAGCATCTTTTCGATTTCTGCCGTGGTGGAAGGGTCGATATTTGCTGTTGGCTCATCCAGCAGCAGCAGTCTGGGGTGAAAGGACAGCGCTCTGGCTAAAGCAACTTTTTGGGTTTCTCCCCCCGACAGCTTCCAAGCCTTTTTCTTTCTCATGCCGGTTAAATCCAGCTCCTGGCAGAGCTGGGCGACTCTTTCCTCAATTTCATCTTCACCCCATCCCCGCAGCTTCAGCGGGTAGGCAATATTTTTTTCTACGGTGGTCGTAATCAAATAAGGGGTCTGGAAGACCTGAGTAATTTCATTCTTTGGAATCTGGTTTTTTCCATCGTAATAGATCCGGCCCCCGTCAGCCCGGTCCAGTCCTCCGATCAGGTTGAGCAGCGTGCTCTTTCCGGCTCCGTTAGGCCCGATGACCCCGGTCCTGCTGCCGCTGACAATGGCTCCTGCTTTCAGATCCAGCACTTTTTTTCCTTCATATGCCCGTGTCAGCTCTTCAAATCTCAGTTCCAAGCCGCACCTCCTATCTGCTTTCCCGTTCCTGAAAATTATACAATACAGCGTTTACCAAAAATGAAAGGGTCAGCAGGATAATGCCCACGGCTATGGCGCGGTCATAGTATCCCATGCCTTTCAATTCTGAAATATAGGTGGTCATAACCCGGGTCTGTCCTTTGATATTGCCGCCGACAATCATAACGGCTCCCACTTCGGAGATGGCCCTGCCAAATCCGGTAACGACAGCTGTGGTAATGCCCACGCGCATCTCGTAAATGAGCAGTTTCATCCGGTCCAGCCGTTCCGCTCCCAGGGTCATACCCAGGCGGTTTACTACAGGCGCCTTTTCCTTTACCAAATTGTAAGTCAGGCCGATGATGATGGGCGTCACAAGGCAGATTTGAGCGATAATCATCGCCGTCACCGTATAATTCAGCTGCAAACTTCCCAGCGGTCCTCTCCGCATCAGAATCAGAAATACCGTCAATCCCGCGATGACAGGGGGCAGGCTCATAAAGGTGTAAATTAATCTGACTACGACGCCTTTGCCTCTGAATTGGTGCGTTCCCAGGAGAATACCCAGAGGTATGCCAGCGCAAGTGGAAAACACCACAGAAAAGCAAGAAACGTAGAGAGATAGCCCTACGATTTCAAAAATTTCCCCGTCGCCGGCAAAGATCAGTTTAAAGGCTTCGATAATTCCATGTCCAATTGCATCCATAAATGATCCTTTCTCAAATCAGTCCTATTATATCAAAAAAGGACAGGATTGTCTCCCGTCCTTTGCTTATCAAATCCGTTATTTTGCGTTGGGAACGAACAGAGCCTGTCCATATTCTTCCACTCCGTATTCACCGATCAGCTTCTGTGTTGCTTCTGAAACGATCCAGTTCTGGAATGCTTTCGCACCCTCAGCGTTGATGTTTTCATTCTTTTCAGGATTTACACAGATAACGCCGTACTGGTTGTTGAGCACGCCGCTTGGGTCTTTTTCGCTGACGATCTTCAGCTGGGTATTTTTGCCCACGTTGAGCCAGGTTGCTCGATCGGAAAGGGTGTAGCCCACCATTTCATCGGTCATGGTGATTACATCGCCCATTCCAGCCGCAGCTTCGATATACCAGTCGCCTTTCGGTTCAATCTTTGCCTTTTCCCAAATAGAAAGTTCTTTCTTGTGGGTACCGGAGTCATCTGCCCTGGATACGAACTTTTTTTTCTGGTCCTTAATGGTTGTGAAAGCCTTAATTGCGTCTTCTTTTGCGTTCTTTTCGATAGCCGCCGGATCATCCTTTGGTCCCAGTACAACAAAGTCATTGTACATAACGTCCAGTCTTCCGTCTTTGTCCGCATGGCCGCCTTCCACATATTCCTTTTCAGCAGCAGGTGAGTGTACGAGCAGTACGTCTGCTTCGCCCTTTTCGCCCATTGCCATGGCTTCGCCGGATCCTACGGATACAACGTCAACTTTGTAGCCGCTTTCCTTCTCGAATTCAGGCAGAATCGAATCTAAAAGTCCGCTGTCCTTGGTGCTGGTGGTGGTTGCCAAAATCAGCTTGGGATTGGCCGGTTCCTTGGCCGCTTCTTTGTCGTCTCCGCTGCCGCATGCACTCAGCATAGCTGCTGTGGAAAATACCATCATCAGCGCCAGCACGCATGCAAACACTCTCTTCTTACTTCTCATTTTTTCTCCTCCTCAGTAACAAAAATAATTTACCCAAAAAACAGAACAAAAAACCTTTCATTGCATTGAAATGAAAGGTTATATTCTGTATTTTGACATACATCGTATTCCTTTCCACACTGGGAGGCCGGAGAGTTTCCTCTAGGACCCTGAACGGTCAAGTGCCATGCGCCTTTTGCTGCGGACGGTTAGGCTGTATTGACTCGGAACATTTTCTATTCAGTTGTAAGGATCATTTTGGGCAATGATCCGGCCCGCTGCGTCATCTCAGCAGCCATTGGTATTTTCGCATGAAATCAACCCGTCTGTCAAGACAAATTACCATAAAACTATCATAATTCCCCTTAGATTCAAACATCTTCCACATTCAGATCAGAATCGAATCACTTCATATTCCTGATTGAGCAGATCGATGGTCAGCAGACGATTGCGCAAAATCTGTGGTTTTCCAAGGAGCACCTTTACGGTCTCCGCCACTTGGACCGCTGCTACCATTGCAGGCGTGAAGCTTGGGTTTCCAGTTTCCTGCTCGGCACCTTTATTAGAACCAGCAGGGTAGATTTTATCAAAGAGGTCGTCCCCCGGCATGATCACCGCGGCCTGCCCATGCCAGCCGGCGATGGCACCGTGAACCAACGGGAGCTTTTGCTCCCGGCATCCTTGTTCCAAAAGACGTCTGGCCTTTATATTATCCAAAGCATCGACAACGGCATCATAACGATCCGTTATAATGCCGTCCACATTGTTCTCGTCAATATAATGACACAAAGGATGGATCTGCACCTCTGAGTTGACCATTTTAATCCTCTCCTGAGCTTCCAGGGCTTTGTAGCGTCCAAGTGTCCTTTCTGTAGAGAGAAGCTGCCTGTTCAAATTGCTGGCTGAAAAAACGTCTCCGTCCACGGCTGTAATTTGACCCACTCCCAGTCTGGCCAGACCCTCGATTACATGGCCTCCCAAGCCGCCGCAGCCAGCTACCAAAACCCAAGAGTTTCGCAGTTTCTCGTTTTCTGCCAGTGAAATTGTACCGATATTTCTCTCGTATCTATCAGCAGTCATCATTCAATGATCCTTCTTACGGCTAGAATTGGTTTATAAGTCGCCTTGCTGATTTTAATCCCGTCCGTAGGATTGCTGGCGTGGACGATCTGACCGCCTCCCATATAAAGCGCTACGTGGCCGTCATAACAGATAATATCACCTGGTTTTGCCTCGCTGTAGGATACCCCTCTTCCGCAGGAGCGCTGAGCGCTGGAGGAATGGGGAAGCTTGATGCCGAATTTGGCATACACACTCATGGTAAAACCGGAACAATCGGTGCCGTTTGTCAGGCTGGAACCACCGTACACATACGGGTTGCCGACAAACTGCAAGGCATAATCCACGACTGCCTGTCCTTTATTGGTCGTAACCGGGGGTTTGGTTTCCTTATCCGGAGGAGTGGTTGGCTCCTTCTCGGGTTTTGCTGTGCTCGTCTCTTTTTCCGTATTCGCGGTCGGTTTTTCCGTTGTCTGCTTGGACGGTTTGGTATTGTCCACAGACGGCTTTATCGCTTCAGTCGCAGGCTGAGTGGCTTTGCTTGGCTCTTTTGCCGCAGCCGCTGTTGCCGGCTGGGGCGCTTTCTGTTCAGGCTGCTGCTGCGGTTCTGTCGTTGGTTCTTCCGCAGGCTTAGGCTGCTCCGTATCTGGGGCCTTAGCCGTTTCCTTTTCTTTTGCCGCTGTCAAGGTTCCGTCTTCTTTTACGGAATCATTGCCTTTGGCGACTACCATTGCTACAGGCTGGCGCGTTACTTTTTCCGATATCACCTTTTCTGACAGTGTACTGCCATTGACCCGGACCACCTGGCTGGTAATCAGCTTGCCGCCTTCCTGTCCTTGGGCTACAATTTTCTTCTGCCCTTTATCCAGGTTATCATCGATTCGGTATTCCGTCTGATATGCAATCGTTTCTGTTCGCGAAACTTGATCCACCGTCGTTACCGCTACCATCGGATTACCAGACGCAGCCGCCGTATAGATTTGCTCAACCGCGTCCTGCGCCTCCACAACGTTCACTTTCTCGTCGCTGCGTTTCAGCGCCTTTTTCTCCACGGTTATCTCCGGAGAAAGGCTAGTCTCTCCTTCCTTGGTATTGGCGGTGCTGTATTTTTGTTTGATGCCGTCGATGACCGCCTGTCCTTCTTTTTGACTGGCAACAATGAACGTTTCCTGATCGCCTATTTTTACTGCCCATGGTTCCTGTATTCTGGCCCCATTATCCGTAATAGCGTAAGGTTTTGTCATCTGAAGATAGATACAGACTGCAAGAATTAGAAGCACTAGACTCAAACCTGCTGCTGCAATCTTCAGCATCTTTCCTCTATTTTTTGAAATTGCTGCTCTCATAATCCCCTGCCTTTGTTACTCGATAATTCTTCTTACAGTAATGATGTTTTTATAAGTTGCGCTGCTGACCTTAATTCCGGTGCTCGGCGTACTGGCATGAACGATCTTGCCATTTCCGATATAGATGGCTACATGTCCCGCATAGCAGATAATATCGCCTGGTTTTGCTTCGCTGTAAGGTACTTCCTTGCCGCAGGATCGTTGCGCACTGGATGAATGAGGAAGTGAAACGCCGAATTTGGCGTACACGCTCATAGTGAAACCGGAACAGTCGGTTCCGTTGGTCAAACTGGTTCCGCCGTATACATACGGATTGCCCACAAACTGCAGAGCATAATTAACCACTTCTTTACCAGAGCCCCTTCCCATAGCTGCTCCGCCTCTAGAGACAACCTGAGAGGCCTTGTCAGCCGTCATGGTTTTGGTTCCTTTTTCGATAACTTTGGCAACCGGCTTTTGGTCCACAGTCGTAGCGATCACTTCTTCAGATACAATCTGGCCGTTCTGCTTAGTCACCTGGCTGACAATGGTCTTTTTACCTTTTTTGCCCTTTGTCGCTACCTTTTCTTCGCCAAGGTAGAGCTTGCTGTTTTCCTTATATTCTGTCTTATAGTCGATGGCTTCTGTCTTTGCCACCTCTTCTGTTGTGGTCACCGTTATCATCGGCTCAGCGGTTTTGTTTGCCGCGACCACTTGTGTCACCGCATCATCCGCTTCCACGACAGTGGGCGATTCATCGCCTCTTTTCAATTCTTTTGCCACTACGGTTACTTCCGGAGACAAGGTTGTAGCTTCCTTTTTCGTGTTCTCCGTTACATAGCTGCTTTTTATCCCCTCGATAACAGCTTTTCCTTCTTTTTCGCTGGCGACGACGAAGGCTTCGTTATCGCCTACTTTCACCACCCAAGGCTCTTCCACTTTCACCCCGTCTTCCGATATTGCGAAAGGCTTGGTGAACTGCAAGAACGCACACACACCTAACACGATTACTACGATCGCCAGCCCGATGACCGCGACCTCCATTTTGTGTTTCATTTTACCCAGGTGTTTTTCAAACATAGTACCCTTCCTTGTGTGTTCAGTAACAACGGACCCGCCGATCAGCCTCCCGAAATCCTCGAGTATGCCTTCAGCTCATCCCCTGGCGACAGCCGGTCATAGATCATGACGCGCATGCCATTGACTGCCACGAACCCAAAACTGGGGATCTCTTTGTAATTGATACCTACTGCCTGCAATGCTTCGTCGCAGGTGCAGTTATCGGGCACCTCCACCTTCCGCTCTTTATCCTGGCCAAAGTACTTGCGGAGCGTGCCTCTGAGTGTGATTGTGATTTCCATAGTTCCTCCTTGCAAAAAAGAGTGTATAGGATATTATCCAAACACTCTTTTATTATACATCATTTTTGCTATGGCAAAAAGCCAATTTTTGAAGTTTTTTGTATTAGAGCAAGGAAGCGATCAGTTCTTCCGGCATCATGCCGTTTTCATCCCATCCCATAACCTCATAATACTGGCTCAGCATATCATCAAAGACTTCCTGCGGAATCACCTGTCCCTTTGCAGGACCGTTCTGCAGAGCCTCGGTTACAACACGCTTGGGCACGGTATCGTTCTTGCGGTCAAATCCTTCTCTCTGATTGAATGCCCGGCCGATGTTGATGACGCGGCGTCCGATCTTAGACATGTCTTCCACCGTCCATTCGGTTCCGGTAACCATGGTCAGCAGCTCTGCCATGATTTCGTATGTAATCGATCCCCAGAAGTCGCAGATACAGAGGGAGAATTTAATGGCGTTGAACTCTGCCAGATCATAGACCAGCTGTCCTTTATTCTCGCCCGTATACGGCGGTGCAGCTGCTTCGAATACTTCCAAATTGGGAGCATAAGAACGCATGTGGCAGGCGCCTCTGTCGGATACTGCGTAGGATACGGACATAGCCCAGGAACCGCGTGGTTCATACTGAGGATATTCCAGTCCCTTAACCTGCATTGCGAATTCTGTGCCGCCGAATTTCTCGGATGCGCGCTTTGTGCCCAGGGCCAGATCCTTGCCCACGCCTTCATTTTTCGCAATCAGTTCCAAGTAGTGAATCATTTTATCGGCTTCTCCGAACTTGATGCCAAAGTCGTGGATGCCCTTTTCCGTCATTTCCATAGCCCAGATGATCGTATCTCCGGCACTGATGGTATCCAGTCCCATATTGTCAGCCACTTCATTGAATTTTACGATCTTTTCCGGGTCGCGGATTCCTGCGTTGGGGCCGGCAACGGAAATGGATTCATATTCAGGTCCCTCGCAGATGGCATCGCCGATCTTGAGGAAGTTTCCGCAGCCCAGGCCGCAGCTTCCGCAGCCCCGCTTACCGACTCTGTACTTTTTCAGCACATCGCCATTGTATTCGGTCCATTTTTCGTCCGTTGCATCGGAGAAATTCTTCCATGGAAGGATTCCGCCGTCGTTGCAGGCCTCCAGGAACGCAGTCGTACCATCGTGATAGATAAAATCGTTGTCCTCGGTTACTACGTTTTCACGAAGAAGCTCAACGATTCGCTTCGTCGTGTTTTCAATATCGTTTACTTTTACGCCGCCGGTTCCCCGGATGACGATCGCTTTCATATTTTTGGATCCCATTACGGCGCCGATTCCGCCTCTTCCAGCCTGTCTGTAGTAGTCGGAATTGATGCAGGACATGATGTTCAGATTTTCGCCGGCAGGTCCGATGGACATGATGCTGTACTCGGTTCCATATTTTTTGGAAAGAATGCTTTCTGCTTCATGGGATCCCAGTCCCCACAGATCAGATGCATCCATAAAACGAATTTTTCCGTCGTCAATGAGCACATATCCCGGCTTATCCAGTTTTCCTTCAAAGATAACCATATCGTATCCGGCAAATTTAAGACGGATGCCCACATGGCCGCCGATGGAACAGTCGTTCATAGTTCCTGTGGCCGGTGATTTTGCCGCTACTGACAGTTTTCCCGAGCAGGGAACCGGAGTTCCGGTCAGGGGACCGGTTGTCAAAAATAATTTATTTTCAGGTCCAAGAGGATCGATTCCAGGCGCCAGTTCTTCATACATATATCGAATGGCCAGTCCTTTTGATCCCACGTATTTTCTTGCAAAGTCCATGCGCAGCGGTTCGAAGGACACGCCCTTTTTCGTCAGGTCAATACGCAGTACTTTGTTTTGATATCCAAGCATTGTTTTATTCTCTGTCATGATTGTCCTCCTCCCTACTCAAATGTCAGCGCGTTCTGCGGACAAGTCTTTACACACATCGGGTCGCCCTTGCAGGTATCGCAGATGTACGCCTTCTCGTCTCTGATACGCACGACTTTCTTCGGACATTTTTCAGCGCAGGCTCCGCAGCCAATGCACTGATCCATATCCACCTCTATGTATTCGCCGATTTTTATCGCGTCTACCGGACATGCCTTTGCGCACATCCCGCATAAGATGCAGTAGTTATCGTGATATTTAAGATTGCCGTTGTCATAACAGGTCTCGATAAAAATTCTCGCCTTGGAAGGAATGTATTCCCCTTCCTTCATCGCTGAGCAGACCTGAGCACAAAGCTGGCAACCGATACACGTCTCTTTCTTAAACTTCAGTCGCTTCATTTTTTCTCTTCCTTTCAACATTTAGCATAAATTCCGCAAACAAAAAATGCAAAGCATGTCTTGCCGCTGTCCGCGGTTTTTAAGACTCTCCTTTGCACAATGGCAGGCAGCAAAATCGCTTTTACTACCCTAACGTTTTCGCCGGCACAGAGTGTCATGCGAAAATCGGAGTTATTAAATTTGTCGTTTCTATGTCTGATTATAACCTATTTTCTCTTCAGTTGTCAATTACTCGGGCCTTCCTTTTTTATACAAGTTTGCTGTGTTGACCCAGCTCATTTGTTGTGCTATATCGGGCTGCTGCATAAAGGAAATCACTTTTTATGCAGCAGCTCATGTTTTTTTCAAATTTCACGTGGCAGGGCTTGAGGGCCTGGTATTTGGGGATATATAAATTTTCAAGGATTTTGACACCATTCAACCCTTGGAAATGTTGAAATTCTACACTAAACTTCTAAATGTTAGAAGTTTAGTGTAATCCCAGTCATGGCACAGCTGCATAAAGAGCCGCTTGAAACAAATCAGTTTTCACGCACCTACCCCCTCAAAAAGAACAGATCTTTATAATCCGTATTCCGCCGCCAGTTTTTTAAACCCGGGCATGGAATTTACAATCGTCTCATAAGAAACGCAGTAAGCCAGCCGCACATATCCCGGGCCGGCAAAGGCGCTGCCCGGCACCATCAGGATATTATACTTTTTCGCTGCCTGGCAGAATTCCGCTTCATCTTCCACCGGAGATTTTACAAAGAGATAAAACGCGCCCTGGGGCAGGATACATTCAAATCCGCATTCCTTCAATCCTTCGTAGAGCGCTTTTCTGTTTTTATCATAATAGCTGAGATCCACCTTGGCATCCACACAGCGGCCGATTACCTTTTGCTGCAGGGAAGGAGCATTGACGCAGCCGATGATTCGATTGGCATTGGACGCGGTATCGAACACCAGCTCGCTCTCCTCAAGCTCATCGGGGATAACCAGATAACCGATCCGTTCTCCCGGCAGGGACAATGATTTGCTGTAAGAGTACGCCACAATGGTGTTATCGTAATACTTGGTCACATAGGGCACATTGATTCCATCATAGGCCAGCTCCCGATATGGCTCATCGGCAATGATAAAGATGGTCCGGTTGAGCTCCTTTTGTTTTTTCTCCAAAATGGAAGCGATTCCCTTGATGGTTTCCTCCGAGTAGACGACGCCGGTTGGGTTGTGGGGCGAATTGATCAGCACCACCCTGGTGCGATCGCTGATACACGATTCGAAAGCAGCCAGGTCCGGCTGGAAGGTTGTCGGCTCAGTTTTAGCTTGAACCACAGCACCGTCGAAGTTGTTCACATACCAGTTGTATTCCAGGAAATACGGGGTAAAGATTACCACTTCTTCCCCTGGATTTAAAATGGTTTTCAGGGCCACGTTGAGTCCGCTGGCCGCGCCTACTGTCATTAAAATATTCTTCATGGAAAAGTTGGTGCCCTGGGTCTTATTGATGTGCTGGGCAATGGTTTCCCGCACATCTTCAAATCCCGCATTGCTCATATAGCCATGGAGGATCAGGTCTGGTTCTTCCTTAACAATATCGCAGATGGCCTGATTGACTTCCGGCGGCGTGGGAGCATCGGGGTTTCCCAGGCTGAAATCGTAAACCTGATCGCGGCCGTACTTGGCCCGCATTTTATCCCCTTCCTCGAACATGGTGCGAATGGCGGAATTATTCTCCATCAGCGGTTTCATTTTCTCTGAAATCATTTCTTCATCTCCTCTGTTTACATGCTTACAGCTTCAGGCCTTTTGCCAGATTGCAGACAAAATCCTGCACATTGGTCACGATCCCTTTGGCTGCCAGGCTGCCTCGGTCCGCCAGTTTATTGACAGCAAATTCCGAGGTATCTATGGTATAAAAATAAATTTGGCGAATGGTTCCGTCGGACATTACCCGGTAATTGGGAGTCATGTTTCCGGCGGCAATGGTATGCAGCACCGTCGCCATACCGATCACTGTAGTCGCTTTGCTGATGTGGATTCTTACCGCGTCCTGCCCCACATATGTATGTTCATATACTTCCGGCAGTGGCCCGTCGTCCCGCAGCGAACCGTTGAGGATAAACGGAACATCGTGCTTAACACAGCTGTATATGATGCCGTCTTTTATTTTTTCTTTCTCAAGAAAGGCTGGTATGGAGCCATGGAGATTCACCTTGTTAATGGTATCAATATGGTTATAATGTCCATTGAAGTGGGGCCGCTGGGTTCGGATATCCTGCCCGAGGGCGGTTCCCAAAAGTCCTGCCTCCAGATCGTGGGTAGCCAAGGCGTTTCCAGCCAACAGCGCATCCACATAACCTTCCGCAACCAGCTTGGAAAAGGCTTCTCTGGCCTCATAGTCAAAGGCGCAGGCAGGTCCCAGCACCCAAACTACATAGCCATGCTTTCTTTCATGCTTCAAAAGTTCAATCAACTGTTCATAGTCATAGGAGAAGGCAGTCTCACGGCTGCGGCTCTGGCGAAAGGAGAAAGGTGTATCCTTATTTTCTTCCTGCTCAAAGCAGTCGACGTGCACGTAGATACCTTCCTCGCATTCCTCGGTTCTGCCTACAACGATCCGGTCTCCCTGTTTTATGTTGCGGAACTCCCTTACATGAATCTTTCCTTCTTCGTAAACTGCCACACAGTCCATCCGGGATTCTTCTGCAAGCCTCCATTTTCCATCGATCTTAAAATATTCTGGAAAAATAGAGGTGGCGTGAAAATTCTGAGGCGCTGTCATGTCCTTTGGGGCAAGGCGCAGCACCGCATCCGGCGCATCGCTGAATTTTCTCAGCGAAAAATTCGGCTCTTTATATGCTCGTAATTTAAAAGCCATTTCAATCAACTCTCCCTTGCTGTACTAAAATTTGGTTGTTTTTACCGAGTCAAACTCTTCTGCGATCTCAGGCGACAATTTGCTGCAGAGGCTGACGATCACGATCACCGCCGCGGAGGCGATAAATCCAGGAATGATTTCATAAATATCAAAGATGCCGCCTTCCAGGTTGTACCACAAAAGATCCACCACTCCGCCTGTAATCATACCGGCGATGGCGCCCGGCAAGGTCATTCTTCTCCAGAAAAGGGCAAAGAGAATCAGCGGTCCGAAAGCCGAGCCGAACCCTCCCCACGCACAGGAAACCAAACCGAAGACGGAACTGTCCGGATCGATGGCAATGATGATGGCGATTACAGAAATGATGACTACCGTCAGTCTGCTGGCCCAAACAATGGAAGGGCCTTCCGTATCTTTTTTAAAGATGGTGGCATAGAGATCCCGCGAAACCGATGATGCTGATACCAGCAGCTGAGAGCTGGCCGTACTCATGATCGCAGCCAGAATCGCAATTAATAAAATGCCTGCGATGACCGGGTTAAACATAGTATTGATCATGGACATATAGATCGTTTCTCCGTCCTCCAGACCGGGCATGAAGGCTTTGCCTACGATGCCGATGATAATGGCTGCAGCCAGCGTAATTCCAACCCAGATCATGGCGATCACCCTGGATTTGTGAATCATATCCGGGCTTTCGATGGCCATAAACCGTACTAAGATGTGGGGCTGTCCGAAGTAACCCAATCCCCAGCCCAGGGCAGAGGCTAAAAGCAATCCGTTGATTCGTCCGTCGATCTGCGGGAAAAATCCCAGCGATTCGGGTGTCAGCTGGGCCAGACGCAAGGATACGTCGTCGATCCCGCCCATGGAGATTACGGCGATGATGGGTACAATAATCAGCGCGAAGAACATGATGGTTCCCTGAATGGTGTCGGTCCAGCACACAGCGGTAAACCCGCCCAAAGCCGTATATGCTAAGATGATCGCCGCGCATACGATCAAGCCGATGGTATAGTCCATTCCAAAAATGGTGTTGAACAGCTTGCCGCCGGCCGCGAACTGGGAGGACGTGTAGACCAGAAAGAAGATAACGATGAACACGCCGGAAACGATCCGCAGGATATGCTTATGATCCCGGAACCGGTTTTCAAAAAAGTCGGGTATAGTAATGGCGTTTCCCGCCACCTGTGTGTATTTTCTCAGCCGTTTGGCTACAAAGAGCCAGTTAAGATATGTACCGATGAACAGGCCGATGGCGGTCCAGATGGCTTCCGAGGTCCCCGTGTAAATCACATAGGCGGTTCCCGGAAGGCCGATCAATAGCCATCCGCTCATATCCGATGCCTGGGCGGACATGGCCGTTACCCAGCTGCCTAGTTTACGCCCGCCCAAAATATACTCTGATAAGCTGTCTGTCTTGCTGTAATGTTTTATTCCGATTGCCACCATTACGCCCAGGTAAAGGATGAAAATGGCGGCGATAATCACTGTACTCAAAATATCGCTCCTTTATTTGGTAATCTTGTCTACGCCCATATAGGATATAAGCGCCTCTGGAATCACAACCGAACCGTCGGCCTGCTGATAATTTTCCAGAATCGCCGCAACCGTTCTGCCTACTGCCAAACCCGATCCGTTGAGGGTATGAACGAATTCCGGCTTGCCCTTTTCCTGAGGGCGGAAACGGATGTTTCCTCTTCTCGCCTGGTAGCTTTCAAAGTTGCTGCAGGATGAAATTTCTACATATCTGCCATAGCTCGGCATCCATACTTCAATATCGTAGGTCATTGCCGAAGAAAATCCCAGGTCGCCCGTAGAAAGCCGCACAACTCTATAAGGAATATTCAGCTTTTGCAGAACTTCTTCCGCCGCATTTGTTAAAAGCTCCAGCTCTTTGTAGGATTCATCAGGATGCACGAATTTTACCAGCTCTACTTTATTAAACTGATGTTGGCGGATCAGACCTCTGGTGTCTCTGCCCGCGGAACCCGCTTCTTTTCTGAAACAGGGCGTATATGCGGTATAGTAAACCGGCAGTTCGTCATAGCTGAGGATTTCATTCATTCTCAGATTGGTTACCGGCACCTCTGCTGTAGGAATCAAGAAAAAGTCTTTAGCCGGCACATGGAACATGTCATCTTCAAACTTGGGGAGTTGGCCGGTTCCTGTCATCGCGTCCCGATTGACCATAAAGGGAGGCAGAATCTCCGTGAAACCGTGTTCTCTTGTATGAAGATCCAGCATGAAGTTGATGACGGAACGTTCCAGTCTGGCACCCAATCCTTTGTAAACGGTAAATCTGGTACCAGAGATTTTCGCTGCCCGCTCAAAATCCAGGATATCCAGATCCTGGCCCACATCCCAGTGGGCTTTTTCTTCAAAGTCAAACTTCCTCGGCTCGCCCCACTTGCGCAGCTCCACATTGTCGCTGTCATCGGCGCCCACCTGTACGTCTTTGTATGGGGTGTTGGGAATGTTGAGAAGGGCGTTTCTCAGCTTTTCTTCCACATCGCTGACTTCCCCGTCCAGCGCTTTAATTTCTTCTGAAAGAACCTTCAGCTCCTTCATCAGCTCGCTTGGATCTTCGTCGGCCTTTTTCATCTTTGGAATTTGTTTGGAAGCAGTGCTTTGCTGGTTCTTCATCTGTTCCACTTTTGCCAGCGTTTCCCGCCTTTTTTTATCGTATTCCAGCACCTGATCGATCCCGAAATCACCCTGTCCTCTGGATTCGACGGCTTTTTTTACATTTTCAAAATCTTCTCTAATTCTTCTGATATCTAACATGGCTCACTCCTAAAATAAATTTTTCTTATATATTATGTACAAATCCGTTAGTTCTTTTACCTTTTCCTGCATTTCGATCTGCAGGTTGGAAGCCGTTTCAAAGTCCCGCTTATCCAGCGCCCGGACGATTCTTGTGAGCAGGCACTGTTCATTGAGTTTATCTCTTCCCAGCAAGTTGCGAATCGTATTGATTTTTTCCCAGTAGACCACATCGTAGTCTACGCAGTCGCCCTCATCATGACATTTGACACAGTGGCGGATCAGATCCATAGTATTGGGCACGATTCGGTTATGAAGCTCGGTCGCCCACTGTGCTACAATCGCTTCTTTATAAGATTCCAAGGTAATCGGTGTCATGACATCATCCTGCTGGAATACTTTCAGCTTTTGCGGATGGTCTTCAAAGGCGCAGATGTTTTCCCACACTGTCCGCGGCACCCGGCCGAAGAGTTCATTCCGCTCCTGCTCCGTATATTCTTCAAACACATCCAGCTCGCTTCTGTAAAGCCGGTCTTTTTCCAGATAAAAATCTTCCTGTCCGTACTCTTTGGAGATGGACGCTTCCAGCTCTTTAGGCGTTTTTTCCCCTTCCAGAGCCGCCTTGATCCCATCTAACATAGCCATATAAGACGATGCCAGGATCAGATAGGTGTTGCTCTTGGGGTTGGGCGCTCTCAGTTCAAAGCGTGTTGCCAGCGGATTGTCCACATCCCGGACCAGTCCCACGAGAACGGTCCGGTTTCTGGAGGGCATTTCCACGCCGTGGCCCAAAGAGGTAACCACACAGACAGGCGCTTCGTATCCGGGCTTGAGGCGGTTAAAGGCATCGTTTGTAGCGCTGACAAAGGGGTTTACCACTTCGTAGTTCTTGAGAATTCCCATCAGCGCGCCGAAACCGATGGGGCTGAGGAATTCCTCTTTCATGTCCTTTGCCGAAAACAGATTTATCCTGCGGCCGTCTTTCAATTTGGCGGCAAGCCCCATATGGGTATGCTCTCCGCTTCCGGCCACGCCTTCCATGGGCTTGGCCATAAAGGTCACTTCCAGCCCGTGCATACGGAAAATATCTCGCACCACGTATTTGATATGATTTTCATTATCCGCAGCCTGAATGGCTGTGGAAAACTTCCAGTCGATTTCCAGCTGTTCCATTACGTGGTCATAATTTCCCGAGTTTCCAATTTTGGCTTTTACCCCGCCGACCTCTTTATGGCCCATCTCCATCTCAACGCCGTATTTATCCAGAACCAGCATCACTTCTTCCAAAGCCGTCCGCACCGGGCCAATGGTTCTCTTCCAATACTGTTCTTTTAGAATCTGCGCCGTTGACAGCTGCTCCCGGTCCGCTTCGTCATCCGGGGTTTTTACCCAAAACTCCAACTCTGTGGCCGCTGTGATCTCCAGCTTTTCGATCTGATCCACGCCGTCTATGTCCAGGTGATCGAAGATATAAGGATTTTCCTTAATAATTTGTAAGAGCTCTTTTTTAAAGTTGATAATGGCATCCCGCAGAATTACCCTCGAGCCTACCTCCGCCACATCGTTGTGGATTAGAAAAGAAGGAATACGCAGGGTTCCTATGGGGAGCCCGGTTTCTCTGTCCACATGTTTAAAATTATGGTCCACATACCAGTTTACCTCTGTATCTGGAATGATATCCACTTTTGCGTTATTTAATTCTGCGATCTTCGGCAGGACTACGCTGGATCCGTCCGTCTGCACGCCGGAGTTAAGAAATTTATCCATATCCTCGATAAAGAGATTTACCGGGATCTTTTCATCTGTATCATGACCTCCGATGTCCAAACCTACCAGTGAAACGAAGCGAACTTCGGGATGGGCCCGAAGAAGGCTGGTAATTTCCTCCGGCGAATGGTTTCCCGCCGGTATGGTAAACAGCATCTTATCCAAGTCGAAATCAAACATGTAAACAATACTCCTTTCAAATTTATGGTTCTCAAACAGGCTAGGACATCCTCTTTACAAAATCTGCAAAAAGAATGTCCCCTAAAACCCTTACTTATTCTAAATGATTCTGAAGTTTTATTCTTCAGCTTCTTTTGCTGGCGGTGCCAACAGATTCAGATACTTCTGCAGTTCATCCAGGTACTGGCCGTATTTGGCCCAGTCGCCGTCTTTCTGCGCTTTCTCCGCATTGGTGAACGCTTCCTGCGCCTTGGCTGCCAGTTCTGCCTGGCTCAGTGCATCGTCGGTCTTTTGTCCCTCCTGTGCCTCGGCATCGCCGCTGCCCGGGCTTTCCTTGGCGCTTCCTTCACCGAACAGGGAATTGAGCGCATCTGCCAGCGTGCTTTCATATGCGATCTGGTCGCCGTAAGCGACAATAACACGCTTGACTTCCGGAATACTGGAATTTTTCGCCTCCAGGTAAACCGGTTCTACATAGAGCAGGGAATCTTCGATCGGAATGACGAACATATTTCCTCTGCTGTAGTTGGATCCGGCAGAATCCCACAGGGAGAATTCCTTAGAAATCTCCGTATTCTGGTCGATCTGCGCTTCGATTTGCATTGGCCCGTAAATAATCTTGCTCTTCGGCAGCTGATAGAGAACCAGTTGTCCGTAGTTTTCTCCATCATTTCGTGCCACCAGAAGACCGGTCATATTCTTCTTATCTTTCGGCGTATACGGGATCGAGTTAACGAATTCTGCGCTCTTTTCTCCCGGCAGCTTCATGATATAGTAGTTCGGCGTCATCGCGGTTTCTTTTGTGCCGTAAATTTCATCGGCCACATCCCACATATCCTCTTTCTGGTAGAATACCTTCACATCGGTCATGTGGTACTTTTTGTACACGTTGGCCTGAATGTTAAAGAGTACATTCGGATAACGAATATGCGCCTGGAGAGATTCCGGCATTTCTTCAAAATCCTTGAAGAGCTTGGGATAAATCTCTTTGAAGGTATTGGCAATCGGATCCGTATCGTCAACCAGGTAGTAATTGGTTGTTCCATTGTATGCATCGATAACAACTTTAACCGAGTTCCGGATATAATTGGTGTTGTTCGTCTCATCGAACGGTTCGGAATACGGATATCTGGTACTGGTCGTGTACGCATCGATCATCCAGTAAAGGTTTCCGTCAGCTGTCACGATATATGGATCGCTGTCGTATTCCAAGTATGGCATGATCTTCTGAACTCGTTCCTCGATGTTGCGGTTGATGACGATCCTTGAGTCGCTGTCAATGTTGCTGGACACCAGCAGCTTGAGGCTGCGCTCGCGGATTGAGAACATCATTTTATTCAGCATATTGAGTTTGATTCCGGCATCACCTTCGTATGTGGCGTATTTATTGTTGTCTCCGTCCGGATAGTCGAACTCTTCTTCGTTGGTATTTACTAAGATATAATTATCTGTTTTTTCTCCGAAATAGATCTCCGGCCGTTTGATCTGAATTTCCTGTACATCGGAAATCGGCGGGATACTGTCAATCAGCATATCCGGCTGGCCGCTGGAAGTCACCTTGTCAACTCTGGAAAGAGTAAGTCCGTATCCATGGGTGTATTTCAGATGCTTGTTCAGCCATGTATCGCTGATCTTTTCTTCATCAATTTCTCTAGCTGACTGGAATGTCTGAGTATATTCACCGTTAACCATATAGCGGTCCACATCGACATCATTAAAGGTGTAGTATTGTCTGATACTTTGTGTTTGATTGTAGAATTTTTCCGCTGGTTCATAATCATTGATACGGATGTTGGAAATCGTCTCCGCATTGTTAGCGATGTCTTCGCTGCTCAGGTCATTGTTGGCCGCAAAGGGTTTGACCGTCACTTCCCCCAAATCATATGCGTATCTGGTATATTCAATATTACGTTCCAAGTATTTGCTTTCTTTGTTGATTTCATCAGGCGATACGACCAAATTCTGGATCAAGGTACCTGCGCCTGCGCCAACCAGCCCTACTACAATCATAATGACCGGTACAACCACAGCTGTCTTAAATTTTCTCTTGGAAATGCCAATGGCAAAAGCAATAGCTGCTACCACGGAAAGGACCATAAGGATACGGTATACCCAAAGGGTAATGTTGACATCTCTGAATCCGGCGCCGTAGACCGTTCCCGTATGTCCATAAAGCAGATCGAACTGCTTCAGGAAAAAGTTAATTGCAACCATAACAAAGAACAAAATCCCCACAATAATCAACTGCTTTTCGGCAATGCTGATCAGGTGCATAAAGTTCTTGTCATCGAACTGCTTTTTCCGTCTTGGAGCACGGTTCATGCCGCTTTTCTTGCCGGTAAAGGCTTCCCCGAATTTGCCGAACATGTCGGTTACATTGTCAAATCCGGTTCTAGGTCCGTCATGCGGACCGGTGAAGGGTTCTTCTTCAAAAGGTTCTTCTTTTTCCTCAAACATTTGAGGCGTCCGAACCGACAGGAGCACAGCGTAATAAAGCAGCGTCAATATGGCAAAGGCTATAATTACACCGATTAAAATCTGGTTAAGCTCCTTAATGAATGCCAGCTTAAATACATAGAACGATACGTCCAGATTGAATAAAGGATCGGAAATATCAAATCCTGTGCTATTGGCGAATTTTAGAATTTCAAACCACAGCTGGGTCACAGAAACAAAGGTGACCAGTACGGCGAAGACGATTGCCATTCCCCATGATATGAGATTCAGCCTCTTATGGTTTGTCTCCTCATTAGATTCCACCTTTTTGAAATATCCTCGTTTGAGGAATTTCAGGTAGACATACGCCAAGAATGTGATGACGATAAATGTAGGTATTCCGATTTCCAGCTGAGTAATCAGCTTTTTGAGAAATACGCTTACATACCCCAGTTCTCTGAACCATAAAAAGTCTGTTATAAACCCAATAAGACTCAGGAACAATACGATGAGCAAAAGAATTACGATGATTAATCCTTTTAAGCCCAGTTTCTTCTTTTTCAAATCAGTTCCTCCCTTTTGTGATACTACATATATAAAGGTTAAATTTCATAGCTGGCTACCACTTTCATAATCTCGTTATCCGGCTGCAGTTCATAGATTCGCTTTGTTGTGGAATTTTGCTTGCTTCCGTTTTGCGTATCAGACACTTTTTCGGATACCCAGACAAAGTAGGAGCTGCCCGCTTGTCTAATTTCTCCAATTTTTAGCGTCTTGAAAGTCTCTTTCATGCCTTTTTTGCCCAGCTGTTTGACCTCTTTATAAAGATCCGTTCCTTGCTGCATTAAATTGAGAACACTAGTGTCATTATTATTGATCAGGTTTACCTTTTGCGAGTCATATGCAATGATCGCTCCAACGATAGCCTGGTCGTAATACACTTGTTTGTTTTCAGCGTCTTTGTACCAGGTAACATCCGCCAGCTTTTGGGTCAGGTTCAAATCTTGATTCTCATATTTTTTGTCCGGATCAAATTTTAAATCCGCGTTGTATTCGATAGCCGCGATGTTTCCATCCTTATTTTTGCCCATTTCAGCCTGAATTAACGTCGTCTTGTCTTCCATCGGCTCCTCACGAATATCTTCCTTCTCCATGGCAAAGGTATATTCAGCATCGTTTCCGGTGAAGAGATGGATCACCTTGTTGAGCTGGCTGTCGATGAACTTGGCAGCACCGCTGTTTGGCGCAGTCAGCTTAATCACAACGCCGGCAATTTCGATTGCCAGCAGGATGATCAGGATTACCAGGAAGACTTTAAGAACCACTCTGCCTTTTCCGCCCTTTTCTTCTTCATCCTCATCTTCTTCATCTTCAAATTCCATATGGTCCGCAATTCCAGTCTGTTCAATGGCTTCGCTAATGTCTTCCGCCGGGCTGTAATCGGACGGGAAGACCATGGTCGCATCCATCGGCTGTTGAGCTGGTTCTGTTTGATTATTTAAAATATCGGCAACGGATTCTTCTGACATAATCAGAGTCTCGTCCGATACTGGTTTTGCTTCCGCAGCAGGTTCATCCGGAGCCGGATCCTGCGCTTCTTCCCCCATCAGATCATCAAAGGAGAAAAGCTCTGCCGGGATTTCTTCCAGTTCTTCTGCCGAACGAGCCGGCTCCGCTTCGACGGAAAGATCTTGGAGTTCGTCGAGAATATCAATTTCTTCAATCGTATCTGCAGCTGGCACAGATGCTGCCGGCTCTTCCTCAAAGTGTCCCAAAAAATCAGGCATATCCACTGGTTCAGATGCAAAATCTTCAACTGGTATCTCTTCCTGCGGCGCTACCTTGGCCGCGGCTTCGGCTGCTGCTGCTTGCCGGTCCCGCTGTACCATCTCAGAGGCAGTTGCCATTCCTGCGAGAATGGCGGCTTTATCAACGGCTTTTGTCTTTTCTGGAATCGGCTGTTCCTCTTGCAGCGGCTCGTTTTCTTTCAGCGCATCCTCAAGGGATTGCTGACCAAAGAAGGTCTCTCTTGCCCGCACCATTTCAGAAATATGGTTGAGCGGATCTTCTTCCGCAGCTTTAGCCGCAGCAGCCTTGGCTTCTTCTTCCGCCTTTGCCCGCGCAATTGCTTCTTCCCGAGCCTTGGCTTGCGCCTCTGCTTTGGCTCTAGCTTCTGCGGCTGCTTTGGCCTCTGCCTCGGCTTTTGCCTTAGCTTCTGCTTCTGCTTTGGCTCTGGCTTCCGCCTCTGCCCGCAGTCTTGCCGCTTCCTGAGCTAATTTGGCTTCTGCTTCTTCTTGCGCGATTCTGGCTTTTTCTGCTTCTGCTTTCATCGCTGCTTCTGTATCTTCTCTAGCTGCTGCTCGTTCTTTTTCGCGTTCGGCAGCTTCCTGCGCCGCTCTTGCATCCGCAGCCCGCTTAGCTTCCTCTTCCAGTCTCAGCCGTGCGGCCTCTTCCGCTGCCTGCGCCTTTGCAAGAGCTTCAGCCTCTGCTTTGGCTTTGGCCGCCTCTTCTTCTCTGGCCTTGGCTTTTTCTTCTTCTATGATTCTGGCCGCTTCTTCCCTGGCTTTTTTTTCTGCTTCTGCTGCCTCAATGCGGTCCAGCACATCGGTTTCTACTGGTTTCGGTTCGTAGCTTTTTACGACCCCTTCGGCAGCAAAAAGTTCTTCCATTGGGTCTTCCGGCTTTCTTGAAGCAAATTTTTCTTCAGATGCGGCCGCCGCTGTGTTCATTTCCTCAGAGAGTATATTCCCGGATTTTATCTTTTCATACTCCCGATCTAAAAGTTTCTGAAACTCTTCGTTCTTTTTATTAAAAGTAAAAAATTTGTCGATTTGCTCGGATTGTTTTCTAGCTTCGTCAGCCTTGCTGTCCAGCCCTCCGAAGAGTTCTTCTTCCAGGCTGGACGCTGCCTGAGGTTTTTGCCCTTCATCCGGCTGTTTTATAGTTTCGGATGCAGGCTGTGGTTTGGCGTCTGCCGAGTTAATCGTTTCCTGCACTATTTCTCCTGCTGGTTTTGTTTCAGCCGTGTGCGTCTGCGCAGGCGCGCTTCTATGCTGTGCCGCCTCCAATTCTTCAGGACTCATCGACCAGTTAAAATCAATTTCTTCTGTCTTTTCCACTCGTTGTCCCGGGAATGTATGTATATTCCAATCAAAATCCTCAACCGGCGGTGTCACGGACCCGGATTCTTTGGATTTTCCTGCAGAGTCGTCCAGCCCAAGGTCTATTCCAAGATCGAGTGACTTAAAGTCAAATGGTTCAAACAAAGGAGCCTTTTCTTCCGGCTGCCCTTCAGCCTGTGCGTGCGAAGTTTTCTCCTCTGCGTCCGCAGCCAGATTCTCCGGTTTATCGTTTTCGCTTGCTAAAATTGTTTTTTCTCCACAGGAACTGCAAAACTTATCCCCGTCTGCCAATTTTTGTCCACAATTTCTACAATACATAAGTTCCTCCTCTGCTTGTTACTCTTTAATAAGTAATTCAAGTTCTTCCTTTGTATAGATTTTTCCGCTTTTTCCAATATTATAAATTGACGTTGCGGGCGTTTCGCTGCCCTTGTCCAAAGTATCTGTCAGCTGAACGTCGGGCTCAGCTTTTTCTGTGGCCTCTATGTTCGGAATATTAGCGGTCTGTATCGTTTCTGGCTCGTGAGAGGATTCTTCCGGAGCGTTTATTGGTTCATGTTGTTTTTTCTCCGGTCCCTTATCCTCCTCCGCTGTATATTCGCCGTGTTTTTCTGCCGGCGGCGGTTCCGGATTCACGTTTTCTTTTTGTATCGGTTCCGTCTCTTGCACTTGTCCTGTTTGAATGCTGGCCGTGTTCTGCCGTGACACTGCCGCTGCTTCCTGCCTGATTCTGATGGTTAAAGCCTTTTCCACTGTAGTCAGACGCTTTTCGATATTTTCCAGAGCCGTGAGCTGCGCAGCGGATTGTTTCCGCCATAGGATCAGAGTGATCACTAGAATCAGCAGGATCACGACAGCTACTACTGCAAGTATCGGCAAAGCTATTGTCGTCATGCTAAAATCTCCTATTTTTAAGATATCCCGGCCTTTCTATTTGTCTTGGCGTACTTCACCGAGATTATAACTTTTAATATTATACTACAAAGTTAAAACAATAGCAAACACAACAGTACAGAAAGCTTCAGGAAATTCCATACGCAAAAAGAGCGGGTACCCCCGCTCCAATAATTAGGAGAGACATCCTGCTCTTTTTGCCGTAAGAATTAGTACTCAGATCTGTTGTTCTGGTTCTTTTCGTTGTTGAAACGATTGTTCTGTGAATTTTTTTCGTTCCTTTCACTTCTTTCGCTTCTGTTCTGGTTGTTGTTGTTCTGGTTGTTGTTGTTGTTGTTCTGGTTGTTGTTGTTTTGGTTGTTTTTCATTTCTCATCCCTCCTCGTTTATTATTTTGTTCCGACCGTGCATTTTGTATGTGCGGAAAAATGAGGAATTTTTATACGCATGTGTTTTTTTGGCTTTGATTGATTTGCAGTGGAAGGAATGAAGGCAGGTCATTCACTAAGAAAGTGACCGAAAAAAGAAAGTCGAACTGGGTAAAGTGCCGGTGAACTGCAACCGCAAGAACTATTAATAATATCCATTTACATATGAAACCGCCCATATCCGAAGCTTGCAAAAGCGCTTTTCCCGCTTCTTCAGTTTACCAGAAGAATAAAAAATGGTATCATTCGTTTTGGCAAATAGACCCGTATTCAATATAATAAAAGGAAGGTACATCATGTTGAAATTTTTTCGAACCACTTGCACGGTATTAGCTGTTGTCGTACTTTGCTCCTCATTCTCAGTCCTTGTCTTTGGGCAAAGCAGTGCAGAGCCAGCCGCAGCACCATCAGACGCCCAAAGCTCCGGACAAAAAATCATTGCAGAACTTGATAGTTTGCCATCCAACACATCTCGGCAAACCATTAAAATTGGCTCCGGAAAATCTCCCAATCTTCCGAAAGAACTCCGGGTCCGCTTTGAAAATAACTCTGATTTTATAGCCGTCAATGCGGACTGGAACTCAAGGCCGAGCTTCAGCGCCGATCGGGCAGGTAATTATACATTCACACCAACGTTTCCCGCTCAATTTCATACAAACCCATCTACTGCACTTCCCGTTATCCATGTAATCGTAGTCAAAGCGGATACTTCCGTTAGTGGAATTTTTCAAAAATTCACAAAAAAATCACGGCAGACAATTTTCCAAAATATTACTGTAACCCCGGCTTATGGAAGAACCCTCGAATTGCAGTTATACCAAAACGGACAGTGGCTCACGAAAAAAAACTTTCAGCTGCCTGACTCAAGCAGCGCTGCCCTCACCGCCGTTTTCCCCAATGATTGGTGGAAGGTTCCCTCCTCCGCATGGCGTTTTGTGGTTCCGGAAAGCGACCAAGCAGCGGCTTTCACTAGCAGCAGTATAACCATAAAGACTCAAAGGTATTATCAAAATCCCTCAAAATATATTCAAATCCAGGATAAAATAAAGTTAAAGCATTCCGGCGGCTACAATTTAAAGGTGGGATATATGGGGCTGAAAGTCCAGAAGGTCAATCGTTATTTTCATATTGGGAATAAATATTGGCCTCGCTACACTGCTCAAACAAAACGGAAAGTCAAAGCCTTTCAAAAGCGAAAAAAATTAAAGGCAACCGGCGTCGTTAATAAAGCTACGTGGTTAATGATGGGTTTTTCGGAAAGTTCCTGGTACAACCTGGGAGCCTATGTTTCACCGATCATAGTAGACCCTTCCAGCACGAAAAAGGACCATATCGACGCGATGATCAGTACCGCCAAGAAATATCTGGGCTCAAACTACGTGGTAGGAGCTTCGGGAAAACCCCGCCAGGGTGCGGATTGTTCAGGCCTGATCATGCAGGCGCTGTACGCGTCCGGCATCGATCCTTATCCGGTCAGTTGTGTAAGGCATTCCAAGCCGGGGTACGAATTTGAATCGCGAAATATCTGGAAGAACAAAAAGTTAAAGACCGCGTCTTATACGAAAAAGAAGCGGGGCGATTTGATCTTTTACCAAGGTCCCAGCGGAGCAATCAACCACATTGCCATTTATCTGGGCGGTGGAAAGGTAATCGAATCCTGGCCTAACAAAGTAGTGATCCAGCCGATTAAGAACGGCCGCCGGAGCAGAATTAAAGGGGTAAAACGAGTGTTTAATTAACGACATGTATTCAGGAAGAATAAAACCAGCATACTTGTTGTAATACTGGCATTCTGGTTTTTACGTTTTATTTTTGCTTAAGCGCTTTTTTGCTGCTGAAGATTATGGTCATCCCGATCGTCATGGCAATAAGCATTCCCCTACAAGCTGAGATCGACATCGGCACCGGTCTGGACCGAATCGGCATTATCCAATGTATCCCCATCCGATGTGGTGGTTGTAGTTGATGTCGTCGTATTGTCATCGTCCCATCTTTGTATTGTAATTTACGAAATTTTTAAAATCTTCTTGACATTACAGTTACAGGATACGCTAACATGATAGGTAAGAATATTGGATTGATGGAAAGAGGCTGAAAGGTTTGTTAGAAAAATTTATTCAGAAATATGGGGCCCCGGCCGGGGTTTTAAGCCTAATCATTGCCGCACTCCTGTGGGGCGGCGAATATGTAGTTGCAAAAGATGTTTTGAACTTGATCGAACCAAATTGGAGCAATGCTATCCGAACGTTCTTCACGTCTGTTCTGGCCCTCGTTATATGGCGGAAGCAGTTTGCCAGGGCCACCCGGCAGGATTGGAGACGGGGAGCCGTCTGCGGGAGTTTGTTCGGCCTGGCCTTTGCGCTTCAGATCATGGGATTGAAGATGATCAACGCCGGAATTAACGCGTTTATCTCTTCTGCATATGTTGTGCTGGTTCCATTTATGGTATGGTGCATCGAAAAAAAGCGGCCACCCAGTAAAGTTTTTGTCAGCGCTTTCGTGGGAATTTTAGGCGTAAGTATCATGTCCGTAACCGGTTTTTCCACAGGGAGTCTGTCAATCGGCACCGGCGAACTTTTATCGCTGCTCAGCGCCGTCGGCTATGGAGGTGCCATCGTGGCGGCGGATTATTACACGAAAAAAACATCTGTAGAATTTATCACAGGCTGTCAGTTCTTATTTACGTTTGTCATCGCTGTCATCTTTGCAGTGATTATGGAAGTGCCGCCGCGCATCGTTATGACGCCGTCCATTCTGTTGGAGTTTTTATATTTAATCATCTGCGGAACATTTATTACGCAGCTTTTGTTTACCATAGGCGTGAAATATGCTTCGGCCAATCAGGCAGGCGTCATATTCCCCTTAGAATCTGTTTCCGCAACCATATTGGGCTGCCTGTTTTTGCACGAGCAGCTGAAAGTCGTTCAGGTTATCGGGGGAATTCTCATTGTTGCCGCGATCGTCATCAGCAGCATTACCAGGAAGAAGTCATCAGACTTATAAAGAAACCGGTCCGATAATCTCAACCATGGCTTTATAGTAATCGTATTTAATGCCGTTTTCGGACCCGGCTGTCAGGAACTTGCTAATCACAACGCCCGTCGTATTACCAAGTTCATGCAGCCCTTTTAGATCCCCTTTCAGATTATGCTCCCACGGGAAGGCGTACTCCGTTCGAAAGAGAAACGACAAGTACTGATTTTCTGGCTGTTTCAGTGCCCAAAGGGGCGCTACCCCTTCCGGTATCTGATCCGCGTGATCAAGGGGTAGAGCGATACCCTCCAGACACCGATCGTAAGGAGGCTCATAGACATTGATCATACAAAACGTATTTATACTGCTTACGTATAATTCCATGATGGAATTTTCAAAACTCCAGGGCAAAAGAATGAAGGGATCGGGCTTGCATGGCTGAAATGGGGCATTTTGCAGCGCCTTATATTCATTGGATCGTTCAATCCTGTAATCCAGCTTGCTCATCGTATTCGACAGCTTTTCCATTTCCTTTTCCAGCACACTGCGCCTTTTGGCAATCATATCGATGTTATCGTCTACGGACGCTTGGTTGATTCGGCAAATGTCCTTGAGGGACAGACCGAGAGAACGGTACATGAGCAAATCCTGTATTTCAGAAATTGATTTCTTGGAATAGACTCGGTAATCGTTTTCCTTATTTCTTTCCAGGGAAATTAATCCTTTCTTCTCCCAATAGCGTAACGCGGACTTGGGTACATTGAAGAGCTTTGCGATATCTTTTATGTTTTTAAGGAATGCTTTGCTATTTTCCTTTTGATCTGGCATCTTGTCCACCTTTTTCTTATCGGAGTTACAATAAAGGAACGGTCGTTTTGTTATAAGGAAATTCTATCAAAATAACCATTGACATTCAAGTAAGTTTAAGGTTTACCATGAGAACATAGAATTCAAAACTTAATTCAGGAGGAGAGAAGATGGATTTACAAACAACGGACAAAAAAATAAAGCCAGTATTGGCGGCTACGGTTTTACCGGTGGCAGGCGGATTGGATTTTGTCTTTATTGAATATATTTCCGCATACATAGACTCGGTGAGTCTGGTGTTCTTGAGACTTGCGCTGATCGCTATTTTATTTCTGATTGTACTTAAGATCAAAGAAAAGAAGCTGCCTTTTCAAAAGGAAGACATACCAAGATTTCTGATTGGCGGCGCTCTTGGATCCGGGCTCTATTATATCATCGAAGCCATCGGGATTACGCTTACGGGAGCCTCTCTTTCGTCGCTGTTGTTTGCAACTGTCCCTCTCTTTGGAATAATCGGAGATGCCATCGTATATAAAAATAAAATTACAAAAGTAAAATTGCTTGGCGTTCTGGCGTCCATTGCTGGTGTGGCCGTGATTCTTATGGGCGCAGAAGAAGGCGATTTCAGCGGCAGTCTCTTGGGGATCATTCTGGTGCTCATTGCTGCTTGCTGCTGGGTTGGTTATACGATTGTCGCCAAACCGTTAAATAACAAGTATTCCATCTTGGCAATGACGACCGGTTTTTTTACAGCGGGAGCATTGATCGATCTGCCGCTTTTCTTGCTCTATCATCCGGAGCACGTTCTGCAGCTCACTCCAATCCAGTTAATCCTCATTATGGCGGCGGCTGTCCTTCTTATCGGAATCAGTCAGCTTTTCTATCTTTATGGGGTCGGAAGGTTGGCAGTAACAACAACCGCCATTATGATGAACCTGCTGCCTTTCACAGCGGTTATTGTCACATGGATTTTATTTGGGACGTTATTAAACACGATGCAGCTGCTGGGCGGAGCTGTAATCATAGCATCGATTACCATAGTTGCCCTGGCTGACAGGCCGAAGGTCGGCGCCGAATAAAAGTGTCCGTAACAACGGGTGCGGTGTGAAGAAAACATCTAGATGCACCAGACTTATCAACGGGTTTACAAAGGATATAAATCAACGATGCGGGAAATTAAAGTGTCTCAGATTGTCTGTTTGGGAATCATAGAACGTTCTAAAACGTTAGAATTTTATGGTTTATTCAACCCGCTTCGCGGCCTGCCGTCCGGCGGCTCCTCTTTCAATCGTCTTGGACCGCGCCTTACTCGATGGTTCCGCCGGACCATCTCGCTTTACACTCGCGCCTTTCGGGTTCGAACCCATCGCGGCCTTTTTACAAAAAAAGATACCAGCTGTCTGCGGTATCTTTGCATTTTGATACACCATCAAGGGTTCGAACAATTATCAAAATCTGAAAGTATTGAAAAATAGAGGTTTGACACGTTGCCTGATTCGAGTGTAAGCACAAGTGTAAGCATTTTGGCGGATGCTGCTTAGGGGGGCTTGCATGGTGGAAAAGTGTCACTCTTGTTCATTATTTTTTGACGTATTTCCTTATCAATCTATTTGCTTTACTCTGTGATATTTTTAATCTGTCTGCAAGTTTGTATGAATTGTTGTACTCTAAATAGAGATGATTTATAAGCTGGCTCTCGCATGATTCGATGTAATTATCAAAAGAGTCTACTGCATCAAGTTTGCTGGTATCTGAAACGGATGGCGATATGCTGATGAAATCCGATGCAGGCGTGAAGCTGCCGTTGTGCTCAGGTAGTTCAGATTCGTTTATGATTTGTGAAGGCAGCATCTGTGGAGTAATATATCCTTCATCGGCATTCAGTATCAGAAATTCTATCAGATGTTCAAGCTCTCGGACATTGCCAGGCCACGAATAATCAAGCATAAGTTCCATAGCTTTTTTTGAGAATACAGCATCGGTTTTGTGCTTATGATTGAATATATGTGTGAAGTGATGGATAAGCAGTTCAATATCCTCATAGCGACCTTTAAGTGCCGGCATTGTAATTGTCACTACAGCAAGACGGTAATAGAGATCTTCACGGAATACACCATCCTTAACCTGAAGAAACAGATTCTTATTTGTAGCAGCTATTATTCTGGCATCTATCTGCTTCGGCTGCACGCCACCAACAGGGAGGTAGGTTTTGTCCTGAACAAGCTGCAGAATCTTGGCTTGAAGGCTCAGGGGGATTTCGCCTATTTCATCGAGGAAAAGGGTACCACCATCGGCTAGTTCCACAAGACCTTGTTTGCCGCGATCGCTGGCCCCGCTGAAGGCACCCTTCATATAGCCAAAAAGCTCTGATTCAATAAGATTTTCTGGAATTGTAGAGCAGTTTATGGTTACGAAAGGCCCGTTTTTTCTGGTGCTGTTATCATGTATCCTTTTTGCCAGACATGATTTACCTGTTCCGGAAGGACCCAGAATGAGAATGTTAATATTCTTTGGAGCCATGTTATCGGCAAGGCTGTATACCTGAGACATTGCTTTGCTTTTGAATTCAGTTATCAGATTGTTCTCAGGAACGGTAGGCTGAGGTACAGCAGCCTGCTTGATGACTGGAGAATCACTTATTTTATTATTGGATTCAAAAGCCAGTTCGTCTACACAATATGTTTGTTCTATAATAAATTCAAGTTTTTGCTTTTTATCAAAAACAGGTATAGTTTTGTTTATCAGCTGCTTCTTGGATTTGCAAATCTGCTCGTAAGTGACAGGTTTGCCGGTTGATGCAGCAAGCTGGTTAAATGACTGATCTACGAGTTGTTTCTCAACCAGAGTCTCTATGGATGTTCCCGTCAGAGAGTATTTCGATATTCCGTAATTTGCAGCAGCAGTGTCATTGCAAAACAGCACAATACCGCTGATATCAGTAAGAACTATTCCATCAGTAAGTTTGTTAAGAAGTTTATTTAATTGTAAAAAATCAAATTCGTTATTCATAGCAATATTATAAAACATTCGTAGCTTTTCGTCATCTGTTTTGTAAAATTAGGACATATGTGATATATTAAACTCGTTGGAGGAAAACTATGATAGAGTACAGACAGATCAAGCAGATTGAAAAACAAGTTGATAAATATATAGACAAAATGAAAGGAATAAGTGATTTCCTGTTCAAAAATCCGGAACTTGGCGGAGAGGAATACATTGCCAGCAAGTACCTTATCGATATTGCAGATAAAATGGGATTCAGGACTGTGGAAAACTACTGTGGCCTTGATACTGCTTTTATGGCTGAATTCCAGAACGGGCAGGGCCCTGTGTTGGCGGTGGTTGTTGAATATGATGCACTTCCGGGGTTTGGCCCGGATGGAAGTCTGGCGCATGCCTGCGGACATAACTGGATTTCTGCTGTAGGTATGGGAACGGCAATGATCATGAGTGAAATGAAGGATGAATTCAGTGGAACTCTGAGATTACTTGGAACACCTGCAATGGAAAATCTGGGCTGCAAGGCTGAAATGATTAAAGCACATGCATTTGATGATGTTGATGTTGTTATTCAATCGCATCTTGAACATTATACAACTGTGGCATGTAAGTTCCTCGCTCTTGATGCTATAGAGTTTAAATTCAGAGGCAGAGCGAGTCATGCATCCTCATCACCTGAAGAAGGTATAAATGCACTTGATGCGGTACAGTTTATGTTTATTGGAGTCAATGCGTTAAGACCTTATTTGGGATCAGGCATCAAGATACATGGTGTAATTTCAGAGGGAGGCGAAGCACCAAGTGTTATCCCTGATATTGCCGCATGTAAATACTATATCAGAGCAGACAGCAGGAAGCAGCTTGAAACTATTAAACCTAAAATAATAAGGTGTGCAGAGGGTGCGGCACTGATGGCGGGTGCTGAGATGACCATGTCATACGTTGAAAATCCTCATGATGATATGCTCAATCTACCACTGTTGCAAAAAACTGCGGAGCAATATATTGTGAATGAAGGAATAAGGATTAATGAAGACTATGAAAGTATTGCAGGATTTTCTTCGGCAGACATAGGTAATGTGAGCCATGTGTGCCCTACATTATATATGGAATTTGATGTAGAAGCGAATAAAGATTTCAGAGTTCATGACAAGATCGCTTTAAATTATGTCAACTCGGAATATTCTTTGAAAAAGCTTAAACAGGTATCGAAGATAATGGCAGAAGTATTAATGGAATTATATAATAATCAGGAACTTGTTGAAGATATAAAAAAAGAGCATGGGAAAATGATGAGAGAAAAAGCAGTCTGCGAGTCTAAAATGATTTAAGTCGAATATGAATTAATTTAAAAATGACTTTGATTTTAAGTCGATTATGATTTGAAATCAAAGTCTTTTTTATTTCAGAAAAAAATTAAAAGGCTATAATGTTTGTAATTTCAAGGATTTGTAAAGCACTATGATTTTTGCGCTCTTATTTGGCACAACGCTTGCTAAATAAGTAAATGCAAGATGAAATATTTAGGAGGTATTTATGGACAAGAAAGAAAAAAAGCTCCTTGCCGCCCAAATAGAAGAAAAGTTTGCTGATGTATTTGAAGGTGTAAGCGACTATATTTTCAGACATCCGGAACTTGGCGGAGATGAATATGAGAGTTCTAACTACCTTGCAGAGTTAATGCGCAGCTATGCCTTTGATGTGAGTATTCCTTATGGGAATGAAAAAACTGCATTCAGAGCAGAAAAGAAAAATGGCTCAGGCCCTGTTGTAGCACTGCTTGCAGAGTATGATGCTTTACCAGGATATGGGGATAATGGTGCTGCGGCACATGCCTGCGGTCATAACTGGATAGCTGCAGTAACGGCTGGAACTGCTATTACTATAGGCAGTATGGTGGAAAACCTGCAGGGGACAATAGTTCTGATGGGAACTCCTGCGGAGGAGACCTATGGTGCAAAAATTAAAATGATCGAAGAAGGATGCTTTGATGATGTTGATATCGTTTTACAGGCTCATCTGGAAGAACGAACGGATATCATGGCTCCGGCGTTGGCTATGGACTCGCTGAAATTCAAATTTTCAGGAAAGGCAGCACATGCTGCACAGTTTCCGCATGATGGAATAAATGCGCTTGATGCAGTTCATCTGACATTTGATGGCATAAACGCTATGCGCCAGCAGGTTACACCGGATATAAGAATTCACGGAATTATAACAGACGGAGGGCAGGCTGTGAACATTATTCCGGAAAGGGCCGAGTGTGCATTTTACGTAAGAGGAAAGAAACGCGCCAATGTAGATGCTGTTACGCAGCGTGTCATAAACTGTGCCAGAGGGGCAGAACTTATGACAGGGGCTAAACTGGAGATAACAAGACCGGACCCTTCCTTTGATGATATTATTACGATTCCTGTTCTTGGTAAGCTTGCAGAAAACAATATGAAAGAAAACGGTTTTTCTCAGGTTTACAGAGAATGGGATCCTGCGCCGGGCTCGACGGACATAGGCAACGTAAGTTACCATGTTCCTACACTTTATGCAGAGATTGCTCTTGATGATGGACTGCTATTTAAGGTGCATGACAGAGAGGCACTTAAATATGCCAATTCAGAGACTGCATACAGGAAAATGCACCAGATGATTAGAAGTTTTGCCGGTATGGCAATAGATATTTTTGATGATTCGGATATTGTTGAAACGGCGAAAAAGCAGCTCGAGGAGCAAAAGTAGTTATTGTAATGTAATGTTTAGGAGAAAAAAATGAACAACAAGAAAAGAAAATTTAGTATCCCGCATACGTATACCATCATTTTCTGTATCATTCTTTTCATGACTATTCTGACATGGATCGTTCCAAGCGGAGTGTTTGATACGATGGAAACAGATGACGGAAGAACAGTAGTTATTCCAGGAACATATCATGAGGTTGAGTCAAATCCACAGGGGATTGATGACTTTTTCACATCGCCTATTAAGGGAATAATTGATGCAGCTGAAACTATTGCGTTTGTTCTTATTGTAGGTGGCGCTTTCGGCGTAATAAACAGCACTGGGGCAATAGAGGCAGGAATAGGAAAAGCTACAAAGATATTCGGACGGAAGGAATTGTTTATTATTCCTCTATGTATGATTCTGTTCGGACTTGGTGGAACTACATTCGGTATGTGTGAAGAAACATTACCGTTTTATATGATTTTCATTCCATTGATGATGGCTTTAGGATATGATTCCTTGACGGGACTTTCTATAGTATATATTGGAGCTGCGGCAGGAACTTGCGCATCAACAGTAAATCCTTTCTCTGTAGGCCTTGCACAGTCCCTTGCAGAGCTTCCTCCAGGCTCCGGTATAGTATACAGAGGTATCATCTGGGTGATTATGATGACTGTATCAATAGCATTTGTAATAATGTATGCAAGAAGGGTCAAGAAAATTCCCGAAGCCTCAACGGTATATGCACTGGATCAGATTAACCGCGAAAAATTACAGAAGGATTCATCCAATGTAAAGAAATTTACAAAGCGTGACGGAGCTGTTCTGCTGGTATTTGGTGTTGGAATGGCTGTAATGGTATGGGGCGTTCTGGCCAAAGGCTGGTATACTCAGGAGATTTCAATGATATTCATGATGATTGGTGTATTCGGTGGAATTGCCGGCGGGCTGAAACAGGATGAGATTGCAGATGCATTTATAGCAGGTTCCAAGGATTTGATTTATGCTGCTCTGGTAATCGGCCTTGCAAGAGCAATAATCATAATAGCTCAGGATGGTAAAATAATAGATACTATATTAAATGCTGCAGCAGGTATGTTGGGTGGCCTTCCTAAGACAATATTTATCAACCTGATGCTCATAATTCAGAATATTATTTGCTTCTTTGTTCCATCATCATCGGGTCATGCAGCACTTACTATTCCGATTATGGCGCCACTGGCAGATCTTGTTGGTGTATCAAGACAGAATATAATCACCGCATACCAGTTCGGAACAGGTATAACAAGTTTTATAACTCCAACTAACGGGGTATTAATGGCAAGCCTTACTATGGCAGGTATACCTTGGACAAAATTCCTTAAGTTTGTACTTCCGTTGATAATCGTACTTTGGGTTATCGGTGCAGTGGCATTGACGATAGGGTTACAGATATTCCCTACATAAACAGAAAAGTTCGTAGAGAAAGTATGCAACCACTAAACTGATCGACTCGCCATTCAGGACCTACTGCAGCAAGCAAAAAAAATTACAGTTTGCTGCTTTAAGGGATAAAGGTCAGACAGAGAGCTACTCGTAAGATAGGCGGACTGAAAGGGCTGTATTATCACAACTGTTATCTGCTGGGATATCTGTCGAGAGGAACAAAACGCAAGCCGCTTTCGCTAGAAATGGTAGAAGCATGGAGACGTATTGACAGAACGAGTCAGCAAATAAGACTCATAAGTAAGTACAGTTTCAAGAAGCTTGATGATGTGACAAGCTTCATATCTCAGACTGATTCTGTGATGAAAAGCATCAAGGCAAACAGAAACAAAATATACAACAGCCTCAGACGATGCAATGATCCTGAAGCAGAATCACAGCTGAAGTCGCAGCGGGATGAATGCACAGCAAAGCTCACTGCGCTGCGAAAAGAATTTAAAGCAGCGGAGCGTATTCTGGAAGACAACCCGAAAATCAGAGAAGAAATATCAAAGAAACAGCAGATGAAACCTCTTCAACAGGTAATTATCAAATCAGAAGTAAAGAAAAGAGAACATGAACGCTGTAGATAGCAGTAAGTTGCAGAATCAGAATTAACGAGGAAAGGAGGTGCCCCGGTGAATAATTCCAGTTCAAATGAAGTATTGCAATACCTTGTTGAAAACGGTATCATTGACTTAGGCAATGTGGAAAATGACATAAAAAAACCGAAACTGCAGAAAATTTTGCTAGGGCACCCATACTCTATCAAACAAGGGAAGAACGGCCGCTGGACAACATATGCATATGATGAAAATCATCCTAAAAACAGACGGTAGATAGCGAAATCCTCTGAAGAAAAGCTTCATGAAGCACTCTACAACCATTATTGCGGAATCGAGGAAGCACAGCTCAAAAGAATGGCATGGGATGATTTTGAAAATCGTGTCAAGGTTCATCAGCTTTCTCCGCTGGCGGTGTTGTTCCAGTTTGAGACTGGTGTCAGGATCGGAGAATTGGTGGCACTTCGTTATGAAGATATGAATAGCAGATATCCACACGTACAGCGTATGTGAAGAAGGGATACGAAGGAAATCGTGGAACATACAAAAGGAACATATGGCGACAGAGAGGTTATTCTGACTTCCGAGACTCTTCCTATTATTTAAAGGGCCAGGAACCGTCAGAAAAAACTTGGCGTGAGCACAGACAGATCTATTTTTTCGATAACTGATGAGCCTGTATCGTATTATGCTGTTTCTGACCTTTACAGGAAGTACTGCAATAAAATGAGTATAGAGGTGAAAAGCTCCCACAAATCACGTAAGACGGTGATTTCTTCAATGATCGATGCCAATATGAATATCAACACTATTCGTGAGATGGCCGGACATGCAGATGGAAGAACTGCTTACAATAATTATTGCTTTGACAGAAGCGCGGAAGATGAACGAATCGAACAGATGGAACGTGCTCTGGCATAAATTTTTTATAATGTAAGCAAATCGAAAATAGTGTAAGCGTTTTTGAAAAAGTGTAAACATTAACACGTGCCTTTTACACTCGAATCTATTCATTTCAGACAGCACTCACACTCCTTGAAACGGTTGAAATTCCAATATCTGCAAGGATAAAGAAAAAACCTTGCAGAATCACCTGCAAGGCCTCGAAATTGGTACACCATCAGGGGTTCGAACCCTGGACACCCTGATTAAGAGAAAAACTGAACCGGTATTTATTAAAATTATTATGCGGTAAAAGTTGTAAAAAGCTGTATTTATCAACGTTTTTGATTTTATTATAATTTATTCTCTATCAAAAAATAGCATTAGATTGGGGTAGAATTGGGGTAAAACATCAAACAAAAAAGCCCCGGAAGGAAATCACTCCCCCGGGGCATAGGTATGGGCTATTCGGTTGTTTCAATTCCCTCTTCAATCGTTACTTCTTCATTCTCGCCGGCCAGGTCACTTTCAAGTTCTGCCTCTTCAATGTAATCTCTTCGTGGTTCTTCATATGTAAGGGCCTGCTCGCTGTCCGACAGTCCTGCTGTGGTATTGTCAACAACAATGCCCAATACAGACAGCAATACAAATACCGCATTGACTACAGACAGTAGCCTGTCCTGTATGACGGTCAAATCTATGCTACACCCAAAGATCGCCGTGACTGCCTGAATCAGCAGGATCACCGCCGGGATCACGGCTACCCAAAACGCTTTACTCTTTAATCTTACTTTCCAGTTTATTTTCATATCTTTTATCCTTTCTTTTCTAAATGCTCATCCATGCGATGGTGGGCGGACTTTACGCTCTGCTCCACGACCGCCATTCTCTCGATCAGGTTGTTATGCTTGTCCTGTTTCTTTTCAAGGTTATTGATCTTTGTCGTGATCCTTCCCGCAAAAAGACCAAAACTCGCCGCATATACAACCATCTGAATCCAAAATTCTGTACTCATGCTGACACCTACTTCTTGCTGATCAGATACTTTTTAGCTACCCATTTTCCGGTGCCAATTCTGCACCAGCTACCCTTGGTCTCCACTACAGTTACCTTCGTACCATTTTTCAATGCGCCAACCTTCTTACCTTTAATAGAAGCTTTGTTGCGGACATTCAGTCCGGCTTTCGCTTTAACATACATCGTTTTGCCTTTTTTGGTACTGCTGCCCGATTTTTTCTTTACGCCGAAATACTTATAGCAGTCCGAAAACGACAAGAAATACCCATATTTATTTCGCTTTCTTTCATCGTATCGATATGTTCCGCCTTTCTTAAAATCCAGATGAGCGGCGGTAGAAGAGATACATCCGATCCCAATGAAACCAAGGTCCTGAGCAGCACACATAATATATTTTGACGCCACACGTTTACCGTCCATCCAGACGTTCACATCTACGGCCCTCCCTTCCAAATGTCTGCTGTTGCTGCTGCCACCGACCTTTCGGTTATACGCCGGGCTGCGGTACCCGGACGTGATTGTTATAGACACGGTTTTTGGATTTTTAGCCTTCTTTTCAAAGTAATTCCGCAGTTTCTGCAGGTACTTTGGTAACCGCTCGTCAATCAGAATCTTGTCCGTCCCTGGGCAGCCAAACTCACTGACCTTAAAGTTTTCGGCCAGCTTTTTACTGCCATGTTTTTTCTTACTGTATTTTTTGATAGCCATAATAATTCCTTTCTCCCTCTCTCTTCGAGGGTATAAAAATAGACCCCTTGAGGTCTTGGTTAATCTACTATAAATGATCCGGCGAACGGTATCAAAACGCCTGGCGGTAGCGTATTTCCATTCGTCGCTATAAAGATTTCTCCCGATTTGTTTATGTACCCTACAATCATCACTCCGGCGTTGCAAGTTGGTGTCATATACTGATTTTCCAATAATGTACAGGGTAGTTTTCCAATTTTGACATATGTTGCTGGCAAGTCTTTGTTCAGCGTGATCGAGCCAAACATTGACCCATTTTTTCCTATGATGCGATACTTTGGTGTCGTATATATTGCACAGCCTGGCTCAAGCGGAAACGTTAGCCATCCGGAAAATTAAAGATCGGCGTATTTCTTGTGATCGTGCCGGAAGACATCTGACCGGTTACCGTCATGATTCCGTCTTTTATTCTTGCTTTCACGATTTCGTTTTCCCCTGCTGAGTTTGTCCAGCCGTTTAATAGTGTGAGATCAAATTCTTTTACTGTAATTCGATCAATCAGTTCCCTTGAGAGTCTGTCGTGCATTAATACTTTTTCTTCTATTGTATATTCCATTCTCTTTCCTTTCCCACCCCTCCGGCGGGAGAGGTGTCTTTATTTTTTATAACCAGATACTTTTATTGATATTGCCATCGTAACCGCAACGGACGATATGGTAGCGCAAAATGTCAGCATTGCAAGTCTTTCGCTGTCCTGGAAAAGTGCCCGAATACCGCTTGCTCCGCCTGATGCGTCTATCCCGTAGACACTATGAGGTCTTGTTATATCGACCGCAACGGGGAATCCTACCATGCCATTCCTGCAATAAAATCCTGTTGAACCACTGAGGGTAGACGCTGTGAGACTTACGTTTATGATCCCTTCCTGTTCCACCCATCCATTTGCGTGTATTTTTACATGCCAGTCTCCGCTGTCATATTCCGCTATCACCGGATTGGTCAAAAACAGCTGCACCAACCTATTAAGATTTAGTACCCCCCCCCCCCCCCGACAAATCAATGCCTGCGGCCTTGGCAGCGGCGATGGTTTCGTCTGAAATGAGGTTTGCCAAAGAGGTTTCCAGAGCCGTGATCCCAAAGCTATTTTTTACATTTGCAAGAGAGGTTTGACCGGTCCCGCCTCTCGCAACTGGCAAGGTCCCGGATGTAATATCCCCGGCGCTATGTTTATGCCCGCTTGTCGCCTTACCTGCAAGGCCAGACCGTAATACCTGCACGCTCTTGAGCAGCTTGCCGAAGATCGTTGCCAGCGTCTCACCGGTCTTTATGTCCACGTCGCTGCTGGCAACCGTAAAGGTGACCGGTTGAGCAGACAGGTTTGTGATTGTGCCTGGATCGCCTTTAGCCCCTTGGGGTATCGCAAAGTCTAAAATCACATTCGTGGATGTACCCCTTGCTGTGATCTGCACGCTGCTGCCCGGCGCACCCGTGGTCACATTGCCAACCGATACCGTTGCTGCCTGACCATTAAAATCTCCGTTATTTAACTTCTGCCGCACCAGGGTAGCTATATCATTTGCAGTCTTGGCCGCTGCCTCTGCTGCTGTTGCCTTACTGTTTGCATTTGTAGCCGCTGTATTGGCCGATCCTGCCGCCGTATTTGCCGCCGTTGCCTTTGCGTTTGCATTACTCGCTGCTGTTTCTGCAGCCGATGCTTTGGCATTTGCGTTGCTGGCCGCCGTGTCTGCAAGGGCAGCCTTACTATTTGCGTTCGTGGCCGCTGTATTTGCGGCTGTGGCCTTGGTATTTGCATTTGATGCCGCATTATTAGCCGCTGTGGTCGCCGTCTGCATTGTGGCAAGAGCGGCGTTTGCGTTGTCAAAGGCTTTCTGCATATCTGCTGTAAACCGGTCAAAGATATGATCGAGAGATAATTCAACATTCTCTTCCATATCTTCAAATGTTGCCATCCTTTTGACCACTCCCGGCTCATAACACAAATACGTCGCCCGGCCATCTGCCGCATTGGGATCGCCGCTCATAACCGTTGCCCATTCGCCTGATTTAAGCTTGTCCGGGTTAAAATCTCCATAGGCTCCACGCCTGTTTTGTATTGCCATGTGTTCCTTCCTTTCCTTAGTTTTTGCTGTAGCCGATAACGTCCAGGATCGCTATTCCGGTGCCTACGTAAGCCATTGCCGTGTCCGCTGCCGCCGATGATTCTGTTGCAGCCAACCGTAGCACATTAAGGCCGTTAGATAGCACCGGCGCAAGATTTCCCGATACGACTGTTTTTGTTGCCTGGGTCATACTTCCGGCAATTCCTGCTGTCAAAAACCCTCCGCTAGTAATCTGATCCCAGTCTCCTACAGAGGCGATATCTGCATTACCCGGTAAGTCGCCGCCCATCGCAAGCCCCGCATTGGACGTCCCTTTATAGAGCCGGATGTTTCGTGAGTAGCCTGTGACAGTTCCATCGGATTCCCATTTATTCCAAACACCAGCATTACTCTTTAATGTCAGGATCGCTTTTTCCACGACGTAATTATCCGGGATATTGGCGTATATATAGATGCTGCCGGCCATGCCCTCTAAATAGAGTTCTGTCCCGCTTCCTAAAAATGCAGGCGCGCCGCCGTTGCTGATAAACTGCAAGTTACCACATACCCCATTCGCACTCATCAGAGACGCACCTCCGGCAAGCTTGATCCCGTCATAATTCATGACGATCATTTCGCTGTCGTCATTCGCCAGCAGCCGGAAGGTCCCGTTTGCATTACTACGCCCGCCAAGGGTCAACTGACCGCCCCTGGCCCAGTCAAAATTGATGCCAATCGCTGAGAGCATATTGACCACGGCATTTCCTTGCGCATCAATCCCGGCATTCCAGGTTTTCCCGCCGTCCGTCGATACGCTAAACACCCCGGCTGACATCCGCCAGATCGTCTGTGACTCTTCCAGCTTCGGCCGGTCGTGCATGTAAAAAATAGCACTCCCGTCACTTTGCCGCACCTCGGTTTTAAAAATGCCCAGGGACTTTGTGACAAGGCCCGTGAGCCGCTGCATTTCGGTCCGATGGTTCTGTATTTTGGCGTCTGTATGCTTCTTCACCTGCTCAAGCTTCTGATCGGCCACGCTGGGCCGTTGGCTGGCCTGCTCCGATGCACTGACCGCCCCGCAACTGTATTTACTGTTTCCGCCAAGGGTATAGGTGACATTGGTCAGAATCGTGCTGTAGGTCAGCCCCCGGTAGTCCGTCACCGTTGCAAGGTCCCCAGCTTCGATACATGGGTCAGACTGCATCGTCACATCGAGCGGACGGAACCGCACGCCGACGATCCGGCTGCCGATCTGCTCCGCTACCTCTTTGACTTTACTGCACGGTATGAGCGGGTTATTTTCGATCGTTATGACATATCCCTCTTCGCCGTACAGATACGACGCTGAGCGCTCTTCCTCGGTTGTTTCCACGTTACCTTCATCGTCCGTAGTCTCTACCGTAAACATTTCGGTTGTATTGACTCGCACGCCGGTGATCAGTACATCCCAGAGATCAACATTAAGACTCGCAACATCATACAGACTATGTTCTTCCGCCCATTGCTCAAAGGTGCCTTCGTCGTATGTATCACCGTCCGTATAATCATAAAATGTCCCGCCATCGCAAGTGTCGCCGGTGGTGTAGGCGTTTATGTCGTAATCATCAAACCGGCCGCCATCATAGCCATAATGTCTCAGCGTGTCCGCATCGTACCAACCAAACGTCAAATGCCCTGATGTATCACAATAGCCATAGTTGCCGGTGATTTGCGCCGCATAAGACAGCACGGCCCGGAAGGTCAGATTCTCACCCTCTGGCCGCTTATTGATTATATAATTCTCTCCTGCAAAACTGTCCGGCGCCAGCACCAACCCGCAGACATTACAGGCGTCGTTTGCGATCTGCCGCACCGTTGCCGGATAGGTCAGGTTACTCTTGCTGTAGTCCTGATCCAGCCTTGCCATGTTGTCGTAAGCCGTGATGGTCCAGACGCTCCCAGAGGTGGCCGCACGCTCTGAGGTAAAGACGCCCTTGTCCAGCCACTCCGTAGTTCCGTCCTCAAGATCAAGGCCGATCTGCACGCTGATCTCGGCGCCGGTAAAGTCATAGGGTGTAAACTCCTCGTCAGCATTACTGATCCGCAAGGTCAGTTTGCCAATCACCATGCTGCCAATCTCAAAACTATTACTCTGGCTGGTAGCTGTCTCAATCGACAGCCCGCCGCTCATGATGTTGTCGTCGTCGATTGTGAGCATGGTCGTGTCGGCCAGCTGCACCTTGACCAGGGCCCGATAGTGTCGGTTGTATTTGTCTGTGTTTTTGTATTTATCCGTTACCGGTATCATATTTTACCTCTCGATCAAGTCTATGGATATGTTTCGGTACCACACTTCACTGTTACCGCGATTCCACCGTTCAGCTTGGATCGGCCCTCTGTAAGCCGGAAAAGTACCTAAATCATTTAGAGTGACAGAAAAGAATCCAAGCTTCAGATGCTTTTCAATCAGATCCATTTTACTCTTTGGTAAAACGTTCCATTTGACCGATGCCGTTATTTTTTCCGCCACTACATTCCCAGACATTTTCCCACTTTGGGTTCTTCCGGTATCAGAACTCCAGACCGGCTCTTTTTTTACTGTCAAACTTGTTGGTGTGGGGAGAACTGTGCTCCCCACTTTTAGAAAATTTGCCATTTCATTTCACCTACCCTATTACTGGATTGAATCGACGGCCAATTAATTCTTGGCCCTTGCTGGCATGCCTCGCAATTTCTTCGTCTCCTATATAGAAAGAAAGTCCTTTTAACTCAGTCAATACCTGAGAAAGCAGCGCCCTGAGTTCGCCTGCGGACATACCATCCGTATTAGTTCCATTCGCACGAACTGCCATTTCTGCACGGTATACCGCCGCAGCAATACCGTCAGTGATCTGCTGATTATTCGCAACGACAGATTTTCCATTGCTGAATTTTCCGGCTATCTCACCGCGGTTCATCATGAATGGACCTTCTTCCGGGAAGCCACCCTTTGCATATGTATAGAATCCATTTGGGTAACTGATCTTAAAACCAGCAATCGTTTTTGATCCCCACTTAATTCCAATTTTGGGAAGACTAAATTTCAGAAGTAAACTTTTGGCGCCGTTCAATATCCAACTTAAAATTGAACCAGTCCAATTCTTCTTTCTTGACATCAGCAATGTAACTTTACTTCCTACCCAGGAAGCAATTGAACTCGTCCAGCTTTTCTTCCTAGACATGAGCAGTGTCATCTTGTTACCGACCCATGAGGATATTGAGGTTGTCCAGTTTTTTACCCTACTGACCAGCACGCTCACTTTATCACCCACAAAATCTTTCAAAGCATTCCAGCCATTCTTCACAAGTGATACCGCCGCCGAAATCTTATCGCCAACAAAAGAACTCAATGCAGTCCAACCACTCTTTATAAGAGAAATTCCAACACTTACAAGAGTGCCAACAAATTTTGCGAGTGTATCCCACCCCTTTTTTAGCAGCTTGATATAAATTTCAAAAGTGAGTTTTGCCAGGCTGAATAGGTCCTTCCAAACCTGCCCAGATTTAATATAATCAACGAGATATTCGCCTACGCGATCAATAAATCCACCTAAAAGCTCCATCACTCCAAGGATTGCATTTCCCAGTAATGTGATGATCTTCTTTGCAACGCCGATCCAGTCTATACTGCAGATAAAGTCCGCGATCTTCTGTCCAATCTGGCTCCAGTCTATCGTTGTCACCATATTAATCGCAGTATCAAGGATACCTTTTACTGCATCAGATAAGGTCTTTCCGGCTTTTGCTAAATCCAAATTTGTAATAAATCCATTAATCGCATTGCCGATTGCTGTCCCAAATTTTTTCCAATCAAACGTTTTAACAAATGTATAAGCCGCATTTATAATTGTGTTGAAGGCATTTGCAAAGGATGCGCCAAGTAGCTTCCAGTTTGTTGTTTTGAGCAAATTATTCAGAGTCGTCGCAATTCCGCCCACAATACCGACGCATGCGCTATTGATTACATTCCAATCAAGACCAGTCAACGAACCATTTATACCACTTCCAATTGCCTTGCCCAATGAATCCCAATGAAAACTCTGTGCGAAAGAGTTTAGAAATTCAAACGCCGTGTTGACACCTTGTGCAAGGGTATTCCCAACAAGCCCCCAATCGGTAGTTTCAATGAATCCATTCAGGAATGTCGCAATGCTCTGCGCTATTTTCCTAACTGTTTCCTTGATCCCATCCCACGGAATGTTTGCCAAAGCACCATTTAGCTTTCCGCCAAGTACGGAGCCAATCTCTGTAAAATCTGCATTCGCCCAGGCCTCTTTGACCTTATCTGCCCAGTTGGACCACTTGTTATCGACTTCTACAGTCTCGAACATGTCGTTGGGAGATAGGCCGCCGCCAGATGCTCCGGTGCCACCAGAAGCGCTGTCACTTGCCGGATCGTCCAGCTTATTGATCTGGTCAAACCCCAGCAAGGTCTTTTTGTACTTTTCTGCTTTTTTATTTGCCTCATCCGCCGCGCTTCCGGTATCAGCAACACTGCTGGCAAAATCCGTATTTACCTTCTTTGCAACGACCACTTTGCTCTGACCAGTCAAAGCCGCGAAGAAGTGGGCAATCGCCGTCGTTGCCGATGTAAGCCAGCCGATCAACGTATTGAGAATCGGTGCCACGACCGATAGAATCGGCGCGAACGCTGTCGCAAGACTATTCCTCAGTTGGATCAAACTTGACATCAACATAGACAGGTCAGAATTTGTCTTTGCACTGTACTGTGATAAGCTCTTGAAACCTTCCTTCATGGCGGTAATTCCGCCCATGATCATGAAGCTGGCCAGCATATAGGTCGCCGTAATTCGAAGCGCTCCGAATCTACCAAGTAGCTTCCCGCAGCTTTGACCTAAACCATCCATCGATGATCTGGTCCGATTCAGCCCGGGGATTAACGGTCGAATCTTTTGATAGACCTTGCCAAACCCAGACGCAAGTTTTTTGAGCCAGGAAACAGATACACGAAGCGGAGCAGTCAGCCCTTTGATTGCAATACTTGCCCCTTTAAACGCCTTCCTCGAAACATTTCCGAACTTCTGCGCAAGCGTCAGTGCTTTCTGCAGCGCAGGATGCACCTTTGCGGCCTCTGTAATCACACTTGCTGCCGCACGCTTCCCTGCTGCCGCATATGCCTTTGCAGCCTGACCGGCCCCTCCTGAATCAGGCGCAGGCTTATAATCCTTCCCAGCTGCAGACATCTGTCCTTGTTCTGCCTGGTAATGCTTCACTTGCTCTTGCGCAGCCTGAATTTGCTTTTGCAGCTCCACAAATTTGTCGCCTGGAGAATATGCCTGTCCAGAAGCTTCCATCTGCGCCATTCGATCTTGATACTTTTTCAATTCCAAATTTGCTGATTCAATATCTTTTTCCAGCTGCTGAAACGCCGCGGAACCGGTAACGGATTCTCCCAGCTCCGCCCATTTGATCTGCTGCTCAATCAGCTCATCTAGCCTCTTTTCGATCTTTGTAATCTGGTCCGCACAGGCAGCATAACTAGCAGTCATCACCTTTGCATCTTTATCAGACAGGCTGGCCTGTTTCGCTTTTAACTTATCGACTTCGGCCTGCGCCTTCTGAATGTTCTTTATAAGCTCGATATACTCCTTTGTGGGTTCCAGGAGACCTGCGTCAATTTTCGCCTGTTTTGCAAACGCTTTTACTTTATCAGCAATCGTTTGGGTCTCCTTTTTAACCGCTTCCAATTGAGCAGTCGCTTGAACAGATACGCCAGTGTCTCCGATCTTCTCCAGGTCCTTATTTGCAGTAGACATGGTTTCTTCGGCTTCGGCTTTGACCTCTTCGCATTTCTTTTTGAACTTTTTAATTTCCGCAGTGATCTCTACCTGCAATCTGTGCAGATCAATACTCATCTGGTTCTACCTCCTGTCTTTTTCGGCTGTAGGCTGCCGCCTGCTGCTTCCTGGCCTCGATATATTCTTGCAGTTCCAATTCTTGTTTCATTTTTTCTGCCATTTGCTGCTCTTCTGCAAATAGCTCCGGATACATATCCCAAGGCTGAATCACCTGCATTGCAGCACGGTCTTCCTTCTGCGCAAATAAATAAGCGACTCTGCTGCCAATCGCTTCCGCCAAGACAAAGAGCCGCTCAATATTTACTTTTTCTTTTTGCCGAATCGTTCGGTAATGACTATTCAAGGTTGCTTCGATCTCCGCCATAGACAGCTCCCAAAACTCCGCCGCACCAATACCACAGCTTAATGCTTTCGGGTAAACCGCATAAAGCAAATCTGTTACAGTGCGGAATCCATATCCTTCATTTCCTCGGTCAGAATCTCCATCTGATTCCGCGTAAAAAAACCTGACGCACCTAAGAGCGGCATCAGCACATCGCTCATTAATTTCGTCTGGTCTCCGCCCTCCTCTGTGTAGCGATCATACAGATTCTGTACGGTTAAATAATTGATCTTATGTTGATATTGCAGCATAGCCGCCTGAATGACCGTCAACATGACGCTGAGTGGCGGCAGGCCATCCTCCGTGATGTACAGCAACAGGTTCCGCTTATACTTCTGTTCAAGCTTGCATACTGCTGATGCGGTTAATTTTAACTTGTATGTTTGGCCTCCCACTTCCCAGGTTGCAAAAGGCAGCCTTTTGGGCATTTCTTCTTTAACTGGAATATCGACCGCGGTTTCTATTTCTTCCACCATATCGTCAAAGCCCTGTTCCATTTTTTCATCCATGATACGTTACCTCCTTACGCTGGATCTGTGATTTTGAGATTGCTTTGCAGAGACAAGTTCAGATCAAACTCCATCGCCGCATTGACGCCCGCGCCTGCTCGCTTTACAGCCACCTGCGCGTCAAATTCTGTTGTAGTGCCATCCTTCAAGGTTTCTTTAAACGATACGGTTTCCCCGGTTTTCTCATATTCGCGCAGGATACGGTAAGATGCTTTTGCATCACCATTATCCCACTTGAATTTATAGGTCATATCGCCCGGATCACCAATTCCGTTTTCATATTGTTTAATTTCATCCTCAAGAGTGGTATTCTCCACTTTTTCTGGTTCGACTCCCACGTCCGGAAGTTCTTTCAACCCTGGCAGCTTTGCAAAGGTTGATTCACCACTTTTCTTTACCTCTAATGTTGCTCCATTCGCTAACATGCTGTTTCTCCTTTCTTACCGGTTGTTTTCCCAGTAAACAACCTCTGTTTCGTTATCGATAATTCCCTCGTACCGCATTTGCTTATGCCGGTGGCGGCTTGGGTCCTCCACGTCCTTGCACTCAACTCTAACCAGCCCCAAAGCAGATACCGCCTTGTCAATTTTCAGTGCGGTCAGGCTCGTGCTGCCACGGTCCCAGATATCGATGCGGTATCTTACTTGAGACAGGTTTTCCACATCATCCGTCTTCGTAAAGACAGTATTGGCTTCTTCCAAATACTGCACGGCCGGGAAGTTCTCCCAGTCATTTGGATAAATGTCACTGACATTCTCACATACAGAACGCAAGGCTTCATACACCTGGTCTTTTACATTAATCATTTGCCTGCTCCTTTCAAAATGTTATTCATGCCGTCCTTCATGATCCGGAGGACCTTCTGTTCATTGTCTTTGAGCGCCGGGTACAGGAAAGGCTTCGCCGGTTGCCCGGAGCATTTATAGAAACGCCCCTGGTCCGTGTCGATATATGGCCATCGGTACTGCTCTGCGACCCACTGGTCTACCTGAGATTCATGGATCCACCAAGGTTCCATTGTATAGGCTGGCGTGATATTCGGGGATATCCCGTCGTGGTCCGCCGCACCTCTCGGACCGGTCCCCAGCTCAACAAAACCGCCATAGGACACATTGGTATAAACCTCACTTTTGGCATCTTCGGCCGTTTCTTCAAAATTGCAAAAGATATTTTGTCTAAGATACCCTGAGTTCCCCGGGCAGTTCTCGACCGCGGCGCCCCGGACAAACTGGCCAGCTTCTTTGACATATTCAGCTTTCGTTGCCTTAGCAACGATTTTATCCAGCTGTACGCAAAGCTCCCTGACTCCATCTTTACTCATAGCCTTTCCACCTCCATGTAAAGCGGCTTATACGGTTTTATGGCTACAATACGATAATCCGGATCTGATTCAGGCATTGCATAAATACAGATTCCATCGTCTTCCCGCAATTCAAAGTCTGCAAAAGCATATTTGCAGTGATTCCCTTCCTGCTCAATCTTATAAGTTCCTGCAACTTTGCAATTCATAATTGCGTCGATTCGGTTACCATATTGCTCGGTCTGTAGCTTACCTCCTGCCGGCCAAATTTCTCCACGAAGTTGCTTTGCATCCGCATAGCTAATAATGGATGCTCCTTCGCGGTCTTCATCCACTATCTTATTTCGTAGATGGTACGTCGTCATCCGAGATTTCTTCATGCGCATATCCGCCACACCTCGCTAATCGATACTGATTCAAAATAGCATAAACTTCTTTTGGCGCAGCGTCGAAAGAATAGCTCTCTCCCGCCTCACTTCTGCTGCTCTCCCCTTCTGTTCCCATCCGGTTGTATGCAATCAGGGCAAGGTCTGTAACAACGCCCTCCAGAGCAGGGATAATCATCGACCGGTTTGTGTAACGCATCACGTAACGCTCCGCCCTGGAAACTAAAAGAGAGAGCAACCGTTCGTCGCTCTCCCCTGTCAGGATCTTTAATTCATCGAGCCTATCTAATTCCATTGGCATCACCCGTTTGTAATCAGGGCAGCCATCGGAATAGATTTCGGATCGAATTTAATCTCCCAGTTGCTCTTATTGAAAAGCTGTGCGTCTGTTGGGGATTCGGTCCAATTGGAGGATGGCACCTTGAAACTGAAACCATTCGGATGAAGGGTCTCCCTCATTCTTGTGATCAGTTCGTCCTGTCCGCCGTTTTCCTTTGGCTCCCTGTGTGCTTCTACTGGTACATCTACACGGCCTTTCGCCGTACGGATCACGCCCGCGCCCAGAATGTAGGTGGTGTACTTTTTCAGGTCTTTATTATCTCCTGCCCCGCCAATATCGACACACGGCACACCATCATCAATGATAGCGGTATAGCCGTTGATATCCGCAATGTTCATGCGTCTCTGGATACCGTTTGCATCAGTGTACTTCCAATACTCCAATAGCTGTTTATTTTCCAGTGTCTTCGCCACGTTGGAGTGCATGATCGCAAGACTAAACATGTCCTTGTGATCCCCGCATGCCTGTGTAGCCAGGTCATTCAGGTCGGTTTCCTCAATTTTCTTTGGTGTTGCCGTAGCGGACCCAAGATCCACGATATGGTTATCTGCCCACTTCTTTGCGTTGCCGGTACTCCCTGTGATGCCGAAAATCGCATCCAGTATCCCGATCAGCTTCAGCTGTCTGCGCTTCTGCCAATACTTTGCAATGCTGCCGGCAATATGCCCCATCGGATCTGCCCCGGACAGCTCTGCAGTAAAGTTCCGCGCAAAAAATCCTTTCGCACGCCCATAAACAATACCGGTCTGAGAGCCTCCGCCTACTTCCGCTACCGTAATATCCGTCTGACCATCATAGTTCTGGTCATCTCCATCGAGGACATCATAATACGGGATCGTATAGAGGTTACCGCTGTTTGCGATACGTTGCGCAATGATCCCATCTTCCACCACTGCCCCCGAATCGATCATGGCGGTCAGATACGGGTCTGGTGCCTCACTCCACATTTCCATAAATATCTCGTCATCAAAAGGGATGCCGAAAATTGCTTTTGCCATTGTTTAGCTCCTTTCCTATTTACCGGACAGCTGCTTGTACAGCTCCGGTTTCTCCATCTTCAGTTTCAATTTTTCTTCATATCCCAGCTTGGAATATTCTTCTTTGGTTATATCTTCTGTTTCCGGTGCCTTTGGCGGCTTCCCGCCTTTCAGCTTTTCTTCCACTGCCTGCTGCACCGAATCACGGAATACGTGTTCCACTACCTCAATAGACCCTTTGCACTTATCCGCATCCGAGTAATCGAGAACGTCCGCCAGCGCTACAGGAAGCTGCTTTTCTGCCAGTGCGGCTTTTGCTTCTGCCATCATTTCACGCCTTGCAAGATCCTTTTCTCTTTGCTCAAGCTCTGCGGTAGCTTTTTTCTGTTTGTATTCCTTTCGTTCCAGCTCGGTCATTTTGCTCAGTTTCTCTGCTTCTGAGATACGCTCGTCTGCCAAGGCTTCCTGCCGTTCCCGTTCTTTTGTGACTGCCGTCAGTATGCCTTTTTGTAGTCGGCGGTCAAATTCCGCCTGAAACTCTTTGTTCTTTAAGACAGCATCAAACGTCTGCGGTTCAGGTGGCAGGTCTGCCGGTGGTTTTGGATCCGCTCCGCCCGGTGGGTCTGCCGGTGGCGTTCCGCCGCCCCCTGCGCCTCCGTTTCCTTCCATCAGAGGGATAAATCGTCTTAAATCATTCAAATAGTTTAATTTGTCCATTTCTTCCTTTCCGCCCCAGCCCGTTCTTTTGCCCAGGCCGTTGCTAGTTTACCCTCGTTTCGGAGCATAAAAATACACGCATTTCTGCGTGCCGCTACCCTCCTTATTTCTTTTTCTTTCCGCCTTTTTTACAGCCCACGTTCTCACCTCCCTGCTTTTCTTCTGTAATAACTTCAACATATCCGGCATTTTCGAGTTCTCTTGCCCGTTGCTGCGGATATTCATATGTGGCACCGGCCTCTTTGATTTCTTTTGTATACCGGTCCACATACCTTTTCAATACGTTTACCTGCATAAAACCTCCTTTCCTGCAAGAAAATACCCCGGGCCCGAAGGTCACCGGAGTGCTTAGTTATTGAAACACGTTATTATTTTTTCTCTCGTAATCGAGTCTTCCGCATATATGGAAACGCCGTAATCAATATCATAGAATAGCGTGAACTCCAATCCGTCTATCGTACATTTGTAGTAATCCTCAGACGGACCTGTTTGCTTTCTCCCAATTTCAACGCCTGCACGATTCTGCAAAGTTTTCATGATGCTCTCAAACAGAATTGCCTCATCTACTCTTTCGAAATTTGTAAATCCCACTTCTTCCTGTCTGGCATCTGATTGATATGCGTTTATTTTATTTTTCATCACGATCCACCCCAGCTTTCCTATCATACTCTTTGTTGGTTGTTGTGCTGCTTCGGATAATATCCTTGCATGCTTCCTCCCCTTCAAGGCCGTACTTTTGGCGTTTATGGTTCAAGATATCTTCAAAAGTCTGTATCGGTCTTTTCATATCCAAAAGCTTTCTTGCTTCTTGATCTTTCATCAGGTCTCTTGCTTGCTTTTTATAGGTTCGTCTTAACTCACACGCCTGTCTTGCCTGCTGCTCAAGGGGAAGTGATTTATCAATAAGGCTCGGTATCTTTTCGTCATGAGCCTTATACCATGACCGGACTTCTTTGTTTCCAAGCTTTCCGATCAGGGCATCCATCTGGCTGAAATCCAATTGGTTGAGACGCTCTTGCTTTGCGGCCTTTAACCGCTCCCACTCTTTAGGATTATTATACTTCAACCTCTGGAACTTCTCAAGGCTTTCGGGGATATCATCACCAAAGATACCACGGTACTTTTCATGCTGCTGCTTGTCGATAAAGCGATTCTCGTGTTTTCTCTCTTCTGCTTCCGTTCTTCCGCGAACAAACTTATCATACCACTGCTGATAAGTCATGTCCCCCGGCACGGTGATCCGTTTTCCGGTTGACGGATCAATTGCAGATTGCTTCATATCCCGCAGCCATTCGTCAGGCATATCCGCAAGGGTCGTTGATCGGCACCAGGGGTGCATGGGCGGATAGTTCTTCCCAGGCGTAGCTTCACTCACCGGAAACCGTTTCTTGTCAAGTGAACGACAGACCGCAGAAGTCTTTAAATCCAGGATCGCAAGATAGATATATTTTTTGATACCGCTCGCCTCGTAGGATTGTAGCTGCATGTGATTACAGATAAATGCGCTCTCTGTCCTTACCAGCCGCCTTGCCTCGCTGTATCCGGCTGCAAATCGTTTTTCGATCGCAAGGGACGCATCACGGAGCGGCCTGCCTGTGAGCAGGTTGAGCATGATCTCTTTTCTAATACTCTTTGCCAGCTTCTGGGTATTTCCCCAGATACGCTCTGAATAATTCTGTCCATGCCATCTGCTACTCAATGCCTTTTCAATGGTTTTCTGGTCCAGGACTTTAAAGGAAAATCCGTATCCAGAATACTGCTGCATGTCAAAGATTGAATTGTAATATGCTTTCTTTGCCAGCTTCGTAAGCAGGGCGTAAAATCGTTTGTTCTGCTCTGCATAGATTGCCATAGCCACAGTCTCAAGCTGATTGTACAGATTGTTTAAATGGCCGATTCTAGCTCCATAAGCTTGCGATTCAATTTCTTTTATGAGGTCCTGATTTTTAGGATCCTTTTTTAGTAGGTCAAGCAGCTGATTGATGTCACCGGGGTCCTTGACAGCTTTCAGCAACATCTCAGCCTCTGCTTTAGTCATCCCGTGCTTTGACTGGTACTTCTCAAAGATTTTTCGAGCCTGCTCCTGGATATCCCTCGAAGCCTGCAGATACAATCTCGATAACTGGCGTGCCATTTTCTCAGCACTTTCCATGTCTTCATACATCTGCTGCGCTTTACGCCGCTCCCAGTAATCCTGATTATTCATCTTCTCCACCATCTGGTGGTTCATTCGCTGCTACGGCAAAGAGTTTTTGCTGCCGCTTTATGCTTTCTTCCCCCTCTTTTTCTACCGCTTCCACCTCGCCGTCTGGATCTTCCACGAACGGCAACAGTTTGATCAGCGTCTTCTTGCTGACCGAATCCTTCAGCGTAGAGATCATCTGGGCAATCTCAAGGAGATTTTTCGGTAGTGCCCGGCTGAATGTCGGCACTACGGATGCAGCGTCGATCGATGTCGCTTTCAGGTCCAGAAAATGGCAGAATATCTGCATCCGTTTTCTCAGCCCTTTCCGGTAATACCGCTCTTTGGTCTTTGTTAACATCTCAAGCCCCAAAAGCTTGTACTCCATTGCAACCCCGGAGCTGTTGCCTGCAAATTTTTCATCCGTCAGGTTTGGTACGTGGGAAAATGTATAGATGTCCTCCTTCAAAGCCTTTCGGAGTGTTTCAACGCCAGTCTCATCAAAAGTCCTTGTCAGATACTCAGCTTTCGCTCCTGATGCGGGGAGTTCCAAAAGCTTTTCTTCGCCCAGTTCCCTGTAGGCTTCTCTTGCCTCTTCCGGCGTATCTCCCAGCAAAGCCCCGTAAATGACCAGGATCGCATCAATGAACTGTTCCTTATCATTCACCCGATCTGCCATCAAGGTATTGTACGCATCGATCAGTCCGATCTGCTGCTCAAAATCACCAATGCAGAATTTATTATTTTTATATTCGTTTATGGGGACATATCCCAAGTGATGCTCGCTTGGTTCTTTATCCGGCGGCATTTTTCCGGGCAACTTGTCCGGATAAAGGATCATAGGGAATATATTCGTAGCTGTGCAGATCGTTGCGATATACTGGCGTGTATCGTTGATGTCATCTCGCTTGACATAATAGTAAACTCCAAACAGCTCATTACGCTCGATCGTGTCATCATAGACAACGAAGGCATTGCGTGGGTCCAGATTCCTTACAGTCAGCTCCGATTTTCCCTCTGCTACGTAGATATATTCATACGAGCAGCCATAGATAGACAAAAGCAGTGCGTTATCTTGATCCACATCATCTGTACAGGCAGCCTCGAGTGCATCTGTAAGTTTTGTGATGTCTGTTTCTTCCTCGCCTTTTCCCTGCTCGTATGTGATAGGATTTCCCATAAAATAACCGCTTGCAGTATCTGCGATGTCTTTCGCATGATTGCAAACGGTCTTTTGGTTGGGCGCACTTTCCTCTTTTCTTTCATTGCGCATGATCTCGTGTGCCCCGTCGTAATAGTCTTTATTTTTCTGTAGCCGTGGCACCTCATACATCAGATGTTTTGATATCAGCTTTGTGATCATCCGCTTATTGAGTATACCCTGCTCGAATTTCTCTTTTGGATATGTAAAAATCCTATTCATCGTAAACCTCTCGCCTTCTTGCTCCTTATGACCGCTTTCTTGTTGCCCAGAATCGTAAAACAGAAATATCGCACCGCATCCATGCAGTGGTCATTTTGTTTTATCGGAATGTCTTCGCCCCGATCTGCAGCTTTCGGGTCCCAAGAGTATGCTGTAAATTCCTCCTGCGTATTTTGGCAGTCTTCCGTAAAGCCTATTTTGCCCTGTCCTAATAGTGCTGCCACTGTCCGGATACCGTCGATCACATCATTGCGCCCTGGCACCACCGGGAAACCTGCCTGTGTAAGTGCCTCGATGAAAGATGCAGCTGACGGGTCCACTATGACTGCCCGGATCTTTGTCGTTCCGATAAACTCCCGCATATCCTCGACATATTGTTGGTCTGTCTTCTGTTGCTCGGCTTTTCGCCCGGAATAGTAATATTCTTTTATGCAATACCATTTACCGCTTTCTGCTTTGTTCCACAGCAAAAACACCGTGGCATTTTGCGTCCCGTAGTCAACGGATACATAACGAGATGTGGTGAACTGGTCCCGAATATCCACGATCTTTACGATATGCCTAGCCACATCGAACATGTCATAGATAATGCCTTCGGCCACGACCCACAGACCAAGGATATATCGCTTGTAAAATACGCCCGTATACTGCGCCCGGTACCTGGCCTTGATCTCCTCCGACAGAGACAGATTGTCGTCCATCAAGATGTGCAGGTAAACCAGATTTTTGTCCTCTGCCCGGTCGATCCAGTTTACTTTGAACCAGTGAAATGGACCAGCAGGATTGCAGTTGAACCAAAACTTTGAACCATCTACTGAGCATCTTGCCGTTGCCTGGTTGACAAAGCTTTCCGGCATTAGGGCAACCTCGTCAAATAACACACCCGCCAAGGTAATACCCTGGATCAGGTCCTGGCTGCTTTCATCTTTGCCGCCGAAGACGTAGAAGTAATTGGTCACGCCTTTCCGGCTGATCTCTACCAGATTATCCGCCCGGTGATCCTTCACCTTGTAGCCCCGGCTCCGGAGCATTAGTTTGAGCACGGTCAGGACGTTACGCCGGAAAGACCCGATCGTCTTGCCACACATGGCAAAATTTTGCTCTTTAAAGGACTCCATCGCCCAGAATACAAAAGACAGCGCCATTGACACGGTCTTGCCGGACCGGATCGCGCCGTCTGCTATAATGCCATCTCTGTTATGTACCGGGGATTCCGGCAGCCACCAGGTAAGAATCTTTTTTTGTTTCTTGGAGAACGGCCGGAACTGAAAGACCGGCTGCTTTATTCGTCTTCCCATAATTCGCTCGCCTCCGCTTTCAGCGCATCAACAAAACCATCGTCTCCGGCCTGTTCGTCCGGCTCCTCGCCGCGAATACGGGCCGTTTCAGCTTGCAGCTTTTCGACTCTGGCCGCCTGCTCCGGTGTGGCAAGGTCCATATGGCCAGCCAGCCAGTCCAGCGCTTTCATGCGATCCGCCAATTTGATCTTGGCGCCGTCCTTGCCCTGGCTGACCTCACTGATCAGCGTGCCATCCACCTGATCGGACTCCCGAAAGTGGACCGTGTTTCTGCCCTTCTCCCGGCCGAAGCTGACAAAGTCAGTCATATCGCTAAAGGCGATCTCCATGTATTTTTGAAAGATGTCCTCTGGCTCCAGCATGGCTTTATTGAGCTTAGCCTGCTTGAGCCGCATGATCTCCTCCTTGATGCGTTCGTCCTTCATGAGCAGACAGCTCCTGGCCATCGCTGACTCGTAGGTGCAGCCATACGCCTTCTGGTACGATTTCGTCGCGTTGAAGGTCTTGGAGTAATACAAACAAAAAAGCCGCTGCTTGTCGTTGAGGTCTTCGTTTGTGAGGACCTGCTCGACGGTTTCAGCCGCTTCCTGCTTCTCTATTTTTTGTGTGCGTACTTTTCGCTTTTTTGTGTGCACACCTTTTTTGTCCCATTTGTACCTGGTCTTCCAGGATTTCACCGTGTTGAGGGTGACCTCGTACTTGGCGGCGATGTCTTTGTACTTCATGCCATCCATGTAATCCTGCTCCGCCAGTTCATAGTTTTTTAGGTCCACATCACCACCTCTCTTTGCTGTTGATCGTCTGTCTGTTTTAAGTTATACTTGTTTTGTAGCTACATTCATTTGCGGTGGGTACTGGACCCACGTCGGCATCTGAATTGAAGAAAAACTCCCCACCCTGGCAATTGTAGCCTGCGGTCTGGGAGTTTTCTTTTTTACCCAGCATGTACAGCCGGGCTCACCTCATTTCTCTGCTGCCCGTAAAGGGCGTTGTCTGGTATACTGCCCGCTCAGGGGCGTTGTTGCATATAAAAAGAGACAGGCACGGGGCTTGTCTCTTGATTATCTTATTGGGCTGCTTCCTCTATGGCTGATATAGCTTCTTCAATCCCGCTTACTGCGTCATATAGAGAATCGCAGGCTTGTTCTGCAATATCATATTTTTCAGATCCCTGAAGACTTTCGGGCATGTTATCCATGTATTCTTCTTCATCTCCAACAATATCCTCTAACTGTGACTTTAATACTTTGAGTTTGTCGGAAATCTCACTCAATGCTTTTCTTCTCTTGTTATTCATATGCGCTATCTCCCTTCGTACTAACATAAATCACCACTAACTTGGTATATCCATCATACCCTAAAATATGGCAGATTACAAAAGGATTTGACCACATGCTGCAAATTAATACTTTTTATCACAAGATAAAACAAAAACTCCCCGTTCCCAAGAAATCTTTGTCAGTTCTATTTATGCCAAAGGAGTACATCAAGCCTTTTTAACTTACTACCATATTACCACAGGTAAAAAGGGACATTAAAGGCCATCTTTCCAAAAGCTATGTAATTTTCGTTTAATCGTCCGCACACTATACCCCAGCTCCTCCGCAATCTCCTCCTGCGTCAGCCCGTTTATATATTGCAACCGCAGAATATCCCTGGTCTGCGGGTCCTCCACCCCATCCAGCCACTGTTCCAATTCTGTAATTTCGGACTGAATGGCATGGAGTTTATTCCAGTATTTGTACCGTAACTCGGCATAGTTTTCTTGGCCCAGGCCACCAATGTGCTGGGGCCTCGGGCGTCCCATGCTGCCGTCAAGTATCGTATCAATTACCATTCGGTTTGGTGATGCAGGACGGGATATATTCTCCTTCAAATGCTCCGCTTCTTTAAGTAGCGCTCTTAGTTTTTTTAACCGCTCTTTGGTCAATACTCTACCTCCTCACCCTCTTATCCACCGTATCCCTTTTATACCCCGACCACCCTATATCTTTAGCCCGCTCTGCCTTAATCCGCTCTCTGCGCTCATTTTGTGCCTGCTCATACTCTGCGTAGTACGGACAGCGAGTGTGGCAGCCTGGGGTGCGCTCGGGGCAGGATTTACAGGGGCTTTTACTTAACATTTCCTACCTCCTCGGCTTCTTTAACATCTTCTCGATTGGCTCTAGCGGGATTTGCAACATTGTCTTTCCGTCCTCAAGACTTAACGAGCTTCCGTATATATCGTGTGTAACTCTCACTGTCAATGTGGTCACTTTCATTTTTTTAGACACATCATCGTATACCATGCCGGTTACTTGTTTTATAGCCGTCATCACCGCTTACCTCCTTCCTCCCTGGTTATCCCATGCTGGGATCATATTTACTAAAATCTGGCTCTGCACAAAATATTATTCGATTATTGCACCATCGCTGTAATAATCGAGTGCGCTGCGGTGCATGTGGTTTGTCAAAAATCATAATGTAAGGGTTATATCCCAAATCCCTAAGAGTATAAATCCTATACAAGTCCTGCTCGTGGGTGCTGCCGAAATTGGTTAAAACGTATACAATCCGCTTGCTTGGGTCTTTAATGCGTGCGTGTCGGTCAAAGATTTTAAAGGACTCTGTTAAATCCTCATCTGGATTATCCCAGGCAAAGTGCAGCCGCTTTGTTCGGATTTTATTTAGGAGTGCAATGTTGTCCTTTGTCGTCAGCCGTATATCCAAGCCTTGTGTAAAATCCACATAGGCCCCGCTGTCTACGAGCTGCCGCAGCAGCTTTTCATGACTTCGACAGGCCAATAAGTTTGGATCAAGTAGCTTTATGTATCTCTGCTCCTTCCAAAATTCTGATAGGTCGGCTACCTGCTTGCTCCTGCTGCCCTCTTTTTTGCTTACGATGCAAAAAGGGCAATTGCGGGGACAACCTCTTGTTAAGAATCCGTATGCTGTATTTTTCACTTCAAAAGGGTCATAATCTTGATCATCGCTATCGACTTGATAAAGGCTATAATCCGGGTATATGTGTTCAATCTCGTCTTGCAGTTTATTTTTTAAATCGTACCCAGTCCCACCCTCAACAATCTGATCTGCGTTTATACAGTGTTTTATATCCTCGCTGTATGTTTTATCAAACACCTTGCTTTTGTAGACCAAATCGTAAGTTTTAAGCCCGTTCCACCATTCCACGCTGTCGCCTTTGCTCTTATGCCATGCCGACAATTTAATAATGGCCAAATTCGGGAAATTATGTCCATCTACATCGATCAACCCTATCTTCATGCCCCCTCCTTCCTCCCCGCAGAGCCATTTTTTAAAATATCTTGTGGTCTCTGAGTTTTAACGGCTGCTCTGCGGGGATGATGTATTCCAACCCGCCTATCTATGGAATTTGACGTTTACCGGCGGGCGTTTGGTCGCTATTGTTCGTAAATCTCTACCTCTGTTCTTGGGTTCTGCTTGTCCCAGTCTCCCCGGAGCCGCAGGTCAATGCAGCGAAAGCTGTCGTCCTGTATGATTCCCGCCTGCACAAGCCCGTCGAGGATGAACTTCCCGCTGTAGTTGTCCGGGTCACGTCTACCCCGTGTCGGGAAGAAATATGTAATCGTCACCACGGCCCTCTCAAACGGTTTTTGCGGTGCCTTTCCCTTGCAGAGCCACAGCAGCAGATCAAGCCATTCTTTCTTTGCTGTACGGTATTCCCAGACGTTCCTGCGGCCCTTGAATTTGTTATCGCTGGGCGGTATCTGGTGGATTACGAGGTTCACGATACCACCCGTTTGATCCGTTCTAAGTCCCCCTGTATATCTTGAAGCTCTCGAATCAGCGTTGAAAGCTCCTGATGCCCCACTAACAGATACCCCCTGTTTCGAGTTAGAATTAACGTGTTCCTTTTGTTGATACAATACTCCATCATTGGTATTTCGCCCTTGAAACAATAGCATCCTCCGACTTCTGCCGCTGTTGCGATACGCTCGGTATTCAGTTTCAAAATCGGTATTTTGGATAACTCTTTCATTTTCTTCCTCCTAGAACGGACACGCCTCATCCAGCGCTTGAAATCCTTCCGGGATAGCTTCCGTCTGCCGATCAGATTTATGCCTTCCGGTCGTTTCTTTTTCCGATTCTCCCCAGTCCAGAAATTCCACGTTATTCGCAACAACATCTGTGGTGTATACAGTCGCCCCGTCCTTGTTGGTATATTTTCCTGTCTGTATGCGTCCTTGGATTCCCACGAGCCTGCCTTTTACTAAAAAGCGTTCGCAGTTCTCCGCCTGCTTTCCAAACACAACCACATTAGGGAAGTCGGCCTGTTTCTCTTTTCCAGACTTCACCGGCCGGTCAATCGCCACGCTGAACCGGGCAACCGCCATGCCATCTGTTGTATATCTCACATCCGGTTCTCTTGTTAATCTACCGATCAGCACACAATTGTTCATGTTCCATCCTCTCTTTCTGCCTCTGTATCTTCTCTAAAACGATTTTATTGACTTCTTGTTCGCCAAGCATCAACTTTAACTGGGCGGCCATGATTTCCACATCCGCCAGCTCTTCTTGTGCATGTTTCATGGCTTCGCATAGCTCCTGAGCTGTTTGCGCCCGGTCGATCTTGCACAGAGCTTTCGTCAGCTCCGCCATTTCCTCGATGGCCACCATTCGCTGTTTATCACATCCATAGTGCTCGACAAAGCTCCAAAGCGTTTTTGTCTTATTCATGCGTTTGTTCTCCTATCTGCAAAGCCTCATTTAGAGCCTGCCTTACTTCATCCGGTAACTGCTCCTGCGCTTCCTGCCGCTCCTTGATCTCTCCGATCGTCTTTAAAAACTGCCCTCTGGTCACAGTGTTTACGATCTCCGTATCGGTCATGCCAAGGTCTTTCAGTACGCTTGCGCCTCCTAACCACCTTTGGCAGCAGACAGGGAGCTTCTCAAATTCCTCTTGAGATCGGTACCCGCTATTGCAAATCGCCTTGTAAACGATGTTCCACAGTTCTTCCGGTGAGTCTCCTGTCTTACTCAACAGATCGACCTGCGCTTTAATCTGTCCCGGAACCGGGAACTTCGGATATTCCCGGCTGTCCGCCGCCGCAAAGTTCATGGCCGCCTGTTCAACCACTGCGTAATTGTAATCTGCAAATATCTTGTGCCAGGCGTTAATCATAATCTGTGGGTCTGCTGCAACCTCCGGGTAATATGCGTTTAAGATCGCCAATATCTTAGCTGTTTCGTCCTTCGTCATGTTGTCCCCCTATGTAGTCCAGAAACTTGTTTCCGCCTTTCTTGATGCTTTTTTGATTCAGGTAGCTTTCAAACTTTGGTCCAAACAAGGTTTCCGGTCTTAAAAACTTCTCATACTCCGTCCCTGTCCACTCAACGGCTTTTTTCTCGATCACCGTCTCAAAGTCTGCCAGGGTAAATCCTTCGTTCATCCGTGCTTTTACGAGTCCTTTTGTTTTCTCGCTTGTCGCTTTATATCTGGTCCCGCAAAGACTGTTTAATTTTGACAAAACCGCCCTTGTCATTTCTCCCACCTTATTAAGACCTTTTTCATTTTCTTTTTCTATTTCTGTTTCATTTCCCATTAGGTTATCCGTAGATAAACCTAATGGTTTTTCGTAGCTTTCGCCTTGCTTTCCTTTTGCTTTTGGTGGTCGTCCTCCCTTGGAACCATTGGCACGCCTTGATTCTGTAAACTTTTTGCGACGGTCGGTTTCGTATTTCATCCTTTTGTTGTAGTAATCCCCTTTTGAATCCTGTTGGAATTTTTCTGAAATCTCTTCAAATTTATCTCCGCATATTTCTTTGAAGTTTTTTTCTTTGATTGGTCCTGTTTGCTGCTGCAAGGCAAGTAGTGTTATATACCGTCCCTTTGTGTCATAATCCATAAACATCGTACCCGTTAAAAAGTCGGATGGGTAAAATAAGACTGCCGGGTCCTTCATCATGGCCCATCACCTCTCAAACCTCTAAAATCCTATTGTCAAAGGTGAGATTTTCCACAAATTCATCAGTATGGGAATAGCTGATTTTGCGAAAAATAACGCTCGTATCCATTGCAACAAAATAAATATTTTGATCTCGCCCATGTGATGCGTTCGATAAACACATTTCAATCTCTTGCATATTTTCATCTAAATCCAGCCCTAATAAGATGCCTTTTGTTGGCTCCAGTTCATAGTCAATGTCTTTTAATTGCAATTCATCCAGCATATTCATGTATTTTGATAACTGCGACAAATCGTTTGGTGACAGATTCCTGTGTTTAAGTTCTACCACAACAAATGTCCTGGTTTCGAATGTGCCGGGTCCATCCTCAACATTATCCCAGCAATCAAAAAGCAGATCGATAAAATTCCCCCCAACATTAACTTGCCTTCCAATAAAATTAACATCGCTAATCCCGTCGTCATGCTCAAATACTACGTTTGTTAAAAATCGTTTGAAATCCTCTATATTCTCACAAATATAATCCTCTAAATCTCTTTCGCTTTGTATGTACATATAACCCTCCTAACTATTTCCTATCCTGCATCCGTTTCTCTTCAATCATTTGGCCCATTCCTGCCCCACTCCCTGCTGATCTGAGCGTCTAAAATCCGTATCCGCAGCTTGGTTGCGTTGACGTTCTCCTGCGCTGTCTTATACATGACTTCCGCTACATCCCGCTTGAACCGCTTGTCCGCACAACTGCCATAGATCACCTTGTCGATGAGGGTTACCGGCAGACCCTTGTCCCGCAGCTTCAGTGCTTCTTGTGACAGCTCCACTTTATATGCCCGCTCCGCCTCTGCGAATTCTTTCCCGTACTTCGCCATCAGCCGAACCCCTTCCGCCAGCTTGGTCATATGCTCGTTCAGCTCGTTAATCATCAATAGTCCGCTCATAAAAAGTTCCTCCCAAATATCCGCATGAAGTCATCTCGGCTTCCGTGGATTTCTTCAAACCGTTTCTGCCCTTCCCGGTGCAGGTAGTCCATCACTTCCTTGTTGTGATGCGCTCCGGCGGGCGGCTCGTTATGGTGCCAGTGATTCAGCCAGACCCATAGGCCGTATTTTTCAGACAGTTTCCGGTTTGGATTCCCGCCAAAGCAATGGTGCCTTTCAAGAGCATCCGTCCGGCCGCTGAGGAAACATCGTTTTTCCACTTGCAGGATTGATTCAGCCATTGGTATCACCTTTTTTATATGCGGCATCCACTTTGCCAATTAGGGCGAGCGAATACTGATATTGAGTCAATTCGCTTAAATCTTTGATTCCGTAGTAGTCGTAAAGCCTGCCGGCTTTCCGATTGGTACGCTCCAAAAGCTCTGCCAGCTTTGCTGCCTGCGCTTCGCTGATCGGCTTGTTCCTATCCTCCGCATAGACATCTTGTTTTTGCGGTCCAGGGTTCCCGTCTTGCTTCTCCGGCAAATCTTCTCCTGCATAGATGTAAAGGCCCAGTCCGTGTCTTGCACATGCTTTGGTCAGAGACCGCTGGATTGCCTTGTTCACGTCAAAGCTGGTGACGCTGGCAAGGGGAATCGACTTGTTTTTATAGTCCATCACTGGAAGATATTCAATATGCTCAATTCCATTGATGGTTACGCCGGTTTTCACCCAGCAGGTGTTGTTGTCGGTATGATAATTCCACCCCAGGTCATTCTCATAAATCGTATAGTTGGCATCTGGGAACAGTTTCTTGACCTCCGCCCAGGCCCAGGCCCATGATAAATAGGTTAAATTGGCCTTTTTCTCGGTCTTATCGTTTACATTGATCTGATTCAGTTGATTGAAATAGTTTTCCATGTTTAGTCCTCCTCGATTTGATAAACCAGCTGGCTGATCGCCGTTTCCCGATCCACGCCGTTATATTTCTCTAAAAAGTAAATCGCCAGCTCATAAGCGGTTCTTATATTCGTTCTGCACACCGGACAATATACCTGCCCATGCTCCGCTATGCTCCCGCAGTCACAAAGGGTCGGTGGTTCGTGATTTGTGTATCTGGCCGCAGCAGATTCATTCGCCACGGCGTTTGCATCGTTATAGCAGATCAAGGAATGTCACCTGCCCTTCTTCGGACTGATTGTCCATATTTTTCATTCGCCGAAAGATGGTTGCCGCTTTTGACGCATAGTCACGGCGAAAGCGTTCATATTCTTCTTGCGTTTTGGCGATCCAGTATCCTTCCTGCTCATTCAGTCCGCAGACTCGAACGCCTTGCTCTCTCAAGGCTTCAATCATTTTTCTTGCAGTACGATCGCCCACGCAAAACTGTCTGCTAATTTGTTCCCGTGTAACCGGATGCTCCTTATCAGCTTGATGAAGCATCAATTTCAAAAGTTCTTCTCTCATTGACAACCTCCTTTACTTGAGGTATCCTGTAATTGATTTATTTGTTGTGTGCCATTGTAGGGTTGCCGCCCTCTGGCACATTTTTTATGTACTTCAGCTTTATGCAAAGTTCTTCCTCTTCTTTCTTGCGTACATATGTTGTTAGGGCGGTATCCATAAACTGTTTCGCATCATCCAGCGTTGCAAATTCAAACTCAACCGCTGGATATCCGACATCAAATGTTACCTGAATCATATTCTTCTCCTTTCACCCTTCTCCCAGCCCCATCAGCACCAGGAGCAACAGACCGATTATGTAGTTGTACCATTTCATGCACTGCCTCCGTTCTTCATCCTGCTGATTGCATCTACAGATATGTTCAGCAGGTCTTCCTGGCGCGCTTTCTCTGTGGCCTCGATCTCGCCCAGCATTTTGACCATTTCTTTTGCCATCATGCGAGCTAATACCAATGAAACGGCCAGGCTCACAAGGCCGGAAACTAAAATTGTTGCTAACATGGTTTTTCACCTACGCTTTCCAGCCAAGTCTCTGCGGCCGCCCTCGTCGTCAGTCGCCGCTTCCCGATCAGAACAGATGGAAAATCATCTTTCCTGAAAATTTCCCGTATGGTTTCAACGCCAAGTTGTGGCGCATAGAGCTCTTTAAATTCTTTTGGCCCGATCAACATATGCTTGTCCATATTCATCACCTCTTTTCTTATCCTGTTTTCTTGTACTTGTCCTTTCCTGACGGTTCTGGTAGAATATGGTGGAAAGGACGGTTGAATATTATGAAATTGAACCATGATTGCGTTAGAGACTTACTACTCTTCATTGAAGAAAATGTCACATATGGAACTTACGCATTGGCCAACTCGATTGAACTGCCCGGCTACACCCAAGATGAAATCGTATATGCTGCCGAAAAGTTGGCGCAGGCCGATTATTTAGATGCCGAAGTAAGCCGCTTTCTAGATAGAGGTACGCCGGATGTCCATATCACTTCAATAACTTGGGAAGGCCATAAATTTTTAGACAATATTCGTGATGACGGAGTATGGAAACAAACTAAAGGAGTGTTATCCAAACTCTCGTCTGCCTCCCTCAGCATCGCAAGTAATGTTGCTGCACAGGTGATCTCTAACTTAGTTAAGACACAAATGGGCTTATGATTTAATCTCTTTTTTTAATGATAGCTCAAAGTTTTCTTTTAGAATTTCAAAGGATATTTCCAGTTGTAAGAATCGTTTGTCTCCACAAGATGCAATTTTATATTTGTTTATCCCTCCGATTTCTGATTCTCCTAATTTTAGAGAAAACTTATTGTCGCTTTCTTTCAGTAGATATTTCAATTTCCTCGCCTCCTATCCTGCAAATGCCAGCGATCTTTTCTGATATGCTACCTGCAAAATTCGTTTTCTTTCCTCATATTCCATACCTGCCACAATCAAGCCGATGTCAATACGCTGTAATTCTTCAATCATTGTGATCTGCTCCAGTTCTAAATACGGGCGAATGGAATGAACCTTTTTGTCGATTCCGTTCTGTTCTTTAAACTTCGCCGCTGACACACCCAACACGATTCGATTGATCATGTTGATTTCATTGCTGAAATGGTAGTGTTTTGGTTCTTCGTGGGCCTCTATGATCGCCTTTGTGAAGGCCGGGAACTCCATTTTAGCCTGCTGTAGAGACTGAATGAAGGCTTCCATTTCATTAAATGCATTAATATACTTCAGCTTCCATGCAAGAGCCTTCTTGCCTGTAAACCCCATCACCAACAGCGAAAACGCATCTCGGTTCATTAAATATTCTGGGTATTGCTTTCCTCTGCTTTTGTAGGTAGAGTTATAAAATTGAATTTCTGCCTTTGGTAAGTTTGGCTCGGATATTTTGCCGAGCGAATCTTCTAGCCTCCTAATATTCTTTAAGATATCATCGTGATTTTTGCCAAAGGCTTTGGCCACCTTCCGGCTGCTCGTCACTGGTTTGCCTCTGATTTCTGTTACTAAGTCCGTAATTGTTTTCACCTCCTCAAATGTTAATTAATAAAATTGTTATTACTGTTTCTTCAATCGATATTTATAGTCGACTGTAAATGTTGATTAAAAAAAATTATAAGCCAATAAGATCATCGACTTTTACGTCTAGCGCATTTGCCAGCTTTGTCAGTGTACCAACGGTAGTTTCTTCTAGTTTCCCGGTTTCCAGCCTACAAATAGTTATCCTTCCTACGCCTGACAATTCGGACAGTTGAAGCTGGGAGAGCCCTTTTTCTTCTCGAATAGTCTTTACATTATTAAATTGCATTTTGTTACCACCTCCTTGTTTATGATTATAGTCGACTATAAATTATTTGTCAACGATTTTTATAGTTGACTGTAATTATTTTTTAGTGTATAGTAAGGTATACAAGATATCAACTCATAATCAAGGAGTGACACATGTATTTAGGTGAATTAATAAGGCAGTACCGCGAAAAAGAAAACGTTAGCCTGCGGGAATTTGCAGAGAAAACAGGCCTATCAGTATCGTATATAAGTCAATTAGAACGAAATCAAAATCCAAAAACAGGGAGGGTGATTGTTCCCTCCGCAGAAACATTTCTAAAGGTTTCATATGCCCTAGGCATATCAATAAACGATTTAATCGATACGGTCGATGAAAATCAGCCTATATCTTTAGCACAGATTAAGGAAGACTGGGAATCTGAAATTTTAGACAATGCTCGTTCCGACCTTATTGATTATTTCGACGGAGACGTTTCCAAAATATTGCAATTTCAGGAAGCTGAAAAAAATGATGCCTTAAATGACCCTGAGCGACAGGCACAACTAAGCCGCTCTTATTCCGAAGATATGCGTCTTACAAAAATAATACAGGACTATCAATGCCTAAATGAAAAGGGAAAAGTTAAGGCATATGAATACGTATCAGACTTGGCCGAACAGCCTAAATATAAAACATATTCCGAACCTCTCCTCGACGCCGCCCATGAGCGCACCGATATTGAAGATACTGATGATATGAAAAAGTATGACGATGATATTATGGATGATGAAAATTTTTAGTAACAAATTTAGTTGAAGCACCAAAAAACGTACATGTCATGCTTTATACTATACATGGAGGTGTTATAGATGAAGTATGAAGCACTTTTAGATGAAGCCTATCAACAAGGCCTAGCAGTTAAAGAAAAGCCATTACAGGGGCACGATGGCCGCATAAAAGGAAATAAAGTCGCAATTAGAAAAAGCATTGGAACCAGCAGGAGAAAGGCCTGCGTCCTTGCGGAAGAACTGGGCCACTACTATACAACCGTAGGAGACATTCTTGATCAAAATGATCCTCGAAATCGTAAGCAGGAGCGAACTGCTCGGGGCTGGGCGTATAACAGGATCGTGCCTTTTGATCACATTAGGCAAGCTTATACCGCTGGCTACAAAGAGCCGTGGGAAATGGCAGATTACCTCGACGTGGACGAGCAGTTTTTACGGGAGTCAATGAAATATTATGAAGAGAAATATGGGGACGAACTGATCAAGGAGCGACAAAAGGCAGAGTTTGAGGAAGCCCTGCGGCAGGCAGGAATTGAATTTGATGAATAGGGGAACAGGGATTACAGCTATCGTATTTATTTTTCAGGAGGAAGATTATGCAAACAATCAAGCTACAAGTAAATGGAAAACCCCTGGTTTTTACAAACGAATCCGTCTCTTATGCTGGGTATGAGCTCTATTACATGCGAATGACAAAAATCGCCCATCGTGGTGGGGAACAGCCTGCCTTCGTATTTGACTACAACGGAAAGCGATTGGCTTTGCCTTACGATCCAAAAGATAAAGAGACGGTTATGAAAATTTTTCAAAGGATCGCCACACTAGAACAGCAGCGCAATAAGCAAGCCGCTGTTGCTGCTCAGCCGGAACCACCGAAGGAAGAACCAGTCACTCCAATGCAGGGAGCTGCTTCTGATTTCTCTGCCTTTAGCACGCCGACACCAACTCCTGATCCTGATTCAGACTATAATGGGAAGAAAAAGGGATATCTTTCGACAGGCAGACTTGTTATTGGAATTATATCCATGATACTCTTCATCTTTATCGCATTTCAGTCATGCGCCGCTGGTCTGAGCAATGCTTTGGAAGAAAATAATGCTCTAAGTGGAAGCGCCGGACTGTTTACAGCAATTATGTTTTTAGTCGCTGGTATCGTTGGTGTATGTACAAGAAACACTAGAGGTATTGTAGGTCCTATCATCACGGCAGTGCTCTATTTTATTGGAGCAGCCTTTACAATCGGCACTGGTGATACATATGGCGACCTTCCTATCTGGGGAGCATTATCTGCGATATTTGGGCTTATGCTTGTATTCTGTGTAGTAAAAACAAAACTCGGAAAAACAACCGAACCATTTTATAAACCGTTATGGCTCATCATTGTAGTAGTTGTCATTGCAGTCGGAGCTCTCGTTCTTGCCTTTACGGGAACCGGAGACAGTAAAGATGATACAAAAGATGCAAGTACAACAGCCAAAACAGAGCAGCAGAAATCAACAAAAGTAGATAAAATTAATATGGATAATGATGAAGGTACGCTGACCTACGTCAAGGCTAAATCAGCAAAAGATTATGAAGGAAATCCGGCAGTACTGGTCTATTTTGATTATACAAATAAAAAAGGTGAAGCGAGTACTGCTTTTGACACATTCTACGTTCAGGTTTTCCATGACGGAATTGAGTGTGAAATGGGGATGTCTGAAAACCAAAACGAAGCAGAGTCGAACCTCTCCAAAGATATTCAAAAAGGGAAGACGGTTCAAGTTGCGATTCTCTATACCCTTAAAGACTCCAAATCGCCAATCACCTTAAAAGTAACTGATCAATCAACCAAGAACCTACTTGATGGAATTTATCAAGAACAAGAGGTTAAATTAAAATAATAAAAACAAAAGCCCCGCCAAAGCGGAGCCAATGTCTACGGCCGCATGATGCAGCACATGTCTCGCAAACATATTGTATCATGTCTGGCCAGGGCATTGCAACCCCTGGTATTTTCGTGCAAAAAATTAAGAAAGGAATGATACAATATGGCAGAAAAAAGGAAAAAGCGCTATCACGGAGAAGGTACTATCCGGCAAAGAGCGGACGGAACATTTGAAGTCAGAGCAACTATTGTGGATATTTTCGGAAACAAAAGCCGGCCCTCCTTTTATGGGAAGACCGCTGATGAAGCCCTGGCTAAAAAAGATGAAGCGGTCGCAAAGGCCAGAAAGAATCAATATATTTCTCCCTCAAAAATGACTGTGGGTGATTGGATGGATCACTGGCTATGGAATATCAAACGTAATAAAAACCCGGAATCAAGAAAGAAGAAAAAGAAAGGCACTATCAGCCCTAAGACGTTTGACCATTACGAAAATCTGATACGGAACCACTTGCTCCCATATCCTATTGCAAGTATCCAAATTACCGACCTGCGGCGATATAATGTACAAGACTGGGTCGATACACTGGAAGATAAAGAGGTCGGAACCAGGAGCATCTCTTCTGTTTATGGGATACTACGCAATGCTATGAATGATGCAGTGAAACGTGAAGTAATTTACGAATCTTGCGTGAACCGAATCGACCTCCCAGAAGAGGTAACTCAAAAGGTACAAATATTAACTATGCCAGAGCAAAAAATATTTTTAGAAGCAATAAAAGGGCACCGCCTTCAAGCTGCGTTTATATTGGCCCTCACAACAGGGATGAGAGAAGGCGAAATCGCCGCTCTGACGTGGAAAGATATCTTTTTCGATGATTCATACCTTATCGTCAATAAAGATGCCGTTAGAATATATGACTATGATCCTGATACTCACAAACGGATTGGCTCAAGAATCATAGTGCAGGACATGCCTAAAACAGATGCAGGCAACCGGGAAATCCCGCTCATATCTCTGACATCCGCCGCCCTTGCAAAGCATAAAGCGGAACAGTCAAATGAGAAATTAAAAAACGTAAAACTCTATCAAGACAACAATCTGGTATTCTGCAATGAGATCGGCCAGCTTTACGATCCGAAAACTTTATATACCGCTTTAAGGAAAATCTGTACCAATACGGACGGTTTGCGCAAGATAAAATTTCATGCACTCCGACACACATTCGCAACAACGTCTCTGCGCCAGATCAAAGATCCAAAAGCGCTGCAAAATCTCCTCGGACATGAAACGCCAGAAATGGCCTTGCATTATACACATGTAGTTGAAGAGCAGAAACGTGAATATGTGAACGGGTTAGAAGAGCTATTTCCCGTTGATCTGTAATTGGGGTAGAATTGGGGTAAAAGAAGATTTTCAGGAACTTCATAGATATATAAAAATGCCCCGAAGCCTTGCGGTTTCGGGGTTTCGTTGGTACACCATCAGGGGTTCGAACCCTGGACACCCTGATTAAGAGTCAGGTGCTCTGCCAGCTGAGCTAATGGTGCATATAATCCTTTAGATTTCAATCTTTTTCAACTATAAGCATGTCTGTTTTTCAAACTTGCAAAATTGATTATACAATATTCAAATCTCTATTGCAAGTATTTTTTTATTAATTATCAATAATTTTATCTAGGCCTGCTCTTATTGCAAATAAGCTATTTACAATGACACTTGATATCTTCCCTTTTTTAAAAGGGCACCTTGCCCAGAGCATAAAAATATTGCTGTATACCGGAACATGTTGTTTTTGTGCAAAAAAATAAACCATAGGTATGGATTTTTCATAAAACGTAAGATAATACCGATCGCTACTTCCTCTCCCACCTTTACTCCCCATAAAGTTTCCGTCTTTACACCTCCGTACTTCGGAATCTTTGTCTACCGCTACGCTCCCGCTCCGGCGACTTACAACTCATATTTCCTCTGACTTCGGTTCCTAAAGTTTTCACTTTACCAAAATTCCTTTTTCTGCCTTTGGCCGCCCGGCCAGCATCGAAAGGCGTGTCACTTGGTTTTGCAATCGGTATTATCTTTTTGTTGACTCAGTTTGCATTTCTGGTGGACTCACCCTCTTTCTTTGATTAAAGCCTTTTGACTTCAACTTATTTATTTCAAAAGCTAGTAGAGAGTTCCATCTTAGATTTCCTTCTCTTTCTTTGCTTTTCTTGTTTGTATTATAGCATCACTTTTTTAACATTGCAAGAATTTTCTGATATTTTTTTGAAAAATTTTTTGTCTTGCCAAAAACCTTGTGGTATTTTTACCATCGGGACGGCATTGTCGCAAGGTAAAAAATACTGAATCTTACCGTGACTGAAAATTCGTTGTTTAAGAGGTAAAATTTGTAATCTTAATATGGACATTGCTATAGTATTTGCCCATATCGAATAGGAATTGACAAAAAGTAGGCGCATCGGGTAAAATCAGCGAATCTTGCTGCGGCGTAGCTTGCAAGGTATACGCCTATCGACATTACATGTTTAGAAAGCGCTGCTCCTTTTACGTGATAAATAAAAGAGCCGCTGCGAAAACGCAAACGCGGCTCCTTTGGATATGATGAGAATTAATCGTGGCACTTATGCCCCTCTCCGTGATGGGAACACTGGATCGTTGGATCATATTCCAGATTGCCGGCTAACAGCCGTTCTACTTGTTCATCCACGGCTCCAGATACTCCCGGCAGCACCTGAATGTCTAACTCGGCCAAAGCAGCTTTGGCACCTCCACCGATACCACCGCAGATAACCGTATCGACACCTGCGTCTTTGAGAAATCCCGCCAGACTCCCATGTCCTTTTCCGCCTGTAGATACAACTTCACTTGAGGATACAGTTCCATCCTTTACCTCATAGATTTTAAACTGGGACGTCTGCCCAAAATGTTGAAATACCTGTTCATTTTCGTAAGTAACTGCAACTTTCATCCTGATGGCCTCCTTTTTTGCAACACCGATTTCTGCCCTGCGGGCAAATTCTATAATTTCCTCCCTGTATGATCAAGGGTTTGCCGTCAACCAAGGCCTCCGCCAACTTTTTCCGAGCAGAATTATACACAGCCTGCACTGTAGTTCTCGCTACTCCCATCTGTTGGGAACAACTCTCCTGATTGTAGTCCAGATGGTCGATCAGTCTGATCGTCTCGTATTCATCAACCGTCATAATAACGTTTTCATCTGCGGCATCACCGTCCAGCGGTCCAAAATTGCATCGTTTAGGAAGGCCGCAGATTTTTCTGCATTTTTTAGGTCTCGGCATGGTAATCTCCTTGGTTTCTGACTTATGTCAATTATAGCCCAGTTTCTGACTTATGTCAATTATATTCCGATGTCTTTTTTCAGAGGCATGAAAATGACAGCAAAAAACAAATCGTCTGGCACTCAGTATTACAATTCTTGCCAAAAGGCTTCGACTTTGATAGTTACTCTCAGATCTCAGATTCTCGCGTTTCTCGCCCCCGCTGGTCTGAAATCGTAAAAGATGCGAGCTGCGGCTCGCATCTTTTATCCTGCTGTGCAGAAGAGTAGCCCTGCACGAAACGTTAAATGGCCGGAAGAAATCAAAAAAATTTTAATCTTTTCCCCTTTTTCAACGATTAAACCCTCTTAAATAGGCTTTTCAGGAGTCAGGCCTACTTTTTTCCAAAATGATGCCCCGCAGCCCCACAACTTTGCGTAAAAAAGGCAAAGCTTTGCAGGAGTTTTCCAAGATCCGCCACGCCACCTCACCGGTCAGTAACAATTTTCCCGGGCCTGGCCCCTCCCCATTCCGCAGAAGTATCCTGGAGCCCTGCCACCTCACCCACTAGCAGAAGTTTGCCAGTCCTCCCGGCTGTAAGCAGGAGTCGGCTCCCCTCAGCAATCAACACCGTACCAATTGTTCAAAATCCTATGATTCCAGTTTGTTCAGCTTTGCGAGCTCTTCCTTTTCTAAAACCGTATAAGCTACCTTTCCCACCAGTGTCTGAGGCAGCTTATCCCGATATTCAAATTCATAGGGCATGGCGTATTTGGCAATGTTTTTCGCACAATGCTCTTCAATATCCTTTTGGACTTCCGGCGTCGGCTTGACACCCCGCTTCAAGACGATAAATGCCTTAACCTTTTGCACTTTATATGGATCGGGCACGCCGATTACGGTACACATGAGCACATATTGGTTAGCGTCAATGATATTTTCCAACTGAGACGGGTAGATGGAGTATCCAGAGGAAATAATCATCCGTTTCAGCCGCTGTTTGTAATAAACAAAGCCTTCTTCATCCATAGTTCCCAGGTCTCCGGTATGAAGCCAAATCCTCCCGTCCTCGTGACGCTGGAGCGTGGATTCTGTTTCTTCCGGATCTTCCAGATATTCTTTCATAACTGTGGGGCCGCTGATACAAATTTCACCCTCATCTCCATAAGGGATTTCCATTTTAGTGCTGGCCTTGACAATTTTATAATAAGTATCGGGGAAAGGAATCCCTATACTTCCCTCTTTGTAAAAGTCCTTGGGCGTCAGACAGCTGGCAGTAACGCATTCGGTCGTCCCGTACCCCTCCCGGATCTGTACGGGAGCATCATGCTCCCGGAGAAAGCGGTCCACCTTCTTCTTTAACTCGACGGATAGAGAATCGCCGCCGGAAAAGACGCCTTCCAGGCAGGACAAGTCCACGTCTTTCATCCGTTTATTGCGCAACAGCGCCTCGAAAAGAGTCGGCACGCCGGCAATGTAGTTGGGCTGGACGGATTTGAGCAGCTTAGCATATGTTTCAACGCTGAATTGGGGAACCAAGGCGCAGCTGCAGCCGTGAATCAGCATGGTGTGGATACAGACGCCCAGACCGAACCCGTGAAACATGGGCATGATCGCCAGCATTTTATGCCCGGTTATAATACAGTCTCCCGCAGCACCGGTCTGCATAGCCAGAGCGTTAAAGTTCAAGTTGGTTAAGATGATTCCCTTTGTTTTTCCCGTAGTGCCGCCGCTGTATAAAATTGCAGCTTCAGCAGAACCCTTGCGCACGGTCCGGAAGTTTCCGGAAAAAGATTCCCCCTTCCGCATAAAGCTCGTATAGGTGATAACATCCTCACGGCTCGGGATCTTCTTGATCTTTCTTCCTTTCGTCAGCTTGAATCCAAGTTTTGTAATACCTGAAAGCTCGGTGGCAATGGAGGCTACAATAACATGCTTCAACTCCGGCGTCCGGCCGCGTACCTGTTCAACCTTTGAATAAAAAGCGTCCAGAACAAGAATAGCTGTGCTGTGAGAGTGGTTGAGATAAAACTCGATTTCTCCCTCAGCCGACAGCGGATGGACCATATTGGCCAGCGCTCCCATGCGGTTGATCGCATAAAACATCGTGACCGCTTGCGGAGTGTTGGGCATACAAATCGTAACCCGGTCGTTTTCATGAATGCCCAAAGCACACAATGCTCTTGCGCACTGATTGACTTCTGACAAAAACTGGCGATAGGTCACTTTCTTTCCCATGAATTCGTATGCAGTTACATCCTGGTGTTCTTCTGCATTCTTTTCTATCAGATCGATCATCGAAAGATCGGGGTAATCCAGTGTTTCAGGCACATTACGGTATGACGACAGCCACGGAGCCTTTGGTTCTTTAGCATTCATAATCCACTTCCTCCTTTACTGGTTTTTCCAGAATTTCCGGTTGGGATAGGATTTCCTCCAGCAATTTTACGGATCTGGCAAAATAAAAGCCGTCTGCAATTCTTTCATCCAAAGTAACGCCAAGATCAACCACATCTCGGATCTCCGCTTCTCCATCATCCCCAATGATCTGTGCTTGATGCACGGTTCCTACGGCAATGAGCAGAGAGTTAGTTCCATAATTGTTCAAATGATGATAGACACAGCTGCATCCAATGCTGCCCAGGTTGGTCAGCATAGCCGTTGAATAGTTGGGGTCCCCATCACAGATAAATGCCGGCATCTTATCATGAAAATCCAAAAACCGAAAAGCAGCCATCATGATTCTCATAACAAATCTGGGCAGCTTAGCCAGTTTGCCCAGCACTTGGTCAATATCATTTGTACCAGCCTCTTGCCTAAGCTTGGCAGAATCTCCAATGATTTTTCTGCTCACATCTTCCAGTGTCATATCGTCCTCAACCCGCAGCGTCATCAGCGCTTCTTCGGCTCCATCCTGAAACTGTCGCTTCACTACAAATGAAATTGTAATCTCATTACGATCGAAAAATCGTTTGCCAGCAATAAAGCGGTTCAGCAGCGGTCTTTTATATATGGTTTTAGCAACCGCCATAACGATCGTATGAAAAATTGTAGTTTTATATTCGGCACCTGGCCCATTTTTTTCCTGCAGATACCGCATCAAATTGGTGACATCGATCTGCTCTTGTATATACACTTCCGCATCACACCGATTGGGCATCAAATGCGGCATAATCGCATGGACCCCATCCACATTGCGGACTCTGGTTCCGTCCCGCCTGTCCCCTCTTTCTTTCGTTTTCTTTGTCATACACTTCCTCCTCGGTCGCCGAGTATTGTATACAATTTATAACATAATCTAACTTAATGATATATTATATTCATTTTTTCGCTTTTTTTCAACTTTTTCAGCATGAGCAGCCATCATGTTGATTCTTAAAAGTTTATTAAAGGGGTCCGAAAAAAGACCCGGTTGTGATATAATGTTCTCTGCATTTAAGTTAGAAAAAGGAGGACAAGGCATGGATACATTCCAGAACATAATGACCGTCATGGGGCCATATTACACAGCGGCCGTAAGGTGGGTCTTTGTGCTTCTTGCTATATTTATACTGGTCAAATCAATTAAATCTTTGCTTCAGGCAAAAAACCCTTCAGAGATATGGGCCTATATAGGAGGCCCCGACGGTTCTTCTACCCCGCTCAAGCATTGGGAAAACGTTATCGGGCGAGCTTCCAGCGCCGATATTGTAGTCAACCTGAACAGTATATCCCGTAATCACGGAACCCTGGTTCGGGATGCCCGGGGAACTTGGCGATACAATGACTTGCATTCGAAAAACGGTTCTTACATAAATGGGGTGAAGGTAAAAAAGACTATGCCTTTGCGTCCCGGCGATGTACTTACTCTGGGCGGCGCTAATTTTTCTTTGATTCCTGTAAGCTTGCAGGAAAAGCAGCAAAACATTCAAAAAAGAAAGCGGAAAAGCCGGCCCGTATCTCCGTGGACATCGCTGATTGCGCTGACGGTCTTTCAGGTTTTGACAGTAGTTCAGTTTAAAGTCGCATATGGAGATGACTGCCCTCCATCCATTCCAACATCCATCTTCGGTCTATGTGCGATTATGTGGGTTTATTTTCTTTTCATGCGCTCTCTGCGGCGGATCGCATTTGAAATGGAAACCATTGCCTTTTTCTTGTCCACGCTCAGTTTGGCTGCAACAGCTGTACACACCGGCAACACGATGAAACAGTTGATCTGCATCATCTTAGGGGTAGTCTTATTCTTTCTGTTGTGCTGGTTTTTGCGGGATTTGAACAGGTCCAAGGAAGTTCGGATGTTGATTCTGGGAGTGGGCGTTGTTCTGCTGCTGGCAACATTACTTTTTGGAACAACTCATTATGGAGCAAAGAACTGGATTGAAATCGGAGGAATGTCTATTCAACCGGCAGAATTGGTTAAAATATCCTTTATTATTGCCGGAGCCGCTACTTTAGATGAGTTGTATGAAAAAGGAAACCTGACCATCTTCATGATTTTTTCCGGCTTTTGTATGGGCTGCTTGGCTTTAATGAGTGACTTTGGCGGCGCTGCCATTTTCTTTGTCACCTTCCTGGTCATCGCCTTTCTGCGAAGCGGCGATTTTTCCAAGCTGATCCTCATCGTCGGTGCTGTAGCACTGGCTGGTATGCTGGTGCTGACGTTGAAGCCCCATGTGAGGCAGCGATTCGCCACTTGGGGGCATGTCTGGGACGATCCTATGGGAACCGGATACCAGCAGACCAGGGCCATGTCGGCGGCGGCCAGCGGCGGCCTTCCCGGCGTTGGTGCCGGAAAAGGCTGGTTCCATACTACAGCGGCTTCAGATACTGACCTTGTTTTTTCCCTGCTTGCTGAGGAGTGGGGTCTGATTATAGCTATTTTAGCTGTTCTATGTATTGTAACGCTGGGCGTCTTTGCGGTCCGTTCCATCATCGCAGGCCGCTCCGCTTATTACAGCATTGCCGCTTGTGCCGCCACCTCGCTGTTTATTTTTCAAACGATACTCAACGTGTTCGGTGCGCTGGACCTGCTGCCTTTTACCGGAGTAACCTTCCCCTTCGTTTCCAGCGGAGGGACCAGTATGATCGTCTCCTGGGGGCTTTTGGCCTTCCTCAAGGCAGCCGACACCAGGCAGAACGCCAGCTTTGCCGTCCGGCTGGATGATAAAAAGGAAGGGGGCCTAGCATCATGAAAAAGATTGAAAAACGTGCGATCATGTGCCTGCTCCTTGCCGGAGTCCTGGTAATCGGCCTCGGCGTCTTTTGTTTTCGCTATGTGAAAGACGGAGGCGACTGGGCGACTTATACAGCCAACAAGCAGATTTACAACGATAAAGGAAAGCTGAAAACCGGCTCCCTTTACGATCGAAACGGCAAACTGCTTATGACCAATGCGGGCGGAAAGATGCAATTCAGCGATACCTCTTCCATTCGGAAAGCGAACGTCCATTTAACTGGCGATAAAAGCGGCATGATCGCTACCGGCGCTAATAAAGTCTTTGCCAATAAGCTTTCGGGTTATAATTTTCTTACGGGGACTTACTCCATGCTGGGAAAAGGCAGAAATGTGAACCTCACTATTGATTCCGAAATCTGCACTACGGCCAATCAAGCGCTTGCCGGACGAAAAGGTACAGTCGGAGTTTATAACTATAAGACCGGAGAAATCATCTGTCTGGTCAGTTCGCCTAATTACGATCCAACGGACCCGCCTAAGGTAAGCGAGGATGATAAATCTGGTATTTACATGAACCGTTTCTTTTCCGCTACCTTCACTCCCGGCTCCATATTCAAGCTGGTGACAGCGGCGGCTTCCATCGAAAATTTATCCGATTATGCGACCTGGGAATACACTTGCACCGGCAGACAGTCTTATGGCGGTTCGGACCGAGTTACCTGCCAGGAACCTCACGGAAAGGTTAATCTGGAAAAGGCTTTGGCCGTATCCTGCAACTGCTATTTCGGAAAGCTGGCCGAAAAGGTGGGCGCAGAAAAGATGAAGGAATATACAGAGAAGACCGGTCTGACCATCAGCAGAGATATCAACGGAATCTCTACTGCAAGGGGAAAGTTTGAGTTTCCACAGAGCGGTGGAGTTGAGCTGGCTTGGGCCGGTATCGGGCAGCATGAAGATCTAGTAAACCCTTGTACGATGATGACCTATATGGGAGCCATCGCCGGCGGCGGGCGGGCTGTACAGCCGAAAATTATTCGCAATGTAAAATTCAGCACCGGAATTCCTGCAAGCCTGCCCTGGAAGTCCTGGACTAAGCGTATGATTGAAGAAAACACTGCATCAATCCTTCAAAACATGATGCGTAACAACGTGGAAGATAATTATGGTACGGAGAACTTTCCGGGCCTGAATATCTGCGCAAAATCCGGCACAGCGGAAGTTGGGAAGAATAAACGGCCCAACGCTTGGTTTACCGGTTTCCTCAGGGATGAAGAACATCCATATGCCTTTATCGTATTGGTTGAAAACGGCGGTTTCGGCAGTCAGGTTTCCGGCAGTATTGCCAATAAAGTGCTGCAGGAAGTCGTCGAAAAATATTAACCGGACAAGAAAGCCGGAAGCGCGAACACAGCAGTCACACTTCGTGTGACTGCTGTGTTTTTTGGTTTACCATAATGAAAATGGGGTGTTTGGGCCGAAAGTGGTGTAAATATTGTGGGCTTGCAAGCCTGAAATTTCGAGATATATAAAGGTTCAAGGATTTTGACACAATTTGAACCTTGAAAACGTTGCAATAATTCACTAGATTCATTAAAATAAAAAATTTAGTATAATCCCAGGCACCGCACAGCTACATGAATTAAATCATTGGTCAGCAGGCAGCCCATTTTCTATGGCCTACAAATACCGTTCAGTCACAATAAAAATTCGATCCTTTCTCGTTCGCTGTCCGACTTCACGCAAGAAGGCCTTGCCCTTCCCCCGGAGTACCAGCTTATCTCCTTCTTTAACCTGGAAATCTGTCTTTTCCGCCTGCATACTATTGACAAAGACCAATCCCGAGCGAATCGCTTCCGCCGCCTTTGCTCTGGAAAGGGAAAAAGCCGATGCGATCACGTTGTCCAGTCTCAAAGAGGCAACCGTATCTTTTTGCATACTTGTTTTCTGCTCAGGTATCCGCAGCTCCGACAGAGGGACGGACTCCAGCTTCAGGCTGGTTCTTCCTGCTTTCTCATAATGAAACAGCAGGAAGTCCCTTATTTCTTCTAAAATAAGGATGTCCGCCCCTGTTTCATTGGTAAGAATATCACCGATCATCTCCCTTTTGATCCCCAATCCGGTGAGCGATCCCAGATAATCCCGATGGGTCAGCTTCCTTCCCCCGGACGGAGCCTCCGCACGGATGACCGCTAGGGGATGGTTCTCTTCAAGGCTCGCATAGTCAGGCAGAAACATGGCGATGGTTCGCTCCGCATCTTCATACCCGCCGAAAAACGCCCAGCTCACATCGCTTGAAGCTTTGCTCAGCTCCCGAAGGCGTCCTTCCACCAGCGTTCTTTGTCGTAAATCCAGAAAACCAGTGCTGGTCACCATATACTGGCGGCTGCACTGCTGATATTTGTCTTCTGCCCCAGCCAAGAGCATTTTATCTTCTTTGCTTTCGTTCATCGCTATTTGTATTCCACCTTCACCGTGTCATCCACCACCTGAATCCAGGTAACGCCCACGTTCAGCTTCAGTTCCTTCCCTTCTTTATCCGTAAAAACAGTAGGGGAATCGAGATCTTTTCTAGACCAGCTGCCTTCTACTGCAACTCCGTTGGTAAAAAGCAGGGCATCTCCCCCTGCGGTCATATTGATTTTCAAGCGCCCCTTTTCATCCAGAACTTTGGATTTCACTTTTTGCACCAGAATGTTTCTCGTGGTGATCTGCTTTCCGGTCTCTTTGTCCATATACTCGCTTCCGCCGACGTATTTTTTATAGAGGCCAGTTTTTTTATCATACTTATAGTTATTCTTATTTACCCGATAATCAATATCAATATCGACGGCAGATGCTCCCTGCTGGGTCTGGCCGTCTCCCAAAAATGGAAAGCTCCTCGGCTCCTGCTGCTGATCCCATCCTTCTTTTTTAATGGTCTTCCAGACGTCTTTCCCCGTGGTATAAGAATTATGGGGCGCGCTGCGATCCGTTGAACGATAGAAAATACGGTTATAACTGAACGCGCTGATGTAGGGAATCACACCGGACTCTAAATATTTTTTGGCCTGCGGGCTCCATCCGTGGTGGACGAAAACCGCTTTATACTCTCTGGCCATATCGATAAAATACGGCCTTGCGCTGCGGGATGGTCCGATTTTGTCAGGTACCTTGCTGTAGTAAATCGGCTCCAAACGGCTGGAACCTCCCTCCACTGGAAATTCATAAACAATATCGGCCTTGGAGATCCCCGACTGTGGTCTTGCCAGACCGGAATCATTGTCAGTTGAAAGGATGAACGGTCTCGATGGCAGTTCGATTACCAGCTCACCGGTCAGCGGGTTTGTCTTTGGTGATTTGATATCCGGCCAATCGCTGGAAAGCCCTCCAAAGAGAGCAAATACGGCGGTTGCCCCACCAATTACCAGTACAACCAGCACAATCAACATCATTTTCATGCTGCTTTTTTTCTTAATTTTTCTTTTATTTTTGTCTGAACGCATTTTATCTTTCCCTTTCCGTTCTTTTTTGCTATATTATATATTATAACAGTAAAAAGCAATTAAGAAAGGACAAATTGTTATGAAGTATTCCTACATCCCACGAGGAGTCTGTTCCACCAAGCTGGACTTTGAATTGGACGGCGATATTGTCAAAAATGTAAAGTTCAGCGGCGGCTGCAACGGCAATCTAAAGGCAATTTCAACATTAGTAGAAGGCATGCCGGTGGAAGAAGTCACGAAAAAGCTTTCTGGAATTAGCTGCGGCATGAAATCCACATCCTGTACCGATCAGCTGGCTACAGCTTTGAGAAAAGCACTGGAAGAGAATAAAGATAAGGAGGGAGCCAAATAGGCTCCCTTTAAAATGGATCGAGACCCCCTTGTCCCCTCAGTGCAAGCGAAATTGTAAAGATCGATAGAATCAGAGTCAGCAGAACCTTATCCCTCATCCGGTAAAAAGGAGGAAGATGCTGCTCACCTTTCCCCTTCATATAAATCAAGGTTCCCGGCGCATATAGGAGTGCAGACACCAACAGTGCCGTCAAACCGCCCGAATAAATCAGCCAAACTCCATATAAAATTCCAATTACAGCAGCAAGCCGGCCCCTTGCAGGGTGTATCCCCGCATGCTCTAAACTTTCCGGTCTATGAGCGGCCAGCTGCCAGTAATAGAGAGCCGTCAAAAGATATGGAATGACCATCATGGTCGTAGAAATTGTATAGAAAATTTGATAAGTGGATGCACTCTTATATACGATCACCAGAAACAATTGAACCAGTGCTCCGGTTATTAACAGCGCGGCGATAGGTGCTCCCGATTTTCCTTCCATAGCAAAGAACTTGCAGAATGAACCTTTTGACGCAGCTTCGTAGGCACATTCCGCAGAAATAATCGTATGCCCCAGTGTGGCTCCCAACAAGGAAAGGACAACGCCGGCATTGATCAGATTACCGCCCCAGGGCCCGACTACCTGCCGCATTACGTCCGCCAGCGGCGGATTGCCCAGCTGGGCCAGCTGTCCTCTGGTCATCACACCCATACTGAGAACAGAAATCAGGATATAAATCATCAGCACACACAGATAAGATATTACTGTCGCTCTGCCCGCATCCTGTGAAGTCCTCGCTCGTCCGGAAATAACAACGGCTCCTTCAACGCCGATGAAAGCCCATGCCGTTGTATATGTCGTAGCCATCACTTGTCTGCTGAATGGCAATCCGGTATCCTCTCCCATAAAGTTGAAAAAAAAGATCTGCGGATCAAAGGCTTTTAGAAAAATCACTGCCAAGATAAATAGAAAAATCGGGATGAGCTTGGCAAAGGTGACCAGCAGATTGATGAGGGCAGCCGCTTTCATTCCCCGGAGCACCAAAAGTACTGACAGCCACGTGACCGCCGATGCTCCCACGACAGACGCCAAATTGTTTCCTGCTCCGAATACAGGAAAAAAATGGCCCAGCGCCGCAAACATTAAAGTTGCAAAGGACACGTTGCCCAGAAAATTGCTGATCCAATAGCCCCAGGCCGAATTGAAACCTGCATAATCCCCAAACCCGGCTCTGGCATAGCTGTAAATACCGCCCGTCAGCCCCGGCTTGACGCGGCTCAGGTGGTAAAAGCAAACGACCAGTCCCAGCATTCCCAAGCCGCATAAAAGCCATCCGCATAGAATCGCCGCTGTCCCTGCTCCGGCAGCCGCCATATCCCCCGACAAGCTGAAGGCTCCGCTGGCAATCGTACTGCCCACTGCAACGCCGGTTAATTTAAAGCAGCTTAACTGCTGCCCATGATTTAAGTCCTGTTTCATAAAGATCCACCTCTCTTTGGGAACATATGCCGGCGGACGAGTTGTTTTGCCTGAAAATTGTATTTCTCCCCCTTTCACTCCCGTCGATGGGCATAGCAACCGGTCATATAATTTCCTGCCATCCGTTTGTACATAGTTGTAGAAAGATATGGTATAATAGGTCATATTGTTATTTGAACGGAGTATAGATATGGGAACTTTTTTAGCAAAAATATTTGTAAAAGACTATAAGAATACCGGCGATCCCAAAGTCCGGGAGCGCTACGGTAAATTTGCCGGAATCGTAGGCATTATCTCTAATGCGGTTTTGTGTACGATGAAGATCATCGTCGGTCTGGTGGCAGGCAGCATCGCCATTGTGGCGGACGGAATCAACAATTTGGCGGATGCTTCTTCCTCTATTATTACACTGATCGGTTTCAAGCTGGCGGCAGCGCCTGAAGATAAAGACCATCCCTACGGCCATGCCCGAATCGAATATCTGACTGGCCTTTTTATTTCAGTGCTGATCATCGTTCTGGGCCTGCAGCTGCTGAGCTCATCCTTTCGCAAAGTTCTGCAGCCTGACCCGCTTTCCTTCAGCTATACTACGGTAATTATTCTAGTCATTGCCATTGTTATTAAGATTTGGCAGGCCCTTTTTAATATGGGGATCGGTAAAAAAATCAATTCCGTTGCCCTCATGGCCACAGGCGCCGACAGCCGCAATGACGTGATCTCCACTTCCGCTGTTCTGGTCAGCATTTTCATCGGAAAAATCTTTCATATACAGCTGGATGGTTATATGGGCTGTTTAGTTGCCTTGTTCATCGTTTGGTCCGGGATTCAGCTGATTCGCGAGACTTCCAGCCCGCTTCTGGGAGAAGCGCCGGATGCGGATCTGGTACGGGCCATTGAAGAAGGCGTTCTTTCCCATGAAGGGGTTATCGGCATCCATGATCTGGTGGTGCACAACTATGGTCCCGGCAAAATCTTCGCATCCATTCACATTGAGGTGGACGCCAAGGGCGATCTAATGGAAAGCCACGATATGATCGACAACATTGAACGATACATCAAGGAGGGCCTTCACATCGAGTTTACTGCTCATATGGATCCGGTAGAACTGGATAACCCTCTGATCAGCCAGCTCTATAAAGAGATTATTCAGACAATTAAGCCCCTTGAGGGAGTCCACAGCATTCACGATCTACGCATCGTTCCCGGCAAGACGCATACCAATATCATCTTTGATGCGGTATTGACACCGTCCTGTAAAATGTCCGAGGATGAAATAAGCCGGCTGGTGGATGCAATGCTCAAGCAAATTAATCCCACCTATTTCGTGGTCATTACCTTTGATAAGGCTTATACGGAAACTTGATTGGCTATCTAATTCGCTATGCAGCAACTGTTGAATTGCGGCAATATTTTCTTTATTTTGTCCAGACATTAATATCTAACGCAGTTCTGACCATCCGCAGGCTAGCGATGGAAAGGCAGCACGCTGGGGGTATCAGAAAATGGGATTTTTTAAGGCTCCCCCCTTCAGCCATCGGCTCGTTATGTTATAACTTGCGAGCCAGGTCGAGCAAGTTTCACTTATTCTGCACCTCTCGGCAGCTCCGTATTAATCTGGTCAGAATAGTATAATTTTTTCGCCACGAAAAGAATTTTACGATATTCAACTTTGCGGCAATGCCGTGCTCAATGGAGAATATCGTATACGATGAAAATCACACGCTCGCAGAACTCGCTAGGTTTTGCAGCATAAATTCTGTCTGGCTGCTACTGCGTTGCCGAAGGATAAAATATCGCAAAGAAAGGAATGTGCTTATGAAAATTTCAACCAAAGGCCGCTATGCGCTGCGTTTCATGCTGGACCTGGCGATCTACGGCGGAGATGAATATGTTTCTCTGCGGGAAATTTCTGCAAGGCAGGATATCTCGCTGAAATATCTGGAGCAAATCGTATCCTTATTTAATAAGAACGGCTATATCAAAAGTGTTCGCGGCCCCCAAGGCGGCTATAAGCTTGCCAAAGCGCCGGATTCTTACACAGTAGGCGACATTCTGCGAACGACAGAGGGAGCTCTGGCCCCGGTAGTCTGCCTGGAAACTCCAGAAAATGACTGCCCCCGCTGCAGCAGCTGCGGAACCCTTCCATTCTGGACCGGCCTTTATAACGCCATCAACGATTATGTGGACAGTGTCACCTTGGCCGACCTCTGCGAAAATCAAAGGACCGCAGGCAATAACGATTTCTGCATCTAATTTTTCTATTTGGTTTAAGATTCCCTGTTGACAAAGCAGGGAATTTATATTACTATCAATTCATACTATTTCTATAGGAATTATATGAATTAAGATTTGAGGTATTAGGAGGAGCATATCATGGCAGAAACAACTTACAGATTTGAGACATTGCAGGTGCACGTAGGACAGGAGGAAGCCGATTCGGCCACCGATTCGCGGGCAGTCCCCATTTATCAGACTACATCCTATGTTTTCAAGGATTCGGCTCAGGCCGCAGCCAGATTCAGCCTTGCTGAGTCCGGCAATATCTACGGCCGGCTGACCAATTCCACACAGGATGTCTTTGAAAAAAGGATCGCCGCCCTTGAAGGCGGCTGTGCCGCTCTGGCAGTGGCTTCCGGGGCTGCCGCCATCACTTATACATTCCAGAATCTTGCACATGCAGGGGATCACATCGTCGCAGCCAAGACCATTTACGGCGGCACCTATAATCTTTTAGAACATACCTTGCCTGAAATGGGTATTTCCACCACCTTTGTCGATCCGGACGAGGACGGCGCTTTTCAGAATGCGCTGCGGAAAAATACGAAAGCTATTTTCATTGAAACCATCGGCAATCCCAACGCGACCTTGATCGATATTGAAAAAGTAGCTAAAGTTGCCCATGATCATGGAATTCCTCTTGTTGTAGACAATACCTTTGCCACACCATTTTTGCTGAGGCCCTTTGAACTGGGCGCCGATATCGTCGTTCACTCGGCTACCAAGTTCATCGGCGGCCACGGCACAGCCCTGGGCGGTGTAATCGTAGACAGCGGCAAATTTGACTGGGAAGCCAGCGGTAAATTCCCGCAGCTTACCCAGCCTACTGCCTGCTATCACGGTGTCAGCTTCACAAAAGCGGCCGGGCCGGCGGCTTTTGTCACCCGCATACGCGCAGTCCTTTTGCGGGATATGGGCGCAACTCTGGCGCCGCTCCACGCATTTTTGTTTTTACAGGGCTTGGAAACCCTTTCCCTCAGAGTTGAGCGCCATGTTTTCAATACGTTGAAAGTGGTGGAATTCCTCAGTAAACATTCATTGGTTGCAGCTGTCCAGCACCCTTCCCTTGCGGATCACCCGCATCATGATCTTTATGAGCGGTATTTTTCGGGCGGGGGAGCCTCCATCTTTACCTTCGATATTAAGGGTGGGCAAAAAGAAGCCCATGCCTTTATTGATCATTTGAAAATTTTTTCGCTGTTGGCTAATGTAGCCGATGTTAAATCACTGGTCATCCACCCGGCCAGCACAACCCATTCTCAGCTCAATGAACAAGAAATGAAGGAGCAGGGCATCGGGCCTGCAACCATCCGCTTGTCCATCGGCACTGAGCATATTGACGATATTATTGAAGACCTCTCGCAGGCATTTAAAGGAGTAGAAGCATTATGAAGATTTATAAGAAAATGACAGATTTAATTGGCGGCACGCCGCTTTTGGAAATATCCCGATTCAGCCGGGCACAGAGTCTCAGCACACCCCTTTTAGCGAAGCTGGAATATTTTAATCCCGCCGGAAGCGTCAAGGATCGAATCGCAAAAAATATGATCGAGCAGGCGGAAGAGTCCGGTCTGTTGAAAGAAGGCTCCGTGATCATTGAACCTACCAGCGGCAATACTGGAATCGGGCTGGCTGCAGCAGCGGCGGCAAAGGGTTATCAAATCATTCTCACCATGCCGGAAACCATGAGCATGGAAAGGCGCAAGCTGCTCAAGGCTTACGGAGCTGAACTTGTGCTGACGGACGGCGCCCAGGGAATGAAAGGCGCTATCGCCAAAGCGGAAGAACTGGCTGCCAATACGGAAAACAGTTTTATACCTAGTCAGTTTGCCAACCAGTACAACCCTGCAGCCCACGAAGCGACCACTGGTCCGGAGATTTGGCAGGATACGGATGGACAGGTCGATATCTTTGTCGCCGGAATCGGAACCGGGGGTACCATCACTGGCACAGGCCGCTATTTGAAGGCGAAGAATCCAAAGATTAAGCTGGCCGCCGTCGAACCATCCGCCTCTCCGGTTCTATCCAAAGGTATTGCCGGTCCCCACAAGATTCAAGGGATCGGCGCCGGATTCGTTCCCGAAGTACTGGATACCCAGCTCTACGATGAAGTCCTTACGGTAGACAACGAAGAGGCTTTCGAAGCAGCCAGAACGCTGGCTAAGACAGAAGGAGTCCTGGTCGGCATTTCGTCCGGCGCCGCCCTCTACGCTGCGGTTCAGCTGGCAAAACGTGAAAAAGACAAGAACATTGTCGTTCTCCTTCCCGATACTGGTGAACGTTACCTGACTACGGATTTATTCAAATAAACAGCAGACGCGATCCTTAAAGCCTCCATGTTTTTTTCTCTATTTGTAAATTTTATTGGAAATCACATATTCAACATGGTCTGCAGCCGCCAGTTTCCGTGCCAGCGCTCTGCTGTCCACGGTCCACACAGCCAGCTTGCAGCCGCATTTATGAATACGGCTGATAGATGTTGAAGATAAAATTGTATACTTGGCGGAGATCCCTGCGATCCCCGCTTTTTTGTATTCCAGGAGCCGTTCACTTTTAATCAGCGCCGGCTTTTTGACTAAATAAAGCAGCTGGGTATTTTTACGGATAAAAGGTTTCAGCCGATACAAGGAATGAAGATTGAAGCTTTGCAGCACTGCGAGGCGACCCGGCAGTTTGTTGTAAAGGAGGCTGGTTAAATGCCTTGCTGTTTCCTCTGAGATAGCATTTTCTTCATTCTCCGGCTCCCTGCTTTTGATTTCAACAATCGGGATCGCTTCTGTTGTTTCTAAAATCTGCAAATAGTCTTCAAAGGTGGGGATTGGCAGGGAGCCGCCATATTTACCGATATTCTTGCCCCGAATAATGGGGTATTCGGCCAGCTCGCTTTTGGTCAGTTTCGTGATGCGCACATTGACGCCGCACATGCGGGACAGGTTTTCATCATGCATGATCATAAGCTGCGGCCCGCCGCCGTCCTCCCTTGCCTGCCAAACATCGCACTCAACAGCGCCGAATCCATGCTTGACGGCCTCTTCAAAGGCTGGGATGGAATTCTCCGGCGCAATGCTGCTGTAGCCTCTGTGGGCTGCATATATGGTATCTGACATGGTTCGTCCTTTCTATTATTGATGATAAAAGTCTGCTCCGAAAAATTGAAGCAGACTTTCTTTTACTTAAATACTTTTTTATTAGATATGACATAATCCACATGATCAATCTCTGCCAGCCGATATGCCAGCGTTGTATCATCCACGGTCCATACTCCCACTTTCAAACCATATGCCTTAGCATTTTGAATAATGGAAGGGGTTGCAAGATTACGGTTTATACAAATCCCGGAAATGCCCTGGTCTCTGTATTGTTCCAAATCGCTGCTATCAACCTCAGCTTCTGAGCTGGTGAGGTAAAGAAAGGTCAGATCCAAAGCAGCGTACTCTTCCTTTTTGGCTGCCTCCATTACCCGCTGCAAAGAAATGATATTGAAACTCTGGAACACCACGTTTCTCTTCAGGTCTGCCTGCTTCAGCTGTTTGAGCAGTTCTTCCGCTGCCGTTTCGTCGATAGCCGTATCCGCAGTCCTTGGAGTTCTGCTTTTGATTTCGATAACCGGGGTGGTTCCATTTCCGATAAACGTCTCCAAATACTGTCCATAGGATGGGATCACCTGGGTTTGATACTTGTGAATATTAGTTCCGTTTTTGATCGGATAGTTGCTCAGTTCCAGCGGTGTCAGGTCGGTAATGAGTTTATTGACGCCGCACATCTTCAGAAGATTCTGATCGTGCATGATCATGAGCCCTGGGATTTCTTTTGGAGGCTCTTTATCGCCGCCTTCTCCTCCTTCGCCCTCATTATTCTGATTTTCCTGCAGAAGTTTGGCTGCCTGGGGTGTTTTCTCCGTTTTATCTTCTGCATAAGGCACGGTATTTTGTCCTTCGGGCGTAGCTCTGGCAATTGAAGCAGCTTTTTTTTCAGCCTGTTCTTGCGTTTCCTGCGGGTTTCCTTTTGTCTGCCATACATCGCATTCGATGCCGCCGAAGCTATACCTTACTGCTTCGTTAAAAGCTGCGATTGTATTTTCCGGAGCAATGCTGCTGTATCCCCGGTGTCCGACAAACATTGCGGAACTCTGTGAAGGCAATACAACGTTTATCTTAAAAGATCCCTTTTTTCCAGTTCCGTCCTTTGCTGAAGCGGTTATCGTAGCCGTTCCTTCCCTGACGCCGGTAATGGTCCCTGAAGAGTTTACTTTCGCAATAGATGTATTGCTGGATTTCCAGGTCACGGATTTATAGGACGCGGATCCGGGAGACACTTTGGCCGTCAGTTTTATTTTTGATCCGCCTTTTCCAATATAATTTTGACCGGATACGGATATCTTGCTGATCTTTGTGCCTACGATCACTTTGTACCTGGCATATTTTCCCGATCCGTCCCGCGCTTTTGCTGTAATATATGCGGTACCCTTTTTCTTTGCTTTCACAACGCCTTTCGACGATACGGACGCGACTGAAGATTTACTGGATGACCAGGAAATTCTTTTATTGCTCGCATTGGAAGGCTTTATCGAAACTTTAAAGGTTTTCTTGGCTCCTTTTTTCATTACATAGGTACTGGTGACGTTTGTATATTTTACTGAGGATACCTTTGTCCCCACGGTCACTTTAACTCGGTCCCGCTTCTTAGATCCGTCTCTTGCCGTTACAGTAATATATGCGGTACCCTTTCTTTTGGCTTTTATAACGCCTTTTTTGGATACAGACACGACCGACGGACGACTGGACTTGAATTTCACCTTTTTATTGTTAGCTTTTTTCGGTTTCACCGATACTTTCAATGTCTTTTTCTGCCCCTTTTTTAAGGTAAGATATGTCCCCACATTTGTGAAGGATACGGATTTAACCTTTTTCTTTGATGCCGCAAAAGCTGCCTGGGGTACGGCCAGCTCCAAAATCAGAGCGAATATGATGCATACGATCAGCACCCATTTTGTCTTTTCCATTTCTTGATGCATATGAGCTACCTCTTATATCTTTCTTTTGTGAGATAGTTCTATTGTATCACGCTTCCCGCAGCATCGCAATCTCCCGCGCATATCCATCCAGTTCATTGGGCGTTTCTAGAATAAAGGGCAGGCCCGCAAGCTGAGGATGCTTGACGATTTTGGAAATGGTCTCCAGCCCCAGATGGCCTTCTCCAATCTTTGCATGACGGTCTTTATGAGCGCCTATGGGATTCTGACTGTCGTTGATGTGCATGGCATGCAGCTTCTCCAGCCCGATGATCCGATCAAATTCCTCAAGTACGCCGTCCAAATCATGAATGATATCATAACCGGCGTCGCTGACATGGCAGGAGTCCATACAAACGCCGATCTTATCCTTTAACTCTACCCGCTCTATGATGGCCGCCAGCTCTTCAAATCTGCCTCCCACCTCGCTGCCTTTACCGGCCATCGTTTCCAGCAGCACAATCGTGCTCTGCTCCGGTTTGAGAATCCGATTTAGTAAATCTGAGATCATGCGGATCCCTGTTTCCACACCCTGACCCACATGGCTGCCGGGGTGAAAATTGTAATAGTTTCCTGGCGTATACTCCATCCGCTGCATATCTTCACTCATAGCCATGAACGCAAAATTCCGCACTTTCGGGTCTTTGGAACATGGGTTGAGGGTATACGGCGCATGGGCCACCAGCTTGCCGAATTTATGCTCCTTCATGATCAAAAGCAATTTATCCGCATCTGCCGGATCGATGGCTTTTGCCTTGCCGCCCCGAGGGTTTCTCGTAAAAAAAGCAAAGGTATTGGCCCCGATCTTAAGGGCGTCTTTTCCCATATTTTCATAACCTTTCGCTGCTGATAAATGACATCCTATCGTTAACATGTTGATTCTCCTTTGTTTAATCTATATTTCTATGATACCACATTCACAGAAAAACGAACCACTACTTCCCAACTGTTCAAAAATGTTTTATACTATTCTAAGATGAAAAAAGGGAGAAGGATTATGCAGCATGAAATAACGAGAAAACACGATCTGCTCCGGCCCAATGGAACATTATCTGAAGCCGGGTTTGCAAGGAGTCTCCTATTAGACTATGATCGTTCCGCTATAAAAGCGAATAAATTTCGCATAAAAGAATGGGATTATTATCTGATTGCCAATCGGGAGTTTGCCGTGGCTTTGACCATTGCTGACAATTCCTATATGGGACTGGACAGTATCTCTTTTATTGATTTTCGAAAGCCGTGGCAGCATACGAAAAGCCCTATGCGTTTGTTCCCCATGGGCCACACCCATATGCCGGAAACATCGGAAACCGGATACACGGAAAGCTTCTGCAAGAACCATTTTCTTTCTTTTCGAAAAGAAAAGGACCGGCGCTTTCTCAAATTCCATATGGATCATTTTTATGATCATAAAACCCTGGATGGAGAAATTACCCTGGAGGATCATGGCGGCGATTCGATGGTCATTGCCACGCCTTTTGTGGAAGATCCCCTGGCCTTCTATTACAATCAAAAAATAAACTGCATGGCAGCGAAAGGTTATGTTAATCTGGGTGATCAGTCGTATATTTTCCGTCCGGAAGAATCTTTTGGCGTTCTGGATTGGGGCCGCGGGGTATGGACTTATAAGAACACCTGGTACTGGGGAAGCAGCTCCGGTCTGCTGGATGGAGTACCCTTCGGCTTTAACATCGGCTGCGGCTTTGGCGATGATTCGGAGGCCACGGAAAACATGCTCTTTTATGGGCATAAAGCCCACAAGCTGTCCCGTGTGACCTTTAACATTCCCACATTAAACGGGGTGGACAATTACCTGGAGCCCTGGTTTTTTACCAGCGATGACGATCGTTTTAAAATGATCTTCCATCCCATTATCGACCGGGCAGCTAAGACCAATCTGGGAATTCTGTGCAGCGATCAGCACCAGGTATTCGGGTTGTACACCGGGCGAGTCGTTCTCGATGACGGAACGGTTCTGACAATAAAAGACTTCCTCGGATTTGCCGAGAAAGTCTTCAATAAATGGTAGCATTAGATTTCTTTGATCAGATTGACCATTTCGATGGCAGCAGCTGCGGCTTCGCTGCCTTTGTTTCCGGCCTTGGTTCCTGCCCGTTCAATAGCCTGCTCGATGGAATCCACAGTGAGTACTCCAAAGATCACCGGAATCTCGCTGTCCAGCCCTACGGATGCGATTCCTTTGGACACCTCCGCGCTTACATATTCAAAATGGGCGGTTGCTCCGCGAATGACAGCGCCCAGACAGATGACGGCGTCATACTTTCCGCTCTTTGCCATTTTCTTGGCAATCAGCGGAATCTCAAAGGCCCCCGGAACCCAGGCCACACTGATGGCATCTTCATCCATTCCATGGCGCTTCAGGGTATCGATTGCCCCTGACAGCAGCTTGCTGCCGATGAACTCATTAAACCTGCCTGCAACAATTCCAATCTTCAGTCCTTGTGCGATTAAATTTCCTTCTAAAACTTTCACTTTCCTTTACCTCCTTAACATGAATGGAGCACGTGGCCCATCTTTTCTTTCTTGGTCTGCATGTAGAATTCACTTTCCGGCTTGATCTTTGTCTCAATGGGCACCCGCTGCACCACATCGATGCCGTAGCTTTCAAGGCCGCTTATTTTATCCGGGTTGTTGGTCATAACACGGAGGGTGGTGGCACCCAGGTCTTCCAAAATCTGTGCTCCCACTGTGTAGTCACGCAGGTCCGCGTCAAAGCCCAGAGCGATGTTGGCGTCCACCGTGTCCATTCCCTGGTCCTGGAGCGCATAGGCTTTCAGCTTATTGATAAGACCGATGCCCCGGCCTTCCTGCCGCAGGTAGACCATGATTCCCCGGCCTTCCTGGGCGATCATCCGCATCGCCGCATCGTACTGGTCGCCGCAGTCGCACCTGGCGCTGCCAAGCGCATCTCCAGTCAAACATTCGGAATGAACGCGTACCAGTACCGGATCGCCGTTTTCCACATCGCCCATGGTCATAGCTACATGATGCTCCCCGTTGAGCTTGTTAATATAGCCATAGATGCGAAACTGTCCGTATTTGGTCGGGAAATCGGCTTCTACAACCCGTTCCATAATTTTATCATGGCGCTTTCGGTAGGCGATTAAGTCTTTGATGGTAATAAAGGTCATACCGTGCTCTCTGGCCAGTTTCATGAGCTCGGTCCTCCGCATCATGGTTCCATCTTCCCGCATGATTTCACAGCATAGGCCGCATTCTTTGAGGCCGGCCAGGCGCATCAGATCAACGGTTGCTTCCGTATGGCCTTCCCTTTCCAGAACACCTTTGGACTTGGCCTCCAATGGGAACATATGCCCCGGACGGCGGAAGTCGCACGGCTGTACCCGGTCCGCTGCACATTTCATGGCGGTAACAGATCGTTCATGGGCGGAAATGCCGGTGGTGGTATCCACATGGTCGATGGAAACCGTAAAAGCTGTCGCATGGTTATCCGTGTTATTGTCGACCATCTGTGCCAGGCCCAGCTTTTGTGTCATTTGTCCGCTCATGGGCATGCAGATCAGCCCTTTCCCATAGCAGGCCATAAAATTCACGTTTTCCGGCGTTGCAAACTCAGCCGCACAGATAAAATCGCCTTCGTTTTCCCTGTCCGGATCATCGGTACATACAATGATCTTGCCGTTTTTCAAATCCTCTAATGCTTGCTCAATCGTTCCAAAGTTGCTCATTTTTTATCCTCCTAAAATCCATTTTTCTGTAAAAACTCCAGATCAATGCTGCTCTTTGCCGGTTCTGCTGCGGCGGGCTGCATGAGTCTTTCGATATATTTTGCTATGAGATCAGTCTCCAGGTTAACCAAATCGCCTGTTTTTTTCTCCAGCAGGGTGGTTTCCGATCCCGTATGGGGAATAATGGAAACTTGAAACCCATGCTCCCAAAGACTGGCTACGGTTAAGCTGATGCCGTCAATGGTTATTGAACCTTTTTCCGCAATGTAGCGGAGCAGCTCTTTCCTGCACGAAACCGTAACCCATACGGCATTCCCTTCTTGCTCCAGGCGTGTTATCGTTCCGGTGTCGTCGATATGCCCGCTGACGATGTGTCCGCCAAAACGGCCGTCCGCAGCCATGGCCCGTTCCAGGTTGACCCTGCTGCCAGTTGACAACCCTCCCAGGTTGCTGCGGCGCAAGGTTTCCGCCATAACGTCCACGGAAAAGGAAGCCGCATCAAATCCGGTAACGGTCAGACAGACTCCGTTGACTGCGATGCTGTCCCCCAGATGGACGTCCTCCAGGACCTTCTTTGCCCGGATCCGCAGGCTTCCCTGCCGGCTCTCCATCAGACAGCCGATCTCCTCTATGATTCCTGTAAACATGTTCTCACCTCTTTGGTATGGCTTGAATCATCAAATCTTCGCCTATTTTTTCAAACTGGACGTTATCCAATGATATGGCTTCATCCATGCGGGCCAGGCCTTCACCTTCCACCGGCGTCGGCGCATCTTTTCCGCCGATTATTTTCGGTGCGATAAAGAAAATAACCCGATCCACGATACCGGCTTTCAATGCCGATTCATTGAGCCTGCCGCCCCCTTCCAGCAAGATGCTGTCGATTCCCCGCTTTCCCAGCTGCATCATCAAATCATCCAAATCCACCTGTCCGTCTCTGCTCTTGGTAAGCAATACTCGATCACCTAATCGTTTCTTTTTTTCCGGGTCGCAATCTGACGTGGCCGCCAGGATGTAATTATCATCTTGCAGGACCTTGGCTGAAAGGGGTATCTTCAAATGGCTGTCAACGATGATGCGTACCGGATCCCGGCCGCCTTCTTTGCGGCAGGTCAGCCTGGGATCGTCGGCAAGCACCGTCCCGATTCCTACCATGATTCCTGTGAGGCTATTACGCATCTCTTGCACCAGACTGCGGGATTCTTCGCCGCTGACCCATTTGGAATCTCCCGTTCGCGCCGCAATCTTGCCGTCCAGTGTCATGGCTGTTTTCATTACAACAAACGGTCTTTTCTCCATAATATATTTGAGAAAAATTTCGTTGAGGCTCCTGCACTCCTTCTCCAGAATACCGGATTCTACCTGGATTCCCGCATCCTCCATCATCTTGATTCCTTGTCCTGCCACCAGCGGATTGGGATCCTCCATGCCTATATAAACCTTTTTAACCTTCTTTTCAATGATGGCCCTGGCGCATGGCGGCGTCTTGCCGTAATGGGAGCACGGCTCCAGGGTTACGTACATTTCCGCGCCCTGAACGTCGTGGCCTGCCCTGGCCGCATCTTCAAAGGCATTGATCTCTGCGTGGTTCCCGCCGTATTTCTTATGCCAGCCTTCTCCGATGATCCGGCCGCCTTTTACGATTACGGCTCCCACCAGCGGGTTGGGCGAGGTCCTTCCTCTGCTCTGCTCCGCCAGGTTTAATGCATAACGCATATATTCTTCTTTTGTCATCTTCATCCCTCCCAAAAACACAGAAAACCCCGAAATCAAATTCGGAGTTTTGTTTTATAATCAGCATTCCTATCTTTTGCTGAATCCCGGCACGTTCTTTGATGCCGATTATCCTTTGCCGTACAGATTTTTACCAGTGCGTGCGGCACCGATTATCTTAAACAAAAACCCTGAGAAAATTTCTCAGGGTAAATTTACATAGCAAAAGAGCTCTTTCATCTTCTCTCATCCAGACTTTACTGTCGGCACCGGAATCTCACCGGTTCATGCGCTGGGCGCTCGCGGGCTGTACCGCCGGTATGGAATTTCACCAAACCCCGAAGACTTGTTATTCAATTCATTTTTTATTATAGACCTTCTGACCGTATTGTCAAGAAAAAAATTTTCTGTGCCGCCAGAAAGGGGGGGGCGATTCAACTCCGCACAGCCGGGCCGGCAGGCACCGGCCGCACATCGTTTTCATCACAATACACACATAAGCGCTGCCTCACATTTTCTGTATTTTTCGCCTCACGGCAGCACCAAATTTTTTTGGCGATCCATACTTCTAAAATAAGTATACCCCCCCCCCCCCAGCCATATTTTGTCAATGTTTTTTTACAAAAATCCAGGATTGAACAAATCGCAGGCTGGAAGGAAGGGCGCGGGGTTAATTGCAAACCAGTCATGCATAGAATAGATTTACCATTATAAAAACGCCGTATTTTTGTGTAAAATGGTGTAAAAGTTGTGCGTTGCAGAGAGCAAAATCAGTAAAAATCGGAACTCAAAGCAGATTTGGCAAAATTTACCCGCTGGAAACGTTAAAAAATACACTAATTTCATTCAATAATACAAAATTAGTGTAAGAGGATTGCCGCCGCGAATAAGTCAGCCTACATTCTATTCCATCGCATAAGCGCCTTCCAAGGAAAACACGGTCTCCTCGCAGATGTTTGTCGCATAATCAGCAATGCGCTCCAGATGGGCGGCAACAAAGGCAAACATAATGGAAAGACGGGCGTTTTTGGAATCAGTGGCTGCAATTCCGATCTGTTCTTCGTATACGTCGCGAAACAGCTCATCCACCTCTTCATCCGCTTTCCAAACCTTGCGGGCCAGCTTGAGATCCCGCTCCAGAAAGGCGCGAATAGCGTTTTTTACCATGCCTGCGGCCATCTCCGCCATCCTTGGCAAATCGATCAGTTCTTTGTAGTATTCCTCATTTTCCATACGGATCGCATACTTGGCCAGGTCCTCGCAGTGATCGCCGATCCGCTCCAGATCGGTTACCATCTTCATAATGGAGATACAGTAACGCAGATCGCCGGCCAAAGGCTGCTGGGTAGCCAGGAAAAGATAGCACATTTCGTTAATCTCATCATCCATATCATCGATCTTCTCATCGTTGTCAATAATGGCTCTGGCCAAATCCATATCTTTCTCTTTAATCGCTCTCAGCGAATCGACAATGGCCTGTTCGATTTCTTCGGTCATTTCTGTTACCTTATCGTTAATCGCAATTAGTTCCTGGTCCATTTTAGGTCTCGGTGTCATAAATTCCTCCTTTAACCGAATCTTCCGGTTATATATTCTTCTGTCTTTGAATTGGATGGGTTAGTAAAGATTTTTTCCGTATCATCAATTTCCATAATTTCACCCGTCAGGAAGAAGGCTGTCCGGTTGGAGATTCTAGCCGCCTGCTGCATGTTATGGGTGACGATGATAATCGAATACTTGGATGCCAGCTCCTGAATCAAAGCCTCGATCTTAGTTGTAGCCACCGGATCCAGCGCCGAGGTAGGTTCATCCATAAGGATCACCTCCGGTTCCACCGACAGGCATCTGGCGATACAAAGCCTTTGCTGCTGGCCGCCAGAAAGGCCGATCGCCGATTTGCCCAGCCGGTCCTTTACTTCTTCCCAAAGCCCTACCTCGCGCAGCGTACGTTCGACGATTTCGTCCAGCTTGCTCTTGTTTTTTTCTCCATGAATTTTGGGCCCGTAGGTAATGTTTTCATAAATGGTCTTGGGAAAAGGATTGGGTTTTTGAAACACCATCCCCGCCCGTTTTCGCAGATTAATCAGATCATAATCTTTATCGTAGATATCCTCGCCGTCAAAGAGGACGCTTCCTTCGATCCTGCATCCCTCCACCAGATCGTTCATTCGGTTCAAGGTTCGCAGGAAGGTGGACTTGCCGCATCCGGAGGGTCCAATCAATGCTGTGATATCCTTTTCGTATATATCAATATTAATTTTTTTCAGAGCCTGAAAGGTTCCATAATATAAATCCAGATCCTTTACTTGAAAGGTTTTTTCTTTATCCGTCATTTCTTACTCCTTCGCCAGCTTGCCGCTGATATAGCCTGCAAGTGTATTGATGATCAGTACCAGAATGATAAGCAGCGCCGCAGTGGCATACGTGTTTTTATCCGACAGCCCTTCGGAAGCCAGGGTGTATAAGTGAACCGCCATCGTTCTTGTGGAATCAAAAATCGATACGGGAAGCTTTAAGGATCCGCCCACTGTCAGCATAACAGCAGCAGTCTCTCCGATGGCTCTGCCGATGCCCAGGATCAAACCCGTCAAAACCCCCGACTTACAGCAGGGCAGCACAATTTTTTTGACCGTTTCCCATTTAGTGGCGCCCAGAGCCAGACTGCCTTCCCGGTAAGAGACCGGTACTGTTTTCAGCGATTCTTCCGTTGATCGGATCAGCGTGGGAAGAATCATCATGGATAAGGTCAGGCCGCCGGAAATAACCGACCAGCCCATTCCTAAAAATACAACGAAGAAAGCAAAGCCGAAGAGACCAAATATGACTGATGGTATTCCAGCCAAGACCTCTGTAAAGAATCTAATTATGTTTATGAGCCTTCCCTTCTTCGCGTATTCCGAAAAGTAGATCGCTGCCGCCACTCCAATGGGCGTAGCGATGATGACGGACACCAGAGTCACGTACAAAGTCCCGATGATAACGGGAAAGATTCCGCCCTCTTTGCCCATCCGTTTAGGAGAGTCCGTCAGGAACTCCAGCGATATACTTGGGATTCCTCTTATGAGGATAAATCCAATAATGAGGATCAAAACCCCCAGGGTTATGGCAGCTACCAGGCCTACCAGGCCGAAATAGCCTTTACTTTTTATCCGTTTGCTCATGCCGTCATACCCCCAAACTTTCTCATAATCGCCTGGGCGATGGAATTGAGTATTACAATAATTACAAAGAGAATGATACCGATGGCGAACAGCGCGCTCTGATGCTCCGGAGTGGCATACGACATCTCCATGGCGATTGTGCCTGTCAGCGTAGCGGCCGGATCCAGCGGGCTTCCCGGAATCTGCGCCATGTTTCCTGTAATCAGGAGCACGGCCATAGTCTCGCCGATTGCTCTTCCCATAGCCAAAATAATGGAGGAAAAAATACCTGATTTTGCCGCCGGAAGAATTACTTTGGTAATGGTTTCCCTTTTGTCCGCGCCCAGAGCCAGGGAAGCTTCCCGAAACTCGACCGGTACGGCGGATATGGAATTTTCCGAAATGCTGACAATGGTGGGAAGAATCATAATTGCTAGAATAATTGCTCCTGCGAGAACACTAAACCCGCTGCTGGCCGCTTCCGGGTTTACTTTCTGCACCAAAGGCAGAATATATTGCCGAATCGCAGGTACGATGACCGCCAATCCAAAGAATCCGTATACAACGGAGGGAATCCCGGCCAGCAGCTCAATGGCTGATTTAAACCATTTTGCCGGCCGCTTTTTCAGCATTTCCGCAAGAAACACGGCGCAGCCCAGGCCAGTTGGGATACCAATTATGAGAGCGCCCAGCGTAACGCCCAAGGTTCCTGCGATCAGCGGCAAAATACCATATTCGCCGTTTGTCGGCCTCCAGCTGTGGCCAAAGATAAAGTTGAACAGTCCGTAGTTCTTTAGTACCGGAATCCCTGAACTGAAGATAAAAATTGTGATAAGTGCAACGGCCAGGGTAGAGACCGCTGCACAAATCAGAATTACTTTTTCAATCGCTTTTTCTCTCGTCTTCATGATTAAACCTTTTTTAGTTTACAGGGATGAATCCGTTTTCCTCTACGATTTTCTGCCCTTCCGCGCCCTTGGCAAAGTCGATGAAGGCTTTGGCCGCATCGCTCATTTCGCTGTTTACAACATATACGAAGGGTCTCTGGATTTTGTAATCGCCGGACAATACATTATCAACCGTAGCTTCGGTACCTTCAACCTTAATTGTTTTTATACTATCATCCAGCGCACCTAAGGATACGTATCCGATGGAATCTGGGGTGCTGGCAACCGTTTTCTTGACAGCTCCTGTCGAAGGCTGAACCAGTGCATCCTTTGTGGTCTTGTCGGATTCCTTTCCTGCGTCATCCTTTTCAAGCACACCGGTAATTTCGGTAAAAGCGCCTCTTGTTCCAGAACCTTCTTCTCGGGATACGACGGTAATCGGTTTGTCGTCTCCGCCTACATCCTTCCAGTTGGTAATCTTTCCTGTATAGATATTCTTGATCTGTTCCAGCGTCAGGTCATCAGTTTTTACCTCCTTGTTGACCACCACTGCCACACCGTCTTTTGCGATTACCACTTCCTCTGCTACAGAAGCTTTTTCTTCATCTTTTACTTCTCTTGAAAGAGAACCAATATCGGCGATTTTTTCTTCGATGGATTTGATGCCCTGTCCTGAACCGCCGCCTTGTACCTCAACGGTTACATCTGGATTACTGTCCATATAAACTTCCGCCATTGCTTCTGAAAGGGGCTGAACGGAAGTGGATCCAGCAATTACCACACTTCCTTTATTGGCAGCAGCATCCTTTTCGTCTCCGCCGCTTCCGCATCCTGCCATTCCCAGTGATGCGATGAGTACAGTTGCAGCAAGCAAACCTGTCAATACTTTCTTTTTCATGATCTTCGTCCTTCTTTCTTTTTATTTTTTCTTTCATCTTTTCTTTTTCACAAGTTTAGTTTAACCGGCTTTTGTTAAACCTATTTTAAGAAAAGCGTTAGATTTGGGTTAATTATGTTAAATGGCTGTAAAAAATGAGATTGTTTTGAGGGATTTTGTTAAGAGCCGGATTATGGTATAATCAATCAACAAGATCCTGTATTTGAAAGGAGTTCATGATGAAAAAGAAATGTTTGTGCTTATTATCTGCGCTGCTGATCGTTTTTTCACTTGCCGCTTGCGGCAGCGATACAGAAACTGCTGACAAAGAAAAGAGCGATTTTGATTCTTTTATGACTGTGCAAAAGAACATGGAGCAGATAAAAGATGCGGAATTTAAGGTGAATATGGAAACGGCCATTCCCTCCAGGGACGGCGACTATAACATGACCGTGAGCGGGACCGCAAAGGAGATCAAAAAGGCCAAAGACGATATCCAGATGGAAATGAAGTATAAAATGAACATGGCCGGTACCGATATGAGCGGCACCATGTATATGAAGGATAAGGCTCTTTATACGGAATTCATGGGACAAAAAGTGAAAACGGATACATCCAATGAAATGGGTGCCATGATGAAGGTGGATACTGATGAATTGTTATCCATTACAGAGGAAATGATTTCAGATTTGAAGGTTAGCCGGGATGGAGAGGACACGGTCTATAACTTTACCATGGATCCGACGAAAGCCATGGACTATATGGCCAAAAACGTATCAGGGGCAGAAGGGATTACCGATGCAGACGGAAAGCTGACCTTTGACAAGGCGAACATATCCGTTACGGCTGACAAAAACGATATGGCGAAAAAGATCGATGTGGATTTTTCCCTGAAAGCAAAGCTGGATGAAGAAACCGTGGCTATGAAATTTAAGACAACCGTGGAATTTGTCAGCATTAACACCGATTTAACCATTGACTTCCCTGATTTTGAGGGGTATCAGGAAATGACAGTATAGAATCTGCGATAGATAAAAAGGATTTTGAAGTTATGTGGCAGCTGTATGATCAGTTAATCGAGACAATACCAAAGGATGTGAAAATCAATCACATCCATGTGGGTCCAACCTGGACCATTGTTTACGCCGGACCTTACTGCGGATTTGCAGCAACAGTGAATGAGCGAGGACTTTCTTTACCGGTTTTTGACGGCTTAATCGGCGTGGATATGCAATCTGCCGCTGAGCTGTGCAAATCCTGGGACTTCCTGAAAGCCAGCGCGGGAACCGCGGTTGTCAACGCCTACTGCAACCATCCGGCTGCCGCTCTTTCCGTGCCTGGCATGGAAAAGACCCAAAACGCCTTTTTCGATTATGCCGGCGCAGTAAAAAACAAAAAGGCAGCGATCATTGGTCATTTTTTCAATCTGGAACGATTCCTGACCAATGCTGCCTCTATTTCTGTTCTGGAGCGCAAGCCCTCTGGCGATGACTATCCCGATTCTGCCTGCGAATTTATCCTGCCGCAGCAGGACTTTATCTTTATCACCGGGTCAGCGTTTATCAACAAGACCCTTCCCCGTCTTTTACAGTTGTCTGCCCATGGGCGGGCAGTTGTTCTCGGCCCCAGCACGCCCATGTCCCCGGTCCTCTTTCAATATGGAGCAGATGAGCTATCCGGCTTGCTGCCCAACTATCTGCCTGTCAAGCAGGCTGCGGAAATCGGTCGGGGATATGTGAAGATGGGGGATTTTGGTCAGCGGGTACGGCTGCGAAAGGAAATGCACTCCACTAAATCACTTTAATTTCGTCTCCTGCTTTCACAGTTCCTTCTCGTAGCACTTTAACAAAAATGCCTTCCCGGGGCATGACGCAATCGCCGGCCAGCTCCCGAATGGCGCAGCCCTGATGGCACTCTTTCCCGATCTGCGTCACCTCGCAGATCGCGCCGCCAATCTGCAGTCTGGCCCCAATGGGCAATGTAAAAAGTTCAATGCCTTCTGTAAGAATGTTTTCCGCGAAAGCTCCGCTCTTCAGTTGGAAATCCAACGCTTTCTGGACTTTCTCCACACTCTCGGCCGCCAGCAGGCTGACCTGGCGATGCCAGTTTCCCGCATGGGCGTCGCCCTCGATCCCATGATCAATCTTGAGTTCTACCCTGTCCACCGGATGTTTTTGTTCTCCCTTTTTTTCGCTGATGCAAACAGCCTTTATCTTAGCCATGGTGATGGCCCTCCTTATCCTTTTTATGCATCTGTGCACAGTCGTGAGACTGGCCTCTCAGCACATCGATTCCATGTTTGATGGGTTTAATGACCGCTGCCAGACATTCTTTGGCCGCCTTTTCGCTGCCAGGCAGATTGACGATGAGAGTGCCCCCTCTCAGACCTGCCTCTGCACGGGAAAGCATGCCCATAGGGGTAATCCTCATGCTCTCCGCCCGCATGGCTTCCGGGATACCCCGCACCTCACGGTCCGCTACCGCATGGGTGGCCTCCGGCGTCACATCTCTGGGTGAAAATCCGGTCCCGCCGGTGGTCATCACCAGACAAACGGAAAGATCATCCGCACATTTGATCAATTCCTCTTTAATCGTTTCAAAATCATCAGGAATGATGCTGGTATACATCACCTGCCAGCCATTCTCTTTCAACATCTCACAAACAGCAGGGCCGCTGGTGTCTGTGCGCAGTCCCTGTGAGCCTTTGTCACTCATGGTAATTACAGCCGCTGTATATTCCATCTATCTATCCTCCCATCTAAAATCGCCGCTCTTGCCTCCGGTCTTTCTCAGCAGATGAATCCGATCGATGACCATATCCTTTTGAACGGCTTTGCACATGTCGTAAATAGTCAGGGCTGCTATGGAAACCGCTGAAAGGGCTTCCATCTCCACGCCCGTTACGCCGGAGCATTTTACTTCACTCATAATTTCAATCGCCAAATCTTCTTCATTCAAAGAAAAGGTAATGTTGGCGCCGTTTATCATAATCGGATGGCACATAGGAATAATCTGAGAAGTGCTTTTCGCTCCCATGATCCCGGCCACTTGAGCGGTTCCCAGCACATCGCCTTTTTTCATACCGCCGCTTTTAATCAGGTCAAAGCATTCTTTATTAACAAGGACTCTTCCTGCGGCAACCGCAGTTCTGATGGTCGTGTCTTTGCCGCCCACATCCACCATTTTAGCCCGTCCTTCTTCGTTAAAATGTGAAAAATCCGCCATACTTATCCTCCTATCTGATTCATGTCTCTGCCGGCCTTGCTGGGGCTGTCAGCGCCCAGTTCTTCCCGCTTCTGCGGCTTGTCCATGATTGCGCCGCGGAGCGTTTCCTCCATCTGATCTTCGTTCAAGCCTTTTAAAGAAATCTCCTGATCCGAGTGAAGACAAGGTTTTAGTTTTCCATCTGCTGTCAAACGTATTTTGTTGCAGCCTTCACAGAAATCGCAGCTGACCGGCCGGATCAAACCGACTCTCCCCGCCGCTCCGGGAAGGGCATAGAGACGTGCAACGCCTTCTTCCCGATTGAGGGAACGAAGCTGGGGAACCTTTTCCAAAACAGTATCGCAGCTTACAAACTGGGCCCGGTCAAATCCAATGCCTCCACCGATGGGCATCAGCTCGATAAAGCGCACTTCAATGGGCTGCTCCCTGGTCAGATTGACAAAATCCTCCGTCTCATCATCGTTAAAGCCGCCCATGAGCACATTATTAATCTTAATATTGGTAAATCCCACATCCTCTGCGGCTTTCAAACCAGCCAAAGCGTCGCTCAATTCTCCGAGCCGGGTAATATGATGGTATTTTTCCGGGTTGAGGGTGTCCAGACTGATATTGAGACGGTCTACCCCTGCAGCTTTCAAGTCTTTAGCGTATTTTGGAAGCAGGGTACCGTTGGTGGTGATGCAGACTTCTTCAATTCCAGGAATGTCGGCAATAGCACCGCAAAGCTTTACAATCCCCCGTTTGACAAGGGGTTCTCCTCCGGTGATGCGAATTTTACGAATTCCCAGCCTGGCCGCCGCCGAGACCGCCATGATAGTTTCTTCGGCCGTCATCATCTCTTCGTGGGCTTTTTTCGCAATCCCTTCCTCCGGCATGCAGTACCGGCATCTCAAATTGCACAGCTCCGTGACGGATACCCGCATATAATTAATATCTCTGTTATATTGATCTTTCATGTATATCCTCTTGATTTTTACTAGAATTAGCAAGCGCCCGCAAAGGGCCGCTGCAAATGATTATACCACAAATTCGCCGTTTGTACCGCCCCTGAGCTGTCTTTCTCAGGATTCTTCCATCTTCCAAACCTCATATATAAAAGCGCACCCATTTCATAAGGAATTTCTTTCCTGCCTTGGAAGCTCCATAAACATGTTTTGCCAGATTTCGGACATAGCGATTCATAGTTTCATATTCTTCTTCCAGCAGATGGCCTTCACTAAAACGTACCCGGTTCACCAGCCTCAAAAACTCAGCAAGCGTGATATCGGTCACAGCATCATAAGCAGTCGAAAGCTCTTCCAGCTGATCGTACGGGTTATCCGGCAGCGGGTGTCCGTCAAAGGCCATCACCCGCCCTGCATACGCGTACATCTTGTAAACCTGTTCATCGGTATGAATCGCAGCAAAGGATGCCAGTCGTTTATGAATTCGCTGCCTTCCCACAGCCTCATAGATTAGAATCAGCAGTACGATTGCAGCCACAACAAACCATGGCCAGCTGACCGTCTGTTTTTCCGTCTCTTGTTTTGCTTCCGGCTCCCGGCTGTCTTCAGGAATCACATTCTCATACGTCTCGTCATCGCCTTCTTTCAGCTTCTCCGGTTCTTCCGGCTGCGGCTTCTGTGTTTGTCCGGTGCCATAATAGCCCGGGACCACCTCCACCGGGAACCAGCCGATTTCATCCACATAGATTTCAACCCAGCTGTGGGCCAGGAAGTCGGGCACATCCACATCCGCATGATCCATTCCCAGGTAATCGCTTATGTATTCCGGTGAAAGATAGTAACCTTCTGCATACCTGGCCGGAATGCCTGCCTTGCGGAACATGAGCGCAGCGGCTGTGGCAAAGTGCATGTCATTTCCGCTGTAGCTGTCGTTCATAAAAGTATCCAGCTGTCCTTTTCCTTTCATTGCTTTTTGCTGCTGCGGGTTATAGGTAAACTCTTCCTCGAAATTTTTGCGGATATAGTCCAGTGTATAAGCGATGGACTTCCCCTCGCATCGTTCGATTCCGCTGGCTCCCAGCGCAGCCGCATCCTTGTTGGAAACAGAAAGATAAGTGTCATAGACATAAGCCCGATACACGGCTTCTGCCTTAGAATAGTCCTCCCATCCTGAGCTTGCTTTCAATTGACCGATCCATTGGGCCGCGCCCTTTTCACTGTAATCATTCATTATGGCCGGGTAGGTCTGGAAGATGTATTGCCTCTGGCCGGTCAGCCCTTTGGTAAAGGCGCCGTAATCCTTTTTGTAATTGACCTTTTCTGGGAGGGCATCGCCGCTGAGCGCCGCCTCGTATGGAAGATACAGATACCTGCTGCTTCCGTTGCGGTTATTCACATAGACATTTGAAGGGGCAGCTGCGCTTTGCAGCATGGAATAAAGACGCCCCTGCTGCACCCAGGGATAAAAATCCTCTTCCATCAAGCTCTCTATTAGGCCGGTATATTGGCCGCCATAGGCCCCTTCTGGAGCTTCCTCCCATTGATCCTCCTTGAATTCACCGCCTGTGAAGCCTCTTAGATACATAGCCTGCGGGTTTTCCATTGTCAAAGTAAGGACCGAATTTCCCGTATAGGCAAGAGGATGGGACTGAGTCAGGTCGCCCTCACTCAGCTGGTCGATTTCATCGCCTCCCAGTTTGCTGTAGCGAAGATGCTCCTGGGCTGCCACAACTGCGTCTCTGGCTTCGTTAACCGTCTGCGGCGGCCGATAATCGTCACCTGAAAACAGCAGTACATACCCCAGCAGAAGAACCAGAGTAATACCGAGGAAAAGATATGGGAGCATTGAATTTTGAGAATTTTGGATATAAATGGGCCGATTTTTTTTCCGGCTCACCGGCCTGGCAACAGCTGAAAGAACCAGGAGCCCTGTCCAGCTTAAAAGCAATAAAATCAACAGCCAAATGGACGGTCGGATTTTCATGCACAATCCCAGCAAAACCGGAAAAGCGGTAAAGATAAATCCCAAAAGAGGTTCTTTATGGTAGATGCTGTGAACAATGGCCATGGATGTCAGCAGGATAACTGGAATCATGGTCAAAAATACGTCTGTGCTCCAATCAACTGAATCACCGGCCGCCTCAAAGGAAACCAACCCTGCTTTGATTTGATCGTTCAATATCTCGATGACGTTGTTGGTCAATACCAGCAATCCGTTCCAAACATGCTTGTATGCTGCCGCACAAAATACCGCTGCTAGCACAAATACACACAGGGTCAAAAACCGCCCCAGAAATGGGTTCCAGCATAGAAAATACAGCCCCACCGGCAATCCTGCAATAAGCAGGACGCTAATGATCGGATCCACCGGATTGGGAAACATGGAAAAAAAGGTGTACCAGCATCCCACCGAAAGGGCGATCGCAAGCAGTAGCTCAAAGAGAACTCTCCTGGCCGGATGCCTGCTGTTTTCATCGGTTATTTGTACCAGATCCATTGCGGTCCTGGATTCATTCTTTCTCGTTAAAATCATCATTTATACCATCAACTCCGGGATTCCCTGCCCAATCTGGTTTACCGGCACCGGAACCAGCTCGATCACCTGCTGCGCCTGCTCCTTATAAGCTTCATCTTCATAAACATACACCGTCCGCATTGCTTGCGACACTTCCATTTCTGCAACCTTCTCCACATCCGGATCCGATGTAATGTAAACCAATGTGTTTTTTTGCCCTGAATAGGCGCTGGCCGCATAATAGTCCAAAGCGATTCCCTTTTCCTCCCCGGCAAAGGACGCCAGAACCTGCGCCGCTGCCAAATCCAGATCTTCAAAATCATCCAGCTCGCGCACATGAAAAGCCCGGTCGCCGGCATCATACCACGCCAAGTTGTGGTTGATGCCGCCTTCCAGAAGCGCCCTTGACAATGACAGGTATAATTCCACTACTGCATCCACCGCATCTTCCTTTCCGCGAGTCAGCTCCATTAGAAGAAACACCGAATAGTTGAAAGGAAGGCTGAAATCCCGCACCATCATCTTGTCGATTTTAGAAGACAATTTCCAGTGGATTTTTCTCACTTCATCTCCAGGGGCATATTCCCGCAGGGCAAAAACTTCGCTCACGTCCTGACCCGGTTTGTCCGTTGAGTAGCGTCTGCCGTCACCGGTCGTTTCGATGGCTTTTTCCATATGAACGGCAGCTTCCCGCATATGGGGATAAATCATCGTCGCCTGATCGGGTAGATCGGTTTTTTTTAAAGTAAAGAGGCCGAATGCGTCGTATATGCATATTTCTTTTGTCGAAATGATTACAGTTCCTACTTTGCTGTCTTTGATAGCTAATCTTGCGCTTGCTTGTTTTTTTCCGCCTACGGTGGTGCTGACCTTTCTGGTCTTCTGCGATCCGCTCATCTGATTTTCCAACTGCACCTGAAAACCAAGCCTGGCAACCGGCAGCCGGCTGGCGTTTTCAAATTGATAGGTGAAAACAGCCTCTTCCTTGTCTGCTGCAGCGGGCGCTTGCAGACTTATGGACAGTCCCCTGTGGGATAGCAGCATGAGAGCCAGTGAAACAAGGGGCAAAAGCACACAGAGGCCAAAAAGGGTCAGTGTGTAATATGTATTTGTAAAGATGTAAATCACAGCCATTGCCAAAAGCAGCAGCCCATAAAACACTCTGTTTCGCAGCATTATTTTGCCTTTCTTTCCAGAATCGCCGGCGGTTTTATTTCTTGCAGAATATCCTGCAGAATTTTTTCTTCTGTTTCTTTGCGAATCTTCGCTCTGGCTGTCAAAATCAGCCTATGGCCACAAACATCGACGAACACATCCTTGATATCCTGGGGTATGGTGTAGGTTCGCCCGTCCATGAGAGCATCGGCTTTTGCCATCTGCACCAGAGCTAATACTGCTCTCGGACTTACACCTTGTTCTACAGCCGCCGCAGTCCTGGTTTTCTCACAGAGGGCCGCCGCGTATTGAATGATCTCCTCGTCCATATGGATCATCTGCACAGCTCGTTTCATGGCTTTGATATGAGCCACGCTCACGAGGGGGCGAACGGTCTTTATCGGATCGGAGCTCTGGCGTTGCTTAACGATTTCCACTTGGCTTTTCAGATCCGGATATCCCATGGATAGCCGGGCCATAAAACGGTCCAACTGAGAGTCAGGGAGTTTCTGTGTTCCCGCGCTTCCCAGGGGGTTTTGGGTGGCAATACATACGAATGGGTCCGGCGCTTTGTGCGTCACCCCATCGACGGTCACACCTCCCTCCTCCATAACTTCCAGCAGCGCCGCCTGGGTTTTGGCTGAAGTCCGATTGATCTCATCTGCTAAAAACAGGTTGCACAAGGCCGCCCCCGGTTTGTAATCCAAAGCTCCGGTTTCTTTATTGTATACGCTGAACCCGGTGATATCGCTGGCCATCGTATCTGGGGTAAATTGCATACGTCTGTAATCCAGATTCATGACTCTGGAAAAGCCCAGGGCCAATGTAGTTTTACCAACTCCAGGCACATCCTCCAGCAAAATATGTCCGCCGGCCAAAATGACCATCAGCACCTTTTTGATGGTTTCATCCTTTCCCACAATTACTTTCTTCAGTTCCCTGATAATCGCCAGACAGACCTTCTGCATTTCAGCTGTGACGGTTTCTTGTCTGGATGCAGCCGCAGCAAGTGTCTGGTCGTTTGGCTGCGATTCCTTTATCTGTTTGTCCATGATATCCTCCTCAATAATTGCCTGTTCAAGACAGTTGATGACCTCTCTGATCAACCGTTAATTTTTTTGATTATTTTCCGATATAGTATATCACATTTTCATGCTGCATGACTACCTTTGTCGAATCATGTCAGCCCAGCCTGCATGAACCCACACTGTCACTTACCGACATTTTCTCTTTTAATTCCATGAAAAAAGCAAACCACTTGCGCTGGTGGAATGGTTCTTCTTTTGAAAAACTTCTCCGGCACATCTGTTTGCTTAAAAGAGGGTGCTTTTAAATTGTACGTTCCCATCGGAAAGGGTTGCTGCCCGGCTCTTACCGGTCCCACCCGGAAGGCAGCAAGGATATTTTTTGATATCCGTTAAATCCTACTCTCTATGTAACTGCGTAAAGCGATTACATGCTGCCAGCCAAATCCATACACTTATATGGCTGCTTGTCTGAGTGCGGATTTATCAACTTTGTTTTCTCTGAGCCAGTTCATTCCATCCATGGATGCGCTGAATTCTACAATCAAAGTTTCAAAATGCTTTTCTTGTGAGTCTCTCAGTGCGGAAAGCTCGGAGTCTAAAGCCGCGACGTGTTCTTCCAGAGCGGTTACACGCTCTTCCAAGGTGCTCACACGTTCTTCCAAGGCAGTCACACGTTCTTCCAAGGCAGTCATTCGTTCTTCCAAGGCAGTCATTCGCTCTTCCAAGGCGGTCATTCGTTCTTCCAAGGCAGTCATTCGCTCTTCCAAGGTGCTCACACGTTCTTCCAAGGCAGTCATTCGCTCTTCCAAGGTGCTCACACGTTCTTCCAAGGCAGTCATTCGCTCTTCCAGAGCCGACATGCGAACTTCCAAGGCAGTTACCCGTTCTTCGATCCGATCCACTTTGACATGCAGACTTTGTACACTGTCCAAGGTGCGAAGCATTAAGTCCTTCAGTTCTTGAATATCTCTATCCATTTCATTCTCCTTTCCTGAAAATTTTCCGAAAATCTTCTCTTTCAGAATGTGACTTAATTATATCCAATTTGTAAAATTTTGTCAATCTTTTTCGAGATAAAAATCCCTTCCGTAAAGAATCATTTGCCTCTCTTTTACAACAAAAACCTGGCCAAGCTTTGCCAGCCTGCCAGGTTTTCGCTCATCTTTTGGTCTTTCAACCACGCTCTTGTCTTTAAAAACTATGTGTAAACACGCCTAAATCATAAGACATTGCAATTATTATTCTTCCACGTCTTTTGCAATCAGTTTCACTCTTTGTCCGGTCATCTTTTCAATCTGCTTTTCTGTCTCATGAAGCATGTGAGAAATAACATTCGAAGGATTTCCCGGATTGTCGTTTTTAAATCTGCTGACTCTTGTTGATGTCATGGTTCAACACTCCTTTCTTCCTCATCATTATGATGATAATAAAATTATCTCTTCTGACATGGTCATTATATTCGTAGTCAATTAAAATTTCAACCAAAAACAAACAACTTTTTCAACTCAGCAATCTGATTGCAGGCAAATAACAAATTTGTTCATTTTCTTACAATTTGGATAATTAATTTGTGCATTGCTACTATTTTAACAAGCATGTCAAAGGGAAGCATTACACCAATTCGAGCCTTATTTTCCCCTATCTTTTTACAAATCGTCCGCCTAAATAAGCACCACATCCCCTGCATGTTCATAGGAATACCCGCCTAGTTCATCAAGGCGGCGATGAAAATCTTCGCTTCGCAGAATCTCCAGGAACGCCTGGATATGGGGCAAATCCAAATAGCTTTGAGGAATTGCAAAATCATATTCTTCGGGGCCAATCGGTATGAAATCCAAATCCATCGCTTTTGCTGACGAAAGAATGCCCATACCTGCATCTGCCCCGTCGCTTCCTACCGCCGCCGCTACAGCCATATGGGTAGCAGCTTCCCGGTCATATCCATTGATCTGCTCGGGCTCCATTCCCAGCTGCTTTAGCTTATAATCGAACAATACCCTCGTACCTGCGCCCCTCTGCCTGTTGACATATCGACAGCCGGCTAAGTCTTCGATGCCGCCGATGTCCAGGGGATTTCCCTTTTTTACAAGAATACCCTGTGTCCTGCCAACTCCCTTGATTAGAGCCATCTTCTCATCTCCGAACACCGTTTTTATATAAGAAATGTTGTACTGACCGGATGTTTCATCCAACAGGTGTATCGGCGCCAAATGGGCCTCTTTTCTCTTCAGCGCCATCAACCCGCCCATGCTGCCCACATGGGTGCTGGAAACAAACATCCCTTTATGCCGATCAGGCATCATGTCGGCCACAACATCCAAAATCAGATCGTGGCTGCCGATGATCACCACTGTATTTTCCACTTCAGCCTTTTCCCGATACAACTCTACCTTGACCGGATCGCCAGCTTCCACGCCCTCGCTGTTCTGCTCGATCACGCAGAAACCATCGGCCCTCACCAGCGACATAGCCGCTCCCGCTCCCCTGGCCAATGGCGCTGCAACCATCTTATCTCCCACTTTTCCCACTTTGACGCGGACATATTCCTTGTGCTTGAGGCTGGAGACCAGTCGTTTGGAGATATACGCTGTCACGCTTTCACGCCGCTTTGCCGGAGTCTGTCCCATCATGGATAAAACCGGTTCAACAAAATTTTCAAATCCGATATATGCGGAAACCGGGTATCCCGGAAGTCCGATGACCGGCTTTCCCTTGACTATGGCCAGGATGACCGGTTTTCCCGGTTTGATGGCCACTCCGTGGACCAGCACCTCTCCCAGCTCCCGCAGGACATGAACGGTAAAGTCCTCCGTGCCTGCGCTGGAACCGGCGTTAACGATCACCATGTCGTATTCCCCGACCGCTTCTGCAATATGATCGCGAATCTGCTTGTAATCATCCATAATCGGCGGAAAACGATGAGCAGCGCCTCCGGCTTCCGTAACCATATTTTCAAACATACGAGAATTGGATTCGATAATATTGCCGTCCTCCGGCGTTTGTTCCGGCTCGATGATTTCCGTACCTGTAGGGAAGATGGCCACCTCCGGCTTCTTAACCACTTCGATTTCCGTAATTCCGGCAGACAACAGCACACCCACATCAATGGGACGTATCTTATGGCTGCTGGGCAAAATCATTTCCCCTGCCACAATATCTTCCCCAATTGGTCGGATATGCTGCCAGGGAGCAGCAGATGCGATGATCAATACCCCTTCTTCTGTCTCCACTAAATCTTCGGCCATAATCACCGCATCATATGGCGGATGAATGGGATCGCCCGTGTCAACCACCACATAATCTTCTTTTTCCTTTAATACAACAGGTTCAGTCTCAGCAGCATCCTTTGTCTTTTGTGAAATAACAGCGATGCCGTCCATTGCCGATGCGTTAAAAAGGGGTGAACAGTATTTGGCATAAGTCGCATGCCTGGTAACCCGATTAAGGGCTTCCGACACGGGAATAGTTTCATATTGAATATCCACGGTCCTCTGCAGCGCAGCCAAATAAAGAGCCGCCGCCTCATCCACCGGCTTTGTATCTAAATAAAGGTTTCTCTTTGCCATATTTTATCCTTTCTAAAACAGTACTACTTGTATGGTTTCTCCCGCTTTCAGTCCCTCTTTGTTCATGCCGATCAAGGTATAGCCCCATGCCCTGGATAAGGTAGTCATCAGCCCGGATTTTCCGAAAATGGGCCTGGCAATATATCCGTCGTCACCATCCACAAGTTCGACCAGCAGACAGGTTTCCTTGCCCGGCGCGCTGGCCACGTTGGTTTCCACCGAAGCCGTCGTATATGCCGGAGCCGGCTGGTGGGTTAATTGGAGATACAGCCAAACCGCCAGCAGTTCAAATACGATCATCGCCGCGGCCGGATGACCTGGAAGGCCCATTAAAATGGTCTCCGAAAGCGTATCATATCCCAGGATAGTCGGCTTACCCGGCTTCAGGGCGATGCCGTGGGTAAAGACCCCTGGATCTGCCAGCTGATCCAGGACATCGGCCGTATGGTCCTTTTCCCCCTGGGAACTGCCGCCGGAAACGACCACCATATCGCAGGTTTTCATGGCTGAGTCCACCGCTTTCTCCAGCAGATTGCGCTGATCCTGCAGCACCTGTTTGGACACGACCTCAAATCCATATTTTCTGCTCATGGCATCAAGCACGTAGGTGTTAATATCCCGCACCTGGCCCGGCATGGGCTTTTGATCCGCAGGCACCAGCTCGTCTCCTGTGGAAATAATGGCAATCTTCCAAGGCCGGTAAACCGGCACCGTATGAACGCCCGCCGAAGCAAGGACCCCGATTTCCTGAGGCCGCAGCCTTGTTCCCTTTTTTAAAAACAGAGACTCCTCTTGAATATCTTCTCCAATGCGGATCAGATTTCTCCCGGGTGAAACCGCATCGTATACAGCCATGCTCCTGGTATCAAAGGCTTCACAATATTCCACCATAACCACAGCGTCAGCGCCCTCCGGGATCATGCCGCCCGTCGGCACGTAGCTGCATTGCCCGGGCTGAACCATCCTCACGGCCGGCGTACCGATTTCAATCCGCTCGATGATTTCTAAAAAAACTGGAATGCTCTCCCCGGCTCCCTGGGTATCCGCCGCCCTGACCGCATATCCATCCACCGTAGATCTGCGGAAAGACGGGATAGGTTCAGGAGATACCAGATCCGATGCCAAAACCCGATCCATCGCTTCTTCCAGTTCCACAAATTCGATTTGCTTCTTTTTTTGCTGTGCCGCGATTAATAGTTTTTCGCGTGCTTCGCTTACTGTATCTACTGTTAATAGTTTCACTGCACTTTCCTTTCTACTTCTTTGCTTAGTTTTTAGCATATCGCTTCCACCTATGCGTTGTCAACGGGAAAATAATTTTGTATGATAGATACTATGGAAAGGATTTTTAATTATGAAGAAACAAGATTGCGTTTATATGCTGGAGTGCGCGGACGGTTCCCTCTATACCGGCTGGACCAATGATATTGAAAGCCGGCTGGCTGCTCATAACCGCGGAACCGGCGCCAAATATACAAGAGGCCGGGGTCCGGTGAAACTGGTCTATATCGAATACCTGCCCGACCGTTCAACCGCTCTGCGCCGCGAAGCGGCGATAAAAAAATTGAGCAGGGACAAAAAGCACCTGCTCATCGCCTCCCACCCTGGAAAATAAAAAAAGTGTGCATGACGGGAGCATAGCTCCCTATGCACACATGTCGGCCGCAAGGACCGACGCTTCGCAATGTACTTTCTTTGAAACTCCGTCAATATCGATGGCATCGATATTTCCTACGTTATGAAAAAGGCAATGCTTATCACATTGCCTTTTTCACGTCTTTTTTCAGTTTTTCCCAGGCGTCTGGATGTTCCACATAGTATTTGGGACAATCCTTGCCTGTAATATCGTAATGACGGATCACATCCTCTTCATCTAACCCAAACTCATCGCAAAGCCATGCGGTCAGCTTGATCAAAGCGCCGTATGTCTTACTGTTGAACTTTCCGTTTGCCTTGGGATGACAGACCTCAATGGAAATGGTATCCGGATTCCGGTCATTGGAAGCGGACGACTGTTCGTTTAAAGGCACACACTGAATCACTTCCCCCTTCAAGCCCACGACAAAATGCGCGCTGACGCTTGACTGGCTGGAATCGAAAAAGTCCCGGTTGGCTTTGGCGCTGCTCCCTGGATTGGCAACATAATGAATGACAATGTCGTTGACTCGTTTCATCGATTTTCCTGTTCTGGAGTGGCCGTCCTTCCCGATAAAATCCTGCTGCACAAAGGATGGGTAATCCAACTTAGATATGTCGATAGTCATAAAGCAGGATTTGAGCACAACGACGCTCATGAGAGCCAATATGACGAACATCAAAACCAGCAGGCGCTTTCGCCGCTCCCCCTGTTTTCCCCTCTTTGTTCTTGTCTTTTGTCTGATGGGTTTCTTCGCAGTTTTCCTTCTCGCTACTGTTGTTCTTGGCATACATTCATTCTAAAGCCCTCGACGTTTTTTGACAAGAGAAGGGCCTGAATGTTAACGCTTTTTTAAGAATTGCCGCCCATTACCCCTTATTTATAAACCTTTTCCACATAATTACTGGTTGCACCTTTCAGCATGGCGCCGTACCCCACTTTAAATTTGACCACATCGCCAATACTGTAAGATTCATCTGATTTGGTAACATCCAGGATCATATGGTCAGAGCTGGCTCCCAGAATATCGACCTTAGAATCCAGGGGTTTCATGCTGGTGATGTCGGTATCCTGCTGACCGATGGCAATAATTGCCCGCTTGATCTTGCCGCGGTCCTCATAGACAGGCTTTTTTCCAAAAGCATCGACCCCCGACTCCCCGATCGGAATCGACGGTTTTTCTTTCAGCTCAATGATCTGGGCCTCCAAAAGCAGGGCATCATCCGTCGTGCCGGAAAGCTTAGTCCCGTATGCCGTATCGTTTCCTAGGAGAAAGGCCTCCCCTAAGCGCAGATTGTTGATCCTTCCGGGAAGCTCCCCCTTTTCAATCAAGTAAATAGAACTGGAATTACCGCCTGAAACCATCTGCAGCTCAATGCTAAACGTCTTTTCAATATTCTCCGCCCATTGGCAGAGCCGGGATAAATTATCATGCTTTGGTATGATCGCGCCGTAGCAGGTCAGATTGACCGCAATTCCATAAAGCTGCAGATGGTCCATGGAAAGAACTTGAGAAACTGTATTGTAAATGGCCTCTTCAGCTTTGAAGAAAATGCCTTCCCTAAGATCGCCCAGATCGATCATCAGTACGACTTTATGCTTGACCCTCTGGCTGGCAGCCTCTTCATTGAGAAGCTTCAGTGTTTCAAGCTCAGAGTTGAAGCTGATATCCGCAAATCTGATCACTTTGTCGATTTCGCACGCCATGGGCAGCCGTAAAAGCACGGTTTGTTTGCCTGCTTTTCTTGCACGTTCAGCATACGTTTCAAGGTTCTGAATTCGGGAATCTGCAACAAAGTCCACGGCCGGATGCCGGCATATCAGTTTTACCACCTCCCGGTCCGCGCAAACGCCTTTTGTTACGATCATCAGACTGCAACGCCCTTGCTCTTTTGTAATTCTGGCCACACCTTCCAAATTATTTTTTAGTTTCTTCAAATCGATGGTTAATCTCGGATACATGGTTACTCTCCCCTATCTTAGTCTTTCTCTTTTGACGGCAGTCCCAGGCCTTCCCGGTAAGCGGCCATATCATACCCTTTTGCTTCACATTCTTTGATGTGTTTGATCAATGCTTCCCGCTTGGAATCCTGCGCTGCCTGATCTCTTTCCAATTCCTCTAAAACAGCCGCACCGGACCTGGTTTTTGCCAAGGAAGTATCCATTCCCCCAAAACCAGCTTTGGCTTTCGGAAACGAAATCCCCAAACTTCTTTCAAGCAGCCTTTTTGCTCCTTCTTTATGTTTTTTTGAAAGGACTCCCAAGGAAGCCATAATATAGTCCCGGTCCACCAGGACTTCTGCGTGCTGTGTTGGAAATAAACGCATTCCAGTCTCATCATGAAAGGCGATTTTCTTCATAATCGCTTCTTTGTGAGGCAGCCTGGTTAGGGCGCCTCCAGTACCGACAATATACTTGACTTGGGTTAAGTCCTTGCCTTCGGCCACACTAGTCCTGCCGGAAGGGCCGTAGATATATCGAATCTGCCCCGCATGCCGCTCTACTGCTTTCATCACTGCCTCTTCTGCCAGAATTTCCACCAGCTTGCTCTCATCCTCATTCTTAGGAATCGCCCGGTAGCTTTCCAGAGTTTGCTCCGGATCAATCCCTGCTTTCACGCATGTTTCCCGGAATTTTTCTTCACCCATGGATTCGATTACCTTCATGCGGTTGATATAGACGCCCAGATCCCCTTCCACGGTCCGCTTTGCCTTAGGCTCAGGCGAAGTCATAATGCGGGCCACCTGATCGGACTCAGCGGCAACCGAATGAAGGTCGGTGGTCGCTCCACCCACATCTAAAACCACCAGATCGCCCAGATATTCATAGAGAAGTTTCGTGCATTCCATCACTGCCCCGGGGGTAGGGACGATCGGCCCGTTTATCATGTCCCGTACATGCTCCATACCGGGAGCACGGGTGATGTGTTCCTCAAAGGCATCCTGAATCACCTTTCTGCACGGCTCCACATTCAGGTCGTCGATCTTGGGATAAACATTTTCCACATTGTACAGCTTTTGGCCGCTATCCTTATCAAAAATCAGCTTCATCTCTTCTTGATTTTCACAGTTTCCTGCATAAATCACCGGCGTTTTCAGTCCCAGGCTGCGAATCATTTCTGCATTCTCAATGGCCGTATCCCGTTCCCCATAGTCAACACCCCCGGCGATGAGGATCAAATTGGGATCGATGGCTTTAATCTTAGCAAGATCTGTCCGCCGCAATTTTCCCGCAGTCACATAATGGATGATGCCTCCTGCGCCCAAGGCAGCTTCTTTGGCGGCTCTTGCGGTCATGTCGTATACCAATCCGTGCACCGTCATTTTCAAGCCGCCCGCTGCCGAAGAAGTCGCCAGCATTTCATCGTATTCTAATGAATCGATCTTCTTTTTTCTGCAAAGATCGGCGATGGCGCCCTCAAGTCCAATCCGAACATCGCCGTCCAGCACCGATGTGGGAGCCTGCCCCTGGGCCCAGAAAACCGGCTCCTCTGAGTCAATATCCTTAAATGCGTTTACTACTGTTGTCGTAGAGCCGATTTCGGCTACCAGCACATCAACCTTCATACTCCATGTTCTTCCTTTCTTCCCGGGAGGCCGCATGAAGCGGCCTAAAGCTCGCCTCTCCGCCTCATGGCTTCTTCTGCAAGGAAAGTTGCCACATCGATGCCGTGTGAATCTCTTCCGAAACCTTCGTCAATACCGGTATTTCTCGCTTCCTCAGGGACGACCTGTGTGCCGCCTGCGGCGATGATTACCTTATCCCGGATTCCCTTTTCAATAGCCAGCTCGTTGATTCGTTTCATATTTTTATAATGGACGTTATCGTGGGAGATGATGGTCGAGGCCAAAATCGCATCCGCATTGAGTTCCACTGCCGCATCCACCAGCTTTTCCACTGGAACCGAAGTTCCCAGGTATTCCACCTTGATGCCCCACTTTTCGATGCCGCCGTGTTTGATGTTGATGATCTCCCGCAGACCGACCGAATGTTCGTCCTCGCCTACTGTACCGCAGACAACCTTCATCGGATGGTCGCTGAACTCTTTGTACAGCACCTCGTCGCTCAAGTGATGAGGCTCCGGCGGAATTTCTAGATGATTGGGATCCACGTCAAAGGTGACTTTACCCTTCATTTCAATTCTAGTACCTTCCGCATCCTGAAGGACTTCCTTGCTGATAACCTCCGGATCCTCCAGCCCCAGCTTTTTGCCGATTTCCAGGGCTGCCGCTTCTGCCGCCCGCATGTGGGTTGGAAGGCACATGGTAAGCATAATCGTGCCATCGGCGCACCACTCCATTTCTGGTTTGATGGCTTCGCCGTCCAGGTATTTCTTTACCTTTTCCAATCTCACATCCACACAGTCTTCCTCATCCAGCTCGTCGATATAGACGATCTTCTCCCGGTCCTCGAAGGTACATCCTCCGATGAGGGCCGCCGGATCGGCGGGATCGCCGCCGTACTGCTCAACATTATTGTACCCAAAATGGGCCGTTACCGGCGCCATATAATCATCTTCCCGTTCAAAGATATATCCATAGCCTACACCGCCTTCAATCTGCCTTGCGATACCATCGCCGTTTCTCGCCGGGTACTCGGCAGAATCCACGAAAAAGCCTTCCTGCACTGCCTGGAAATATCCGCCGGCTTGGACAATCTCTTCCATAAAGAGGCATGCCCGTTCTTTAATTTCTCTTGCCTTTTCTCTCAGATAGCCGTCCTCTTTCAGCTCGACCATTTCCATCAAACCGTCCAGGCCCACCAGGGTCTGTTTGGCATTGTCGCAGGCTTCGATGTTGTAAATATGCCATGGTACATTTCTGCCTTCGTCCGGGGTGATGGTGGACTGAATATCTGCCCTTGTCAGCTTGGAAATCAGCATGTTCAGCACATGAGTTACCGTAGCTTCCCTTGCGGAGGAGCAGATATATTTGGTATTCTGCTGGGCCCGCATTTTGTATCTGTCGCAAATATCCCGCAGGGCCACTGCATAGGGCAAATCCATGTATACGCTTGGCGCAGGCGTTGCCGTCGGCGGGACGGTCGATAAACTGATATTCTCAGGCTTTATGCCAACCTTCTCTGAGAAAAGGGCGTTGATGGCATGCTGGACGATCAGTTCCGGCATCACCTTCCATGCTTCTCTCGCTGTAGCGTTGGCGTTGTGAGCCCCGTCAATCTGCAGGATATCAGCCCATGCCAGGATTTTTTTTGATTCACAAGCATCGACGAAGGAACGCACGCAGTTGATATCCCGATACAGCACATTGTATTGTGGGTCCTGATGGGCTCCGTTGATGCCTTCTTCCGCGAACATGACCGCCACATCCGGGCCCGCCACGCCGGAAACATAGGAATGATAGTTGATGGGCCGGCCCACCTCATCTTCGATGATATCGAGGGCTTTTCTCTGAGCCCGCACCTGTTTTCTGGTGATCGGAACGCCGCCGATGCCCTGGGGCGTGCCTTCCATCAAGCCGTCTATATGGGACTGCCCCATATGGCGGATAACCATAATATGATCGGCTCCGTGCCACGCGGCCATCCGCATTCTGCGGATATCATCCTCAAATCTTCCGGAAGCGATTTCCGTTGTGATCACCGCATCCGGCTGGGGATCGATGTTTCCAAAATATTTTGCCGGCGGTAGGCCTACCCCGTTTTCCAAAGGCTCCGAGCAATCATGGTACTCAAAGGGACCCATTTTTAAATTGTCAACGTGCTTTCTCCAGGTCCAGCCTCTTCTTCTGGGTTCATATTTATCCAGGTCTTTAAGGATGTTACGCACATCCAGCTTTTCATTGGCTTCCAATTTGAAATCCGTCATTTTTATTTGCCTCCCTTCGTAAACAGGGACACTGCTTCATCCCAGCCTTCACCCCTGGCCAGCATCTCGCCGGCTTCTCTTATGGAAATATCTTTCTTTTTGGCCATTTTATAAACCACGTGGCCGGCGCCATGTCCCATGAGGCCTCTGTCCATACAGCCTTCTACGATTTTCTGCGTATCCAGGGAGGAAATGCCCATTCTCAGGAGAACGGCCCGCTCTACTGAAGGGGTGGTGTTTTTTTTGCCCAGCTCCAGGAGGGGGTCAACCACCTGAGCCGTTAACTGCCAGAACCGGTCGTATAACTCCTGGTCGCTGAGACCTGCGATATGCTTTCTGCGTTCCGCGAAATCATCTTCTCTTCTCATCCTTATCATCCTTTCTGTCCCCGGCCTTTCATCAGCCCGGCCGGTATGCTGGTTTCCATCATCTTGTTTAAAGGGAAGCTTTTATCTCTTCTACCGCTTTTTTCACCCAGTCCACATCTTTTTTCGTTTCTTCCGCAAGGTATTGGTAATCTTCTTCAGTGGGATCCATGGTATATTTTTTCAAGTTGGCTTTAATCAAAGATTTTTTCTGGCGGTCCAAATCCATGTCAGTGGCTTTGATCAGGGTCGGATGCTCCGGAATGATGACGCTCTTTCCCGGCACCTCATCCTTGGGGTCGCCAAAACGGACTTCTATCCCGTTTTCTCTTGCAAAGGATAGCTGTGGCTGGACATGCTTTCCAGCTCCCGTATATTCTGTCTCCTGGACAACGATCATCTGATCCTGGTCCATTTCCTGCGCCAGGGCAAAGGCCGCCGCCAGAGAAGTGTTTCCTGCCGGCCCTTTTTCCAATCCCTCTAAGGTAGCCAGACATTCGGTAATATAGAAGACGTCGCCTTGTGTGATGGTCACGTACCGATCCATGTAGCGCAGCGGTCTGGCCGCGGATCTTGGTACGTCGGAATGGTCCGGATCCACAGCGTAAGGTACGCCGAATCCAGTGTGGCCGGTGGTACAGGACTTGAGATTAAAGGCTTTATCCGATGCCATATGCAGGCCGGAAAGATCGATGGATGCTCCAATCACTTTGGTATCCTTGGCCCCGGCTTTCATCAGCCCTCTGGCCGTTCCGGTCAGGTTGCCGCCGCCGGCGTTGGTGCAGACCACCACGTCCGGATCTTTCCCGTACTTTTCTCGAAATTGCATGGAAATCTCATAACCCAGTGTCTCCACGCCTGCGATTCCAAAGGGCGTATATAAGGATGCGTTAAAGTATCCGGTTTCTTCCAGCAAAAGGATGAACTTATAAAAGAGCTCCGGTCCTACGGTCAGCTGAACCACTTCGGCTCCCAAAGCTTCGCATTTTCTCGCCTTTTCGATGATCTCCGGCTGTCCAACGCCCTTGGAGTCATAGCATTCCTGAACAATGATGCATTTCAATCCCGCAATGGCGGCCTGGGAGGCGACTGCTGCTCCGTAATTTCCCGATGTGGCTGCGATCACGCCCTTGTAGCCCAGCTTTTTCGCGTGAAAGACGGCGTTGGCCGCTCTTCTGGCTTTAAAGCTTCCCGATGGGTTGGCGGCTTCATCCTTGACGAAGATGCGGGCGCCTTTTCCTTCCGGCGCGCAGGCCCTTGCCAATGCGGTCAGATTTCTCAGTTCCAGGATCGGTGTGTTGCCCACATTTACGCTGTACTGGATTTTCTGCATTTCTTCCAGGGTATAACCGGTCTCACGCATCATTTTTTCGTAGTCAAAGGCCATGGACCCTGATTCAAACTGGGAATAGTCAATGCCGATGGCATCTTTCATCACTTCCTGTTTTCTGCTCATTACGCTGTCATAATCCTGAGGTAAGTTTGCCATTATTGTTCACCTCCAAATATGATTTCTCTCACTTGTTTATCAATTTTGAGCAGTTCAGGCACGCAGGTTCCGAAATCATGTTCATAATACGGGTTCACTTCAATCAGCGTGCCGGTCTCATGCCTGCCGTTGACGGATTCGATCTCAACCTCATCTCCGATCTGTGCATCTGCCAGCAGATAGCCTTTTGTCCACATCTCCAGGGGAACCTTCTTTGTATCCTCAGGAAGCTTTCCTGTCCTCTGCTCCGCTTTTAAAATCACCTTATGGATTCGCACCCATTCACCTTTTTTAACCATTGTCTCCTCCTAAAAAATACGGTTAGATGGCAGGACACCCTCTGCTGCAAGCTGAGCGTGTCCTGTCATTTTTGTATACGTATGAATCAACTATTTTACAATTTTTGCTTCTTCATAGATCATGTCTCTCATATCCCCCATGATGACCCTTGGAACCGGCAGGTCGATCATGGTATGAAGGCCCGGTCTTGCATTGATGATATGGGGAATCATATTGACGCACATGGCGATGGTTCCGATTCCTCCCGGTACCTCCGGCGAATTGACCATGTTGATGTTGGGCGTGCCCTTGATGATCACATAGTCTCCGGTCTGAACGCCCACCTGCTCCGGCTCGATCTGCTGTGGATGATCCATTTCGATCTTCAGCTCGCCGTCTACGTAACCCTGACCTTTCATGGCGCATCCGGCGACGTTGCCGGCCTTGGCGAAGCCGTAAGGAGATTTCCGGTCTACATCGGTCATAATTGGATCCATGGACTGGGTAACCTTTTCCACATCCCAGCCGATGGCGTCTGCGATCATGTGTATGGATTCGTGGAAACCAACGTGGCCTGATAATTTACCGGTCTTGACTCCATCCACGAATTCTTCCCTGGTAATGCCGATTCCCTGCTCTTCCATGACAGCCGGACCAAAAGGTGAAAGGCTGTTGACTCTCCTGGAAACAATATGTTCCACTTCTTCACAGCAGCCGGTCATAGTCACAACCAGCAGGTCCATGATCAATCCCGGATTGATGCCGGTACCCACGATGGAAACGCCGTTTTCCTTGGCGATGCGATCCAGCTCCGCTGCTTCCTGCGGGGATTGGGCTTTTGGATATGCCATCTCTTCCGCAGAAGATACCACGTTGATCTTTCTTTCGAGGACAAATCTCAGCCGGTCAAAAGCGGTTTTAACAAAAGAGTCCGTGCAGCAGAGAACCACATCCGCCGCTCCTTCTTTGATCACATCTTCCGGAGCACCGATTAACACATCTGGCCGGTCACCACGTTCTGTCTGAATGTAATCATACATGGACTTGCCGATCTTGGCGCCTCTTCCGGCAACGCCGACGATATCAACGCCCTTTTTCTTGAGAAGCAGATCCGCCATACCGCCGCCCATAGCGCCAAGACCCCAAATAATTACTTTTACATTTTTCATTTCCATATTCTCCTTTTCATCTTAATATCGCTTCGCTATTACGCTTTTACTTTTATCTTGATTCTGCTAATATATAAAGCAATCTCCATGCCAAATCCGCATAATTTGATGAGGACATTGTAAGCACTGAAAATTCAGCTTTGAATGTTTTTATATAATTTTGAATATTTTATCTATAGCTTGTCATGCGCCCGTTTTTTTTGCACTTTATAGCCCATTTTTTTGCACTTCGTTCATTTTTTAATGCCTGTTTTGATCGAATGGCGCATGAATAGCAGTTCCTTCTTACTTATTCCTTATCTTAGTATGCGATTCCTTTTGACATTTTATGAATTTCGTGGAAATAAAAAAGACCGGATAGAAATCACGCTGATTCCCGTCCGGTCCAATTTGTGTCTACAGACTCTCTATAATTGATATTTTTTTAATTTATGCTGCAAGGTCTGTCTTTTTATTCCCAACTGCTTGGCTGCCTTGGAGATGTTGCCTTCGCAGTTTGCAAGGCTGGTTCGAATGACGGCGCTTTCTATCCTGCCAAGATATTGATCCAAGCTTTCTTGCTCTCCATCAAAGTCGGTATCAGCAGAAACTTCGCGATATGCTTCTTGAATTTGAACTTGTTTTTCAGTCAGCACATGCTCCTGATCTGCCAGCGATACTGCCGACATAATCATGTTTTCCAGTTCCCGAATATTGCCGGGATAACTATAGTTTCGCAGCTTTTCCAATGCTCCGTCGGACACCATCCATACTTCTTTTCTATACCGTTTATTATGTTTTTCTAAAAAGCTGTCCACTAAAATCGGCAGATCGTCCAGACGCTCCCGCAGAGGAGGAATGGTAAGGTTGACTACATTGAGTCGGTAGTATAAATCCTTTCGCAAAGCCCCGCTTCTAATCAAGGATTCCGGAGATTCGTTGACCGTGGCGATGATGCGCACATCGATAGGAATGTCTTTCTTGCCGCCTACCCGCCGGATGTAATCTTCTTGCAGCACCCGCAGCAGTTTGCTCTGCAGCTCATAAGGCATGGCACTGATTTCATCCAGCAGCAGAGTGCCGCCGCTTGCTTGTTCAAATAGTCCGGCCCTGTCCACAGCACCTGTAAAGCCGCCTCGTTCCGTACCGAATAGAATCCCTTCCAAAAGGCTTTCCGGGAGCGCAGCGCAGTTCTGTGCCAGGAACGGTTTATCACTTCTTTCACTGGCAAAATGGATGCTCTGGGCAAACAGTTCTTTCCCGGTTCCGGTTTCTCCATAAATAAAAACTGACGCATCGGTTTTGGCTGCTTTTTGTGCACGTTCTACTACTTCTTTAAACGCTCTGTTCTCGCCGATCAAATTTTTAAAACTGTAGCGCTTGATTTTAGGCCTTTGGGGTTCTTTGGGGTTGATACTTTCCTTTTGAAGCTTGAGAATGGTGTCGCTCATGCTTTTAATTTCAGTAATATCTTTGCCGATTTCAATCGCTGCGATCACCTGCCCGTCGACTTCCACCGGAATGGTTGAGTTGACGGCCGTGATTTCTTTTCCGTATTTATTGCGATAGGTTTGATGCTGATTGATAGTTGCCTTATTTTCATTCAAAGCCCGATAAAGGGAGCTTTCTTCGGGCGGAATATGGGAGAACGCTTCTTGGAACGGCTTGCCCAAAACGTCTTCCCGATTGGTCTTTTCCAAACTTGCCATAGCCTCATTATATATGATGCTCTTGCCTTTTGCGTCCACCACATGGACGCCTTCATCTACGATCGCGGTCAGATCATGAAGGATTTTCCGGTAGTCCTTTGCTTTCATGTCTCCACCTCCTGGTCCCTTTTAATTCGATATTCTCCGTATCCCGATAGTTAGAATAGTATAGCACAAAAAAAACCAGGGTGCAAATTAATTTGCACCCTTAGCACTTTACTATATGACAGGTTGTTCGGGCAGGGGAATGTTTTTTCCCCCTACCGGTTTTCCATGATAGGTTTTCCAGAACCGCCAGAAACACATAAGCAAGCGAATCTCAGCCACCAGCACCACGATACCGCAGATCATCCCTATTATAAAGAAAACCATTGCTACTGTCTCCAAAGCTGCAATACTGCCTAAAGCAATCACGAAAAACAGCAGACCGCCTATAGAGGCCCAAATATACATGGTCCAGATGCTGCGGCACTTCTGCGCCAGATACTGCTCCCCCTCCATAAGGGCGATGTCACGGCAGCCATAAAGCAATTGATAAACGCATATGAAGCTAATGATCAATATCGCCAAAAAGAAGAGAACCATTGCTGCCAGGCTGATCAAGCCGACAACAAAGGAAGCATCTCCCAGGCTCTCATTTTCATCGGGCCAGTAAGCATTCACCAAGAAAAGGAAAAGTGCTGCCAACGCTGCTGCAGAAAGCAGGATCGTAATCAAAGTAAACGTTTTCGCCTTGCGAAACCGCTCATTGATGCGGCTGCACTTAAAAACACCCACAATGGTTATCACCCATCCGACCAGTTCCAGAGGCAGAACCAAAAAGGCAGCGGATTCGTCGACCGCAGAAATGAGCGAATCGACGACTGATAACACCATTGTCACAATCGATCCAATTACAATCAGTCTTAGTCCCCGCAAATCGTAATACACACACATGCGCACACCTCCTCAGTCAATGGGTCTATATATACACTACGTCCACATTCTGTGAATTGGTTGCATAGACAATGGTGGCATAACAGAGATCAAATTCGACCACGTCTCCCACTTTATAGTCGTGTTTGCAGTTCTGCACGTCGAGAATGGTATGATCGCTGGATGCTCCCAATATTTTAATTTCTTCATCGCGTGGCAGCAGCATATCGGCAAACGCAAAATCCACTTTGCCCAGGCCAATGATCGCCCGTTTATGTACACCCTGGTCTTCAAAGGCTGGATGGTTCCCAAAGGCATCGAACTCGATCTGCCCCACCGGATAGCTGGGCTTTTCTTTCACTTCGATAACTTCCGCCTGCAAGGTGAACACATCCTGGTGCATATCGCTCATGTCAAAGCCCCAGAGGTCCTGCAGATCCTTTGCCAGAATAATGGCTTCGCCGATGCGCAGCTGATTGATTCTGCGCGGCATATTCCCTTCCAGAACCCTTGGATAAGAAGTAGTCGATCCTCCGGAAACAAATTCCAGTTCCCTTCCGATCTTCTCTTCAATCATTTCTACGCACTCGACCAGCTCGTTGAGTTTTTCCGGCGTGGCCGCAATCGCTCCATAACAGCCCAAATTGGTTCCAATTCCGGCCAGCTCCAGATTGTAGAGCTCGTTTTCGACCCGAAGCGCCGCCTGCAGCAGCTCTTCTTTATCCCAGTAGCCTTCCCGCAAATCGCCCAGGTCTACCATCAGGATAACCTTATGACGCCGGTCCTGCAACCCGGCCTGATGGTTCAGCGCTTCCAACACCTTCATTTCACTGTTCAGGCTGACCTCTGCCAGACGAACCACATCGGCCGCCTCGCTGAGCATGGGGATCCGTATCATCATAAAATCCGACTGGACTCCGAAATTTCTTGCTTCTTCAATCTGCTCCAGCCTCGAGGTAGCAATGTAGCGGCAGCCGGCCAGTGCAAACTGGTTAGCGCATTCAGGAAGGCCTGTACAGCCTTTGATGACGCCTGCCACTTCAATTCCCTGGTCTTGGCATTTAATGAGAACATGGTCAATATTATGTCTCAGTTTCTTCAAGTCTACAACTAATTTCGGGTATTTGTTTTTGTTCATTTTCACCTTTCCTCTCTGTTCGAATCTGCATAGCGGACAATCTTTTTGGCCGTATTTTTCGCAAAATCCTCTTTACGAATGATGATCTTCTTAATTTTCTTGAAAAATGGCGTCATCTCATTAATCTTGTCAACTTCCTGCCAGAGCAGTTTCTGAGCCTCCTCCAGCGAGTATTCCTTTCCCACCTTTTCCTTCAGTTCCTCTTCATCCAATTTGACGGAAGCAACAATCGTCGTGTCTTCCCCGTCATCACTGTCCTGCCCAAAAACAAAGGATTCTTCAATGAAGGGAACATTGCTCAAATAGTATTCCAGCTCTTCCGGATAAACGTTTTTGCCGTTTTTGGTAATAATCACATTCTTTTTACGGCCTGTGATGTAAGCATAGCCGTCCTCATCGATATAGCCCAGATCTCCGGTATGGAACCAGCCGTCTCTGATCACTGAAGCCGTTGCCTCCGGCATATTGTAATAACCGAGCATGATGTTGGGTCCTTTGATGCACAGCTCACCGATTCCCTCTTCATTGGGCGAATCGATCCGCATGGAGCATCCGGGGAAAGGAACGCCAATGGATGTGGCTTTGGGCGCAGTATCGGGGTTGAGGGCGCCCAGAGGCGCGCATTCCGTAAGGCCGTAACCCTGCAGCGCCTGAATGCCGAAGTCCTGGATCCCCTCCAGGATTTCGGGGTTAATGGCAGCACCGCCGCAGATCATGATCCGCATTCTTCCGCCGAATACAGCACGGATCTCTTTCAGGAAAAGATTCCCCAGATCCAAACCAATTTTTTTGGTTTTACGGTTGAGCTTCAAAACCTTTTTCAACATCTTTTCCTTACCCTGCTTGCGGACATTTTTCCAAATTTTTTTGTACATACTTTCGAAAATCAGCGGCACACCCAAGAACATGGTCGGTTTTACTTCAGCAAGATTTTTGGTAATATATTTCAGTCCTTCACAGTAAGCGATGGCCGCGCCCTTGTAAATGGGCATCAAAAATCCGCAGGTGCATTCGTAGGTGTGATGGATCGGTAAAACGGAAAAAAAGATATCCCAATCGTTTACCTTTAAAACCGTCGGAGAAACCATCAGGTTGGACGCCAGGTTCCAGTGGGAAAGCATAACGCCTTTGGATACGCCGGTAGTTCCCGATGTAAAGAGAATAACACTTAATTCATCCTTGTTGATCTGGGCATCCAAGAATCGCCGGTCGCCTTCTGCGATCAGCCTGATCCCTTCCTTGACTAAAGGTCTCCACGCCTGCACCTGGCCTTGATCCTGATCAGCATCCATGTTGATCAGACTCTTGAGTACCGTGCCGCCGCTGTTTTTCATATCTTCAAAAGTTTTCTGAAAGCGCCCTGAAAAAATAACGCAGCTTACCTCTGCCTGAATGATCAGTTGTTTCAGCTCCAGGGGATTGAGCTCTTTGTCCAAGGGCACGACAATACCGGTACCGCACAAAGCAGCCAGATAAGAAATCGCCCATTGACAGCAATTGTCGCCGATTACGCCAATTCGTTTTCCCTTCAGGCCGGTATCAATCAGCGCCGTCCCCAAGCCATTAACCATATCCAGCATTTCCGTATAGGAAACAGTCTTATACGGACCGCCCTTTTCCATCTTTTGATAAAAAGCAGTATGATCACCATACAGCTGGGCGCTGGTTTCAATCATGTGCTTGATATCCATGATTGGGCGGCTTTCTTTGTATTTTACTGCTGGGCTGGTGCTGGCTTTAATCTGAGCTACGATTTCCTCAGCCGCTTGCAGGTCGGCACCTTTTAAAGCGCGGTATTCTTCTTTACTGAGCATCTATTAATCCTCCTGTGGATCGTCATTTTGCAGCTGACTATGGCGTTTGATCTTGCGAGTGGTGGTTTTTTCAAATTCTTCGTCTCTGATCCGGAATCGTTTCACCCGTTTGTAGAGAGGCATTTCTTCGTTGGTTTCATCGATAACTGCCTTCATAAAGTCTTTCAGGCCTTCTTCACTCATTTCTCCCAACTCCTCGTTGATTGCTGCGTAATCCGGATAAATATCCGCGCGTACGATCGTGTCGCCGGTTCGCTTGTCAATTGTTCCATAGACCATAACTTCTTCTATATATTTGTTTTTCAACAAATAGTATTCCACTTCTTCCGGGAAAATGTTCTTTCCATTTTTGGTGACGATTACATTTTTCTTCCTGCCGCAGACATAAAGGAATCCCTCTTCGTCAAAGCGGCCGTAATCTCCTGTATAGAGCCATCCGTCCCGGAGAACCTGCTCGGTCGCCTCCGGGTCATTATAATACCCGATCATAACCGAAGGTCCTCTGCATATAATTTCGCCTATGCCGTCTCGATCTGGGTCGATAATTTTCACTTCTGTTCCCGGCATTGGTTTTCCTACAGAATCGGCTTTGCTGTAACGGTCCCGGTTTACTGCAATAATGGGCGCGTTTTCCGTCATTCCATAACCTTGAATCATTGGAATTCCCATAGCCTCATAGTCGCGGATTACTTCTGGATTGATGGCCGCCCCTCCGGCAATGAACAGGCTCATATGATTGCCTGTGCTTTGATGAAGTTGGCCAAAAATTTTGCGGATCAGTTTTTGGTTGTTATATAATTTTGTCTTCCGTGACAAACGGACCATATTTCTCATGGTTTCGGCCTTGCCCGAACCTTCTGCCTGTTTCCAAATCTTTTTGTGCATAGTCTCAAAAATCAGCGGTACCCCCAGCATTACGGTGGCCTCTGATTCTTTCATATTTTTTTGTATATGCTTAAGCCCTTCGCAGATAGCAATGCACATGCCTTGATACATCCCAGTAAAGATATGGCACGTCATCTCATAGGAATGGTGCATGGGCAGGACCGATAATCCCATTCCCGGGCTTTCAATCTTTACATATTTCGACATGTTATAAACATTGGCGGAAATATTTTTATGGGAAAGCATGACGCCTTTGGCAAGGCCGGTAGTTCCGGAAGTAAACAGCAGTGAACACATGGCTTCCCGGTCGATGGGAGCATCGATAAAACGTTTGTCCCCCTGGTCGATCAAAGCCTGCCCTTCTTCGATTAAGCGGTCGAAGGAAAGAATGCTGTCCTCATGCTCCTCTGTGGACATGCAGATCCGGTATTGTACGCCTTCTACCTGGGAAAGTGCGATTTCTACCGTGTCCTCCAGCTTTTTTGAATAGATAATGGCGCTGACTCCCGCCCGCTCCAACAGATGGATGATTTCCTTCGGCGGAAGTTCCCGATCTAAGGGAACGACTACTCCGGTTCCGTTGACCGTACCCAAATATGAAACCACCCATTTATAGCTGTTTTCACCAATAACAGCTATCTTGGCCCCTTTAAGTCCCAGATCAATCAGCCTAGTTCCCAAGGCATCCACATCCTTTTTTACCTGAGAATAAAAGATGGGGCGATATTCCCCTCCAGGTACATCTTTCACAAGATAGGCTTTCTCCTCGGCAAAGATCTCTGCGCTTGTATTTAGCATATCTTTTAGATCGTTTATGTATCTGAATTGATAAAATGTATCTTTGTATTTTCTACTATTCAAATGGATAAAACCCCTTTCCCGGTTTCCCGTATAATTACAAAACGCCTGATAGTTTATTGTATCATTTTACGGAGCCCAGTGCAATTGGCAAAGAAAAAAGCTGTCTCTGCTTTTGAGAGACAGCTTCGGTTCGATCACTTTGTCTTACATGCTATGTTATGCTAAGCGAACATTGGCAGCTCTTGTCTTGCCCCGCTTAACGTCATCTTCAATGTCAAAAGTAACCTTCTGGCCTTCCTTGAGTGTCTTGAATCCGTCAGCGATAATGGCTGAGAAATGCACGAAGAGGTCTTCGCCGCCATCATCATTTGTGATAAATCCAAATCCCTTGTCATCATTAAACCATTTTACTGTACCTGTATACATTCTCCGGTACCTCCTGTTTCTTAATTATACTTCATAGATCCAAGTATAAAAAAATGCGGTTTAAAAGTATCCCAGGCAGGAACTTTTAAAAACCACATTGCTTATAACCGTTCTCCATTCAATACAAGCTTAGTATAGCATGTAGTTGTCAGATTTGTCAAACAAAATTCGCTCAATTTCCGTTCTTTCTGATGAGTTTTTGGGCGTGCTCCCGATGGGTTTTGCCGAAACAACTGGGGCCGCTGCGCAGAGGCGGCAGCTGGCCGGTATTTTTTTGAGGGGTTTTGGGGATCATCGGCGCGAAAAGGGCAGGTTGCCGGTGCTCTGGGGTTTACTAGTACGAAAGTGGTGGGCTGGCAGTGCCCTGGTGTGGTTTACCATAATCAAAACGAGCCATTTTGACCGAAATTAGTGTAAATTTTGTGGGCTGCAGAGGACAGAAATAGTACAAATCAGAAGCAACGTTGGTTTTGGCAAAATTCACCCCTCGAAAACGGTGAAAAATTGCACTAATTTTGATCAAAGCTGCAAAATTAGTGCAATCCTAGACGATAGGCGGTCACACGAAGCAACGGAATCGCTTTTTTTCATGCAACAGCCCCTGTTGTGTTTTATTGTTCTGGTTGAAACGCTTTCAATCAGTCAGTGGAAAGTGCTTATTTCCAGGACAGAGAGTACCATCCTGATGACGTTTTGGTTCCTCTGTACACTTTAATGTAGTATGTACCCTTAGGCAGCTTTCCATAAGACTTCAGTGTCAGTTTATTGTTGTAATAGTTGTAGTTGTATGCGCTGCTTACTTTCTTTCCCTTCTTATTGTAGACAACAACCTTCAGCTTATTGTTGGTAGCGCCCTTCATCGTCAGAGTTACTTTTTTCTTTCCGCCCAGCTTAAATTTATACCAATCAGCCTGGCTGCTTCCAGCAATAATCGTGCCCTTTTTGGTCTTTTTCTTTTTGATGGTCACGGCCTTAGACTTCTTTTTCCCGGATTTTTCGGTGATTTTTTTGTTGGTTACTTGTAATTGGTAGCCTCCATCATAATTGCTGCCAGCCGCAACTTTTATATAGTAGGTGCTGCCTTTTTTTACTCCATATGTAGGAACATATCCCGCATATGTATAATTAGACAATGCCTTTTTCTTGCTATTACATAGTGCGATCTTATCGTACCCTTCGCTGCTCCCCACCTTTAAATAACCTGTTTGGGTTGCTTTGAATTTAAAATAGTTTGTCTGGGCATCTTTTTGACCTACCGCAATCGTTGATCCATTTTTAACAGTACGGTCAATACCTGAGATGAAACCAGCTGACATGTTCAATGTTACCGCAACTGTGGGTTGGGAAGCATAGTCGTTCGAATACGCTCCAATATAATATGTCCCCGCTGCAGGGATTTTAATAGCAATTCCATCGGCTGCACCCGCTCTTACAATGCTGCTACCACCTGCAATTTGATTTGTCAGCGCAGGGTCTTGGAAAAGACCAAAATATGCTGTCCCAGTACTTTCAGGATAATTGTACGCCGCTAAAATAAGAGTTCCTTTAGATGGCAAATAAATCGATTGCTGGAATCCATACTTATAACTGCCAAGGGAATCTGCCGGAGCGCTATAGTCAATTCTCGCCACTGGAGCCGTTTCATATCCAGTTACCAGGGTTGCTACAGTAAGATTTCCTATTGCCTTTGTTTTTGCCGATTTCGATGTTGCTTTAGTTTGGTCACTCTGTGCTTTAATCTGTTTTTCAAGGTCAAACCCTTTTTCCAACTGTGAAAATTGTTTCTTCCCTTGTGAAGCCTTTATCGCGCCGCTTGCCTCGCTGCCGCCCGTATCTGCGAACGCTACGCCGGCTGAAGTAAATACCAATGTGGCGATCAAAAGCGCCGACAGCAATTTGCTCATTCCTTTTTTCATATTGCTCTCCTTTTTGAATACTGTTGGTTCAATTCATATTTAGTTATCATTATACCTGATTTTCACAGATTTTCCACTATTTTTTCACACATTGATCATGTTTTTTTATCAGAACAAATCCTTTAAATCCAAAGGTTACAGCCATGCATGTCCCACATGAAACCTCTGTATGTTTTAAGCAAAATATGCATATTCATTCACATTTGTAGTTCCCATTTACTAAAGCCGCAATCTTGGATCCATAAAAAATAAAAACAAAATAATTGTCCTTTTTAGCGAATTAGGATTAATAAAGCTTGCTGTTTAACGGAAATGCGAGGCATTGATGGCAAAACGGACAGCGCAGTGATCGAAACTACGCAAAGAAAAACGACCCTGCCGAAACCTGCAGATCAACTGCACGTTCCGATCGGGCCGTTCCTATACTGCAATTGTTAACGTGGGTACAAAGGGCGAATCACGATTTCGAAGGAAACTTTTTTATTTCAACAAAACCTCTTCAATTATTTTTGCCGCGTCCTCAATACAGCCGTCGCAGCTGCGCAGCACATTGCCTCCATTTATCCCCTTTAACTCAGCGCAGATCACCGTCTTATTCTTTTCTTCAAATTTCTTAGTCATTTCTTTCATCATCTTATAGCACTGCTTCTTTGTAGCAGGCTTGCTCAGGTTTCCATCGCTCAGTTTCATTCCTGTGAGGGCGGCCATAGCACTGACGGCCCCGCAGGTTCCCATTGTTCCCATTCCAAAGCCAAAGGCCTCTGTCATCTTAAATGCCTCCGCCTTATCCACACCCATCAGATCACAATAAGCACATGCCACCGCCTGCGCACAATTGTAACCACTCTTATGATTTTCTACTGCCTTTGCAACTCTTTCAGTCATTTGTCATCCTCCTTTTTTCTCTTCCGTTTCAAAAAACATCCCCTTTTTCGGCCAAAATCAGCGGCTGTCCCCGGGGTCAGGTTTCCTTTTTTTATCCCTTATTAGCCAGACAAAAAAGCCGGCTGTGTAAGTAAGTGCTCCCAAGGCGCCGGAAACAATATCACCCATGGTGTTAAGATTGTTTCCCTGCATATTTGTATGGATCAACTGGTCTGCCGAAAACTCGTAAATCTCCCAAATTGCCGCACATGCGCAGGAAAAGAACAACGCAAACAAGATTTGAACCAGCAGCAAACGCTTTTCGTGGTAACGCTTTAAGATGTATTGCATGATCAGACGGCCGCCTTCTGCAGCCAGTAGGCCGCTGAGATAGTGAACAAACCGATCATACCCGTCAATGCTGCGATAAAAGTCCAAGACTGAGCCAAAAGCTGCAGCCAGCAGGTCGAAACACAATGCCAAAACAAAGAAATGCTGGGGAGCTTTGTAAAGTACGGCAGCTATCAGAATAGACGAAACGTATGCGCCGATCATATTGATCACAGGCGGATCAATTCCTGTCGTCCGTGCGATTATCACACATATAGTAATCAAAAACCATAGTCCAATTACGCTATAAATTCGCTGCTTCATTTAGTTGCCTACCGTTTCTTCGTTGGTCGTATACATATTATAGAGCCTGCTGTACAGCCTTCCCTTGCTCATCAGCTCATCATGGCTGCCCTGCTCCTGAATGCCGTCTTCCGTCAGCACCAAAATCGTCGAGGCATTGCGGATCGTCGTTAATCGATGAGCGATGGTCAGGGTTGTTCTGCCCTTTGCCAGCTTTTCCAGGGATTGCTGAATAATCCGTTCACTTTCGTTATCCAGAGCTGAAGTGGCTTCATCCAAAATTAGAATTGGCGGATTTTTTAGGAATACCCGCGCAATGCTGATCCTCTGCTTCTGTCCGCCTGAAAGCTTGACGCCACGTTCGCCGACAAAAGTTTCATAACCGTCTGTCAGCTGGGAAATAAATTCATGAGCGCCTGCCAGCTTGGCGGCCTGGACGATTTCTTCCTTGGAAGCTCCCGGCTTTCCATATTCAATATTATCATAAACCGTTCCCGAGAACAAATAAACTTCCTGCTGTACCATTCCGATCTTGGATCGAAGGGAATGGGTTGTCACACTGCGAATGTCTATGCCATCGATCAAAATCCGCCCTTCTGTCACATCATAAAAACGAGGAATCAGATTGCATAAGGTGGTTTTGCCTGCGCCCGAAGGGCCTACCAAAGCCACGTTTTCTCCGGCTTTGATGGTCAGATCGATCTGGGTGAGAACGTTCTCATCGCTGTCTGCATAATGGAAGCTGGCATGGTCAAAAGTGATTTCGCCTTTCACCGCCTGCAAATTTTTCGCATCCGGAGAATCCTGAATTTCCACTTCTTCATCCATAACTTCAATGAATCGCTCGATCCCGGTCATACCCCGCTGGAACTGTTCCGTAAATTCAACGATTCTGCGCACTGAGGCCAGCAGCATCACCACATACAGGAGATAAGCCATCAGATCCGGAGGCGTAATAATGCCCTGCATCATAAATAAGGAACCGGCCACAACGACGGTGATATACATGATTCCGTCAAAGAGCCTGGTGGTGCTCTGAAAGCCGGCCATGTAGCGGTAAGCTTCCTTTTTCACATTGAGAAAGCCCTCGTTTCCTTCTTTGAATTTTTCCCCTTCAATGTCCTCATTGGCAAAGGATTTTACAACCCGCACGCCCAGCAGGCTGTCTTCCACCTGTGCGTTAATTTCGCCCAGCTGATTTCTGGATTTCTTGAACGCGGTCCGCATCTTATTATTGAATTTCATGGCAAAAAAGATCATCACCGGGATAATTGCAAAGATGATCAAAGTAAGCCATACATTCACGGAACACAGAATGCAGAAAGAAACTACGATTTTTAGAGCCGCAATATAATATTCTTCCGGGCAGTGGTGGGCGAACTCGGTCACGTCAAAAAGATCGCTGGTAATCCTGGCCATCAGCTGTCCCACTTTTGTATTGCTGTAGAAAGAATAGGACAATTCCTGGAGATGATCGAACAGGTCCCTGCGCATGTCCGTCTCGATTTTGGCTCCCATCACATGGCCGATGTTGGCCATGTAGTAATTGGCGATTAAATCGATGACACGCAGGCCCAGATAAATGGCCCCCACCGTCAGAATCAAACGCACTGTAAGACTTTCCACATCGTTCATGCCCATATCCGTCAGATAGCGGACGATCATCGGCAGAACCAGATCGCAGATTGTCGTCAGCGTCGCGCAGAAGAGATCCAGAATCAGTACCCATTTGTATTTTTTAAAATATGGAAGAAACCTCTTAATGAGATAAGAGGTTTTCTTCGTATTGATGTTATTTTCCTTCATCATTCAAATCCTTAATCGTTCTTTTTTCCTTGCTCCCCAGTTGAAGAGCCCGCCTGGATTATTTGTACTTTTCCGCCAGGAGTCTGCCCACATGAACGCCGCTTGCGGATGCCTGGGACAGGGAATGGGTCACGCCGGAGCCGTCCCCAAGGGCATACATGCCTCTTACCTTAGTCTCCAGATTTTCGTCTACTTCCACCTTGGAGTTATAGAATTTCACTTCCACCCCATAGAGCAAGGTATCCTCGTTGGCAGTTCCGGGAGCGATCTTATCAAGGGCATAAATCATCTCAATGATATTGTCCAGCTGGCGCTTTGGAATGACTAGGCTCAAATCTCCCGGTGTAGCCTGGAGTGTAGGCCTTGTAAAGCATTTTTCCATTCTGCGCGTGCTGCTCCTGCGCCCTTTGATCAAATCCCCGAAACGCTGCAGCAATACGCCTCCTCCCAGCATGTTGGACAGTCTGGCGATGGATTCGCCGTACTCGTTGCTGTCTTTGAAGGGTTCCGTAAACTTGTTGGAAACCAGCAGGGCAAAGTTGGTGTTTTCTGTCCTTAACGCCGGATCCGCATAGCTGTGCCCGTTTACGGTGACGATGCCGTTGGTATTCTCCGCAACTACCTCTCCATAGGGGTTCATGCAGAAGGTTCTGACCAGGTCGTTATACTTGTCCGTTTTATATACGATTTTGCTTTCGTATACATCGTCGGTGATATGTTTAAAAACTTCCGCCGGCAGTTCAACCCGCACGCCGATATCCACCCGGTTGCGTTTTTGTCCGATGCCCATCTTATCGCAGATGCTGGAAATCCATTTTGATCCGGAACGGCCGGTGGCCAGTACCAAATCCTTGCAGGACATGACTTCTCCTCCATCGGTGGTGATTTCAAAAGTTCCGTCATCCTTTTTCACCACATCCTGTATGGTTGTATAGAACATGGTATCGACTTTACTGCTGCAATAGTCGAAGACCCGGCCCAGAATTTTCACATTGCGGTCTGTCCCCAGATGGCGCACTTTGGCTTGCAGCAGATGAAGATTGTTTCGCAGGGCCGTTGTCTTCAGCTCAGAGCTGGCAGTGGAATAGAGCTTGGCATCCGCTCCGCCCATGCTACACAGCACATCGTCCACATATTCCATCAGTTCCAGGGCTTCCTGCGTTCCCACGTAATTATGCAGGTCGCCGCCGAACTGGGTGGTGATATTGTATTTTCCGTCGGAAAGGGTGCCTGCGCCTCCATAGCCGTTCATGATGTGGCATGGAGTACATTTGAGACACGACTTGGCGCCTTTCTTAATCGGGCACTGGCGTTTTTCCAGGGGCGCCCCCTTGTCAATCATAAGTACGTTTGCCTTGTTGTCTCTCTTTGTCAGCTCGTAAGATAAAAATACACCGCTGGCGCCTGCGCCAACAATGATGATGTCATAGTTTTTCATTTCATTCCCTCCAGAATGGCTTTTACTTCTACTCAATTCTTATATTTTATGCTGTTTTGTTCCTTTTGTAAAGTGTTGGACGAGGTTAAATCATTCCAAAAAACAAGGCTGCTGCATGAAAAGCGATTTGCTTCATACAGCAGCCCCTTTTGGGGTTCCGTTCATATTTAAGCCCAACTATTTTTTCTTCTTTTTGATGTTGGGGTCGGTCGGGTCGTATTTCTGGCCGGCCTTAATTTTTTTAACTTTCGGCTTATCGAATGGTCCTGCTGACTTTCCGTCGTAAATGGTCACCTTGGTTTTCTGATACCTGGCAATATCGTAGATAATCTTAGCGTTGGCTGTCTGCAGACGGATGCATCCGTGAGAAGCGGCTTTACCCAGATTATTGTAAGCAGAAGATGTCAGGGTGCGATTATTCTTCTGATTGTAATTGACAGAATGGAACAGGTAGCCTCCTGTAATTCTGGAACAGTACTGGCCGTAGCAATAACCGCCCATCGTCGGTCCGCCCAGCTTTGCCCAGCGGTACGTTCTGTTCTTGGTGAGGTAATAGGTTCCCTTGACAGTAGGAGTCTTGGATTTACCCACGGAACAGGCCATGGCCTTCACCGGAATCGTAAAGCCCCGCTTACCGTCTTTCGCGTAAAGAGTCACACAATTCTTTTTACGGTTCACCTTGATAAGAATGTCTTTTTTCTTCCACTTGTTTCCGAACTTGGCAATCAAATCCTGACAGAGCTTTCCTTTGCTGTCAAAATAGTATTTATATTTTCCAACATAGTTCCAGCCGGTAAGGGCAGTGCCTTTTTTGAAATAGTAGCGCTTTCCGTTTACCCGTTTCCAGGCCGTGCCTTTATAGACTTTCCCGTTTTTCTGGAAATAGTAGATTTTGCCGTTGTTCATTTTCCTCACGGAATTCTTATATTTCTGTTTGACTCCGTTTTTATAATAGTAGCTGCCGCTGACTCCGGAGTAAACTTTCCCGGCTTTGTAAAGCTTGTTGTTCTTTGTTCCGGAAAAAGGCTTGCCGTTGACATACAGCAGGCTGTTGTAGGTGCCGTTGGCTAAAACACCGCTCACATAGTATGCGCTGTTGTAGGTGCCGGTGTAGAGAGCTCCCACTCCACTGGTACCTAAATTATACAGCTTACCGTCGATCATCTGCATCCCTGTCAGCATAGCACCGTCTCTATAATAGGTGCCGTCATTCTGCCACCCATCTTTTGGCTGCTCCGCCTGTGGCGGCGGATTTTCACTTGCAGCTGCTGCGTTACTTTGAGCAACCGCCTGGTCAGGCGGCTCCGTTTCTGCGTACACATGATTTCCCGCAAACATCCATATCCCCAGCAGTACCGCCAGGGCGGCCAATCCTACCATCAGCCCCCGAGATCTCGTTGATTGCATTCTTGTTTCTCCTTCTTGCATAAATATGGGGACCGATTAAAAACCGTCCCCCAGTTCGCCGTATTCTGTGCGTATGTCCTACTCTTCTTCCGTCATCAGCTCGTCGAATACTGCAACTGCCTTTTCGAATTCAGCGTCATTTTCAATATCGATCAGCTCGAACTCGTCTTCACCGGTTTCCTTATATCCATAGATATACACGTCATCGGAATCATCCTGAGGAATCAGGGCGATATATTCCTTACCCTCTGCTTCGAAAACGCCCAGGATCTCGCATTCCAATTCTGTACCATCATCATATTCCAATGTGATGAAATCTGCATCTGACATATTTGTTTCCTCCAAAAATTTTCTAAATTTGTACTAATATCATTACTATACCATCATGCCGGGGTTTTAGCAATGAAAATATTCTTGAATTTTGATTGCCAGTTTTTCTGTAATTCCTTTTACTTCCTGCAACTGTTCCTGGGTAGCGCTCTTGATTCGATCCACGCTGCCGAAGTGATCCAGCAGGGCATTTCGCTTTGCCGGGCCGATGCCTTCAATCTCATCGAGAACTGATGTCAGCATCCGCTTATTTCGCAGGCCTCTGTGGTATTCGATGGCAAATCGGTGTACCTCTTCCTGTACCGTACCCATATATTTATACAGCAGCGGATGATCCTTGAGAAGAATCTCTTCCATTCGGCCTTCCTTGAAGAACACTAAGGACCGGGTCCTGTGATGATCGTCCTTTGCCATGCCTGCAACTGCCAGGTCCAGCTCCAGACCGCGGATCATTTCCAGCGCCGCATTGACATGGCCTTTTCCTCCGTCAATGAGAATGAGATCGGGAAAGACGGAAAAGCCTTCATCCCCTTCCAGCGCGCGGCGGAACCTGCGGAACAGGACCTCCTGCATGCTGCCGTAATCATTGGGACCTTCGATGGATCTGACCTTGAATCTGCGGTACGATTTCTTATCCGCTTTCAGACCCTCAAAGACGACCATGGCTCCCACCGTATCTACCCCGTTGGTATTGGAAATGTCATATGCTTCGACCCGGTATTCGCGGCCATTGTACGTTCCTTCTTCGTAACCCATTTGAATGAGAATGTCGAAAATTTCTTTGCCCAGGCTCACGGCCCTTTCCTTTCGGACTTCCGCCCGCTGGTCAATGGTTTTGACCATTTCCACCACATCTTTTTTGGCCAGCTCCAGGACCGCCCGCTTTTCGCCTTTTTTCGGCGCCAATAAATGGACCTGATGGCCTGCCAGTCCGGAAAGGTATTCTTCCAGCAACCCCTTTTCTTCCGGCTCCTTTTCCAGGATGATCTCCTTGGGCAGACTGAGGCTCTGGCTGTAGTGCTGCTTGATGAAGGCGGATATGATATCCTCAGACGAGTCTTCTTCCATGGATTGGAGATCATAAGTCTCCCGGCCGCTCAGCTTGCCGTCGCGCACAAAAAACAAAACCACGTGCCGCTGTTTGGCGCCCCTTGCCACCAAAATCAAATCCACATCTTTTGTATCCTGGAGCACGACCCTTTGTTTCTCAGAAAGGGTCTTTGCCGCCATGATGTAGTCACGGTACTCGGCCGCCCGTTCGAAATCCAAGGCTTGGGAAGCTTCCGCCATCTGTTCTTCCAGATAAGTGAGCATGCCTTTTGTCCGGCCTCTCAAAAAATCCACTGCGTGATTGACCTTTTCCCGGTATTTCTCAGGCGAAACCGTGCCCTGACAGATGCCGTCGCACTGGTCGATATGGTAGTTGAGGCATGGGCGGAATCCTTTGGGGAATACGCGGGCCGAACATTTTTTCAAGGAGTAGACCTGATTGAGAAGATCGACGATCTGGTTGACCGCCCCGGCGTCGCTGTAGGGGCCGAAATATTTGCTGCCGTCTTTTTTCACCAGCCGGGTCTTAATGACGCGTGGGTAGTCCTCCTCCATGGTTACCTTAATATAGGGGTAGGTCTTATCATCCCGCAGGAGCACATTGTATTTGGGCATATGCTTTTTGATCAGGTTGCACTCTAAAATCAGAGCCTCCATTTCGCTTCCCGTAGTAATGTACTCGAACTCTTCGATCTGGGAAACCATGGCCCTGACTTTGGGGTCCATGTGTCTGGAGGACTGGAAATATTGGCGCACTCTGTTTTTGAGAGAAATCGCCTTTCCCACGTAAATGACTTGCCCCAGTTTATCTTTATGCAGATAAACTCCCGGTGAATCCGGGAGTTTTTTAAGATTTTCCTGAATATCAAACATCGTTTCTTCGCTCTTGCTCTCTTCTTTTCTGTCTTTTTGCTTTAGCCGCTTTTCGTCTGCTGCGCTTGCTGCCCGGACGCCGGTTGAGCGCGGCCAGGATGATGATCATCAAAATGATAATACCCGCTGCGATATAAATCAAAACAGCCAGCCAATCGGGGATTCCAATACGTGACAATGGGCCGCCTTCTTCAATGGTCTTTCCTGCCACGGCGTCAACCTGACTCATGAGACGGTCGCCGTCGTATACTTTGATAATGCCCACTTGATCGCCTTTTTTTACAGGAGCCTGAAGCTTTCGCTTTTCAAACTCCGTATGTACATTCTTGATGTCCTCACCCTTTTCCACTGTTACCGATGCCGGGCCCTGCGCTACGGCGGGCACGTTTCTATGGGCGCCTCGTTTTACCCGAACCTTGCCGACCTTCTCCGCCTTTTCCACAATTTGATGGGTATCGTAGAATTTATCCAAGGTATAATCCCAGAGCTTTATGGTATCGTAAAAGCGCATCTGGGGTCCGGAATGAAGGACCACGGAAATCAGCTCCGTGCCATTGCGGTCAACCGCTCCTACAAAGCAGCCGCCCGCCGTACTGGTCAGTCCGGTTTTGACGCCGATGGTTCCCGGATAATAAGGGGTGAACTTGATCGTTTCCTTTTTATCCGTTCCAGTGCCTTTTTCCACTTCAACCTCTTTGTTATACCAAAGACATTCGTTGGTGCTCTCCAGCTTGCGGGCTTTGGATTTGTTGGTGGCCGGGATCGTGTACTCCGTTGTGCTTACCAACTTGCGGAAGGTTTTATCCTTTAAGCCCTCCCGGGTCATCACCGCCAAATCGTAAGCAGTGGTCAGGTGGGCTTCCTGTCCCTGCCAGTTAAGGCCGTTGGGATTGAGAAAGTGGCTGCTTTTGGCGCCGCATTCCTTTGCCTTGGCATCCATCATTTTGGCGAAATTTTCTACAGTTCCGCCCATTTCTTCCGCCAGTACCACTGCCGCGTCATTGGCCGAATAGACCATCAGCGCGTACAGCAGCTGCTCCGCCGTCAACTCCTCGCCTTTTTTCACATCCATAATGTTGCCCATTTTGGTAGCATCATGCTTTACCGTAATCACCTGGTTCAAATCCAGCTTTTCCAACGCCAAAAGGCAGGTGGCGATCTTGGTGGTACTGGCCGGTTCCCGCTTGGAGTAGGCGTCCTTTTCATAAAGAATTTTTCCAGTGGATGCGTCCATGACAATAGCTGCCTGCGCGTCCAGATTCAAATTATCCGCAGACGCAGCAAATGCCGGCACCGCTTGGGTACAGGCAATTGCAATGATTGTAATAACAATAAATAGTTTCTGCTTGAACTTCATACCTTCTCCTATTTTTCAAAGAAGAAATCCGCCAGAGCAAAACCGCTGTCCATGTACTGTCCTTTTGCGCCGGATTTTTCGTTGAATTGACGTTCTCTATCCTCAGGCTGTTCTTTTCTGCTGTCATAAATCACATATGGAACCGGATCCGCCGAGTGGGTGCGGATCGCCAGGGGCGTTCTATGGTCAGGAACGATGAGAACCCGGAAATCTTCGCCAGCCTGGCGGAAATATTCCACGATGGGCGTGAGAACCTTGCGGTCGATGGATTCCAGGCACTGAATTTTTCCTTCAAGATCGCCCTGGTGGGAGCATTCGTCCGGCCCTTCCAAGTGCATGTATACGAAATCCTTTCCATCCTTATATTCCCGGATAGCCGCGGCTGCTTTTCCTTCAAAGTTGGTGTGAAGGGTGCCGGTTGCGCCTTCCACGTCCACCGAATTCAGCCCCGCGCAGATGGCGATACCTTTAATCAGGTCGACGGCGGAAATGGCGGTTCCTGTAATGCCGTATTTATCGTAGAAGGAGGACAGACTCGGTTTTCTGCCCTGGCCCCAGATCCACAGGGAATTGGCCGGATTGAGCCCGCGGGCGATCCGGTCTTTGTTTACCGGATGGTCTTTCAGGAGCTCATAGCTTTCCTTCATCATTTTAGTGATAAAATCGCTGCCCTCGCCCTTTGGCAGATGGTCGCCCGCCTTCTGGGTCAGCACGTCGTGAGGCGGCGTCAGCTCGTAATCGGTAGAGCCGTTATGAACGATCATGCAGTGGCGGTAGCTGACTCCAGTATAAAAGCGGATATTCTCATCGGCAAACTTTTCGTTGACTGCCTGGATCAGCTGATCCGCTTCTTCCGTGGTAATGTCTCCCGAACTGTGATCGGTAATAATCAGGTCTTCGTAGTCGCCTTCCCCTGTCAATGTGACGATGTTGGTACGAAAGGCAACATCCGTATCGGACATGTTGATGCCGATGCTGGCTGCCTCCAGAGGCGACCTTCCTGTCAGATAAACAGCCGGATCATACCCCATTACGGAAAGATTGGCCGCATCCGAACCAGGCGCCACTCCAGGGGGGATAGTCTTTACCATACCCACCATTCCTTTTGCGGCCAGCTGGTTGGTCATATTCAGATCGGCAGCTTCCAGCGGGGTTTTCCCGCCCAGCTGATCGACCTTTTCGTCTCCTGCTCCATCGGGAACCAAGATCAAATATTTCATGCTTTTCCTCCTAAAATGTCAAAGGCTTCCCTTCTTGTGAGGGGAAGCCCGGTTTACGTTTACTTGTTTTCGGCTTCGAACTTCTTCATGAATTCAATGAGCGTATCCACTCCTTCCGGCGGCATAGCATTGTAAATGCTGGCTCTCATTCCGCCGATGGACCGGTGTCCGTTCAGGTTGTGCAGGCCGCAGGCTTTTCCTTCTGCTACGAATTTCTTGTCCAATGCTTCGTCGCCTGTGACGAACACCACATTCATCAGTGAGCGATCCTTTTCCCTTACCGGACAAGTATACAGTTCACTTTCGTCGATATATTTGTACAGCTTGGCAGCCTTTTCTTCATCCAGCTTGTGCATGGCCGCGACTCCGCCGATTTCCTTGATGTGTTTGAACACTTCTCCGGCCACATAGATGCCGAAGCAGTTGGGTGTATTGTATGCGGAATCGTTCTCTGCATGGACTTTGTAATCCAGATAAGTGGGAACCGTATCCTTGGCAAAGCCGATCAGATCTTCTCTCATGATGACGATGGTAACGCCTGACGGCGCTACGTTCTTCTGCGCGCCCGCATAGATGAGGCCGAATTTGGAAACATCGATCTCTTCAGAAAGGATGCAGGAGGACATGTCCGCTACCAGTGGGATGTCGCCTGTATCCGGGATGTATGGGTAATGGGTCCCGTAAATGGTATTATTATAGGTTATATGTACATAATCCGCATCATCTCTAAAGTCTTCTCTCTTCACTTCCGGAATGTAGGAGAATGTGGATTCTTCGGAAGATGCTACAATCTTGATATCTCCGAATTTTTTCGCTTCCTTAGCGGCTTTCTTAGCCCAGGAGCCGGTGATGATGTAATCGGCTTTTCCTGATTTTCTCAGCAGGTTAAGGGGCACCATGGCAAACTGCAGCGTACCTCCGCCCTGAAGGAACATAACTTTATAATTGTCCGGAATGTTCATAATATCCCGCAGGTCCTGTTCCGCATCCGCCAGGATTGCTTTGAACTCCTTGGAACGATGGCTCATCTCCATTACGGATTCTCCGCACCCTTTATAATTGGGCAGATCTGCGGCTACCTTTTCGATCACGGAAAGCGGCAGCATCGACGGGCCTGCCGAGAAATTATATGCTCTATTATTGCTCAAATTCGTCACCTCCATAAGCTACTTGAGTCAATTCAACAAATTCATGATTTCCTATTATATCACTTTACTGCCTCATGGTAAAGTGCTATAATTTAGGATAATTCAATTTTATAGAGAGGTGAAACCATGTACAAAATCGCGACCCTGAACAAAATTTCACCGGTAGGACTTTCCCGCCTTACCGATGATTATACGGTAATTGACAATACAGATGAAGCAAACGGCATTCTGGTCAGAAGCCAGGCCATGCACGATATGGAATTCGGAGACAGCCTGCTGGCCATCGCCCGTGCGGGAGCCGGCGTCAACAATATTCCTCTGGACCGCTGTGCACAAGAAGGCATCGTTGTCTTCAACACACCGGGAGCCAACGCCAACGCAGTAAAGGAACTGGTTCTGGCAGGAATGGTCCTGGCCGCAAGAAACATCCCCGACGCTCTGGCATGGGCAAAGACTCTGGCCGGTACGGAAGGCGTGGGTAAAGCTGTCGAAAAGGGCAAAGGGCAATTCGCTGGTACGGAGATTAAAGGCAAAACCTTGGGTGTCATCGGCCTGGGCGCAATCGGCGTGCTGGTTGCCAATGCGGCGGAAAAATTGGGTATGGATGTCATCGGCTATGATCCGTATCTGACGGTCAAGGCTGCCCACGGCCTGTCCAATACGGCAAAGATCGTCGATGATCTGAAGGATTTATATCCCCACTGTGATTACATAACCATTCATGTTCCGGCTGTCGCTGATACAAAGGGGATGATCAATGAAGACGCTTTCAATAAAATGAAAGACGGCGTGGTCTTCCTCAATTATTCCAGAGACACGCTCATCAATGATGATGATCTTGAAAAGGCGCTGGCTGCCGGAAAAGTAAAGAAATATGTTACTGATTTTACGGATGATCGAGTGATTACCTTTGATAATGTCATCGTACTTCCCCATTTGGGAGCTTCCTCTGCTGAGGCGGAAGACAACTGCGCATCTATGGCGGTGGATCAGATCATGGATTATATTGAGAACGGCAACATCACCAACTCGGTCAACTTCCCGGCCTGCAATCTAGGACCAATCGTCCCCGGGTCGACACGGGTCTGCGTCATACACAAGAATGTTCCTTCTATTTTAGGTCAGATTACCGGTATCTTTGCAGATATGGGGCTGAATGTAGAAAATATGATCAATAAAAGCAAAGGGGATTACGCCTATACGCTTCTTGAGCTCTCCGGAGATGTGGCAGAAGCGGATCTGAAATCCAAGCTGGATGATGAAGCGATCATTTCAATAAGAGTTATCAAATAAGTTTTATATAAGCGACCTGCTTCTCGAGCAGTCGCCTGGCACCGGAGATTGCACTAATTTTGCAGCTTTTTCAAAATTAGTGCAATTTTTCAATGCTTTCAAAGGTGGGGGGGATGTTAAAGGAGGGCGGCCCCAGGGGCCGCTTGAGCTGGTTTTCGGGAAATCATCGCTGCCTAGGGGGTTTTCTCCCGGATTGAAAAGTCGGCCTCCTGCCTCCGAGCTGCGGCAGACTTCCGCATTCCGGTAAATTTCTGTAAAAATCTGCATTCTTTTCGCAAAGTTGTAGGATTGCGGGGCCGGATCCCGGCAGCTTTCGGCCTGTACGGCCTCATTGCGAATTTGAGAGTGCTTGGCCCTTGGAACTTGCGTAAAAAGTAAAATTCTGTTTCAGTTTTTTCCCGAAAAATCTCCACAGCCTATCTCCAACTGCTTCCAGGCTGCGGCCGGCATCCTGCCAACTCCTTCCACCCATCAGGGCCAAGCTGGATTCAAAAAAGAAAAAAGCCGCTTTTCGTATCCCAAAATGCAGCTTTACACCTCTTATTTTTCAGTTTTTATCAAGCTTCATCACAAAATCTCGAAATCAGGCCCGAGCAGGGTCTTCAAATGGGAAGAACAGATACAAAAAATCGAGAATCCGATTTTTTTATATCTGTTCTTATAACTCACCCTTTTACAAGCCTGTCCTTTCACTTCTTTCCTTAGATGATACGCCTCTCCTTTAGAAATTTTACAACCTGATCCTCCGGAATGGACGGTACATAATTGCAGTTTCTGCCTGTCATACTTTCCGCCATAAACATCGCGTTTAAAATCGCCTCTTCCACGCACTGCACCACAGCCCGATAAAGCTCGTCCATTTTAAAATCAGAGAGCAGTACAATATCAGACTGATCATAACCAAAAGCATTGGCATTGGCCGTTGAGAAAGCGAGGAATACATCCCCCGATCCGTTCTGACACCCGCCCCCTAACCGGCCGATCCCCAGCGGAATCCGCTTGCACATTTTAGACAGCTGCCAGGGAAGCACCGGAGCATCGGTAGCCACAACAACGATGATCGATCCATCTCCGTCTTTTGGCGATATTGACATGAGGTTTTGCTCATATCCTTGAATCAGACGTCCAATCTGTACCCCACGAATACAAAATTCTTCCCTTGTCCCGTGGTTTGCCTGTACCAGCGCGCCCACGGTAAATCCGCCATCTTCTTCACGCAAAACCCTGGATGAGGTGCCAGTACCGCCTTTAAATCCATGGCACCTCATCCCAGTCCCGCCGCCGACGTTCCCTTCCGCCACCGGTCCACCCGCAGCTGCGTTCAGGGCTTCCAACGCATGTTCCTCAGTCACTTTAAAGCCGTTTATGTTATTCAATATCCCATCGTAGGTTTCACCGACAACCGGATAAAAAAAGCCGTATCCTGGTATTTCCCTACCATTATTAAATCCCGGATAGAAAAAATCATTTTGAACCATCCACTTGGCTGCCGCTTCACGGACGATGCCGACGCTGTTGGTATTGGTTATCATAACCGGACCATGCAGAAAACCCGAATCATCGATCCAATGAGTTCCTGTCATTTCCCCATTTCCGTTAAGGTCAAATCTACCTGCCAAAACTGCGCTGCGCTGTTTTCCCCGAGGCAGTATACAGGTGACGCCGGTACGGGCAAAATCACTGTCATAACGGGTCGTTGACTCAGGCCTACCCAATATCACAGTTGCAAATCCCACCTCCACACCGGCTACATCCGTAATCGCATTATACTTGCCGCAAACGCCTTCAAAGGGAATCCCTAAATCTCTTGCTCTCGTCATAAATCCAATCCTTTCTATTACGCCTGCATACTCGAAGGCAAAAACGTAGCCAATATTGGAAATGCCGTCATAATCCATATGAACAGAAACATAACGATTACGAAGGGCAACGTGCCTTTAATGGTTTCCATCATATTATCTGTTCCCGAAATACTGTGGGTTACATAAAGGTTGAATCCTACCGGTGGGGTAATCAGCGACATTTCAAGCAAAACCGTCAGTGTCACGCCAAACCAGATCGGATCAAACCCCAGCCCATTGACCATAATCGGGTAGAATACCGGCACGCTGATCACCAACAGATCAATCCCATCCACAAGGCATCCCAATACGATGTAAATGACTATTATGATCGCCCAGATAATATACTCGTTAATGGGCAGATTGGCCACATAGGTACTCAAGGTCGACGGTATATTCAGCAAGGATAAGGCCATGCCCAGACACCTGGCTCCTACAATGCTGATCATCAACTGTGCATTTACTAAGATTGTTTCTCGAATCGCTTCCAGAAGAAGCGTCTTTGTCATAGTCTTGTAATAAAGCCCCCATAGGGCTAACGATATGAGGACCGCAACTGCTCCCGCTTCTGTGGGAGTGGCGATTCCGCCGTATATGGAGCCCATGATTCCGCCAATGAGGAGAATGATGGGCCATAAATCTTTCAGCGATAATAATAGATCTTTCAGATAATGGATTCCTCCGAATTTGCTCCTCGGCGGAGCCCAATGGGGATTTTTAATGCATGCAAAGGCGATATACAATATGAAACAGGCGCCCAGCAGTATTCCAGGTATGATACCCGCAATAAACAACTGTCCGATTGAATTGCCTGTCAGCGATCCGTACAGAATCATCATGATTGACGGCGGAATCAAAACACCCAGCGTTCCGCCGGCGCATACCGAACCGAGAGTGATGCCTTTGGCATATCCCTGCCGGTCCAGTTCGGGTATGGATACCCCTCCTACGGCTACAGTGGTTGCTGTGCTTGAGCCGGAACAGGCGGCAAAAATACTGCAAGCAACGATATTGGTATGAAGCATGCCGCCAGGAAAGGGTCCCAGAATCCGTTTAACGCCTTTGAACAGAGAATCGCTGCATCCGCTCAGTATCAAGATTTCCCCCATAAAGATAAAGAGCGGCATCGCCACCAGGGTATACGAATTAATGCTGTTGATCAGAGTGCTTTCCAGCACATTTTGCATGTTTCCTTGCCCCAGGAACATTAGAGCTATAACGGAAGTGCCAAACAGTGCGAAAGAAATCCAGGTTCCGGTAGCCATCAGGACTAACAGTATGCCGACTATGATAATGACGTAAAATAAAATGCTTAAATCCATTTCGCCCTCCTATTCTGTATCGCCGATCTGGTCATAAAAACGCAGCGGCGATTTTCCGGTTATCATATGTATCACTCGATTGATTAAAAAACCGGCCATATCCAAGGCTAAAATAATCATTCCCACAAGGATTGACAGGGAAAAGATCCACAGGGGAGTCTGCATTGGTCCGGAACTCAAGGCATTTCTAGTAATGCAATAGTCCATCCAGTTATAGGAAAAACCAATCAGATATACCAGACACAGTAAAGAGAAAGCTGCCGCGAAAATGGCCATGATATCCTGTCCTTTGATTGACATCCGTTTTACAATTAAATCCATTTTCAGATGTTTGTTATACCGATGTGCATACCCGAAGCTCAGGTATGACATTGGAACCAGCGCAAGGCCGCTCCATTCCTCTACGAACATCCAGCTTTGATGTATGAATAACCGATTGAATACACCGGCGCAAATGATTATAACAACGCCCGCGAGAAGTAGGCCGCAGATAACCCCTGCTGCTCTGGAAATATGAAAGGCAATCGTATCAACGACCTTTATGATTTCGATTAATCTATTTTTTTGTTTATTTTCCATATCTTCACCTTTTCAAGAGGGGCCGCCGCAAGAGCCGCCGCAGCGCCGCTGTGGGCCAGCCCCTATGATACAATTATGCTGGCATTAATTCTGGCTCGATACAAGTTCTAATAGCTGCTGCCCCAATTCTCCGGCGCTTTCTGCCCACGGAGTCCATACGGATTTGCTGAGCTGGGCTGCAATTTTCTCTCTCACCTCATCGGACGGTGTGACCACTTTTACCCCTTTCTCTTCATGCTGTTTGACCAGCGCCGCGTTTTCTTCCACTTCTTTCATTTCCGGTTTGTTGGCTGACTCGCTCATGATATTTAGGAATGTTGTCCGAACATCGTCCGGCAATGCGTTGAGTGCATCCATGTTTACCATCAGGCCGTCTGACGACTGGGAAATTTCCCATAGATTGATGGTGTCGCAATAGTCAAAGTATCCATTGGAGGTAGCGAACTGTACGCCGGTTGTTACTGCGTCAATCAAGTTGGTGGATAAGGCGGTGTAAACTTCGCTGGATTCGATGGTTACAGGCGTACCGCCCAAAGCTTCTACAAATTTCCCGAATTCAGAGGAGTAAACACGGACTTTATGGCCTTTTAGCCCCTCCGTCGTATCCACGCCATAACCCATGGTCATAAGCCGCTGTGCGGTAGCCGGCACCATATGTACCATCGTAGCATTCCAGTCTTCCTCCAGCTTCTTTTCAAGCAGCCCGTTTTTGTCCTGCTTGAAATCTCCCCATAATTGTTTGTTGATGTCCCATGCCTTCATAGAATCGGCAGGGAACAGCAGCGGCAGGGTATCAACCCCAAACGCAGGATCCACCGATGTTACATAGCCTCCGTAAAAATGCGACATCTGGGCAATTCCTTCGTCTACGACTTTCAGCATATCGGACCCTTCATAGGGATGCTGCCCTGACCAATAGGTTTTGATCACCAACTGCCCATCGGTCTCTTTTTCAATCTGGTCAAACAGGTTTGTCCAAATTTCACAGCATGCGCTGTCTTCAGGGCCGTAGGGTGAATAAAATGACCATTCGGTGACTTTTTCAGCGTCATCTTTACCGCCGCCGCAGCCGGTCAGGCCCACGGCGCCCAGTGTAAGACAAATCAGTACTGAAACCATTACAACTAACTTCCTCTTTTTCTTCTTCTTTTTCTTCTTCATTTTCGTCTCCTTTCCGTTCAAAACTTCTTTTACCTTATAACAACATCTTTCAATATAGGGAGCCTTGTTCTGTTCTGACGCGCGGCAGGCCATATGCCGCATAATCTACTGGTTTGGCCCTTGATAAACCAGCTTTCCGTTTACAAATGTCTTTTCCACCTGAATTTCTTTAACATGGCCGGGATCGGAAAAGGGGCTGCGTTCAAGAACCACCAGGTCTGCATTTTTCCCGTATGCGAGGGTTCCTTTTTCCTTATCTTCATGGGCGGCCCAAGCGCCATTTGTTGTATAAAGCTTGAGAGCCTCCCTCATGGTTATTTTTCTGTGGGGATTGTCAGTATTAACGCATGCATCGATTCCCGCCAAAGGATCAATCATGGTTACCGGACTGTCGCTTCCGCCGCAAACCATTCCTCCGGCTCTTATAATATCGGCGATTGGTTCAACTTTCCCAGCTTCTGCAGCACCGAATCGTTTTTTATACATACTGTCTTCCCCGCTGTCCCACACTTGTGTAAAAATCGGCTGCATCGGCAGCGCCAGTTCTAGTTCGGCCGCCATTTGAATTTGTTCCTCTGTGGGATAAGAAAAGTGTTCGATTCTGTGACGAAGATGTTTCTGTCCCAATTCTCTTATCACTTGATTTAATAAATAGATGTACTGATCGATGGCGCGGGTCCCTGCCGCATGAAGGGAACACTGCATGTTGTGATCGTTTGCTTTTCGAATAAACTCCAGTATTTGAGCATCGTTGTAGTATAAGAGCCCTCTGGTATCAGGCCGATCGGCATACGGCTTAATCAGCGCCATGGTGTGCAGGGTGCGGGTTCCATCCAGGCAAATGCATCCGCCGATCCGGTCAAGCTTATACGGCATCACTTTATCGAAATCTAACGTTTCCCAATAATTTACCACTTGCAAATCGATTAAATCCCGATTGACAATCCAGGCCGGCATGTCCACCCCATAATCGCCGCCGTCCAGGGAATGGATTGTCGTCACGCCTTTGGATAAAGCAAGGTCGCTTACTGCATGCATGTATTCCTTGATTACTATCTCGTCCACCTGGGACATGATGTTATTCAGCGCCAAATAATAAGAAATATCGTCATTTACCTCTCCGGTCATTCTTCCGCGGCTTGTTACCACGCCTGGCATCTCCGGCGTTATTCCCGCTGCTTCAATTGCTCGATTGTTTAAATAGCACCCATGATAGCTTTTATCATAAATAATAATCGGTTTGTCTCTGCTGATCTGGTCCAGATCAGCTGCTGTGAACATTCTGCCCTGATACCCCTCTTTGCTGAAACAGCCTGCTGTAATCATACTTCCGGCTGTGCTGCATTTTTTGGATATCTCTTCCAGGACTTCATCAGCTGTCTTGGCGTAATTGAGATCGGCAGAGTTGAGATATTCTCCGGTTAAAGTCCCATGAACATGGGAATCAATGAATCCGGGCAAAATACATTTACCTTTCATATCGTAGACTTCACTGGCCTGAGGCATATCATCGCTTCCGCCCAATGCTGTGACCTTGCCATGGTCGATCGCCAGCCAGCTCGCTTTCGGCCGTTCTTCGTCCATGGTAAGAATTTCTGCATTTTTGATTAATATTTGGCAGATCATAAAACCACCCCCTGGCATCGCACCGCCATATTTTAAATATAATTATTTATTTTCTATATTTTTAAATAATTATATTCATTTTTTGGATAATTGTCAATTAATTCTGTCATTTTTTAAATATAAATATTTTTTTGCACTTTTATGTTTAATAGTTTTCTAAAACTGCAAAGCTTCCCATAACATTCCGCTATAGCCATTTTTCTCAAATTATGTTAGAATCCACCTAAAGGTTTGTATGAAATGAATAAATAGGATGGTACATATTTATGAATGAACACGCAAGAAAAGTTGCTAATGTTATAAACCAAACAAAAGTGAATATTGAAGATTTAATAACGAAAAAATACGAAATCCTGTCAAAAGGTGAAAAAAAAGTTGCTTCGTATATACAAAGCAACTATGTCAATGCTGTTCTTCTATCAAGCACGGAACTGGCTCAAGCCTGCGGGGTAAGCGACACGACGGTGATCCGATTCGCAAAAGATTTGGGTTTTAAGGGTTTTGCGGATTTTAAAAAACATATGAAGAACAACATTAATACGTTTCATAGCCCCTATGATTTTCTAAAAGCCATGGATGAAGACCAGGAAGAAAACGACCGGGAACTCCGATATTTGGAAATCCTCTCTAAGGACATTGAGGATTTCAGCAAATCCTTTGATTATTCCAAACTGGAGAGTGCGGTCGACCTGATTCTCAAGGCAAGGACCATTTATTGTGTTGGTATTGGTACAGATTCCATTATGATTTCATTTCTTGCAACCTATTTTAGAAAGATCGGGCTTGATGTTATCGGCCTTACAGAAGGTGGGATCGCCTTATGGGATGGCCTTTTGAAAATATCGGAAAAGGATATTATCATACTTTCCTCCTTTCCCAGATATTTGAAAGACGAGCAGCGGATCGGACAAATGGCAAACGATAAAAATATACCCCTTATCACCATTACCAATTCTGAAGCAACGGATATTCTCTGGCACAGCGACATCAATTTCCTAGTCAAAGAGACTCAAAAAACGTATTTTAACTCCATGACCATACCGAGCATCATCTGCAATCTTATCCTTTTGAAAATCTTGGATAAGGAGCCGGAAATGGTATCTTCAAATATGCAGCACTATCTCAACTTCTCAAAACCGGATTGGTTATAATCCGGGCTGCCAAAGTGCACGGCTATGCTTATGATGAATTCACCTTCATATAATAAACAATAAATTTTTACATCGGATGGGATTAGTGTAAAAACTCAATCATTTCAGCGGGCGATTCTTGCCAGATTGGTTCCGATTTCTGATTTTTACTAAATTTGCCCGCTGCAGCCCACAACTTTTGCACCATTCTGCAAATAAATAAGGCGGTTTCGTTATGGTAAATCGTTACTCTGCGAGCAATCATCTTCCATTCACCTTTCCTGCCAACTCCTTCCACCCATCAGGGCCAAGCTGGATTCAAAAAAGAAAAAAGCCGCTTTTCGTATCCCAAAATGCAGCTTTACACCTCTTATTTTTCAGTTTTTATCAAGCTTCATCACAAAATCTCGAAATCAGGCCCGAGCAGGGTCTTCAAATGGGAAGAACAGATACAAAAAACCAAAAAGTTAATCTTTTGATATCTGTCCACCCATCCCGCCCTTTTACAAGAGGCCTGCTTTATTTTTGCAGCTTTTCAATATTTTCTATGTACACGGAAACTTCACCGCACCCAGGACATACCGCCACTTTAGGTCGGATTCGTTTCGCCAGCAATTCTTCGCTCTCCACCAGCTGGATTTCCGCGGCTTCCGAGTCTTCACGGATGGAATAACCTTCGATCATTTCTTTTCCGCATCTTAAACATTTTCTCATTTTTCATTCCTCCTCATGGATGGATGTTCCACCGGCTTTCTCTTGCTGAAGCTGGTAGTATCATCCCACACCTTGTTAACTAAAATTCCCAGGCAAAGGACCCAGGCCAGGAAATAAAACCAAAACAGAACTGCGACAATGGATGACAGTGCTCCATAGATAATGTCGTAATTGGCAACGCTGCTGGTGTATTTTGCATAGACCAGGGTCACAAGCAGCATGCCCACAGAGGCAAACACACTCCCCGGCAAAATTTTTCTAAAAGGCACCCTATTGGTAGGCAGTATATAATAATTGTAGCTGACCATCAAAAAATACAGGGCCAGACCAAGCAGCCATCTGAGGTACATCCAAATGCTATTGATATACTTATCCGCATCCAGATCGAAGAGCTTCACCACGGTCCGCAAAAGCAGATCACCGTAGCCCAGAATGAGCAGCGCAAATGCAATCGTAAACAACGTTACGATCATAGTTCTGACAGCCCGCAGCCGTTCTCTCCAGTATCCTTTCCCCGTATTCTTGCCTTCTGTGAACGTATAATTCGTAATCCGCATAATCGCGAACTGCGCCCGGGACGCCGCCCACAAAGCGACACACAAAAATACAATGTTGCCTGCGCCCGCCGAAGAGAATTGAATCAAATTGAGCAGCATTCCGGAAAGCTGTTCTCCAGTGTATTTACTGATCCATTCGACTACATACTGATTGTTCAAAGGCAAATGAAAGTACCCCAGGATTTGGGTCAGCAGCAAAAACATGGGCACAATGGAAAGCAGCAGGTAGAACGAGATTTGCGCGGCAAATCCCTGATAATATGGATCTCTGAATTGCTTAATCCCTAAAAATGTCATTTGCAATAACCGTTGTCTCATGCTACACTCGTCTCTTTCTCAATTATTTTGCCGCCCTTGCTTCCAGCTGCCTTCTCAAATCTTTCAGCGCATTCGCTCTATGGCTGATTTGATTTTTTGCGTCAGGCTCAAATTCTCCAAAGGTAATGTCATAGCCCAGCGGCACAAAAAGAGGATCATATCCAAACCCATTAGGTCCTCTTTCCTCCAGCACCAGATGGCCCTCAACTTCTCCCCGTGCGACGATGGTATCACCGTCTGGGTACACCATGGTAATTACTGAAACAAATCTGCCGGTTCTTTTTTCATAAGGCACATCTTTGATCAAATCCTTCAGCTTATCGTTATTGGCCTGATCGTCGCCGTCTATTCCTGCAAAGCGAGCAGAATAGACCCCCGGCGCACCATCCAGACAGTCCACTTCCAGTCCGGAGTCATCGGCAATTGTAATCTCATTGCAGAGTTTCATGATCTCATACGCCTTTTTATAGGAATTCTCTTCAAAGGTGGTTCCGTCTTCTTCCACTTCTATATCAGCAACGCCTGCCTTATCTCTAGCAACGATCTCCATGCCGAATTCTTTTGTTATAGCCTCAATTTCTTTAATTTTATGGTGATTTTTTGAAGCTGCTACAATTATGCCCATATTACTACCTCTCAGTTATAGTATTGCCTTTATCCCAATGATTACTAATATTGTTCCACCTAAAATTTCGGCTTTGCTGCCTAAAAGATCACCGAATTTACGGCCTACATATATGGAAATCATCACCATGATTGCCGTTATGATCCCGATTTCCGCTGCCGCGGCTCCGATGGGAACGCCCAGAAAGCTGAACCCCAGCCCTACGGCCAACGCGTCAATACTGGTCGCAATAGCTTGAAAAAGTAAGATCCCTAAGGTCAAAACCCGGTTTTTGGGCATCTGATGTTCTTTTAGGTGCGCAACGCCTTCCTTGATCATTTTACCGCCGATAATCCCCAAAATCAGCAGGATTACAAGTCCGGACCATGCGCTCATAATCCCGGCAAAAAGGCTCCCCGCATAGTAGCCTACCACCGGCATCAGCATCTGAAAGCCAGCGAAAAAAGCCAGCATTCCTATGTAATCCACAGACTTTAAATTTTTGTAAATCATCCCATTCGTCATGGACACCGCAACCGCATCCATGGCAAGCCCTACCCCGATCAGGGCTACTTCAATGAATCCCATTTATGCCAAATCACCGCACGATCCTACAGGAACCTTCCCTTCGATAGCTCCAATCACTGCCTGCGTCTTTTCCTTGTCAAAATAGCTGCACAGCTCTATGAAATCCACGCCCAGAGAAACAAGTTCCTTTGCCGCCGCTTTAGCTGCGTCCAGATCCTTCGTAAAACGGACATAGGTATTGCACTCTTCGCTTTTAAGACTGAATTTCTGAGTTACTTCAACTCCATCCATTACGATGACAATGCCATACTCTTTCAGAGAATCCAGCGCTTCTATTTTAACCAATTCATCGGGCAGATAATCCGCATGGGTGATGCCCATTTCTCCGGTGAAGGACTTGGAAAGCTTTGCAACCGCTTCATCATCGAAGTCGCCGCACAAATCGATCAAATCATATCCTTCCTGATCCAGCTTTTTCGCCAGTTCTTCGGTCATCTCAAAGGAACTTGTTCCGGTTACCAGACTATAGCTCTCGTCATTCTCATAGACGAACGAATAAGTTTCCGGGCTGCTCCCCGGAACGTTTTCAATGAATGCATACTTAAACATACTTCCTCCTACTAAATACTTCCTTGCGGCAACGCCGCAATAAATGGTGCGTTCATTATACCACAATGTTCCTGGACTTTCCAATCCTCATGGTGTAAAATAGCCATTGTAAAATTCATGAGGAGGGATAATAATCTTGAAAATTGTTATTTTTGACGGACATACAATCAATCCGGGCGATCTTTCTTGGGATGCGCTCGAAGCAATCGGCGATCTGACAGTTTACGATGCCACCCGGCCTGAAGAAGCGCTGGAACGCATCGGCGACGCAGAAATTCTTATGACCAGTAAATGCCCTGTTACAAAAGAGTTTATGCAGCAATGCCCCAATTTACGCTATATTGGTTCAACTGCCACCGGTTATAATAACATCGATGTGGATGCTGCAAGAGAATTGGGCATTGCTGTCACTAATATTCCTGCCTATTCAACGGAAGCAGTGGCACAGCATACCATCGCTTTAATCCTTGAGTTATGCAACAATGTGGGCCTTCACAATGATTCAGTAAAAAGCGGAGAATGGACAAACTGTAAGTACTTCTGTTATTGGAAAGCGCCGGTGATGCTGCTGTCCGGCAAATCCCTGGGGATCGTCGGCTATGGTCAGATTGGGAAAAAAGTGGCGGAGATCGCCAAAGCTCTGGGGATGAGCGTTCATGTGTACAGCCGCGATAAAGAGGCAGCAATGAAATGCGATTTCGTTTCCCTTCATTGTCCGCTGACAAAAGAAAACGCAGGATTTGTGGATGCGAATTTTATCGGACAAATGAAACCGGGTGCGATTCTGATTAATACAGCCAGAGGCGGATTGATCGATGAAACTGCCCTTGCAGATGCCCTCCGCGCAGGTCGTCTCAGTGCAGCTGCCGTAGATGTGCTGTCACAGGAACCGCCTGCAGCAGCAAACCCTTTACTGAAGCTTTCCAACTGCATCATTACGCCTCATATGGCCTGGGCCCCGGAAGAGATGCGTAGCATCATCTGCCGGACATTAGCGGACAATTTGAACAGTTTTCTGCAAGGCGGAACGCTCAATCGGGTGGACTTGAAATAAAATTTATGTTCTGTTAATCCTTAGCAAATATCCGAAAAGCTATTTCCATCAATAAACAAAAATTTTTCCCATTTCTATTCGAAACAGGCACAAATAGAGTGCTTGTCCATATAAAAATGGGATATTTTTTGTTTCTGGCAGATTGGATAGGACCAAATTGCGGCTTATTCATATTTTATACTTAGAAGTTTGCGCTAGCTTATACGAAAGCACTTGAGTTTAAATCAAATTTCACGTTAAAAGACCGAATTTATATGGACATTGCCAGCAAATTGCTGGATTTCGAATAGAAATAGATCAATATACTTTTTTGTAAATATCTATTCACCCGCAGAACCAATGGCGTGTCGCCTTTTTCTGCGCAGAAGCAGACGGACAACCATAACAATGACCGCTGTCAGCAAAAGAAGCGCTCCCGCAGCCATGAACAAAACCTTCCCTGGCTGCTTTAGCAGCTCTACCGGACTGAGACTATTCATCTCAACTTTACGGCCCTGGAGCTTGTGGTAACGGTCCGGCACAGTCCCATCATCAAAGGATTTCAAGTAAGAAGCCAGTGCATACCATGCTTTCAATTCATGGTCGCCATGATAAATAATATGATCTTCGAAATTTTTAATTGGTTGTCCCTCTTCATCCTTAGGCTCAATGGACAAGAGACCGAAAGACTTCTCTTTGACTGATCCAAGCATCTGGCAGGAATATAAATCAGCAACAACCCGATAAAGTTCATCATTCTCTAGCTCTTTATAGGTTCCGTTTCCCAAATCCCTGCGAACATCCGTAGCTCGATTGAGAAAGAGCCGATTGGGGTTATAATTGTATGCCAGCCCGCTCATATATAGCCGCGCCACCTGCATAATATTAGACACCGAAACATCTACCTCAGCAGCCGCTTTCAGCTCCTTCCCTGTCAGATAGGCGCTCACCAGAGGATATCCGGTTATTTTATCCTTTCCGTACCCCAAAGAGAGTACATTGAAGGCATCAGCTGCTGTAATCGGCCCTTCACCAAAAGAGGCCCGCACTACACCGGCCGGAACCACCGCTACATCCACGGGCCGGGCCTGAACTCCTTCAGCTTGAGATACCGCATAAAGATAAGAATCGGCAATCAAATTTCCCAGCGTGTCTTCCCCCTGATCCATTGCAAATTGTTCAATATCTGTAAAGGCTTGATCGGTTTTTGCCAAAACATCCTTCATGTGAAATCCAAACTGAGAAAAATACTCTTGATCCACAAGTTTCTCAAATCCGGCAAGTCGGGTTACAATCGATTGGTCCTCTCTAACACGGCCATCAAGGGGAAGCAGTTCATAATTTTTTAGATGGGCAGTACCGTCGCTGCCTTTTTCCAATACTAAGTGGCCCAAATTATACGTATAGCTTCCGCAGGAAGCCAATATCGTATCGCCGACCACAATCGGCTCCGCCAGCTCTGTATGACTATGACCGCTGATAATCACATCGATATCCGGTACTTCCCTTGCGAGAATTTCGTCCTCCGATTTATCCGGATTCTCATTGGTTCCGCTGTGGGAGAGACACACGATGGCATCCGCCTTTTCACCCTGCTTTATCTCGTTTACGATTGTCTTTGCCGTCTCAACCGGCTCTTTAAAATAGAGACCGCTTTCAGGTGCGAATTCGTCCGCTTCCTTCCCTAAAAGCCCGAAGACCGCAATCCTAATGCCGTCTTTCTCAATCAGCGAATAGGGTTTGACGTCATATGCATCGCATGCAGATTTCAACTGGGATGCCGCCGCCTTTTTGTCTTCATCCGCAAGCGATCTTTCCCAATCTATGTTGGCAGACAGGATCAGAGGCAGCCGTTCTCCCGACTTGACTGCTGCCTGCAGCATATTCGCCAGTCCACCCGCCCGATAATCAAATTCGTGGTTGCCAAAGGTCGTTGCATCATATTGCAGCGCGCCCATCATCCGCAGCTCTGACGCCTGGGTAGAATAAATGGTCTGATACGGCGTGCCCATGGCAAAATCACCCCCATCCAGCATAAAACTGTTTGGATATTCTTTTCGAATTTTTTCAGCCAGAGTTTGGAGTTTTGCAAAGCCGCCTCTCATCTCAGCGACTCCGTTTTTTACAATTTTTTCAGCATCCATATGAGAATGCATATCGTGGGAGAAAATAATCGAAATTTCTTTCTTCCCGCCCTGCACATCGTCTCTTTCTGATTCCGCCGCCCACACAAAAGAAGTCCCTGCGGTCAGCAGCAAGAATAAGAGTGCTATCCCAACGATTCTATTTTTCATTTGTATCCTCTCGTTCGCCACACAGGGGCATGGCTCTGTCTCCCATTTCTCGTATTAAGCAGCCAAATTCCTCCTGTGACAATGGTTTTGAAAAAATATATCCCTGGATCACATCACAGCCTGCTGCTCTTAGAAAGTCAACCGTTTCTGTATTTTCCACCCCTTCGGCAATGGTTTTAATCTTAAGTTCCCTCGCCATATTGATGATATTGGATACGACAATCCTCTCTCTCTTGATATCTACACTCTTGCGAAAAAACAGCATATCCAGCTTTAAAACACTCACTGGTAAATTTTTAAGTACATTGAGCGAAGAATAACCTGATCCGAAATCATCCAGCGAACAAGTAAACCCTTTACTCTGTAGTATACGGACGATATGGTTAAACATATCGTCATCACCAAGTGCAAGGCTCTCTGTGAATTCCAGTTGTAAAACATTGTCCGGTATTTGATATTGTTCCTTGACCTTTGTGTAATATTCAATGAAGTCCGGCTCCAAAAGACCCAGCCTTGAAACATTAACCGCAATGCTGATCGGCTGGTTTCCTTCTGCCAAGTAGCTGTGCAGCCAGCGGCATGCTTCACAAAATATAGATCGGTCCAGCTCCGCGATCAATCCGGTTTTCTCAAAGATGGGAATAAATTCATCAGGTGGTATCATTCCTTTCTCAGGATGCTTCCAACGTGCCAGCGCTTCGGCACCAACAATACGATTCCCTTTTTGGATGTTCACTTTTGGTTGAAAATGCGCTATGAACTGACCGGCATTGATACCGATCTTGCCATCGGACTCGATCTCCGTCTCCTTTAGGGCCTGTAATCGAATTTGGTCGGTAAAAAAGGCGCACTGGTTGCCTGGCAGCTGTTTTACCGAGTTTTGAGCCATATTTGCCCGATTTACCATATCATTGATCGATCGCTTTTCATCCCCAGTCCGCGGGCAGTAAAAGCCCATAGACAGGTGGATAAAATCTTTTTCCAAAACATCTGACCCGTCAACGTGTCTCAATCCCGCTAGTTCATCAAACCATTGTTCCAGCTCGGTTCTATTGTCATAAGTTCGTATACCGGTAAAATTATCTGCCGATACACGGCAAAACAGAAATTCCCGGTTCTCGTATTTTTTGAATTGCTGTGCCAGTGCCTGCAAGACGCTGTCACCAGCTTTATAGCCAAAAATATCGTTAAAATACTTGAAGTTTTTCAAATCACAATACCAGACAGCATATTGTTCTGTTCTTTGCACAAAGTCCCCTGCATCCAAAAGGAACTTGGAAAAATTGCTGCAGCCAGTCAGCTGATCCACATAAGCCAAGTTTCTCAACGATTTTTCATTGCGGTGCATGATTTTCTGCTGTTGATAGAGCAGCAGCAAGAAAATACAAAGAGCTGTAAAAATAATCGCAGACACACCTATGGCGGTCTGACTGTATCTCTGTTTAATCACCGCCTTTGGAACGGCACCTGTAATTGACCAGCCATTGATTCCAATCGGTTCAGCGATGGAAATCTGCTCTTGGCCGTTCTCTTTATACGTTAAGCTAGTCTCCTCTCCCTTTTTCAACGCATTCATCAGTTTTTGTTTCTGTTCTTTTGTTAGGAATTTCATATCATCTAAAGAGCGGGCATCCATCTTCTCTGCGGAAGATCCTCTGGCACGTATTACGAATTGGCCATTCTGATTCATAATATTGGAGCAACCTGCCCCCTTGAAAATAGGACTATTGATAATATTTGCAAGGGTATCGGCAGGATTGACCGCACACAAAATTTTGAAAACCTGTTTGTTTTTATCCTTAATTGGAACTGCATAATAATTAATGTATTCCCCTTCTGAAAAAGGGTCTTCAGTCGTGGCTGAAATACTGCTTTCGCCGGCAAGCGCCTTTTGAAAAAATAGTTCTTCGCCCAGATTAATCGGCTCATTGAGTTTACCGCCGATATCAAATAACTGCACAACTCCGTCAGTGTCCGCAACACCCATACGAATAAAGGAGTTGCCGTTGTTGATTTCTTGCATAATGTTGGACATCTCATTCGAGTTGTTGACGGCTACACCTCGAATGCAAACGGATATTCCCTCTAAAGTCTGAATATCACCCTGTACTTGCTTGACGATCGTCATTTTTTTCTGATCTGCGTCAGCCTTTATATATTCCACATTTTCTTTGTTGTTTTGCTGCATCATGTAAAAGAGAAAGATTAAGCTAGTAGCTAAAAAACACAGACACAACACAAAAGCCAGGAGTATATATTTACGATAGAAAGACTGATTTCGGTCTCTATCCATCTATTTCTCTCTTTCTTTGTTCAAATGCTATAGACTTATTTCTTTATGATCGATGTTCAAATGCTCAATCCTGCTCGAACCGCCTAGAAATCTGCAGGATAGTTCGGCCAAGTCCCGAGCTGCTGCCGCTAAGTCCCCGCTTCTTGCCGGATCCACGGATTCAATGATAAGAAAGGCATCCGTTGTATCCTCCGTCAGCATAGTGCGCTGTCCGTCCCGCCAGTTCCAGCAGCGGCAGACAGCTCCCTCATCGTCCTTATATACAACCTCCCCCGCAAGCGCATCATCATATTGTTCGTCGCCCAAGGCCAGAAATGACTCTCCTCCTTCCGCAATTGTCAGACGCAGATCGCCTGCGAACGTATTGATATCCTCTCCGCCGCAAGGTAGTCCATAATTTAAAGAAACAGAATTATAAAGATCGACCAGCGGATTAATACACCCAACCTCTTTTCCTTTTTGTATCCGCTTTAAGAGAGCCTCAATGGAGCATCTGGCGCTTTTTTTGGTTTTGAATTTTTTAAAAGCCTCTCTCCAGACAGCGATCACTTCGTTCTCACTGATGGGTTCTTTGAGGATAAATTGATTGGCGTTTTTATTGGCGTTTTCCAGCAACTGCAAGATGTCCGATCTTACCGGCTCTGCCGAGTCTTCCGTATTATCAATCCCCTTAACGAGGATGACTGCAATTTCAGCTTGCGGGAACAGCTCCCAAAAGCCTTCTTCTATTATAAACTTCGACATATGTCACCTCTCTTTCGTCCTTTGTTTATCAAATACATTGCCATTCTACCATATCGGCTGACCTCACAGCAAGTCAAAGCGCCGGATTTGATATCACCGGCGTTTTTTCAAAATAATTCTATAAAATTGACAAGCTTTTAAGCAAACTAATCATTTTTACCCCTTGACATCCAGCAAATTAAGCACTATAATGAGCTCATAAGAATTAGTAGCAACAGAAAAGAGGGATATCATGAGTAATGCTACGAAGAAAAATGTTTTCGCTAGAGGCATACGTGCATTTAAGGAAGAAGTTATGGCTTGTGCGGAAATGATTGACGAGTGCATTCACAAAGGCACTCTGTAGATCATTGATTCAAACAAATATATCCTTATATTTGTTCCGGTAAGAGTTCTTACCGGTTTTTTATTGGATTTTATTTAAGGGCTGCCCCATGAAAACAGTGATACTCGGCTGGACGGGGCTTAAATAAAGCTCGCACCTTTTTTACATAATCGGCAAAAAAGGTGCGAACATGAAACATGTGCTGTTATACGATCTTTTATTGAACGAATCCGTAATAAAGACGAATGCCTCGATAAATTCCGCGGGCAAAGCTTTCCGGATCGTTAGTCAATAGATACAAATCTCCCAAATTGGTGATATAACCCATTTCCACTAAAACTGACGGCATAGATGTGGCCCGCAGCACATAGAGACTTGGTCTGATAAAGACACCTCGATTGGCCAGTCCGGTCATGTCGTGGAGGCCTTCCAAAATCCGCTGTCCCATAGTGTAAGCCTGGGTTCCTTCACTGTATACATATGCCTCACTGCCGCTGGCAGACGTATTGCTGCTGGAGTTACAGTGCAAACTGATGAAAAAATCCGCGCCCCAAGTATTTGCCTCGTAAACTCTGGCCTGCAGACTGGTGGCATTACTGGTTCCCAGCTGCTCTTGCGGAGAATTTCTTGAGAGGCGGACTTCGAAATTGGGATCATTTCCCAGAAGAGCTGCCAGACGAACGCCGATATCATACGTGATATCCTGCTCTCTTACTCCATTGGCCTCAGCTCCGGCATTGGGATTCTGCGGGTTGTGCCCCTGATCGACAAATATTTTAATTGCCATAGCATATTCCTCCTTTTTATTCTATTTAGTGTATGCGAATAAAAAGAAATTTGCGCCATAACAAAATATGGCTATAAGTTCTCCAACTTTTCCAGCAGCCGGTCCACAGGCCTCTCCAGCTCCGAATCGCCGGTACATTTCGTCGGCGTACGATTGAGAATATCATTGAGAATTGGCTGGCGCGCGCTGGCCCCATCAACGGCGATATCGTTCCACAATACCAGTTCCACTGCTTTGTTCAAATAAGCCACCTGGCTGCGCCCATGGGTTTTGGTAACCTCCATTGCTCCGGCCATATCCAGGTAGGCTTCAATCTCCCCTTCGGTCAGTCCCGCTTCGAGAAAGCTATCACAGATTTCCCGCTCCGCCAGCAGTTCCAGCCGATCCCGATCCTGCGGACCGATCCCGCAAAGCACAAAGGAAAACCGGGTTCCGCAGTTGACCCCGATCAGCGAAGGCCGTCCCTGCAGCATGATCACATGCAATTCCCAGCAGAACAGATCGTCGGCCTTCTTGCCGTAAGGCGGCTTTTTCATCTTAAAAAATCGCTCCATGGGGATGGTAATTCCCAGCTGCATAAACGTTCTCCTCTCTTAAAACTGCTGATTTCAGACGCGTGCTTATGCGTTTGCCAGGAATGCCTTATATGTCTGGTAGGCTTCGTACACATCTGCTTTGGAGACCACTTCCCAAGGTGCATGCATATTCATCACTGCAACGCCGGCGTCAATAACATCCATATTGTAGTTGCCCATGATATAGGCGATAGTGCCGCCGCCGCCCTGGTCCACTTTTCCCAATTCGGCAGTCTGATAGTTGATGTTTGCTTCATCGAGAATTCCTCTCAGCTGGGCGATATATTCGGGATTGGCATCGTTGCAGCCGCTCTTGCCCTTGGCCCCGGTGTATTTATTGAAAACGACCCCCTGCCCCAGATAAGCGGCGTTTTTCTTTTCACTCACATTTACATACAGCGGATCCACTCCCGCGCTCACATCGCTGGAAAGCATCTTGGTATTGCTGAATGCCCTGCGAATTTTCACCTGGGACTGGTCGCCCATGCAAGCCAGCAGTTCGGCTATGGTATTTTCCATAAAGACCGACTGGGCTCCTGTCGCGCCCATGCTTCCGATCTCTTCCTTATCCACCAGGAAGCAGCAGTTGGTATATTGGCAGGATTCCACTTCCAGGATTGCCGCCAGTGAGGTATATGCACACACCCGGTCGTCGTGGCCATAACCCATGACCATGCTGCGATCCAGACCGCAGTCTCTGGCTTTTCCGCTTGGTACTACCTCAATTTCGGCGCTGAGGAAGTCCTCCTCTTCGATATCGTAGTTTTCCTTCAGAATGCGGAGAATATTTGCCTTTACTTTATTCTCTTCTTCTCCTTTTAGCGGAATGTTGCCGATGGTCACATCCAGATTCTCTCCCTCGATCACTTTGTCCGCCGTACTTTTTAGCTGTTCCTGAGAAAGGTGAATCAATAAATCACTGACACCGAAAACCGGATCCGTTTCATCTTCACCGATGACCAGTTCAATCTTTGTGCCGTCTTTTTTTACCACGACTCCGTGGAGCGAAAGGGGAATGGTAACCCACTGGTATTTTTTAATACCCCCGTAATAGTGGGTATCCAAAAGCGCAAAGCCTTCGCTTTCATATAGAGGATTCTGCTTTAGGTCCAGACGCGGAGAATCCACGTGAGCTCCCAGGATGCGAAGGCCCTCTTCAATGGGCTTTTCCCCGATCACAAAGAGCGCGATGTTTTTGCCTCTGTTCAATGCGTAGACCTTATCGCCCGGCTTCAGCTGCCGCTGCTGGCCGATGACATCCTTTAAATCGGCAAATCCTCTCTTCTCCGCCAGGGCGGTTGCTTCCTTTATGCAGGCCCGCTCCGTTTTTCCTTTGGTCAGAAAATCCTTATAGCCTTCATTAAATTCCATAACCGCTTTTAACTGCTGGTCCGTATATTTTTCCCATGCGTTTTCCTTGTACATTCTATTCGTCTCTCCTTATCAATCTAAAATAAAAAATTCCCTCGTTCTTAGTATGCAGATATCCTCAGTATATCATTTCTTCTCAAAAAATAAACATGAAAAGAGCAGATTCCCCGGCCTTTTTCTCCCCCATGCCGCGATCCGCTCTTTATTCGTTTATTTTTTACGTTTCTTTACACACTCTGCCAGAAGATATTCAATCTGGCCGTTGATGGAGCGAAAATCCTCTTCCGCCCATCTTGCAATTTCATCCCACAGGGACGGTGCGATCCTCAGCAGAATTTGCTTTTTCTTTTTCTCGGACTCTTTGAGTTTTTTCTCTCGCTCTTTGATTTCCTTTTCCAGCGCCGCCAGCTTTTCCAGCTTTTTTTGCAGCTGCTGTTCTTTTAAGTCCAGTTCTTCTTTCATTTGCCCAGGCCTCGATTAATAGATGGTTCCGCTGTTGACAATGGGCTGCGCCTCTTTATTTCCGCAGAGCACCACCAGCAGATTGCTGACCATGGAGGCTTTTCGTTCTTCATCAAGCAGAACGATATCTTCCTCTCCCAGCTGATCCAGCGCTGATTTTACCATGCCTACTGCCCCGGTAACGATCTTTTGTCTGGCTGCGATGATGGCCGATGCCTGTTGCCTCTGCAGCATAGCGGCGGCAATTTCTTCCGCATAGGACAGATGCGTAATTCTCACTTCAATAATCTCCAGGCCCGCATCGCTTACCCGCAGCTGCAGTTTTTCTTTCATCGTATCGGCAATCTCCTGGCTGCTGCCCCGCAGAGTCTTTTCATCTGTGTCCGTATCCTCCATATTGTCATAAGGATACAATCTGGCAATGTTTCGAATCGTAGAGTCGCACTGGGTGGACAGATACTGGAAATAATCATCCACATTGAAAACAGCCTTGGTTGGATTCTGCACCTTCCATACGACAATGGCCCCGATGATGATCGGATTACCCATAGCATCGTTTACTTTCTGGGTGCCGTTGTTAAAGGTGAGTACCTTTGTGGAAACCTTCTTGTTCATGGAAGCCTTCTTTGATTTGGAACCCTTTTTGTTGCTGTCATTGAATTCTTCCAGCAGGCCTTCCGGCGCTCCTTGTTTTTCCGCCACCGGATTGCGGCCCGTAGCAAAGGGATTTACAAAGAAGAATCCATGGCTTTTAATCGTCCCATAGTATTCACCGAACAAAGTAAGGACCAGCGCCTCATTGGGATTGATGACTTTCAGTCCGGCAAAGAGTATGCACACCAGACAGAATACGATCACTGCAGCAACAATTGGTACCACCAGCTCCTGGGCAATTCCAAAGATCATAACTGCGATGGAGGCCAGCAGGACCAGAATCAAAATAACCAGCATTGCCATGCCGTTAAACGGCTTTAATATTTTTTCTTCAATTTCATTATTCATATTCACCGCATTCTTTTTCATTTTTTTCTCCATTTCTTCATTAACAGTTCAATATTTATTTGATATCAAAATAATATCACATTATTATGGATTGTCAATAGAATTTTTAAGATTGCCGCGCAAAAAAAGATCTGCGCAAAGGATAGCTGATACCTTTACGCAGATCACTGCCGCTGAATGCGGATCAAATTGGGTTATTGTTTTTTTATGGGGAAGCAGACTTCGGTCACCAGTTCCTCCGGATTTTGCGTTTCTGCCGGGCTAACATGGTAGATACAGAACGAAGTCCCATCGAAGGCATAGCCGTTGTCCTTCACCCAGTTGGCTACAGCCGCGTTGACTTCCGTCAGCTTGGTGTAGCTGCCTTTGTAGGTTGCAGAAGCAATCCGGCACTCAGGGGCGGTTTTGAACTTGACATGATCGGTATCGGCGTAACGTCCCTTTACCGTTATTTGGATTTCCACATCCACGTCCTGTTCTTTGTAGCCTTCATCATAAAAGAGAGCCAGGCTGCAGCTGGGTTCTGCCGTCTGCACATTCATGCCTTTTGTTTCTTCGTACATTTGCTGCCAGAGGATGCTCTCCTGATCGTAAGCCGGTATCACCTTTCGTAAGCTGGCAACATATCGCTTTGGCATTGTCTTTAAAGTTACATTATATTTCATCGTTTCGCCGTCCTTTCCTAATCGCACGATGGCATTATCAAGGATCCGCAGGCGCTGATTCATGGCATCCAGGTTTTCCTGCAGTTCCACCCGCTTTAATACCAGATATTCTCTAAGGGCCTGAACATCATCGTATTTTTTCAGCAATTCCAGCACCATCGTCAGGCTGAATCCCATTGATTTTAAGGCACCAATGCGGCCAGCCAGCGGCAGCTGCTCTTCGCCGTAGTAACGGTAACCGGTAGCCGGATCAATCCATTTTGGTTTTAACAGTCCCATTTCGTCGTAATGGCGCAGCATGCGGATACTGATTCTTGATAGTTTTGAAAAATCTCCTATTTTTAACATTTCCTTTACCTCGCATATGCGTTTTTGTGAGCTCATTTATAGGATACGGTCTTTCATAGTGTTAGAGTCAAGCATATGATTAACCTTTTGTCAGTTTTTTTTGCAAAGCCGCTTTGCCGCGATGATAAGTTACTTTTGCTGAGCCCTCCGTTATTCCAAGAGTTCTTGAAATCTCTTTAAAAGAAAGCTCAAAATAAATCCTCAGGATAATAACGTCTTTCTGCTGCTTCTTCAGTCCCTCCACGGCGCTCCGCAGCTCTTCCTTCATAAGCCTGGCTTCACAAAGTTGTTCTGTATTGGCAGCGCGATCATAAACCAGCTCTTCTCCCAATCGGGAAAAATCAACCGATACCTCTTTGTGTTTTTTCAAGTACTTAAAGTAGCTGTTCTTGGCGATCTGGCAGAGCCAGGTAAAAAATTTGCACTTGCCGTTATATCGGTGAATGGAAATAAATGCTTGATAAAAGGTTTCCTGCGTCAATTCTTCCGCAAGAAGAGGATCGCTGCCAGTCAGTCTCAATAAAAATCCGTAGAGCGCCGAATAATACGTTGTGTAAATCTGGTCAAACCCTTTCATCTTTGCTCCTTTAGTTCTGCAAGCGGCTTTTTTTCAACCAGCTCATCGTTTTCCCAAGGGCCGGCTTGGCTGCCCTTCTTCCATTTGTCCGGCACAATACGATACAACTCTGCCTCCGAAGTTTCATCGTTGAGAAATAGGTAGGTACCATCTGCCACCTGCTTGCCAAAATAGGCGGCAGCTTTCATTCTACTCCGCTCAACAGCGCTCTGACCTTCATCGCTCTGCCCTTCAATCGAAGCATTCAGACGGATTGCAACTGGTTTTGGGAAATGTTCATAGATCGCAGCGCTTCCAGCGTCCCCCAACTTGTATTCTTTTACCTGCTCCACTTGCAGATTCTTGCCGTCCCAAACCGCCGATACGATCATCGGCTGCTGTTCACCCCCATTATATGCGGACTGGGGGTCCCCATCAACATTTTCGTATACTTGGCCCTTATATTCCAAAAAAGAATAAACTGCACCTTTCATGTAAATCGTATACTGATCTTTGTCTTTTTCCACATCCAAGATAGATGCATCAAAGGTCTGAAAGCATTGAAAATAATCGGAATACGCGGGTTTCTGCCCATTGCGCTTTGTGAGCTGGTCTGTTAGCTGCTGATATTGCTGTCCTGTCAGAACCTCCGGATTTTCTTCAACGTTTTCCCAAAGCCAGAGCCGCTGGCTGTAATTCTTTCCATATTTAGATTCGTATGCTACCTGTTTGAATCCCAAAGAATAGTAGATCATGGTGCTGGTCTGTCCATTATCCACTCCGTCGCGGCTGATCACAATCGGCGGCGATACACTTCTGCCCGCCGCTTTATAATTTACAATACACACAGTCAGAAACGCTGTAACAAAGACTAAGATGGATGCGGCTATCATCCGGCGTCTTCGTATTTTTTTCGCCAGCAGAAGAAACTTTTGATCTTCTGCCTCTCCGGGATCCATTCTTTGAAGCCCTAACTCTTTTTTTTCAACCATAACAATACACACTCCTTGTTTTTATTTGAAACGTTTCATTGATTAATACGCCACAAGCGCAAAAAGTTACAACATTTTTTCATCAGTCAGCCTGCCTCCTATGCTGCCATCTGGCGGCGGGGCAATAACCGTTATGCCCCTGCCTTCTAAAAAACGTGTTATGACATGCATGATAAAAAAGCGGCGTCAGCTTGTTCCCAGCCCGGTTTCATTATATAATGCCTTTAACAATCTGAATTTACAGGAGGAGAAGTTATGAGGCTGGGAAAGGACACAGCAGCGCGGATCATCCGTGAGATCAGTATGATTCTGGATTACGACATCAATATTATGGATGAAAAGGGGGCGATTCTGGCCAGCACCAATCCTGACCGGATAGGCATGTTTCATGAAGGCGCTTTCCGTATCATCCGCCAGGGCCTGGATGAGCTGGCCGTTTATGAAGACGGACAGTATCAGGGCTGCCGCAAAGGAATCAATCTTCCTATTTTTCTAAACGAAACAATCATCGGCGTAATTGGTATCACCGGCAAGGTATCAGAAGTGATGAAATACGGCAAGGTTTTAAAAAAAATGACCGAGATCCTGTTGATGGACCTTTTTTCTTACCACAAAAAAAATCAGCAGGAGCAGGCCCGCCTTTTCTTTGTCAACGAATGGATCAATCTGCAGCCGCTTGAGTTTGCCCCTGGCTTCAAGGAATCGATGGCCGAATACGGTCTTCCCGCCGAAGCACCTTATGCGGTGTGTCTGGTCCGTCCGGCAGCTATACTTGCAGATGCGGAAGATTTGAAGGAAAAAAACGTCCTTCATGCACAGAACAGCGATGTGGGTATACTAATCTGCGCGGTTTCTTCTGCGGATCAAGTCTTATCTTTTGTAAAAAAAGCCGCGCGCTATTCCGGCATCGATCCATTTTTGTGCGCAGTGGGAGGAACCCAGGAGGATTATACCGGTGTTCGCCGTTCCTATCGCCAGGCAAAAAAACTGATGAATTTGAAACATAACCAGCAAGGATGCTTCTTTTACGAAGATTGTATTTCCGAGCTTATCTTAAACGATGTGGATCCGGAATACAAAGAGCTGCTTTGCCGCCAAACCCTTTCCTCGCTGTCAGCCCAGGAAAAAGAAGAGTTCTCTGATTTTATGGACGTCTATATTCGCTGCAACGGCTCCGTCAATGCCATTGCCAAAGAACTCTTTGTGCACAAAAATACCGTCCAATACAAAATCAATAAAATCCTCCGCAAGACCGGCCGCGATCCGCGGATCCTGAAAGATGCCTTTGTTCTGGCGATGACTGCTCAGTGGCTGAAAAAAGGCTAGTGCTGCGTCTGAAACCCTTTGCTCATCTCCCGCACCCTTATTTTCCGTCGTGCTTCTTTATTTGCGCTGCAAGCGCATGGTACAGCTCCTGGTTATCAATAGGTTTTGCAAGATACCCATTCATTCCTCTCTCCATCGCTTCCTTTGCATCCTCGCTGAACGCATTTGCTGTCAGGGCAATGATCGGAATCTCCGCCCCATTGCCGTATCCGCTTTTGCGGATTTTTTCTGCGGCTTCTAATCCGTTCATCTTGGGCATTTGAACATCCATCAGAATCAGGTCAAAGTTTCCCGGTTCTTGTTCCAGAAACATTGCTGCCGCCTGTTCGCCGTCCCATGCATGGGAAGTATGTACGCCTGCGTTTTGCAGAAGATATTCGATAATTTCGGCATTAAGTTCATTGTCCTCGGCAAATAGAATATGCGCGCCCTTTAACAAGCCCATTTCAGCCTGATTGGACACATTTGCACTGTTTTCTTTTGTATCCTCTTCCCCAGCCTGTTTTAAAGGAAGATCAATGGTAAACACCGTGCCTTCGTTTATTTTGCTCGTCACTGAAATCGTGCCTTCCATCAATTCGACAAGCCGGAAGCTGATGGCAAGGCCCAAACCAGTTCCCTGATAAATCAGGGATGAAGAATTCTGCTGTTCAAAAGGCTCAAACATCTTGCTCATAAATTCTTCCGGCATACCGATTCCTGTATCTGCAACTGTAAAGCGTATGAGAGGCTCCCCATCGCCTTGGTTCAGGCTTTCTGCATCCAGGCGCACCTTGCCTTTTTGGGGAGTGAATTTCATTGCATTGGACAGCAGATTAATCAGAATCTGCCGGGTACGAAGCTCATCAGCCATTACCAGATCCGCCCCTTGGTCCAGATTGTCTTGACAAATGAGAAAGTCAAGCTGCTTTTCTTTGGCTTGATCTGCAAAGAGTTCCTGCAGGTCATCCAGCATTTCGGAAAGATGAAATGCCCGGTTAAGAAGAACGGTCTTGCCGCTTTCAATTCTTGACATGTCCAGAATATCGTTGATCAAATCTAAAAGAAATTTGGAAGCCTTATCGATTTTGGCCAGACACTGTCCGCTCTTTTCCACATCCGGCAGGCTTTCAATACCAATTTTGGTCATGCCGATAATCCCATTGAGCGGCGTACGAATTTCGTGGGACATTCTGGCCAAAAAGCTGCCTTTTTCCTTGCTGGCGGCTTCTGCCTGCAGCAGCTCTTCCCGCATTTTTTTCTGTCGGATTCCATAAATTGCTGTCACAGCAACAAGAACAATCAAAATGAAGTATAGGCTCATCAGCCAGAATCTGGCATGTCTTGCCTGCTTTTCCGAATATATTTCCGCAGCGGAAACCAGCTTGTCCGCCAGATTGAAATAGTCCTCGCTTTGGAGAAAGAGAGATTCCAGCCCGCCGCCTTCCCGGACGTGCAGAATTTCCTTCTTCAATTCTTCCCATGAACGCTGTACTTGCTCCAGCAGTAAGCTGAACTGTTCATCCGACATTTTTTCCAGTTGATTTTCACCGTCTCCGTTCTGAAGATCATACAGAATCCCGTCCAACCTCTCAATCAAATCGTCATTCTCTTTCCCGTACATTTCTTCTTTCACTAGTTTCTGAGTAGCGCCCCGCACAATGCCCGAATAATTGACAATTCTGGCGTTTCCCTGCAAATTTTTAATGATGTAAAAGGAAAAAATCCCTACCCCGACAAAGGTGACAAGAACCATTGCAATCATCCATTTCTGCTGTATTTTCATTTTTCTCATTTTGTTCACCGAATCCTATATGCTCATTATACGTACCTTACTGCGTATTGTCCACAAAAAAAGCGTTTACTATCGATTCCACCTCTGTCTGGGACCGTCTCAAATTGCAGCGGAGTTTCATATACTAATCCGTAAAGGAGATGATCCATTGTCCAATAACGAGAATATCAACCGGGAACTTTTTGAAAGAATGCCAATTCGAAGGGCCTTTCTGACGCTGGCAGTTCCCACTGTTTTAAGCCAAGTCATCGTAATCGTCTATAGTCTGGCGGATTCTTTTTTTGTAGGTAGATTGGGAGATCCGCAGCAGGTCGCTGCTCTGACCATTTCATTCCCCATCTTTAATATGCTTACGGCGCTGGCCAATATATTCGGCATCGGAGCGGCCAGTGTCATTTCGCGCAGTCTGGGCGCAGGAAACTCTGAACGGGCGAGGAAAGCATCTGCCTGCGCCTTCTGGAGCGCCGCTATCTCCGCAGGCTTGATGATCCTGGTACTGATTTTATTTATGAAAGAAGTTCTTACCCTCCTGGGAGCAACGGCGGATACATACGCATTTACCCGCAGTTATCTGATCTGGGTGGTCTTATTCGGCGGACTTCCTACGGAGCTTTCCCTATTGCTGGGGCATTTGCTGCGCGCTGAAGGCAGAACCAAAGCTGCCAGCATTGGCATGACCCTGGGCGGTCTTTTGAATATCGCGCTGGATCCCTTGTTTATCTTTTACTTTCATTGGGGAGTGGGCGGAGCAGGAATCGCCACTATGGCGGCCAACACTGCTTCCATGGTGTTTTTTTTGGGCGTATTTTTCCGCATTCGCCGCCATACGGTTCTTTCGCTGAGTCCAAAGGACTTTACCGTCCGTCAGGGAATTCTTGCAGGCATCGTCTCGGTGGGCCTGCCTACCGGGCTCAACACCTGCCTTGTCAACCTGGACAATGCCTTGATGTCCGGACTGACCGCAGCTTATTCCGATCAGGTGGTAGCAGCCTACGGGATCACCCAGAAGATCACCACCGCAACCATCCACATCAGTCAGGGAATGGCACAGGGGATTTTGCCTTTGATCGGTTATAATTATTCCCAGGGCAGGCTGACCCGCGTCCGGCAGACCAATCGGTTTGCGCTGCGGACCCTGCTGATTTTCACCATTTTCTTTTTTGCTGCCATTGAAGCTTCGGCAGCTTCTCTGTCTCGTATCTTCATCGACGAGCCGGCGACTGCGGCGCTGACTGGTGTCTTTATGCGGTGCTGGATGTTCTGCGCCTTCGGCATGTGTCTCTTTCAGATGTATAATGCCATTTTTCAAGGAGTCGGCCTTTGGAAGCAAGCCCTTCTGCTCACAATCTGCAGGCTGGGGATTTTGTTTCCGGCAGCGTCTTTAGGACTTAACAGGTTCCTCGGCTTGCAGGGTTTGATGTTTTCCCAGCCCCTGTCCGACACTTTGACGCTGTTTCTTTGTATGGCCGTTTATCATAAGGTCAAGATCAATCAGCTCTGCGGCGGTCAAGCGCCAAGCGATCCATAAGTTTTCTTCAGGCCATGATGGTGATGCTGCTGCCGCCGAATTGATCCTTTTTAACGATGATCTGACGGTCGATCTTTTCTTTCAGCTCGGCCACATGGGAGATGATTCCCACCAGCCGGTTTCCCTCCGTGAGATCGGACAGCGCCCTGATGGCCTGCTGCAAGGATTCTTCATCCAGGGATCCGAAGCCCTCATCCACAAACATGGTATCCAGCTTGACTCCGCCGGCGGAAGACTGAATCTCATCAGAGAGTCCTAGCGCTAAGGAGAGGGAGGCTTTGAAGGATTCTCCTCCCGAAAGGGTCTTGACGCTTCGCTCACTGCCGTTGTAATGGTCGATCACATCCAATTCCAGCCCGCTCTGACTGAGGCGGTTCTCTGCTTCCAGCCGGCGTTTCAGCTCGTACTGCCCGCCGGACATAATCATAAAGCGGGTGTTTGCCCGATCGATGATCCGGTCGAAATAGGTCATCTGCACATAGGTTTCCAGCATGATCTTTTCTTTGCCGCTGATGGTTCCGCCTGCCGTATCCGATAGGGCTTTCATCCAGGACCACTCTTCTTCGGCCGCTTCCATTTCCCTGGCTCTGTTCTCAATCTGCAGCAGGCAGTCCCGATTTCGATCCAGTCTTGAGCGAATGGTCTGCAAGGTTTGAGAAAGGTCGGTCTTTTCCGCTTCCCAGGCTTTCTTTTTTTCAATTTCAACATCAGGATCTGCGGCTTGCATTCCTTGCAGCTGTTCTTTAAGGGTACGGGCCGTTGCCTCAAGGTCTGCAATTCGTTCCCTGCTTTTCTGGAGCTGCGTTTCCGCTTGACGCAGAGCCTTATCGAGGGAGGATTGGGTTTTCTCCAGTTCCTTCAGATATTTTTTTGCTTCCTCTTTGCTGGAAAACTCCAGTTTTTGAGCCAGGCCGCTTTCCTGCTCCCGAAGGTTTTTTTCCTGGCTTTCGGACCTTGCCAGTTCCTGCTCGTCTTGGTTCAAAAGGTCTTTCTCTTGCTCCACCTTTTTCTGTCCCTGAGGTATGTTCTGTTCCAAGTCCGCCTTTTGCTCCGCCTGCTTTTCAAGACAGGCTTGTTTTTCTTTCAGCTCTTTTTGCTGTGCTTTCAGCTCTGCCCTCTTTCGATCGATCCAATGGGAAAGGGATTCCAGGGGGCCGTCTTTTATGAAAACCTCTGCCTGCCGTTTTAGATCGGACCTTTGGGCCTCCGCCCTGCCTTTAATTTCGCCGGCAGCAGCGCTGGCTTGCGCCATATCGTCCTGGGCCTGTTCCTTTTTGGAACGGGCAAGCTCTACTTCTTCCTCGCTGGGCGCGCCCTGGGTGATGCTGGCGGGCTGAGGATGGTCCGTCGAGCCGCAGACCGGGCAAGGCTGACCCGGATCCAGACTCTGTGCCAAAACACCGGCCTGTTCATCGAGAAATGCCTGGTATTTCTCGGCGTATTCCTGTTGTGCCTGCTGGGCGCAGGCAGCAGCTTTCTGGTACTCTGCGCTGGCTTCCTCCCATTTGGTCTGGGTGATCTGGTATTGCTTTCTTATCTCTTCCAGTCCTTTTAGCTGCTGGCCCATCCGGCGATTTTCTTCTATGGCCTGCTGCGTCTTTGTCTGCTCAACGTCAATCTCTTTTAGGAATTCCAGGTCTTTTCGCTGCTGTTCAAGCTCTGCGGAAAGAGATTCAATGAATGCGGCCCTCTCTTCTTTTTCCGTCCGCTTCTTTTCAGCCCTTTTCCGGCATAATGACAGCTGCTGCCGCACATTTTCCAGTTCATCGTACGCGGGCAGGTGTGCTTTCATATTGGCGATCTGCTCAGAGAGCTGTTCCCGCTGGCCTGCTTTTGCCGATTCCTGGTCCAGCGCCGCCTTCTTTTGCTCTTGATTCATACGTTCTTTTCCAAGCTCCGTTTGGGTGCCTTCCAAATCAGCGGCGGCTTTCTGCTGTGTCCTGATCCGGTCAAGATTCAGGTGCACAGCCCGAAGCTGACGTTCGGTCTTTTCCAATTCTTCCGTTTTTCTTTGATACTGCTGCTGGTCATCATCGATGATCCTTTGAATCACCGGTACCAATTCTTGCGAAGAAAGTTTTCCTTCCTTGGCCAGCTGCAGCTGTTCCCACTCCGGTGATCCCTCCCTGCATTGTATTTCGTCCACATACAGTTCCAGGCCGGCCTTCATGGCTTTGTATTGTTTTTCCCTTGTCAGTGTCTCTGATTTGAGTTTGTTCTGCAGAATCTCATAATTCTGGGTGCGGAAGATTTGCCGGAAAATTTTTTTCCGGTCGTCTGTGGATGCCAGCAGCAATTTAAGAAAATCCCCCTGGGCGATCATCGCGATCTGGGTGAACTGGGCGCAATCAATTCCCAGGATCTCTTTAACGGCCTCGTTGACTTCTCTGATCTTTGTTACGATTCTCCCGTTTGGATAATGGAGCTGGGCCTCCGCTTTTTGGAGGACAGTTCCATGACCTTTTTTCGCCGGGCGCATATATTCCGGATTGCGGCGCACCGTGTAAAGGCTTTCATGGTAGCAAAACACTAGCTCCACAAAGGTGGGCGCGGCCGGATCGGCGTATTTGCTGCGAAACATGCCGGTTTCCCGCACCATGCCGCTGGCCTCGCCAAAGAGAGCGTAGGTAATGGCATCAAAAATGGTCGTCTTTCCGGCGCCTGTATCTCCCGTGATCAGATAGAGGCCGCACGCCCCCAGCTTGTCCATCTCGATCACCGTCTCTGCCGCATATGGGCCAAAAGCGCTCATTGTCAGTTTGATCGGTCTCATTTCTCATCCTCCCAAATGGCTTTCACCAGCTTTTCCACCAGGCTTTCCTGACTGGGGGACAGTTCCTGCCCGTTCTGCATCTGAAAAAAATCCGCGAACAGCCGGGCCGGCGGTTTTGTCTCCGCTGCCGCTGCTGTTTCAAGGCCTTGGGCGCGCACGCGGCTGTTATCATAGTCCAATTTCATCAGATTGGGATAGATGGACCGCAGCTTTCCAATGGCATCGAAGATATCCTCTTCGTCGGTCAGGGTTATATGCACATAGTCGCTTTGGTCCGCAAATTGGTACTGCTCTCTTGCGGTAACTTCCATATAGCTTCCCCGAATTTCCCGCATCTGTCTTCTGGGAATCAGCGGAACCGTTCGCAGCAGGAGATTGCCCTTTTCTTTCAGTTCTATGACGGTAACCGATTTCTGATGCTTGACTTCTGAAAAGGAATATTTCAGCGGTGTTCCGCAGTATCTGGCTCTTGTTTGACGTTTGCTCTTCCCTTCTTGCGGGGGGATGGGAATATTCTGCGGGCTGTGGAGATGTCCCAGGGCGACATAATCGAAAGGCCGGAATACACCTGCTTCAATATGATCGGTGCCCCCTGCCGAAAGCGCTTCCGAATCGCAGCTCTGGGCGCCTGTAACGAATTGGTGGGTCACTAAAATATTACGTTCCTGCGGGTCGATATCCATTTGCTGGATCGCCGCGCTCACCGCATCGGTGTAAGAGTTGATTTCTTTATCCGGAAAAACGGCCCTGGCGTGAGCTGGTTTGAGAAAGGGCAGGAGAAACACATGGACGCTGCCAAACGCGTCCTCAAAGGTTATGGGCTTGACTGCGCCGTCATAAACCGGCGAAAGGTATACGCCGCTTGCAGTCATGAGCTGGGCGCCGAAAGACAGACGTTCGGGAGAATCGTGATTGCCGCTGATGATCAGCACGCTGCGTTTCTCCTCGGAAAGCCGCACCAAAAAGTCGTCAAAGAGCTGGACGGCTTCTGCCGAGGGGACTGTCTTGTCGTAAACATCCCCTGCGATGAGTACTCCATCGGCGTCTTCCTCTTTAATGATTTCTAATATTCGCTTTAAGATATATTGCTGATCTTCGATCATGGAAAATCCGTTGACCCGTTTGCCAAGATGAAGATCGGATAAATGGATCAGTTTCATAAATCCCCCTTTTTATCGCCGGCTTTTCGGCCGGTCTTCATCTTGCTATTATATCATTTCCTGATCCCAGATCAAATGTTCAGCTTGTGTTCAAGGATATTTTTACTCAAGTACAAAGCTGCTGAAGTCAAAGCAAGGCATATCACTAATCCCAAAATCAACCCGCGGGTAATCTCATAGCTGCCGCCTATACGCACAAACATTTTGTAAGCCAGCCGTCCCAGCAATGCGATCAAGGCTGCAGACCCTGCAAAAATCCCTGCTGTAGCAATCGGACCCTTTTGGGAACCCAGCGCCATATGGCGTAAGGCATAGACAAAAAACAGCAGGCTCAGTACCATACCCGGCACAGCAAAGATGAGCGCTGTCAGCAAAAGCCCGCTGACGCCCGCCTGCCAAATCGGCATGCCGTCCAGCATCCAGGATTTGATCAGTCTAGGTATATATTGGCTTTCCCAGGGATACAGAAACATCAGAAATGTGCAAAGCTGCACCGCTGCTGTTTGAACCCACACAGCCAGTATCTTTGAGGCAATCAAATTTTTTGTGCGAACAGGCAGTGCCATGTAAAGGTTAGAGTCATGGCCGAATACAGTTCGATGAAAGAGCAGATGGGCTTCGTACAAGATCAGAAACAAAATGGCCGCGGCTGCGACGGCTGTAACTGCTGCTGCAGCGCTTTTTTCCCAATCGCTGATATCGGAATAATAGGTCGTTTGATAGATCATTTTCGCGCCTGCTGCCAGCAAAAGGATGGCCGGAATCATCATAATCATCTGCCGTTTTATAAGCCGCAGATTCATGTCAAACATTTTCTGCATTATGTTCGCCTCCCCTCTAAAAGTCTGCAAAATACAGCTTTCCTTCATATCCTACGACCGCAGTCCTTCCTTTTGTCCAGGACACAGACTCAAAGCAGACAGGCAAAGCGAGCTTTCCCCGATTGTCAGCCAGGCCTTTTTTCAGGTTGTCATAGTCATCATCAATCACCAGGGCATAACCGTCTTCGAATGCTCCGCAATCGCTGTATGTTCCGGAAAGACTGAAAACTCGGTCGCCCCTGGTGTTGACGCAAAACCAGTTGTTATTTTTTCCGTCATTGATCCAGGCAAGTCCCTGGGAAAACTGGGACGTGCCTGTCAGCCAGTCTCTTTTTAGCTGGAATACCGTATTTCCCTTTTCACCGATACACTGTTTTTCCCCCTCGCCCGTTTCTATAAAGCATCGTCCATCAGAAAAGCCGCTGGTCCTTTGGATGGTTTTGTCGCTGAATACTTGTTGAAAGTCTGCGTTATAGCACAAGAGCCGTATCTCACCGTCATCCCGATCCTGGGAGAACCAAAAGAAGCCTTCGCTGTAACTGTCAAAGCTCATTCCTTTTTTCGAATAGAACAGCGTTTCCTTGTTCGTTACGCTGCCGACCCATAGCTGATAGCCGTTCTCCATTAGAAAATATCCGTCCTGAAGCATGGTAAGCCTCTGATTGGGTTTTGCCCGATAGCAGGTCTTTCCTTTTGTGTCAATGATGCAGTCCTGCGTTTCATCCCATACCACAGACCAGCCTTCGACAAAGGGGCTGCCTTCTTTATAGCGGGCCGGGATCACAGGCTGGCCGTCCTGGTTCAAATAGCCGAAATATTCACCTTGTTGAAATAAATAGCGGTCATTGTCTCCCTGGAAATCGATATAATCGTACTGGCCGGCTTCTGCCACGCAGCTGCCATCCCGGTCCGTCAGCGCGTAGAAGAGCCGGCCATCCTCTTCGCCTTCGGCAACAAAACGATTTTCCGCCCCGTCCATGGGAACCAGCTGAATCAGGGAATCCATGCCCGCCAGCTCAACCGGCTTCAGCGACCGCACCAGCTGAACCTCTTCGGAATAGCTCTTTGCCAGAAAGGCTGTCCCTGCGCCTGCGGTGGCAATTACTGCTGCTATGAGAATGAAGATGTATTTAAGGCGAATCCTCATAGTTCTTTCCTCCCTCTATGAATCGTGACATTCCGTTTAATTTGTTGCATGTGCTATTGTATTATTTATATAGTACAATAGCACATAGGGATGCGCTTGTCAATGCGCATTTGCTTTGTTGGGAAGGCTTTATTGATCTGCGTTTTTTGCATATTACTGTTGGCGGAATCCCAGCTGGGCGTCGTGCCTGGGATAAATGGCTCGGGAGAAGTTTCAGCTCACAAGTCGAAAGAATGTGGCGCAGCTGTCGCTGTTCTGCAAGCTCTGATGGCAAAAAAGCAGCACAGCGAAGTCGGTAAGCGCGCCGAGGACGAAGGTTGGCAATGTGGTAAGGATCGTATAACGTCGCAGCAAGATTCTGTATTTTATTCCCCTGCGGCAGCGCCGCACCCAATGGAGATTATCGTATAAATTTTTCTATCCTCCACACACTACTGTTGGAGGTGGTATTCATGGATAGAGATTTTAGGGTAGCGGATCTGTCCGCGGAAAAGGTGGCGGAAATCAACGAGTTTCAGAAAAAGCTGCGTAATGAAACCAATCAAAATATTGTCTTAATCGCATACGAACCAGGCACGACAAAGTAACGAGATTGCGGCGGCTGGGATTGGGCCGGAGCGTTTAGATGGTACATTTGTTTGGGGATAACCAAGAATGGGGCATATCACATAAATGCGTGATGAATGTGATATGTCCTTTTTTTGCGCACATTTCGCCGAGTGTTGAGGCGAGAAGGGAAGGCCCCCTAAGGGTTTTGCCTTTGTGGTGTGTTGGTGTTGAGTCAGGCTGGACCGGGCCGGGAAAATTTTTTTAAATGGTTTGGTTTTTTTCACAAAGTTGTGGGTTTGCGGGGTCTGATATTGAGAAGTGGCAGGATTTCCGGCTTTTGGCTGGTTTTGAGAGGGTGCAATCGTTGAAAATTGCGTAAAAACTTGAATTTATTTGAAGTTTTTTACGCAAGCCTATGCCCCATGAAATTTAGGAATCGCTATACAATCAAAAAAGAACGTTGAAATTTCAACGTTCAAATGGTGGAGAATAGGGGGATCGAACCCCTGACCTCGTGATTGCGAACCACGCGCTCTCCCAGCTGAGCTAATTCCCCAAGCCGGATTAATTTAACGGAACTATTATAGCACGATTGATTCGAAGATGGCAATAGAAAAATGAATTCTTATTACCCTTGCCAGTAGGCTTGACCAGGGAGGCCCTACAGGCCAGCCGCCGCAACCAGAGAGGCTGTCGCAGTAATCATGATCATCGTGATCCCTGAATCCTTGAGCGTCACGTTCTCGGAGAACCGGGGCCGGGGAACTAAGCCGGGAATCGAGGACGGGAGCAAATCATCGTGATCTGTACCTGGCAGCTTTCCCAGCAATGATTTTGCTTTTCCCCCTCTATTAATCCGGGCCCAAAGGGCCCGCTCCTTTCCCAACAGTCCACAAAATGGATCAAAAAAAGGGCACATCGCATTCGTTTTCGTTAATGCGACAGCCCCACGAAATTCTACGGAAAATCATGATAGTGCGTCCGCAGATCAAATGTGATATTTTCGCAATTTGCGTGAAACCGTCGATTGGTTGATACCGAGGCGATTTCCGATTTCGGTTGTGGATTTATAGAGCTTCTTAGCTTCTGTGAATATTTGTTTGTCCAACTCTTCACAAATCTCTCTATAGCTGCGGTTCGCAATCCTCAAATCCGTATTAAAAGTATCTTCCAGGCTCAAATCGATAATTCCGTAAAGATCGCTCAGGGTAATGGTCTTTTTATTGGAAAATAAAATCAGCCGCTCTATGAGATTTTCCAGTTCCCGTACATTTCCTTTTAATTCCATTCTGGAAAGAAAAGTCAGAACTTCGCCGGTGATTTCTTTCTTCAGTTGATAAACTTCGTTGAATTTCTGTTTAAAGGTTTCGACGAGAGGCGGAATGTCCTCCGGTCGTTCTCTCAAAGGCGGAATGTTGAGTTCCAGTACGTTCAATCGATAATACAAGTCCTCTCGAAACTTTTTTTCTTTTATCTTCTCCTTCAGATTTACATTGGTTGCAGCAATGATTCGAGTATTTACCATAACCGGCTTGGTTCCTCCGATACGGAAAAATTCTCTTTCCTGCAGCAGGCGCAGCAGTTTTACCTGCAAGTCATAAGGCATGTCACCGATTTCATCCAGAAAAAGCGTACCGCCATCGGCCATTTCCACAAGCCCTTGTTTTCCGCCGCTTAATGCCCCTGTAAAAGAGCCTTTCTCATACCCGAACAACTCCGATTCAATCAGCGAATCAGGGACTGCACCACAATTAATGGTTAAAAAAGTGCCTGCTTTTCGATTGCTGTTATTATGCAGAAATCTTGCAAGAAGACTTTTACCCACACCGGATTCACCCAAGATCAAAACCGTTGAATCCGTCTTGGCCATAATTTCTGCCTTATCAATAATATTCTTCATTACTGCGCTTCTATAAACAATTCCTAATTTTTTAGCAGCATCGTTCTTTAATTGGAGCAATTCCATACTGTACTTCAAATTGCTGGAAGTCAAATCCTCAATCACTTTCCGCTTTTCACTGGTATCAAAGATGTAGCATATGACGTATTGAATTTCTCCCGACTCATCAAAATAGGGAACGCCTTTAACCATCCGCGAAATCCCTTCCCCGTCATTTTTATACGACAGCTGTTCCAATACCACCGTTTCCTTTCTGTCCATTACTCTTCTTGTCGTCGCGTCATGGATAATTTTTTGCTCAATCATCTCGCCCAGGGTCATTCCAACGAGATATTTTCCCGAATAACCAGTCATCCGCTCGTGTTCTTGATTGGTCATAATCACTTCCTCATCCTTATCGACCACGATGGTGGCGCTGGACGACTGGTCGATTATAAACCTCAATAGTTCTCTGTTTTCAATAAATTTTTTTTGTTTATTTTTCATCGGAAGGCTCCATGATTTCAGTAATTTATGCTTATTTTCATATTTTATGCATTATAGCATAATTACATCTAAATTCCAATCTTTTTCAACAATATTTTGCCTTATAATATGCAATTTCGCATATCTCCCTTTGTATAAGCGACGTCGGCTTACTCATTTTGCGTCAATTGGGCCCGATTCTTTATGAAAACTGCGTTTTTTTATGGCATGGGATTTGCGTTTAGCTTATTGGCAAATGATTTTATCATAATTTTTTAGGAGGAAATGCATTATGAACAAAGTAGGTTTAAAGCAAAACGGAAGATTCTACTATGGCTGGATTCTGATGATCGTCGGATTTATCCTCATGTCTCTGGCCTATACAGGCTCAATTTCCATAACCAGCGTTTTTGTAGTGCCAGTAACGGAAGCCTTTGGCATTGATCGGGGCTCTTTTCTGCTCTATCAGACCGTGCTGACATTGACGGCCGTTGTTGTGACTGCATATTTTGGCAAGCGCATGGCGAAGGGAAGGTTAAAGCTGATTGTCGTGATATCTGCCCTTGTGGCAGCTGTCGGTTATCTGCTCTTTGCATGGGCAAAGGCTGTGTACTGGTTTTACTTCGGCGCAGTTTTGATCGGCGTCGGCTTTACCAACTGCACGGTACTTCCGATGTCCATTATTCTAAATAACTGGTTCGGCGGAAAAGTCAGGGGCACGGTCATGGGATTCTGCTTTGTGGGCAGCGGAGTAGGCGGCCTGGTGATTCTGCCGATCCTGAATTCGGTCATAACCAATTCGGGATGGAGGACCGGCTATATCGCACTGGCCTGCATGTTTGGAATTGTCGCTTTCGTCTCTCTGCTCTTCCTTGTGAAAACTCCGCAGGAGCGCGGCTTTACAAGAATGGGTGAAACCGCAGAAGAAACAAAGGCGGTTGAAGATGCTGCAGGGATGAACATAAAGGAAGCCATAAAAACGCCAATGTTCTGGCTCATCTTGGCTACCGCTACTTTGATGGTCTTTGGTTCCAGCGCGATTCTGTTCAATTCAGCGCCGTTCTTTATCGAATGCGGATTCAGCACGCAAAAAGCAGCTCTCGTTGCTTCTTTCAACCTGGGCATGCTGGCCGTTGGAAAAATTTTTATTGGTTTTATCTGCGACAAGCTGGGTACCAAGTTCGGCTCCATTCTGTCCGGCGCAATATTCGGATTGGGCTTTCTTTCCCTGGCCCTGATGCCGATGAACCCCAATGTGTTCGTATTCGGAGCAGTCATTTGCTACGGTATTGGCGGCGGCGGTATTACGGTCTGCCCGCCTCTTCTGGTAAACGCATTATTCGGCGAAAAGGATTATGGAAACATCGTTGCTGCCATGAACATGGCTACCAATCTGGGCGGCGCTATCGGCGGCACCATTGCCGGCGTCATCTATGATATTACCGGAAGCTATGTGGTGTTTTGGTGCATTGCCGCGGCGATGATGGCTGTAGTGGTTGTATTCCGTGTTATCTGCTTTAAGTTAAGGAAAAAGTACACTTATTAACTGCCTGATTTTGGTTTACCATTTAGTGTAAGTGGTTGCAGCGACTGTTTAGAGATAATAGGAGGAAGAGTATGGAACAAAAAAAGAAACAAGCAATCCGCTGGATCGAAGAGAATCAAACCCAATTTTTTCAAATATCCGATGCCATATGGGAGCATCCTGAACTGAGCATGCAGGAATATTTTGCATCAAACCTATTGGCTAATTTTTTGACTGACGCAGGGTATCAAGTAGAAAGGAACGTCGCCGGAATGCCCACTGCATTTATTGCTTCATACGGCAGCAAAGGGCCGGTTATTGGGTTTAGCTGCGAATACGACGCATTGCCGACATTATCCCAGGACAAAGACAAATCCCACAGATGCAGCCTGAAGGAAGGCGCTCCCGGTCATGGCTGCGGACACAATCTGATGTCCATCGGCGGCATCATGGCCGCTGCTGCGCTCAAATCGCTGATCGATGCCGGTCGGTTAAAGGCCCGCTTAAAAATCTTTGGAACTCCTGCCGAGGAGCTGTGCATCGGCAAACCGTTTCTAGCACGAGAAGGATATTTCCGCGGCGTAGATTGCGTTTTGGACTGGCATCCCATGGCCTACAGCAAAGCCGGGTACAATGAAAGCACCGCATATTTCAACTGCAAATACCACTTTAAGGGTGCTACCGCCCACGGGAATGCTCCCTGGTTTGGAAAAAGCGCACTGGATGCAGCTATGCTCATGGGAAATGCGCTGGAGTTTCTGAGGGAGCATTTACTTCCCGGCACACCCGGAGGTGAAACGACGCTCAACTATACTTTTGAAAATGTCGGCGGCACGCCCAACGTTGTCCCGGAAAAGGCAACCTTGTGGTGCATCGGTAGAATGGGAACAGCAGAGGAAATTAAGGAGTTGAAACGAAGAGTCGATAACTGTGCCGACGGAATCTCCCTGGCAACGGAAACAGCGGTCACCAAGGAACTCATCACCATGATTCACGAAAAAATCCCCAACGAAACCATTTCAAGGACCATGCTCCGCAACTTTGAATATGTGGGCACACCAGTGTTTTCAGAGGAAGATCAAAAAACTGCTGTGCAAATACAACACGAACACGGCGTGCCTGTCATCCCAATGGGAAGAGAATTGGCACCTTTTGCCTGCACCAAGATGCCGGTCAACGACTCCTCAGAGTACAGCTGGTTTGCTCCGATGGATACTGCCATGGTAGAACTGGTGCCCGATGGACTGGGATGGCACAACTGGGTGGTAACCAAATTTGCCGGGGGCAATGCTGGAAGAGTTACCGCTTCTTTGGCAGCCAAACTATTGGCATGTACTGCGGTCGAACTGGCAGAAAATCCCCCACTGCTCCAGCAAGCAAAGGATGAGCTGAAAACGAGACTGAATGGAAGGGTCTATCAACCGCTCTTTGATGAAAGCATCCTGCCTGCAACGGATGCCAACTATGCAGAAATGGAGAAGTTCCGGACACCTGAAATGCAGCCTTAAAATATAAAGTTCGTGCATCTTTTTCATAACAGCGAAAAAGGTGCACGAATAAATTTATCACTTGTTTTTTGTTATCTTGTTTTTTTAACATTAACCTTTGACCATTGTGAATAAATTCGTTTCGTATGGCCGCTTATCTTAATTGTTTTATAGGTACGAATCCTTACGTAATACTTCTTTTTTGCCTTCAGTTTTTTAATTTTCTTTGAAGTTGTCTTATTGCTCTTAACGGTGGTGGTTTTTACGGATTTTTTTGTAAATTTTTTATTAGTAGCATACTGAATCTGATACCCCGTTACTTGCGTTCTTTGTCTTTTCCATTTGACGCGAAGCTGTTTTTTCCCTGCAGTCAGCTTAGACAGATTAGTCTTCTTGGGAACAATGGTATATTGCTTTGACAAGGAGCCGCTGTAATCACCCCGAAAGGCTAGCTTTAAGGTATAAATCCCAACATTTTTCCGTCCCTTAGAATAGGAGACTGTATAGTCGCTTCCGTTTCTTAGCTCTTTTCCTCCGGCAAATATGCGTGGTGATGGTGTAATCGCTTTTCCTTTATAGGTATACTTTGTCATCAGTCCTGTGATTTGCACATTTGAAATAGGCGCCGGCATAATTTGATAAGTAACCGTCCTACTTCCGGTATAGTCGCCCATGCCTTTGATTTCAACCGTATAAGAACCGGCCCTTACACTGTTATCCGGTTTGATCAGAGAATAATCTTTTCCCTCAGACAATCCCTCCACAGAAATCTTCGGTCTCTGATCTCGCCCATTATATCGAAATGTTGATGCACTTACCGATAGCTTTCGATATTGTATTTGAGAAATATCGAAAAAGGGCAGTCCGTTTCTCTTCGCATAAGCTTCTGCTGGCGACCCCATCGCCCCATAAAGCCTTACCTTATCACAATACTCAAATGCATAGTCATCCTCAATCTGAATGTTTTCAGGAAGATACACACTTTCTAAATTCTCACAGCCAGTAAACATCCATCCATCTAACTTCTCCAATTTTGGAGGAATGGTAATGCTCTTTAATTTTTTACAGTCCATAAATGCTTGATGCATCGTGGACAACCCGTCCGAGAGCCTGATTATTTCCAATCCAGTGCACTGGTTAAATGCGCCGGCAAAAATCTTCTCCACGGCGTCGCTCATGTCAATGTGCCTCAAATTCCTGCTGCTGTTGAAAGCTGAATACTCCACAACTTTTACAGTTTGCGGAATCAAGTAGAAGGTTTGTGGTTTTCCTGCCGGATAACAGTATAATCGGCTAAGATCTTTTGAAAACAATACCCCATTCATATCGCAGTATTGCTGGTTTTCATCGGAAACATCGATTGCTTTGAGTTTCGGACAATAGACAAAATTGGATGCCTGGAGGTTTTCCAGACTTTTAGGCAGAATCACCCTTTCAAGGTTAATACAGTTGGCAAAATTACCGCTTTCTATCTGTTTGACACCCTCAGGGATTTTAATTTCGCCAATACTGTTGCAGCCTTGAAAGGAAAAGGCCTCTAAGTACAGGACCGAATTGGGTATCTTCACATTCTCTAGGCTGTAACAATCCCGAAAGGCATATTTTCCAATTATTTCTGTCCCTTCGCTTATCTGGTAGCCAGTTCCTGGCTTATTTTCCGGATAACGAATCAGCTTCTTTTCTTTCGCATTATAAAGTACATTATCGATGGTTTCATAAACAGCATTAGAAGGGTCCACATGAATCGATTCTAGTGAAGGGCAGGAAACGAAAACAGACGGCTCGATCAACTGCACAGAAGCAGGAAACGAAATCGTTTTAAGAGACAAACATCCATTAAAGCACCCTGCGCCGATTGTTGTTACTTTATGTCCGGCAATTTCTTCCGGAATAGAGGCCTTTATGACCGTTTCATCTGCGCCGGAAACCGTTCCGGTCTCTTTATTAAAATAAAGATATCCTCCCTCTGCCTTGTACTTGACATCCGTCGCCTGGACATTCTCTGTGTGTGCCGAAACAATACTCGCCGAAACAAATAATGTTATCAATAAGATAAATAGAAAGGTTAATAACCTAAAAGTTTTTTTCATATCTGCCTCCCTCCAGGAATTGCATTGATCTTTCTATTTATGGGATATGGATAGTTATTAAATTCTATCAGATAGATCTTGCAGAATCAAGAAATTTAATGGATGATTCGAAATTTTCAAATATTACCTTTTTATCATCCAAAACTTGACCACAGCCAGCGACTCCCGCAAGTAAGACGGCGGCAGATTGTACCAGTCTGTTTTTGCTCCCAGGCCTTTGGCCTCAAGGTCGGCCGCCGCGCCGATGCTCCTAGCTCGATACAAATGGAAATCGCTTGTTACAAACACACAGGTATATGCCCCTTTAAAATGCTTGTCCAAAATCTCACGGGAAAATTTGAAATTTTCGTAAGTGCTGGTCGCCCGTTCTTCCTTGACGATTCGCTGTTTTGATATGCCTTTGTCCATCAAATATCGTTCCATTGCAGAGGCTTCGGTCACTTCCTCCTGAGGTCCCCGGCCGCCGCTCACCACAATCATTGCGCGAGGATTTTTTTCTGCATATTGGACAGCCTGATCCAGCCGATGGGAAAGGGTTCGCGAAGCTTGATCCCCATGTACCGCCGCGCCCAGTACGATAACCGCATCTTCCTTGTAATTCATAGAATCGCCGCGGGCGGCAGCAGCCAGAAAGAGAATCATCCCCAATAAAAATAGGACTCCGGCCAGCACCGCATATTTTACAATGCGTATAAACCCTTTTGCCGTAAGGGCTGCTATTTTCTCACGCCAAATCCCCCAAGCCGTCAGCAAGGCTCCTGCGGCCAAAGTCAGCGCTGTTCCCATATTAAGGTTGGTGGTAATTGCCACATATAGCCCGTCCAGCAGCAGTAAGATGCCTGCTGCCAGCGATGCTTTCGCCAAAATTCCTTTTCCCATTAACTTCACCCCTGATTCTGCAAAAAGGTTCTGAGCTTGAATGGACGCAAGCTCAGAACCCCGCTATGTGTTACCTTCTTTTCTATTTTACAACGTTTTAACCTCTGTTTCCAGCGTAATATCCAATTGGGCCGCATAATCCAAATACTTGCCGCATTCTTCATCCGTCAGCATGTCGGAGGAAATCAGCCCCTTTTGCGTATATTCATCATTGACAAACATCTTAGTGAACAAGGAACCGCACTGTCCGGTGAGATACATTTCCCCTGTGATTCCAGCCCGTTCAAAGGACTCTACGCAGCCTGGGGCATAGAGATAGGTTTCCACCAGCACGCGCTTGCCGTCTTTCATACCCACAGCTTCCACAACAAAAGCGCCTTCATCTTTCACCAGACCTTCATCCAGAATTTCCTTAATCTCGTCATGGTATTTGGGCGCCGGCGGAAGATGGGATACAATCACATCAAAGGGAATAAAGGTGTGTCCCTTGTAGGTTTCTTCTTCTCTTGATAGAAGCCCGGCCCGATACAGAGGTGTGGAAAAGTCGATGCCCACGCCGCCGTATTTGAAATTGATGTTTTTAGCTCCCTTGAAATGGGTATCTTTGTTAAGCCCCATATAAACCGTTTCGTCATGAGCGTGCTCTACCAAAGTGACAGGTCCCTGACAGCCTTTGAAATGTCTGGTCACTGGCAGAGAATGGGGTTCTGTTTCTACCAGTTCGCCGTCTTTCAATGCGAAAGTCGGGTCGGTCATATCGGAAAGGGCAGTGAAAGGGGACCACCAGAAGGGCAGGAACCGTTTGGCTTCCACGCCTTCGTAAACCATCATCAGGATATCGTCGCAAGTATCCAAATGCGTCATAGACCGCTTGGCAGCAACGCACATCATGCCAGGCGCGGAGCCGGTGCCGATAATGGCGGTTTTTCCAATCTCTTTGAAACGTCTGCCGTAATCCTCATACATCATTTCTACGCATTTGGGCCACCAGGAATCCAGGACATCCGTGGCAGCGAAGTCCTGGTAGTTGGCCTTTACAGCGATTGCTGCCTCTAAGACTTTGGGTGCAAAGCGGATGGGCAGAGCGTTAACGATGAGATCCACGCCCTCTGCTGCTTTGATGATGCTATCGATATCGTCCGCATCCACATAAGCGCCGCTGGCTTTTTTGAGAATTTTCACCAGCTCATCTACCGCTTTGTGATCCGCATCCGCGCAAATAATTTGACTGACATTTGGCTCTTCGTCCATTCTCTGTGCAACGGTCGAACCCTGGGCTCCTGTTCCTAATACTAAAATCTTTTTCATTTTTTCTCCTCTTCTTTCAATTATTTTTTCTCTGCATCAAACTCTGAAAATAGAAAACTACCTTCAAACATCACGGCCTCCGGTTTCACTTCATGAAGCTCACTTACCGGAATTTGGAAGATATCTCTGTCCAGTACAACCAGATTGGCTCGTTTTCCTGCCTCAATGGTGCCGGTCTCATCTTCCAGCCGCAGCGGAATCGCCCCTAGTCTGGTATACCCGTCCACCAGATCGGCGACGCTGAGCCTTGCCCTCTCCGGCGGTCGAACGCTTCCCGGATATTGTTCCGGGTCAAGAGGATCTTCCGGGTCAACTCTGGTGGACGATATCTCCATGCCCAAAAACGGATCTCCTCTATGCTCTTCGCACATGCCGATCACATCGCTGCTGTAAGTAACCACTGCTCCGGATTCAATCATCTCTGAGAAGTCATACATGGTGTTCCAACGTTCCTGTCCCAGGTAATCGATGGCTGCTTCACCGAAATATCCGCCCGCCCAGTGGCAGGACCAGTTGATGATGATTCCCAGCTCCGCAGGCCGCCTGCGGTCATCGGGGTGAACCAGTTCGCAATGGGCCAGTTCCATGTAAATATCCCATGTTCCGCCCTCAGACTCCACCTGCTTCTTTGCCTTTTCGTAAGCATCGCAGGCAGTGCGGAATCCCCGGTCACAAACCACGTGGACATGGAGATCCAGCTTTTCCTGGTTCAAGCGCAGCAGTACGTTTATCAGTTCTTCCTCGCTCATATTGATCTGTCCGTAATTAGCCTTGTCGGGATCATTGCAGTGGGGCTCCAGCGATGCGCTGTTGCCCATTTCATTGGTGCCATCCAGGAAAGTCTTCACTGTATGGATCCTCACATGATCGCTGGTGTATGTTCTTTGCCAGACACGCAGGGTGGCGATGCAGGCATCCAGTTTGTCGAAGCTCTCAAGGAGGCAGGTCCCCTCATAATACATGTTGAGCCTTCCCGCCTTATCCATATCGTAATAAAGCTTCATCGCTTCTTCGCCTTCGGTGATCCCGTCCAGGATGCCGATAACACCGCGTTTTTTCAGAAAGTCCAGGAAAGGGGATAAGGTTTTTTCATCCACGGTAGTCGGCGGATGCCAGCCAATCTTATCATACATGACATCTTCATAATCTTTGGTTGGAAGCGGTTCCAGAACCCAGCCTGTGGGCTCGCCCTTGTCATCCCGTATGAAAAATGGCGCCATACCCGTTTCCTCGTTATTCTTATCGATGCCCATCAGCTCCAAAGCCTTGGAATTGTACCAGCAGGCGTGATCGGTAAAGTCCTGGAGCCTTACCGGCCGGTCCGACACATATTCGTCGATCCATTCTTTTCGAGGCCCCTTTTCATCGAACATGGTGGGCGGATAACATTCGCCGAAAAAATACGGAACTTCGCTGACCGGGTGGGTCTGGCAATATTCCTTGACAAAGGAGAGCATCTGATGCATATCATCAAACTCCGGCATCTGCACGCGCCAGCGGCTCTTGGCGATGGTCTCCGGGTGGGTATGCCCGTCGATGAGGCCGGGCAGCACCAGCCTTCCCTGCAGGTCGATTAAATCCCCTTCCGGCAGCGCAGCCTGACATTCGGCCAGCGTGCCCACTTTTATAAATCTGCCGTCCTTGATGGCCGCTGCTTCGGCAATTTCCCTTTGCTCATTGCTTTTATATAGTTTTCCGTTGAACAAAATCATCTCTTTGTTAATATTCATAACTATTCACTTCCTTCTTTCATACGGGGTCTTTCTTTTTTCCGATCAGGAGCAGCGCCGTGCCTGCCGCTGCACCGATTATTCCGCCAATCCTGGCGGTCTTTATCATGAGCCAAAAGTCGCTTTGCAGTCCCGATCCGTAGGTTTCCAAATAATATTCAGGTCCCCAATCACCTTCATACCAGCTGAGGAAAAGGCTCCCCACAATAGCATATATACCGAAAGCCAGCACATATACGCCGATCCTTTGTATATCGCCCTTTGCAAGTCTGGTTTTATAATTGATCGGGTATTCTTGTGGGTTTATTTTGTACAACCCGCCGCAGCTCACTTTAAATATGATATAGAATACTACAGCTGAACCGATCGAAATAAATCCGAGAAGAAAGTATTCCGTTCCGTTGACCAGCAGCCCCAAAACTGCGATCATCATTGGCAGGAGAGCCATAACAAAGATCTTTATTTTTCCGCCTTTGATGTACCATACGGTTCGTTCCTCTACAGGATAAAGTTTTCTTATTTTTAGCAGAGCGATGCCAAGAACCACATAAACCATCAAAGCCAATGGCGTTAGTATTGTAACTAAAGTGGAAAAATTAAAATTCATCATCAGGACTGTAATCGCACCTAAAAGTAGAATGGCCAGGATGGGAACGCCCCTTGTTTTGCTGACTTTTACCAAAAACTTTGGGCAGAGCCGGTCGTCGGCCATGACAAAAAATCCCCTCGATCCGGCCGCAATATAGGAATTAAAAATTGCAGCCTGGGAAGCGATGGCAATTACAAGAAATGCTACACCCCATCCATATCCCAGGCGCTGAGTAAGCACGTCGCCGTATCCGATTCCTTCCGTCCCCCATTTCTCCCACGAACCTATGGATACAAGGCCGGCCACAGTAGGGAGTATATAGCTGAGTGCAATCAGCGGCATGGCAATTTTAAAGCCTTTGGGAATGACTTCCGGATTTTCCAGTTCTCCCGCCATATTGGAGACGCATTCATATCCGCAGTACATCCAGATCACCAGGCATATGCTGCCGCCCAAGCTGTCAATGATGGACTGTCCTTCCGGCATAAAGGGCTGTACCGGATTATACTCCCAGTTGGCAAAGCCCACCACGGTTACAGTCGTAAAAGCAGCTAAAATTAAAATCGATAAAACGGTGCTAACCGTTCCAACTTCCTTCAGTCCCATTAGATTAATAATGACAAAAAAGGCGACTATGGCAAACTTGACGACAAAGGAGATAAAGGGATCCTTAAGTTCTGGAATAAAATCGGCCGCATATCCTACGATCAGCACAACATAAGTGGCAGATGACAGATAAATGGAGATTGTTCCCCACCAGCCCATGCAGAATCCCCAGAACTCGCCCAGCGACTCTTTAACCCAAACATAAATTCCGCCTTCAGACGGCATGAGAGCACTGAGTTCCGATACGATCTGACAGATGGGATACGCCCAGATGATCGCAAATACGACTAGCATCCCGATCGTCAGTCCCGGTCCGCTGGTTGGGATCATATCCTCAATTCCAAACGCACCTGCAGCCACCAGGCAGAACAGCAAAAAAGCGATTTGTATTGGCCGCATGGTATGTTTTTTTAAACCGGCAACACCATCCTGGCCGATTACATTTCCTTTGTTCTCCATAAATTTTCCTCCAAACTTTCCGATGCCGCATCTTTTTTTAATATTTTGTTTGTTAAGAAAATTATGACCCCAATCCAGTTCCATGACGATTGCCGTTTTTGATAAAAAAAGAACCAATTAATCTAAAATTTGACTATACCCCCTTTTTCGTGTATCCTTACCTTATGGATATCAAAGAAACCCCCATCAATTATCAGAAGGAACTAACATACGAAAGCCGGCTCTGCAAAATCGGCCATATTAATCCCCATTATCATCCCCATGATTTGGAGTTGATCTTCTGTCTTTCCGGGTCCGTCCGGCTGACTGCCGGCCACCAGAGCGTCAGGATTCAGGCCGGAGAAATCTTTTCCGTGGATTACCGGGATATTCACTATATCCACTCTGATTGCGACAACCTGACCTTAGTTTTCCATTTAAACCTCACCAGAACCCACTTGCCCTGGGAAAACTTGCGTCACGTTTTCTTTGCCTGCGAAAGCTGTCATTGTTATCCCTATCAAAAGGAAGCCATGAATGAGGTCAAGGATATTCTTTTGGCCCTTTCCTACGTGCAGCATACGGCCGACCCAACATACCCTCAAGGCATCTGCGAGCCCGCCAATCGTCTGATTGAAATCCTTTTCAAATTCTTTAACTGGTTTAATTACGAAAATCAGGATGAATACATGAATTTGGATCTTCATGACCGTTTTTACCGAGTGCTGGCCTATTGCAATGATCATTTTGATCAAAAGATTTCCGTTTCCCAGCTGGCCGCTTCCGAGCACATCAGTAGAAATTATTTTTCTCAATTTATCAGCAAGACGGTATTCAAAAGCTTTAGTCTGATGGTCAAATACATACGCTGCTTTGAAGCGGAACATCTGCTGCTCACCACCGATCTGCCTAATTCGGAAATCTCTTATCGAAGCGGTTTTTCCGATCCAAAGTATTTCTACACCACCTTCAAGGAGTGGTGGGGCTGTACGCCTACGGAGCACAGAGACCGCTGTCGCGCTTATCTGGAGCAGGCCCCCCGGCTTACAGTGGTCAAGGAAGCGGAAGCGGCCACTCTTTTGAAAGAATACATCACAGACTGGCATTTGCAGAAGGTGTTTGTTTAAAAAAAGACTGCTGCATGAAGTAAATCGCGCTTCAATGCAGCAGCTCTGTTTGCTAGAATATGTCCGACATCGCATGTCTTTTTTGATTTTTCGGCGTCATAGTTTTTGGGGAAAAATTCTAAAACAAATTTAAGTTTTTACGCAGTTTTTAACGGTTGCGCCCTCTCAAAATCAACCAGAAGCGACAAAATCCATCCCTTCTCAATATCAGGCCACGCAAACCTATACCTTTGCGAAAAAAACGTAAACTTGCAATAAAATTTTCCCAGCCCAACGCAATGCGCTTTGAAAACAGAGTTTTCACGACGCCTTCTGCGAGGCATCGCACTCTATCTCGCCAAAAGCTCAATCACCTGATCCTGGGGCAGCGCATATACTTTATTGCCGCATATGCCTTCCATGGTTTCGGCTGCGAACATTGCGTTAAGAATCGCCTCTTCAACCGCTTCGGCCACGGAAAAATAAATGGGATCGAGCAGGTCGTCACTGAGCATCGTCACTTGAGATTCCGAGGAAGTGTAGGCGTTCTCGTTGGCTGTGGAAAACGCAAGGAAGATATCTCCGGATCCGTTTTCTCCATATGATCCTAAATTTCCGATGCCGATGGGTATGCGCTTGCATAATTTGGACAGCTGCCAGGGCATCAGAGGCGCATCAGTGGCGATGACAACGATGATGGACCCGGTTCCCGATTTAGGCTTTAACATGTTATATACAGCCTGGCTTCCACAAATTTGAGTTCCCATGTGCCTGCCCTTGATTTTGAAGTTTTTCCGCAAACCGTGGTTGGCCTGAACCAGTACGCCGATTGTAAATCCGCCGTCCTTCTTTGGCAAAAGACGCGAGGCGGTTCCGGTTCCGCCTTTAAAGTCATGGCAGACCATGCCTGTGCCTCCGCCCACATTTCCTTCTGCGATTCTGCCACCTTTGGCATTTTCCAGGGCTTTCCGCACATGTTTTTCTTTTACTCGAAATCCATTTATATCGTTGAGAAGCCCGTCCCAGGTTTCCCCTACTGCGGGATAAAAATATCCGCAGCCAGGTATTTCTTCGCCTTCATTGATAAGAGGATAGTAAAAATTATGCTCGATCATCCATTTGGCCGCAGTATCTCTGACCATGCCCACGCTATTGGTGTTGGTCAACATCAAGGGGCCGTGCATGAACCCTGAATCATCGATCCAGTGTGTTCCCGTCAGTTCTCCGTTTCCGTTTAAATCATGCCGTCCGGCAAATACAGCGCTCCGCTTTTTCCCTCTCGGTAAAATGGCCGTTACGCCTGTTCTGACAATACCACTGCCTGCATCCATGGAATCAGAGGCGCTGCCCTCGATGATGGTCGCATAGCCCACTTCCACGCCGGCTACGTCTGTTATGGCATTATTTTTTCCAGTTGCTCCATAGAACGGGATTCCCGCTTCTCTTGCTCTCTTTTTCATATTTATCATTCTCCCTGTTAAAAAATTTTGTTCAGTTTTTCTTGCGGATATTCTTTTCCTTCTTTTTTATATTCGATCGCTTCCAGCAGATTTTGAAAGCGCTCCTTTGTTACCGGATAAAGGATGATAAAGACCGTTCCAACCATAAATAAAATTCCCGGTATCAAGGTATTGACCGTTATAATGCCCTGCAGAGCCTGCTGGGTCTGAACTTCCGCCGTACCATCATATCCCAGCAGAGACAAAAGGCCACCAGTCACATACATTCCAATGGCTGATCCGAACTTTTGCATGAAGGACGAGAATCCGGTAATTGCGCCTTCCCGCCTCTTTCCAGTCACATATTCGTCCAGCTCGGCACAGTCGTACATCATGGAATAGCCTACGGACCAGTAGCATACATTGCCGATGTTATAAAATGCGGTAAACAAAATCAAATGGGTGAAGTCGGGAATTCCATAAAAGAAATAGAACATGCAGCCGGCAATGCTGATCAGATTCAGGGAAATCAAAGCCTGTTTTTTTCCAAAGCGATTGCTGATCAGATTACAGATGGGAATAAATGCGATAGTCAGGATCGAGTAAATGGTCCAGTATCCCGCCTGTTTGGCCGGACTCAAGCCCAGATTGTTGTCCATGATATAAACAAAAGCAGCCGATGCTATAGAAAAAGCGATGTTGTATGCCAAAGTCATCAGCAAAAACCGGCGGAAAGCTTTTAATTGGAAAAGTTCTTTATAGTTTGCCAGCAGCTTTGCCTTTTGTTCTGCTTTATATTGGTTCTTATCCACAAATTCTTTCCCCTTGGTCGCCCGCCAGCAGATCAAGCCGCCTGCCAGCCCGAAGAGCCCAAAGGCTACTGCGGAAATTGTCCAGGATTGTGCTTCCGTTCCTCCGCTTTGGGTGACTTTGTCCAGAACCATCATCGGTCCGGCGCTGACAAGCCATGTAGCCACGTAGATTCCAACTCCTGCAAAGCCGCGCAGCGTGGTCCTGTCGTTAAAGTCCTGGGTCAGTTCGGCGCCCAATGCAAAGAAGGGAATGACATACGTTTTATAGCTGGTCCAATATAAAATCCCCACTGCGATATAATAAAGCAAGGTAATGGGTCTGCTGAAATCCACCGCAGTGTACAGCAGCACCGTGCAGAGGAATAAGGGGAAAACGCCTGCAAGCATGAAAGGCCTTCTTCGCCCGTACTTTGATTTGCAGTTGTCGGATAAATAGCCCACGATGGGATCCGTCAGCGCATCCCACAGCACGACAATCAAGGCAATGATCCCGCCATATACGGCCGGCAGTCCGACTACATCGGTCACAAAATATAAAAAGTAAATATAGAACATATTGAACGGTATGGAATCGGTCAACTGGCCGCACGCATATTGCAGTTTTAATGCGATCGTTGTCCTTTCAGATTTGGTTTCAGTCATAAACATGATCCTCCTTAAATCCTATACGAGTGACAGTTAATGATAAAGGCCTTTACATGGACAGAATACCGCAAATATTGTGCCACTTCTTAAACCTTGGAAATACAGCCTTTAACAGCTTGCACAAAAAAAGAAGTGTCAGATTTTTTAACACTTCTTTTTTCTTATATCACTTTGTTATTCAGTTTGGACCTTTTTGCGCCGGTGTCAGGTTTTTTATCATAGTAAAAGAATCTGACGATTTACCCCCGGTCATCCTTTTTGCTCAGGTTATATTTTTTTATTTTATAATGCAGACTGGGTCTGGAGATTCCCAGGAACTCCGCCGTTGCCGTAATATTCCAGTCGTTCAGCTTCAGGGCTTTCTCCAGGATGCGCTTTTCAGTATCGTCCATCAATTTGCCCAGCAAATTTTCTTTTGCTTCCATCGGCTCATCGACGATGAACTCTTTTAAGCGCGCGATGTTCAGCTCCTTAAAGTGTTTGCTCTCCAGGGTATCTCCGCTGCATTCGTTCATGGCTCGTTCGATGGCATTGAACAGTTCCCGGATGTTCCCCGGCCAATCGTATTCTTTGAGAATGCCTGCCGCCTCTTGGGTGATTCCAATTATGGCTTTGTTGAGGACCGGGTTTAGCCGCTGGATATGGGCCTGGGCAAGAAGGGGGATATCTTCTGTCCTTTGGCGCAATGGGGGAATTTCCATATTGATCACATCCAGTCGATAATATAGATCTTCCCGGAACAGGCCTTCTTCCACAAGTTTTTTTAAATCCTTGTTGGTGGCGGAAATGATGCGAATGTCAATTTTTATTTTTTTGCCCCCGACGGTCACCACCTCTTTTTCCTGCAGGACCCGCAGAAGCTTGGGCTGCATATGATAGGGGATCTGGTCAATTTCGTCCAAGAAAATCGTTCCCTTGTCGGCCATTTGAAACCTTCCTTGTCTGCCGCCCCGCGCTGCCCCGGTGAAGGACCCTTCTTCATAGCCAAAGAGCTCTGATTCAAACAAATGCTCCGGTATGGAGGCGCAGTTCACTTCTACCATGGGAAACCGGCTGCGCATACTGCTGCTGTGGATGGCCTGTGCGACGACTTCCTTGCCCACCCCGGATTCGCCGGTTATGAGGACGGTGGAGTCGGATTCCACCAGGTTATAAATTTTCTGCCGGATTCTTTCGATGGCCAGGCTCTTGCCGATGATATCGGCTACCATATACTTGGACTCCTTTTTCTTATTGTAAAATTCGGAAACGTTTCCAAACCCTTTGTTCTTGGTCATAATCGTTCCGTTCAGTACTGTTTCTAGCTTTTCCGCAAAGCTCTGCAGCTGCCAGCTGTCCGTGAACAAATCATAGTCGATGGCGCCTGCGATCTGTCCATGGTCATAAACAGGCTTGATTCTGGCAACACTGATGAAACCATCGGACAAATAGAAATAGGCTTCCTGCTGTTCTTCTTTTGCAAAGGCGCTGCTGATTTTGCTGGTGGGGTGGATTTCATGGATGGATTTCCCCACCACCTTTTGTGGAAGCTCGATGCCGTACAGTTCTTCCAATGCGTCAAATAGATCGGGAGATAAATATTTTATAATTCCCTTATGATCTATGACGACCAGCCCGTCAATGGCATCGAAGACGTTTTTGCACTCTTCCAACGTCAAGCCGAAATATGTGATTTTCTTTTCTTTTTTCATGGCGTTTTCCTCTAATGTCATACCGGACATTTCTTCAGTCCAGTCTTTTTCCCCGATTTTGCGACAACATCTGCATACGCGAAAAGGGATGCGCTTCAGGGAAGTTTCATCACGCATCCCTTGCACGAGTGCAGCTCTTCTGACATTATCCCACAAGCCGGCCAATGCTCTGTGGAAAAGGCTTGCGGGTGATTCGCGCTCATGATTCGACAGATTTATTATGTTTTACGGGTTATAGATAATCATATGAACAATGGCTGTTTCATTGCCTGTGTTTCTGTAAGAATGAATGGAATCTGCCCTGAATCGAAGGTGTTCACCAGCCCTTACCGTAAAGCTCTGATCGTTCAGGCAAATTTCCAGGGCGCCTTTGAATATGGTAACGAATTCCGTCGCCCCCCTTAAGTGGGCTTCTGATTCCCAATAACAGCCCTCCTCAAGCTCCAAGTAGTACACCGCGAATCTGCGGTTTTCATCGTCGGGAAAAATCGAATAATTCTTCACCCTCCCGCCGTCTTCAAGCAGCGGCTGTATTTCCCCAGTCTTGACAATCTCATAAGGCTTTTCAGGACGCACCGTCAGTGCATCAAAAGGCACCTTCATTCCGTTGGAAATTTTCCAAAGCGTCGATAATGTTGGGTTCCCGTCCCCCCGTTCAATCTGGGCAAGCATACTCTTACTAACGCCGCTCAGTTTGGAGAGTTCTTCCATACTCAGTTTGTTTTCCTCCCGCAGACGCTTTATATTCTTTGCCACAATCGCATTCATCGTATCCAAAAGAAACCTCCTCTTGACAATATATTGCACATAATGTATTATTATATCATACAGTGCGATATATCGCACCTTTTGTACCATTATATACCTATTGCTTTTATAAGTAAAGAGGGAGGCGTCTTTCGTGTTTCATTTATATGACTTTCTTATTTATTGCATGATCACGGCTTACACGCCGGGAGCAAACAACCTGCTTTCTATGAGCAATGCTATCCGGCTCGGCTATCGGCGCAGTCTCCGTTTTAATTTTGGTATTTTAGCCGGATTTGCAGCAGTAATGGTACTGTGCATGATTTTTAGCGCGGTGCTGTATCAGCTGCTTCCGAAAATCAAAATCGTTATGCAGGTTCTTGGCGCCGTCTATATGTTGTACTTAGCTTGGAAAGTATGGAAAAGCTCTGCTGACCTGCATACGGAAAACGGCAAAGAGGCCAGCGTTCTTTCTGGTATGATCCTGCAATTTGCCAATCCAAAAATCTATATTTATGCGATAACAGCAATATCGCTCTACATTTTGCCCGTTTATCATTCCCCATGGGCAATGGTTGGGTTCACCGCTATATTAACGCTGATCGGTGCCTCCGGCTCTTTTATGTGGGCCTTGTTGGGCTCTGCCTTTTGTAAAATTTTAGCCAAACATACAAAACTCGTCAACCTGGTTATGGCGCTGTTGCTTATTTATTGCGCCATCGCCTTATTTCTGTAATGGGAAGTTAGTACGAAAGGTTTTATCGGATGATTTTGGCACTGATACAGCGCCTTAATTTCAGCCTCTTATTGAGGGCGATCAGCGACAATCCTGCACTGATGCTGTTTTACCCGGTCATAGTTAATGCCCACCAGCAGGATCTCTTCGCAGCCTTCCGCCTTCTGCGCATAATTTTTATCCCTGATCTGAGCGATAGCCTCTTCACAGGAGCCGCCCACCTTTAGTTCCAGCACAATCGCCGGCTTCCCCGGCTTCTTTGGCAGGAATAGGTAGTCGCAGTATCCCTTTCCGCTCTTAGCTTCCCGTTCAATGTAATAATCATCCCGCGCTGACAGATAACACAGAGTGATGACACACGACAGGGCATTTTCATCATTGTATTTGAGAAAAGGGATTTCCTTATCATGAACCTCTTCCAAGATCGCGGCTACCGTTTCTTCCTCACCGGCCAAAGTGGCTTCTAACATCTTCTGGGAACGATCCACAATGGCTTTCACCTCGCCCATGCTCCGGCGTGTCAGAACATCCTCGTATTTTTCCATCAGCTCATGATTGGGAATCTGCAGGCAGCCGTCATAGTACGACAGAAATCCATAGACCACCATGGCTGAAAGGATTTCGTCTCTGGTGTCCAGCTGCAATTCGGCGGCGCTGTAGCCTTTCAGTTTGATGGGGACCGGGATACCGGCCACCAGCTTGACGATATCTTCCCGCACCTCGTCCACGTTGTGCTCAATGCAGTCAGCGATTTCATTCATGGGGCCGGTTTCCGTCCAGGATGAAGATGAACGAGTCTTCCGTATCCTGGAGCATCTGGCTCAGGCTGTCATATTCCCGCGCCGCAAGCTCCGGATAGGCTTCGGCCAGATCCGCCTTCATGTTTTTCAGGATGCTGGTCATATACGCTTTATAGCTATCGCAAAGATCCGGCATCCTGCTAAAGTCTATATAGATGACATTGTGCTTGTTCAAATGCTGGGAAAAAGACGCTGCCCCGGAAACCGCCAGTCCCGCAAAAAGTCCGCTGCTGTCATAGCCTTTGGTGTAATCTTTTCCGCCTTTATGTACACGGATAATTTTAAATTATCCAGCCCTTTCGTCCAATCTCCGGGGTGCGCAGCTCTGCCGCATCAGTTAGAAAGACCGCATGGTCTCCGCCCGCTGCGGGCTTCCATCGCTTACAATTCCTTTATGCCATCACAATTCCTGAAACAAGAAAACCGATTGCCGCCAATGCTCCGCCGATGATCCCATACGGAACTTGTGTAAAGGCGTGTTCAATATTATCGATTTTTGCCATTGCCGATGCGAATACTGTGTAGTCGCAATAGAAGCAGACGTGTGCTCCGAAGGCTTCGCCGGATAAAATCGCAGCCAGCACGACCACCGGATCCGCCCCGATGGAAACGGAAAGGGGAACCGCCACCAGCGCATAAACAACCGTTACGCCCCAGGTGCTCCCGGAACAGAATGTCAGCAATGCGCAGGCGATAAAGGTAATGAGCGGGAAAAATACCGGAGACAGGAAGGACTCGCAAATGGAGATAATATATTCCGGAACCTGCAGGGTCGTAACAATATCCTTGAACATGTAAACAAAGAAGGAAATCAGCGGCATCTGAATGATTCTTGCCTCGCCCTCGATGGCGGCTGTCATGATCTCTTTCCAGGTACACAGCCTTGTTATGAACAAGAGCGCGCACATGGAAAATACTCCGATAAAAAAGCCGGACAGCACGTCGCCGGTAACCAGAATGGATGCCGTTAAAATGGCGATTCCGGCAATGAATACCACCAGCCGAACCGGGGCTTTCGGATCTTTTTCTTCCTCATTTACTTTTTCCTCCGGATTGAGCGGAATGCTGGCCTTGCTGTAAAGCTCTCCAGTAGTCTGCACCCGTTCATAGGCTTTTTTCATGCCGCCCAGCTTGGGCACCCATCCCATGGTAAATCCAAAACACACCAGCAGCGCGGCGATGGCGTAGAAATTAAAGGGAATTGTTTTTACATAAATGTCAAATCCATTGCCCAGGTATTCCAGCTCCACAAAGCCGGCGAACACGCCCTGGAAAAAGACTGCCCAGTTCGTCAGCGGCACCAGGGATGTAACGGTCGTGCTGGTGGAGTCGATATAGTAGGCCACGGAAGCCCGCGGCACTTTGAACCGGTCGAACAGCGGTGTCATCTGGCCGATTACGGATGAGCGCATCATATCATCGATGAACAGCAGCGCCGATAACAGCCAGGACCACAGGTATAGATTTCGTTCGCCTTTCACCTTTTTTTCTACGATTTTAACCAGTACATGAGCGCCGCCCGATGCCTGAAAAAGCGCCACCAGAACGCCGACCACGCACATCAGGCAGACGATCCATACCGTATCCTCGTTGCAGCCTGTCGTATAAACCTGATCGATAAACGTTGAAAACCAGCCGGTGCCGCCAATAATCACGCAGCCCACCAGAATCGCAATCACCATGGATGAAATGCATTTTCTGGTTATGATGGCTACTGCCAGCATGACCGCGATCGGCAGTAAACATAAAATTCCATATTCCACTTACTTCACCTCCAAACAGGGTTTCTTTTCGTAAATGATCCTTCCTCCTAACATTGTCATGGCGACGGTGGTCTCCAGAATCTCTTCCAAATCAACTTGAAACAAATTCCTGTCTAACACGGCGATATCGGCAAATTTGCCTGCCTCTAAGGTGCCTGTTTTCTCCTCGCTGTGCATTTGATATGCAGATCCGATTGTATAAGCTTTCAGCGAATCGGCCAGACTGAGTTTTTCATTGGGGCACCAGCCGCCCTCGGGCTGCTTGTCTTCCGACAGCCTGGAGGCCGCTCTGTAAATGCCCCGCATGGGATTGAGCTCCGCAATGGGATGGTCGCTGCCAAAGGCGAGAACCGCGCCTTTTCCTGCCAGACTTTTAAAGGGGTAAACATACTTACAGCGTTCTTCTCCGAGAATTTTATGGAAAGGGTGTTCGCAAAAGACCGGGGCCCACATATGGTCCGGCTGAACAGAAGCCACAACACCAAGCTCCCCGACTCTCCCCAGATCGTCCGGATGCACCACTTCAAAATGCTCGATGGTATGACGCAATGGTTCTTTTCCGCCGGCGCTGCGGCAATATTCATATATGTCCAGCGCTTCCCTTACCGCCCCGTCCCCGCATGCATGGAGCCGCATCCGGATGCCATTGGCTTCAAACGCCCGCGCCCGCTGGCCGAAAGTTTCCACGGACAGATATTTTTCTCCGTAAAATCCCGGGCGGTCGCTGTATTCTTCGATCAACGCACCCGTATAGCCCATAGGCGTGCCGTCGACAAATCCTTTGATTCCGCCGAATTTAAGCGTGTCGCTGTGATACTTGTTTTTCATATCCAGCAGCTTTTCCATAGGCGTATTGATCGAAGCAAGGAGGGACATTCTCACCTTGAGTCTGCCGTCCTGATCCATTTTCTCAAACACATCTTCCATGAGGATTTCATGGATTTGCAGATTGCTTAGGGAAGTGATTCCCAGGCTGGCCGTCGTTTTAAAATACGCATCGATCAGTCGGCTCTTTTTCTCTTCTGGCATGGAAAAGGCTTCATCCAAAACCAGCTTCATCGCATAGGTCTCCAGCAGATATCCGCTAGGCTCCCCTGCGGCATCTTTTCCGATCATCCCCATGCCCTGCGGAATAGCGGTATTCCGGTCAATTCCGCAGACTTCCAAGGCTTTTGTGTTTACCCATGCGCCGTGAAGCTCCTCATTGATGACCACCACCGGTTTGTCGGGAAACCGTCGGTCCAGAGACGCTTTCGTTGGCAGTTCTTTGGTCTGCCAATATTCATGGTTCCAGCCGAAAGCGATCACCCATTCATTCTCCTTGTCCTTTTCATGGTCGAAAATCATCTGCACCGCGTCCTCTTCGGAGCGGGACTCCGCCACATTGGCTCCGGCCACTTCCAGCGCTCCATAAAAAACATGGGCGTGGCTTTCGCCGATTCCCGGCATGACCAGCTGATCCTCATAGCTTAATACCTGGGTTTGGCCGCCCAGATACTCTGCCATTTGTTCATCTGATCTTCCTATGTATGCAATCTTGTCTCCCGCAACGGCGATGAACCCCTTGAAGGGCTCATCGCTGACTGAATCGAAGATACAGTTGGATTTTATAATATAGTCTGCAAACATATCAGAACTCCTTAACCATCAGTTCTCTGGTCGTTTTGCCCAGAACAACCGCTTCATCTTCTTTGAACATAAGGGTATCGATGCAGCCGAAGCCGGTTTCAAAGTTGACGACGGTTCCGGGAACGAAGCGTCTTTCCTTATCTTCGCAGTCGAAATAGATATCATAGACCGTCGATCCGCCGCACCAGTCAGGCGGAAAGGCGATGCCCAGCTCATATCCGCCGATCCAGTACTGCTGGCCCCAGAGGCCCTCCGACTGGTAGTATTTTTTCAGTTCTATGAGCAGCTCCGACATGAGCATATTGGGCTTAATTGTGTTTTTAACGGTTTCGATAATCTTTTGGTTGACTGCGTATTTGGCCGCAAATTCCTTTGGCGGCTCGCCCACGGAAAAGTAGCGGCACTGGTTGGAATGATACCGGTTGAATACACCGGCCAGATCCACGCCCACCGGATCGCCCAGCATGATTTTTCTCCTGGACGCGGGGATGTGGAAACACCAGGAACGGTAAGGGCCGGAACGAACCATATTGGCGATGGCCTGACTTTCGCCGCCGGCCTTTAGCTGGGCGTTGGTGTAGGCCGCAACAATTTCCAATTCGGTTATGCCCGGCTCCAATGCGTCGTAGATCGCTTCCATGCCCACATTGCAGATATTGGTCGCCGTTTCAATATATTGGAGTTCCAAAGGCGATTTTACGGCCCGGGCCTCCCGGATCACTTCCGTGGCGTCGACAACCTTGCATCCGGCCCCTTCGAACAGGGTTTTCCACTGGTCGAAGATCAAATAGCTGGGACGGTAGCTGCCCAATTCCAGGCCAATGGTCATTCCAGGCTTGATCCATCCTTCTTCCTTTAAGTTCTTGATTACAATTTCTTTATAGCCTTCCTCGTCTGTTGTGCATATATAGGATTTTCCGTACATATCCGCCGGGATATCGTAGATCAGCCTTGTGTCGGTGGAAATGCTGGTGAGTTTTAGTACGCCCTCTTCATCCGGCAGGTCAAAGTGAATGAATTTATCGTGGTCCACATGTATGGCCGTTCCCGCCCCCATTGAATCGTACCAGGCCTGGGGCGAATTGACCCGGTGCCATACCACATCGTATCCGCTGATATAGTACATACTTTCAGGGGCTGTGGCGTACACAAAGTCGATCTCTTCTCTGTCCATGATCTGCCTGATTCTGGTCAGTCGGTTCTTATACTCCTCCATGGGAAAAGCGACTTTCATTTCTCCGGCGCAGCTTTCTACTCCCGGAATTAAATCAAATTTTCTCTCTGACATTTTGCGTTCCCTCCATTCAGTTTTGAATTGTCTGAAAAGTTAATTAATTTACCTTGGAGTATATCGTTATTTGCTTCCGGTTTTAAGCCATTATCTTGTTATGGCGATAGGTAAATTTGCGAATAAAATGCCCCTGCTTTATGCAGGGGGGGCTTCGCAATGCGGTAAATTTATTGGGGAAATCGTAAAAGTTACGCAAAGTTGTGGGTTTGCGGGGTCGAATCTTGACGCAAAACGGAGTTTCTTGATTCAGGCCAAGCTTTCCAGGGCTCAACCGTTGAAAAAAGTGTAAATTTCAAAAATATTTTTAATTTTTTCCGCCCAATAACTTTTGGGCGCACCTCAGACCTCACCAGCCCGAAAGTCACACCTTTATCAAAAGCGTAAGCTGCATATCCGCGGCAGCGGGCGGCAGCTCAAGGGCAAAGGCTTTGTCTTTCAGTTGATCCTCATCGATATAATCGACGGAAATCATCGGCAGAGATGCTTGGTCCACCATCTCATATTCGCTGTCACTCAAATACCGGATCACGTTTGGGTTTTTAATGACCGATGAGATGTCGTCACGCTGAGAGTTCCATGCATAATGCACCGACTTGTAGCTGCCGCGGAAATTTTTTAAAATCAGTTTATACTCGGTTTGCTGCGGGTATTTGAATTTGGTGCCTCCGTTGTGGAACAAAATCTGAAAATCATCTTCTTTTCTTGTAATCACATAACTCTCTTCTTTTACAACAACCGCCTCACCCATCTTGGAAAGGAAAAAGTAGAAATAGTACAGATTATTTTTAAATCCGTTCTTGGAATAAAGCCAGTCCATTCTGATTTCACCATCAATCATATTGGATATGTAGTCCGTTTCAACGTTGCCCCGCTTGTCCACTGGCCTCTTGTAGTGTTCATACTGCTTGTGCCGTATGTTCAGAGAATCCAGGAGGGCGGTAAATTCTTTGATTTTTTCCTTTGTTTCCCGCTCGTTGTCCGCCATATCGATCTTAAACTCCATTTGCGCTGCCCGCCCTCTGGGGTAAAACTTGAAAAAATTCCGCAGGGATTCCTCTGCCGCATCGATTTCATATTGGTCGTCTTTACTGCATCCCACAATCAAATAGACTTTTGCGAAAATATCCAGCAAAAAGTTGAGAACGCTATGCAGCTGCGGCATCGACGTGTCTTCCGTCTGCTGAATCCCGGCGCTGAACAGCTCGTCGGCGATGATCGCCATAAATTCAATGTCTTTCTGCGCCTCTTCAATTTGTTTCATCTTTCGATATCCGATGATATTGGAGCCGCCGCACCACAGCTTCTCTTTCCACGATGGGTCCAATCGCTCCGCTACTTTCCTTGTATTGAGATCAATCACAATCTCATTTTCCGTATCTGCGTCCGCTTTTATTTCCGGGACAATGGATTCGATTTTATGAATGATATCCACCATAGGAACAGGCTCCTCAAAGCGCTCCGTATCGTCGTACATTTCACAGGATTCACGGAACAGTTTGCGGTACTTGTTGGGACTTATTTTGTACCACTTCATAAAATGCTTATTAAAATAGCGCACGTCCGAAAACCCGCACTGGTAGGCGATCTCCGTAATGGGCGAAGATGTGTTGAGGAGCAGTTTTTCCGCTTTTTCCACTCGGACAAAATTCAGCCAGTCCCGAAAACTGTATCCGGTGATATCCTTGAACTTGTGGGAAAGATAGAACATGCTCAGGTATTCCTGCTCCGATACATCCTGCAGGTTTACTTTATGGTCGTAATTGGAATACAAATACTTGATGGTACGATAAATAATATCCATTTTTTCATCCGTCACTTGGAAGGCCGCGCCGTTCAAATCGGTAATATCCACGCGGTAGCAATAGATCAGGCTCTTGAGAAAGGAATCAAACTGGCGGGCGATCCGTTCCCTGTCCGCGTTTTGGTCGATCAGCACCGCCAGACGATTGACATGCTCCATAATCACATGTTTTCGCTGGTTTAATTTATGGAACGCTTCGGAATACGGCCAAAGAGCGACGATTTCATAAAAATCCGGATATTTCTCATAAGATGCATTGCAGTCGATGTATACACAAATGACAACGTTTTTTTCATTGGTTTCCTTCATGCTGTGTATTTCATCGCTGTTGATGAGCATGATGTCGCCGGCCTTCAATCTGAACCATTCGTAACCAACTTTTAAATCCAGGCTGCCCTCTACCACAAGGAGCAGCTCCAGCTCGTCGTGCCAGTGAAACGTCTGTCCAACAATGCTGCTCTGGCTCACGTAGATCATCCCGTTTTCTTCAAAACCCATATTAATTCCTCCTGGTCGTATTATACTCCGGATCTTTATGGAAAGGTTTCCATATGAAAAAAACCGGCAAAAAAGCCGGTTAAAACGCAAGAAAGTCGGATTATAAGGATAATCCCCCTAAAACCGAAACACCGTCCGGTTGTACCCGCTGGTGAGCATATACTTTTTTTCCTTGTGGGAGCCGATGATCCGATCCGCCGCGTATTCCTGCATGGAAGTAAGGTCTTTGTTTTCCTCAGTCACATCGTAATTCTGCCCGTTGTCCCGCAAAACCAAAGTAACCCCGTCGTCAAAAAGCAGGCTGGCCTCTATGCGAAAATCATGTTCCGGATTTTTTCCCACCGCCAGCATGCCGGTTTCTTCGGTAATCAGCTCGATTCTGAATTTTGTCCGCACCTGCGCGCCTCGCTCTGTCAATTCCCGGCCCAGCAGCCCCACAAGCTCCATGACGCCGTCCTGGGTGCCCGGCACGTCAAAGGCTGCCTGGTTTTCCAAAACTTCCTGGTCCAGCAGCAGGGGAAACACCTTCTTCCCATCCCTGCATTTTCCGCCGACCAGCAGAAATCCCGCAGCAAGGGCGGCCGCGGAGGAAATGGCGAGTCCGATCCATACACCCGTAAGTCCCCACAATCCCCCGAAAACCACTGCGCATAATATGGGGAAGAAAAGCAGCAGCAAAAACGAAAGGGCCAGCGAAAGCTTGATTTCGTCAATAAAGCAGTAATAGGCTGAAAGCAGAATCCCAATGCTGATGAACACCGCTGAGAGGGCATATATGCAGACGGCCGTCTGAGTCTGCGAAAGCAGAGCTCCTTCTTTTACTCCAAAGAGCCGGGGGATCTGGCCGCTCAGCAAAAGCAGCGCCGCCGTCACCGCCAGACCTTCCGCAGCAGAAACAAAAATCCCCAGTCTCATCGAGCGAAAAATTCCCCGCTGGTTCTTCTCGCCCCGATAGACATTGACCAGCACCTGCATCCCCTCGCCGATCCCGTCAAAGGCGCTGAGCATCAAATTGAGCAGGTTGAGGATGACGGCCGCCGTAATCAGTGCGTTATCGCCGAAGCGATAGACCAAAAACAGGTTGAGACTGACCTGAAACGCCGCCAGATACAGATAGCGGAAGGAATCGTTGACACTGTATTTGAGCATGGATAAAACAGACCGCAAGCGGCAATACCAGGTAAAGCGGAGCTGATTCTGCTTTTGAAAAAATTGCAGACAGAGAATGGCATCCGCAAGAACGTTGCTCAGCACCGAAGCCAGGCTGACACCCGCCACTCCCATCTGGCTGCAGAGCAGCAGGGACATGGCGATATTGCCGCTCACCTGCGCCGCTGACGAGATCATGCAGATCCGCTCGCCCCCTTCATTTAAGACAACGCCGTAAAAGAGCGCGTTGAGCGCCTGCAAAAGTGGGATAAAGCAAAGATACCGGTAATACTGCGCGGCGTAAGCCGCCACTTCCTGAGAAACATGCCCAAGCCGAAACACCTCTTCCCGAAACAAAAGGAAGAGAACCGTCAGCCCGGCTCCCACGGCAAAACACAGAATCAAACCCTGGCTGAAATAGCGGTTGGCTTTTTCCCGATCCCCCTCGCCCACGGCAAAAGCCATGAGAATGATCGTCCCCTGGGATACCAGGAAGGCGAAAAACACGGAGATGGAAAAGGCTGGTCCCACCAGCGTAATGGCCGCCACGGCACGTTCTCCCACCAGATTTCCTGCGATCACATTATCGGAGAGCATGACAATATACTCCACCAGCATCGACAGGGTGGATACGAGAAAAATGGATTTGAACTTTTCCGAAATGAAATTCTTTTTCAGGCCCAAGCGCTCCATTTGCCCTCCTCTCGGAATTTACGATTCACTGTATCAGCGATCCTGGCAAGCCTCCGCAAGATAAGCTTCTATATCTCCCACGGTCAGAAAGTCCGCTGCCTCGGAAATCGGTATCTCAATGTCCAGGCAGTCCTCCAGGCTGACCACAATGTTCATCACCGTAAAGGAGTCCAGACCCAGATCTTTTTGCAGCTCCATCTCCGCTTTCAGAGGGCTGACCTTGGTGTACTGCCCCATCACCTGTTCCAATTCTTTTCTCATCCTATCTTCTCCTTTTTATCTTCTGTCCGCCGGTCTTTTCAAAAGCCGTGTCCCGAATGAGGACCTGCTGGATCCGCTCATAAGCCGGAAGCTTCCGGTTCAGCAGCGCCATTTCCGCGGACAGCGCTTCCTCGGAAAGCTCCGTATAAACTTCGGCGGTAATTTTCTGGTCCTTTTCATAAACCAGCACTTCTTTTACGCCTTCCATCCGATGAATTTGCTCCTCAAGCTCCTCCGGCGACACGTTTTTGCCGTTGGAAAGGATAATCAAATTCTTTTTGCGGCCGCTGATGACCAGATGGCCGTCCTGGTCCAAATATCCCAAGTCGCCGGTGCGAAACCAGGGCCCGTCCATAACGGCCTGCCGGCTCTCGCCATCCCCGTAATAGCCCATCATCACATTGCTGCCGCTGACGCAGATTTCTCCGTCCTCCGCGATTTTTACATCCCAGTTTTTGCCCGGAAGTCCTACCGTATCCGCCCGGAAAGCCCGGCGCGGATTGAGGGAAACGATGGCCGTACATTCGGTGATCCCATAGCCGTTGAGCACGTCCACTCCATGTTTTCCAAAGCGCTTGATAATCTGAGGCGAAATGGGCGCGCCTGCGCTCATCACCCATTTGAGGCTGCCGCCGAAAAATTCTTCCGCGCTCATCCCGCTGCGCTCCAATTCCGTGAGCAGCGCCTCTACCACCACCGGCACCAGAAAGAGAATCCTGGCCTGAAAAAAAACAATCTGCTGTGAAACCCGCTTCAAATCCGGACAGATGCACTGGACGCAGCGGGCCGCAAGACCGGCGTAGAGGTTGTAAAAGCAGCCGTAGCAATGATACAGGGGCAGGACCAAAAGGCATCGATCCCCCGGCGCAAGATCCAGCAGCTCCAGCGCGGCTGATACCATGGAAACGATGTTTTTCTGGGAAAGCATGACACCCTTCGGCCCGCCAGTGGTCCCGGAGGTAAAGATGATGCAGGCCAGATCCTCTTCCCCCGGGCGCAGCGATATGTACTGATCATTGCCGCGCTCCAGTTCTGCGTTACCCAGCTCCAGCATTTTGTCGAATTCTTCCTCGTCCCAGCAGATAAAGCAGGTTTTGTCAAGCATCTCCTCCAGCCGCCGGGCTTTCTTGCGGTACTGAGCGGAGTAAAAGACCAGGCTGCATTCCGTGGTTCTGATCTGGGAGGCCAGGGTATCCTCCCGCTGATCCCGGTCCAAAGGCACGGCCGCGCCTGCGCCCAAAACCGCCGTCATGTGGATCAGGGCCCATTGATAGCTGTTTTCCCCCAGTATCCCGATCCGCGCGCCCGGATGGCCGGCCACAAGCCCGGTCCCCAGAGCGTTGATGTCGCTGAAAAACCGCTCCCAGGTGATTTCCTTTCGTTCCTGCCCTTCCCGGAGCAGAAAAACTGCTTCCCGTGGTGCCTCTGCAGCGTGCTTTTGTATGTAATCCTTGTAAATCATCCTATGACCTCGCCCACTTTTTGATTGGTATCCTCCATGGCCTTTTCCGCCAGAGCGATAATTCTCCCTAAGGTTTTTTCCGCTTCTTCTCGGGTAAAGGCGGATTTCCGGTAATCGAAAATAACGGTAAATTCGTCCGGGTCATTCATATGGAACAAGGTGAATTCCAGCGATACTTCCGGTGCGCCGTTGGCGATCCATTCCATGCGGCACCCCCGCTGCTTTAGATCGCCGCAGGGCAGGTAGCTGAATTCCGCATCCCGAATGGCCGCCACCTGCGGATGCTGCGCCTGCGCCAGCTCCAGCACTTCATCGTGAAGACACAGCCCATGATAGTAGGCCTCCATGTTGGATTCTTTGATTTTCCGGTATACGTCTGCTATGAGGTCTTCATCATGCAGGTTGACGCACAGCATGCGTTCCGCCGTAAACATGCCCAGCCGATCCTTTTCCATAAGGTCGCCCCGGTTCATCATGTTCTGCCCGATGTCCACCCGACTGCAGCCGGGATTCTGCCTGTACAGATGGAGCAGTAGAGCAGTCTCAAACAACACGGCCGGAGAAATATTCAGCTGGCCGCAATGGTCATTGATGCGCCGGGACAGTTGCCGGTCCAGAGGTACCTGTACCCGGTCCCCTTCCGATTCCTCGACTTGGGGACGATCGGGCCGCATGCGGCAGAGAATCGGCTGCTGAGCGAAAAGATCACGCCAGTAGCGGCGGTCCTTTTCATAGCGGGAAGAACAGTAGCGCTGCAAAATAGCCGTAACGCAGTCTGTAAAATCGTGTTTTTCCGGCTGTGGTTCGCGGCCTTCCGCCAGAGCCTTGCAGTAATCCATCAGCTGCTGAGCGAAAAGAGCCAGGCTCCATCCGTCCATGATAATATGGTGGAATTTGAGGGAAACCCCCATTCCCTGCCCATAATGAAAAATAGCCAGCTGGTAAAGGGGGCTGTCAAGGAGCGGAATCGGCTCCTGGGCCAGGGCCTCAAAACGCGCCCGCACCTGAGCTTCATCATCGCTGCCGTAATCTGCTGTGGGAATGGACTCGCGGACATATTCCTGCTCGTACTGGACGTACTGCCCGCCCGCTCTTCCAACCCGCAGCCGCAGCGCCTGTTCATGCTTCAGGATCAGATTCAGCGCTTTACCGACGATTTCATCCTCATAGGACGCTTCAAACCAGCAGACCGCCAAAAGGGTGTTGACATTTTCCCTCTGAGCCGGATCCAGGTCGAACTGCAAAATCTCACCTTGCTGCTTGATAAGCGGATGTCTCTGTGCTTTCATCGTGTTCTCCTTTTCCTCTGTCAAAAATATTTCTTTATGGTCAGAACATTGCTTCCGTCCCTGAATTCATAGCTCACTTCATCCATCATTTTTTTTACCATGAAAATCCCCAGCCCGCCGCATTTTCTTTTTTCCGCCGCAAGGGTGATGTCCGGGTCCTGTTTTTTGAGCGGATCAAAGGGCCGGCCTCTGTCTCGAAAAAGGATTGTCAGTTTCCCTTCTTCCGGAAAACCTTCCGCTTCCACCGTCACCGGTCCGCTTTCATGCCCATAGGCATAGCTGGCAATGTTGACATAGATTTCTTCCACCGCCAGTTCGACCTGATGGCAAACTTTCTGGGAGCATCCGCAGGCTTTCAGCACGCCCTCGATCAGGGTCCAAACCCGTTGCAGGTTTTCCTGCTTTGCTTCCACCGTAATCTGTTTCATGATCCTGCCCTTCCTTTGTAAATCAAATAGAGCATGGTAATGTCATCGGCCTGGGGCGCATCTCCGGCAAATCGATCCAGATCCAGCTTTACGGTATCCAAAAGCGCTTCGGCTTCCTGGCTTTCGCTCTTCTGGAGGGTCTGCCGCAGCCGCTCTTCCCCGTATAATTGATTTTGCCGGTCCGCTGCCTCCGTTACACCGTCAGTGTACAAATAGAGAGAATCGCCGGGTGCGAGCCAGAGTTCGTTTTGCTTATAGGCGATTCCTTCCATTCCCGCCAGCACGAATCCGGCTTTGGATTTCAAATATTCAAAACAGCCGTCCCTTTTTATGAGGGGCGGGTTATGTCCCGCATTGACAAATTCCAGTTTCCCGGTGGAAAGGGTCAGAACGCCCATCCAGCCGGTGACAAACATGGACTTTTTGTTGTTTTCACAGAGCTGGTCGTTGGCCGCGGAAAAAACTTCTCCCAGGCTTTCGCCGCTCTGGGCGTGATTTTTGATCAGCAGCTTGGCGATGACCATGAACAGCGCCGCCGGCACGCCCTTTCCCGAAACATCGCCGATGACCACGGCCAGATGGTCCTCATCGACAAAGAAGAAGTCGTAAAAATCGCCGCCCACTTCCCTGGCCGGGGTCATGGCCGCGCGAAGTTGGAACTCTTTCCTCTGAGGAAAATCGACGGGGAGCATATCTGTCTGAATCTGGGCCGCTACTTGCAGCTCGGCCCCGATCCGTTCTTTTTCCGCGGTCATAGCTGTCAGGTTGGCGATATAGGCGTCCAGATCCTGCACCATCTGGCGAAAGCCTTCCGCCAGGTAGCTCACTTCGCTTTTGCTGTCCAGGAGCTTTTCGCATTCTGCGGCGATTTCCCCGGTATCCGCCTTGCCGCTTTCCTCGTCAATGTAGTTTTTGGCGATCCCAGCGATAGATTCGACGGGAACAGTGATATTCTTTTCCGCGTATTTCAGAAAAAGGACAGTGATGATATAAAAAACAGTCAGATCCATGACCATATAAAGGTAGATCCAATTCCACATGGACAGCGGATCGGGTATGTACCGTGATAATTCTGTGTAGGCAAACAAACCGATCAGGGAAGCGGAAATAACGCCCAGAAGGATGAAAATCAGGATTAGCCGTTCGTTGAGGGAAATGACCGGTTTGCTCCGGCCTTTTGATCTGGTTCCCGCGAAAACGATGATCGGTATACCCAAAATCATGCAGAAGACCACGTTATTGAGAAACACCATCACGTCAGCGGTGGTCCAGAATTTTCCCAGACCCGTCACCCGCATAAGAATGCCAAACATGACGGCCATAACAGCGGAATCCAGAACGATAATTCCAATGTAGCGCAGGAGCTTTTTGACGCTGTTAAGGCGCAGGAAATGATCCGGCTGCAGCTTCCTATCTTTGAAGCCGAACCAGAGCAGGTAAGGCAGTATGCCATAGATAAACTGGGCGATGAATCCCAGACCGCACAAAAGCGGACTGTAACCGGAAAGGGCGTCGGCCGCCAGATTGCCGATGGCGCAGCCCAAAGCTCCCGGATATCCAAACAGAAGCCCCAATGCCGGCGGCAGGGCGCTGACCGGGCGCATTTCCGTCACTGCCATCACTTTGAAGAATTCCCGGAAAGGCATGGTGATGACGAAGAAGAGGATGGCTGATAAAAAAATCTTCTGGTAGAGTTTCAAAAAACCACTTCCTTTTGTTTACGCGCCTTCAATAGACAAAACGTCGAAAAATCCGGTCATTTCAAAGACTTCCATGACCATTTCCTGTACGTTTTTAATATGCAGCTGCCCGCCGCGTCCCATCATCTGCTTATGGGCGAAAAGCAGTACCCGCAGGCCTGCCGAGGAAAGATATTCGATTTCCTTGAAGTCGAGAATCAGCGTACTTACGCCTTCCAGCCAGCCGTTTAGTTTGCCTTCCAGTTCCGGCGCCGTGGCCGTATCCAGCCGGCCGGTCAGGTCGATGGTAAGGGTTTCCCCTTCCGTATGTTTTTCTAATTTTAAGTTGCTTTCCAAATTAAATGTCTCCTTTTTTACCATTGAACAGCACTCCTACGGCGATGCAGGCAGGTTCCCAAAGACAGCACTTTAACCAATGTTGGATTTTGTTCTAATTATAGCGAAGTTACCTTGTAATAACAACGGATTCTATAACTGTCAATGCAGGCTGCGGAAGTTTTTGCTTAATTTGCATATTTTTCTGCATAATTTGCAGGTGTGTGCGGGAGAGCGCCCGGCCAGCGCATGCTTTTTTTAATTTAAGGCTGCATAGGGGGGTTGAAAAAAATTGAAAAAAATCACGAAATTTACGCACTTTTCAACGGTTTCCTCCTCTCGAATGAGACAAAAAGCGGCCTAGCCCGCTTTTTAGCCATATAGGGCCTCTCAAACCCACAGCTTTGCGTAAATAATGAAAACTTTTAATAAAATTTTTCCCATTTGAATTAATACATGACTGAAGGCGGAACTTTTATGTCTCCTTCTCGTTTCAACACAATACCAACTATCCCCATACAAATTAAGCAGAATTTACTGCAAAATATGCAACTCGATTGTTTTTCACCTACAGCCACGTTAAAATTTAAAATCATGAGTAAAAAGAAACGAGGCAATACATATGAACGCAGCGCAAATATTCCGCAGAATGATCAGTCTAACCGCAGCAGCCGCTTTACTTTTCACCATGGCGGCCGACTTTTCCGCTGAAACGGTCCACGCAGCGGCAGGCGAGTTCATCACCCATTACAAAACGGGAGTCGACACCCGCTACAAGATTCTCCAGGACGGCACGGTCCAGCTTGGAGACGGAGAAAACGCCGCCCTATCCGCCGGGACCACAGGAACCCTATTCATATCCGAAGATGTGACCTCCTATGACGCCTGGGAAACAGTGCGCTCTTTTGGCGTGAGCAAAATCGGCGCAAAGGCATTCGCTGGCTGCGAAAAGATCGATAAAGTCCGCATAGAAGGACGGATCACCATCGACGCCCGTGCCTTGGACGGCCTGCCTGCGGATACGATTTTTGAAACCGGAAATACGGACACGAAAAAGGCTCTGCTGGCATACGGAATTCCCATAGAGCAAGTCTTCTACAAACCGGCCCGTACAAAATATGTAGCTTTCGGCGACAGCATCGCGGCGGGATACGCCCTTCCCAGCTATGTAAAAAATGACCTCACTGCCGACAAATACCCCACCCCGCAGGATGCCTTCGTATCCCTCATCGGAAAAGAACTGAGCAAAAATAAAGGGCCTGCCGTCACAGACAATCAGGCTGTTTCCGGCTGGACCTCCGAGCAGCTTTTGGACCAGCTCAACCGCGGCGATTATGACGCGGCCCTGAAAAACGCCGATGTGATAACCGTAACCATCGGCTCCAACGACCTGCTGGGGCCTTTCATGGAAATCGTGGAACAGGCCGTGGCCGCGGAATTCGGCCAGGCAAAAGTGAAAGGGGCCAATGGGGGCGGCGCGCTCAAACGGCCGATCCCTGTGGTCAATCAGTTTGTGCAAAAGCTGTCTAATGTGATCAATGATCTCAAGCTGGACCTTGACGACAATCCAACATTAAATGCCGCCTGCCTGGAATTCCAGGACAAGATTCAGCTGGCGATTTTGCAAAAGCTGCACAAAGCGGCCCCAGGCGCGGAGATCTACTGGACAACCCTGTACAATCCTTTTTATGGAGAAGAGCTGGATATCAAGAAACTGGTTCCTGGCCTTGAAAATACCGTTGACCCCAATACTTGGGCCAACCTTCCTTCCCTCGATCTGGGCGCATACGGGGCCAGATATATCGAGAAGATGAACCAGGCTTTTAAAAAGAACACCGCCGGCTATCACAGCATTGATCTCTATAAGCCCTTCAATCAGGACGATTTGACCAACGTGGAAATCACCAGAGATGATAATAGCACGCCAAATATACCCGGTGATGATATTATAAACCTGAACATCGACCCTCATCCCAATCATGAGGGGCATCAGTTGATCGCGGACCTGGCCCTTCCAGTCATTGAACGCACCTATACGCCTGGGATGCCGGCCGCGGATCTTTCCCATGAAAAGAAAATCAAAAACTTTTCCCTGGATGGAGTAAAGGGAGCGATCGACGAGAAGAAAAAGACGATCCGCGTCACTCTTCCCCAGAGCAGCGATCCGAAAAAACTGACGGCTGACTTTACCCTGAGCAAAGGGGCGGAACTGACGGCAGGCGGCGTAAAACAGATCAGCGGCGTTACCGTCAACGACTTCACGGAGCCTGTCACCTACACCGTTACCGCCGAGGACGGCACGACCCGGGATTACACGGTTGCAGTAACCATGGCCGCCGCCGGCGCAGATTCGGCCGCGGTACCCACAGGCGATGATTTCTCCATAAAGCTTCCTCTCATTCTCCTGCTCGTCTCCATCTTAACGATGGCGTTCCTGGTGATCCGGGAGAGAAGAAACCAAAGCCGATGAAACTGCTCTACTGCGATATACGAAAGTTCCCCCAGGAGCTTGAGCCGCTCATCCGCCTTCTCCCTGAATGCCGCAGAGAAAAAATGAACCGCTATCTGCGAAGAGAAGACCGGCTGCGATGCCTGGGCGGGGGACTTTTGCTGTCCCACTGGCTGGGAAAGGGCTATGAAAAACGCCTGTCTTATAACCCATACGGCAAGCCGCTCCTGAACGGCAAGGGAACCTTCAATCTCTCCCATTCGGGAGATTTCGTCGTCCTGGCCGCCGCGGACCAAACCGTAGGCGCGGACGTACAGCAGCAGGAACCGGGCGACCTTCCGGCCATGGCCAAAATCAGCTTTCACCCAAAGGAGCGGCGGCTCTTTTTAGCCAGCCAACAGCAAAGGGAGCTTTTCTATTCCATCTGGACCCTGAAGGAAAGCTACATGAAAGCTGTGGGAAAAGGCTTTTCCCTTCCGCCAACGTCTTTTTCCATCTCCTTTTCCGGCGGAAAGGCCGGGATCGACGGCGACGACAGCTATCATTTGAAAGAAATCCCCTTTTTCCCCGGCTACTCCCTGGCCGTCTGCTGCAAGCGGCCCGTGGGGGAAGTAAAGCCGGAGGAAGTCAGGGCAAAGGATTGGTAATTGCCCCGCGTATTTGGGAGGAGAAACAATGACAAGCAAAAAAATCGGACTATATCTGGGAATCGGAATCCTCTACTTTATCCTCGCCCTGCCCTTTGCGGGACTTCATTTTTCCGACGGATATTCGGAGATCCGCTTTACCAGCCTCCTGCCCATGGCCGCGGGGCTGCTCTGCGGTTTTCCCGGCGCGCTTTCCTGCGCCCTGGGGAACCTGCTGGGCGATCTTTGCACAGGCCCGGATATCTACTGCATTTTCGGCTTTGCGGGCAATTTCCTCATGGCCTGGCTGCCCTACAAGCTGTGGCACACCCTGTTCTTCGCGGGACGGCAGGGGCCGCGATACCTGGAGTCTTCCGGCTCCATTCTCAAATTCGTGGCTGTCTCCCTCATCGCAAGCTGCGCCTCCGTGGGCGTGATCGGAGCGGGAGGTCAGCTTCTTTCAGGGTTTTCCTTCGGAGCCTTTTTTCTCCCTGTGGCGCTCCAATACTACGACCTTTCCCTTCTGGGAGGCATGCTCCTCTTCCAAATCTGCCTCACGGTTTTTCGCATGACGCCCCATATTCCCTGGCAGGCGTACCGGCGGATTCGGCGGGAAAGGGACTATCTCCCCGATTACCTGCTCTCCGGCCTGGTAGTGGCAGTCGCCTGCGCTTTGACCGCGCTGACCATGGGCCAGGGCCAGGAAATCAGGCAGAGCCCCCTCATCACCGGCCTGTGCCTTCTGCTGCTAGCGGCCTCCCTGGTTCTGGCCTGTCTGCCTGTGGGCCGGGGAAAAGAAGAAACAGAGACGGAGAGCCGATACCTGCCGCCTGTAGGGGTGAGGGCCCAGTTCGTCACCCTGTTTCTGCTGATTCTCTGTATGATTTTAATCGCCCTTACCGCCGTCTGCCTGCGCCTGCTCTACGTGGATTTCGCCGCCTTTACCCAGGGCGCGGGAAACACCTCCCTACTCTGGCTGCGGGTCATCGTCGCCGCAGCGGTCATCGGAACCTTTTTTATCATCGTTCTGCCTCTGCTGCTGAAGGGGATTCAACGGGTCGTGGCCGAGCCGGTGGAAAAGACGGCAAACTACGCCCGGCAGTTTGCGGCGGGCGAAACATTGACCGAAGAAAGCCTGGTGATCGGACGGACGGGAAACGAGCTGGACGGGCTGGGACAATCCATCAATACCATGGCCGGAAACATCCGCGCCTTTGTGGAAGAGACCCGGCTTAGGGCCATCAAAGAAGAAAAGCTGGCTGCCGAGCTGAACATAGCCAGGAACATCCAGCAGGGCCTGCTGCCGGAACGCTGGACCGGAAGCGGCTTTGACATCGTCCCCTTTATCAAGCCGGCCAGAGAAGTGGGCGGAGACTTTTACCACTTTTCCCGGCTAGATGAGGACCGGGTCTTTGTCTGTATTGCCGATGTTTCGGGAAAGGACATTTCAGCGGCCATGTTCATGGTACAGGCCAAAATCCTCATGGAAGAGGGCTGCTCCCTGCCGCCGGACCAGATGATGGCCCGGGTCAACAATGCCCTGTCCAAATCCAACAAAGCCATGATGTTCGTCACCGCCTTTGCGGCGATCGTGGACCGGAAAAACAGACGCATGACCTATGCAAACGCGGGACACAATCCGCCGATCTGCCAAAACAACGGGCGTATCTGCTGGCTGGACGAAGAGGCGGACTTTGTCCTAGGGCCCATGGAAAATACCCATTACCAGCAGCATACCATGGACCTTGCCGATGATTTTATGCTCTTCATCTACACCGACGGCGTCAATGAGGCGGAAAATAGCGACGGCGAATTTTTCGGAAATCACCGGCTTTTCGAGGAAGCGGGACGGCAGCTCCGGGAGGGGAGCGGCTGCCAAGGACTGGTAGAAAACCTGGCGGCCAGGCTGGAAACATTTACAGAGGGCGCCCAGCAGTCGGACGACATCACCATGCTGGCCCTTTCCATGAAATAAGCAAAATCACAGGAGGTAGCTTTGTTAGAACGTAAAGGCATCATTATCAACCAGCAATTTATGAAATTCTTTTTTCCAACCATACTCATGACCATGGCTCTTTCCTTGAGTACGGTCATCGACGGAATCATTGTGGGCAACATCCTGGGGCCGGACGCTCTGGCGGCGGTAAACCTGGTCCTTCCCATTACGCTGCTGTTCAATTCCGTATACGTGCTCATCGGCGTGGGCGGATCCACCCTCTATTCGGTAGCCCTGGGAAAGCGGCAGAAAGAGCGGGCCAGAGAGCTGTTTACCGTCTCTGTGCTGACGATGATTTTCACCGCTATTGTGATCTGCCTGCTGGGGCTTTACGCCTGCGGACCCCTGGCGAAAGCTCTCACCGTCCATGCCCGGGATTTGACGGAGCTGGTATTCGACTACCTGAGGGTGGTCATGCTGGCCTCGCCGTTTTTGATCCTGGTCCCGGGCTTGGTGTATTTTCTCCGCTCCACCGGCGAAGTTAAGCTGGCCTCCTTTGTGCTGATCGCCGCCAATGTGATCAATCTGACGCTGGATCTGATTTTCGTCGTCCTGCTGGAAAGCGGCATCGGCGGCGCGGCGCTGGCTACGGGCTGCGGATATTTTGTCGGCCTACTCATTGCCCTGGGCGGCGTCGCCCGGGCAAAGGAGCTGCGGTTTTGCGGACTGCCAGGCCACGTCTTTTCCATGCTGAAAAACATCATGGGCACGGGACTTCCCCTGACCATCAATACGGCCCTCAACTTCTTCCGGCTCACCTGCGTCAATGCCATCGTCTCCGTGTACCTGGGCAGCGACGGGGTTACAGCTTTTTCCGTATGCACCTCCTGCCTGTCCATCGTCTCCATGTTCGTGGGAGGCTCGGCCCAGACCATGATCCCGCTATTGGGGACTTTTTACGGTGAACAGGATCTGAGCGGTGTCCGTTTCACCATCCGTAAAGCCGTTGCCATTACCGTGTCGGCATCCCTGATCCTACTGGTGATTTTTGAAGCCATCCCTTCCACAATCACCGGCCTGTTCGGTGTCAATGACCCCCACCAGGTAGCCATCGCCGCCCAGGCTCTCCGCATCTACGCCATCAGCCTGCCCTTCATGGGATTTCTATTCATTTCCATGTGCGTCTATCAGGTCGTGGGGTATCAAAACCTTTCCAGCCTGGTTGCGCTCTTAGAAGGCTTTGCCATCGTCGTACCGGCGGCTTTCCTGCTGGCACGCATCATGGGGGCGGCGGGAATCTGGATCGCGTTTCCGGCGGGAGAACTTCTCACGATTTTGCTGTTGCTCCTCTTCGTCCGGCAAAAGCAGAAAAAGAATCCAGGGGCCAAGGGGATTTTCCTCTTGGAAGAAAACCCAAACAGGCAGGTAATGGAAGTGACCCTGCCCCGGGAAGAGACTCAGGCCGCTCTGCTTTCCGGGCAGGCCATGGACTTTTGCCGGAAGCGGGGCGTAGATCCGGTGACTTCCCATATGGCGGCCGTGGCCGTGGAGGAAATGACCGTCAACACCATCCACAGCCGGGAAACAGGTGGAAAGAACCGCTTTATCGACGTGCGCCTGACCCTGGAGGAAGGGCGGATTTCCATGATCTTCAAGGATAACGGATACCCCTTTGACCCGTTTCAGGAAACGGACCTGCGCCAGTTCGGAAATCTGGCGGTAGCCGAGGCGGTCACCAGCGGGATCCGCTACGACTATATTCTGGGCATGAACTGCACCATTGTAACCATTGATCGGAAAGGAGATTGAACATGATTATTACCAACAAAGAGGAACGCGTTACCATCGCGCTTTCAGGAAGACTGGATACCATCACCGCGCCGGAGCTGACAGAGGCTGTGAAGGATTTAACCTTTCAAGAGCTGACCCTTGATCTTACGGATCTGGAGTACATCTCCAGCGCCGGGCTGCGGGCTCTTCTGGTCTGCAAAAAAACAGCCGACAGCCAGAAAGCGCCTTTCACCGCGGCGAACCCCGCCCCTGCTGTGCTGGAAGTCATGCGCATGAGCGGCTTTGACAAAGTTCTGGATATCCGGATGGATTAGCCATGGATACCATCACCCTTCCAGCCAAAATAAAAGCCCTGTACCAGGCCCTGGCCTTTGTCGAAAAAGCCGCCCAAAGCTGCGGCTGGGAGGGCGACCGGGCCAAGCTGGAGCTTATGGCAGAAGAAATCTTTGTCAACATCGCCGGCTACGCCTACGGCGGCGAAGAAGGGCTGATCCAAATAAGCTGCGGCGCGGAAAAGGGCATGTTTTTGATGCAATTTCGCGACAGGGGAAAGCCGTTCGACCCTCTCAAACAGCCGGAGCCGGATCTCCAGTCCCCGGCCGGTCAAAGGCCCATCGGCGGCCTGGGCGTTTACCTGACCAAAACCTGCGCGGACCGGGTATCTTATCAATATGAGGACGGGACCAATATCCTAACGGTGGGAATGTATTTGCAAAAGGAGGAACATTATGAAAACCATTGACATGAATCAGGCCCTTCGCCTGTGCAAAGAGGCGGAAACCATGCCCCAAAAGCAGCGCGGCAAGCTGAGAGACACCCGGCTTATGGAGCTGGCCTGCTACGCCAGGAACTATTCGCCTTATTTTAAAAAAGCCTATAAAGACATTGGAGAAAGTTTCACCCTTTCCCAGCTTCCTCCTACCAATAAAAAACAGCTCATGAAAGACTATGAAGCCTGGGTGACCGACCCGCGGATCCGCTATGAGGATGTCTTTTCCTATATCGAAAGCCCCGAGGGCGGCAGAGAGCTGTATCTGGAAAGCTATACGGCCATCACTACCTCCGGCACCACGGGAAATCCCATGCCTATGGTGCGGGACCCTTACCACAACACCATTCACGGCGCTTTGACAAAGACCAGGCTGCTGCGCCAGACAGACCCGGATCTGATGACGCCGGTCAAACACAAAATCGCTGCCGCTGTCTTTCTGGATCCCCACGTTTCTTCCTATTCCAGCCTTCTGCGCATGAAACAAGCCTATCCCGGCTATGAGAGCAATGTGCTGGAGCTGCCCATCAACGGCGATATCGCCGATCTGGTCCGCATGCTGGACGATTTTCAGCCCGATCTGGTCACCGGCTATCCGTCGGTCATGGGCGCTCTGGCCAACGCCCAAAGGGACGGGCGAATGGACATTTCTCCCCAGGCCATCGCCTGTTCGGCGGAGGTGCTCACAGAAAAGGTGTATCAAGCTTTGCACCAGACCTTCGGCTGTCCGGTGCTCAATAATTATTGCAGCACGGAGGGCGGCGAAGCGGCCATGTCCTGTCCTGCGGGAAAGCTCCACGTCAACGATGATTGGGTCATCATCGAGCCGGTGGATGAAAAGGGGAATCCGGCCCGGGAAGGCGAATGGTCGGCCGGCGTCTATGTGACGGATCTGACCAATTACGTCCAGCCGGTGATCCGCTACTACATGGAGGACAAAGTAAAGATCCACAGCCGGCCCTGCTCCTGCGGCATCACGCTTCCGGTGATGGAAATCCTGGGAAGGACCACGGAAAACCTGATGGTGGGCGGCGTGGAAGTGCTGGGCATCAACGTGGAATACAGTCTCATGTACGTGGAAGGGGTTTACTCCCTCCAGCTGGTGCAGACCGGCGATACGGAATTTGAAATCCGCATGGTCCCCGAGTCGGAGGAAACCAGGCTCACCGCCTTTGAACAGGCCAGAGAAATCATGCTGCGGTTCTTCAAAGACAACGGCTGTCCCCAGGTAAACATCCGTCTCAGCGAAAAACCGCCGGTTCACAGCGAAAAGGGCGGCAAAGTAAAATTCATCGTCAAGGAATTGGACAGGAGGTAGTGTATGCAGTTATATTTAGAACAGCTCGCGGAGCATATCAAAAACATTCCCGGCAAAACCGCCATCGCGGATCGGGAGGGAGAAAGGGAGACCTCCTATGAGACCCTCTGGTCCCTCAGCGACCGAATCGCGGCGGTGCTGATAAAAAGAGGCGTTAGAAAAGGAACCTTTGTATCCATTCTCCTTCCCAGGGAAATGGAGTACATTGCCGCGTCTCTGGGAATCCTCAAAGCGGGCGGCGTGATCGTACCCCTGTCTTTCAGCTATCCTAAAGAGCGGATCGACTTTATCAACGACCAGTGCGGGGCCGGCGCGGTAATCGACGAAAAATTCCTGGCAGAGCTGCCCAAGGAAACAGGCCGGCTTTGCTTGCCAAAGATCGAAGGCACGGACCGGGCCCTGGCTGTCTATACATCGGGCTCCACCGGAACGCCCAAGGGCATCGTCCACAGCCACCTGAGCCTTGCCAGCGCGGCGCGGCGCAGCGCCCAGGTCTTTGTCACAGCAGAGGATGTCTACCTGTCCAACCTGCCCTTCCATTTTGTCGCCATTGTGGTGGACGTTTTTATGGGCCTTTACGCGGGAGGCTCGGTACATATCAACAGCGAAGAAGGGCGAAAGGATATCCGCAGAATTGAAGATTACATCGCGGACCACCGCATTACAGCTACCCTGATTTCCCCTCAGATGATGAAACTGTTTAAAAATAAGGGGGATTCTCTGAGAACCGTGCTCTGCGGCAGTGAGCGGGTATCGGGAGTCTATGGGGACGGCTACCAGATCTACAATATTTACGGCTCCAGCGAAACCACCCCGGCGGCCACTTTTTTCAAGGTGGACCGGGAGTACGACAATACGCCCATCGGAAAACCCTTCCCGGACATGGGAATTTACGTGCTGCGGGAGGACGGCAGCCAGGCGGAACCGGAGGAAACGGGAGAAATCTGCATTTCCGGCTGTCTGGCGGAAGGCTATCTGGGGCTGCCGGAAAAGACGGCCGAAACCTTTACGGAAAACCCTTTCGCCAAAGGAGACACGGACCGGGTCCTCTATCACAGCGGCGATCTGGGCTACTTGCAAAAGGACGGCAATCTGGTCTATGTAAACCGGAAGGACTGGATGGTGAAAATCAACGGACAGCGGGTGGAAACCGGCGAAATCGAGGCCATCATCAGCGGCCTTTCCTATGTAAAGACCGCTGTGGTAAAGGGCTTTGAAAATGAATACGGTCAGACCTGGCTCTGCGGCTACTTTCAGTTGGAGGACGGGGATGGGCCGGAGAACCCCGCCGCCGCCATTAAAGGGGAATTGAAGAAAAAGCTGGCCGATTATATGATCCCCCAGTTTCTGATCCGGATGGACGCTTTTCCATTGAACCAGAACGGCAAGCTGGACCGGCTGGCCCTGAAAGCCCCCGACGCGTCAGCCTTTAAAGCCGAATACCAGGCCCCGCAAAGCGAAGAGGAAGCGGCCATCTGCCGGGGCTTTGAGGCAGTTTTGGCAATAGACCGCATCGGGCGCAAGGATGATTTCTTTACCATTGGCGGGGATTCCATCAAGGCCGTGCGCTTGCAGGAATTCTGCCAGGACCTTTTCCTCACCTCCGCCCAGATCTTCGAGGGAAGGACGCCTGCGGGAATCGCGGCCCTTCTCGACGGGCAAAAGGCCGACCCTTACGCGGGCTGCGACAGCCCGAGGGACTTTTATCCCCTCACCGACAGCCAGCTTGGGGTGTTTTTGGAGTGTATGCAAAGCCCGGAAAGCGTCATGTACAACATCCCATTTTGCCTTACCGCCCCGGGGGATACGGACGTTCCCAGGCTGCAAAGGGCGCTGGAGACGGTCGTCCGCCACTATCCGGCGCTGCTTGTGGGCACCGGCCAAAAGGACGGCGAGTACGGCATGATTCCCCTCCCGGATCGGGAAGTTGTCATTCCGGTGAGGGAGATTGCCGGATCGGAAATGGAAAAAATCAAAGCATGCTTTGTGCGGGCCTTTGATCTGGAAAAGGGACCCCTTTTCCGCATCGAGCTGTACAAAACCGAACAGCAGGTCTATCTTCTGGCCGATTTTCACCACATCATTTCCGACGGCGCATCGGTGGCCGAATTTTTCCGCCAGACGGCCCGCGCTTATGAGGGAAAGCCTTTGGAAAAAGAAGTCATTTCCCAATTCACTCTCGCAAATTATGAGACGACCTTAAAAGAGAAGGATGTTTACAAAGAAGCCAAGGCGTATTTTGAAGAATATCTGGCGGGCAATGAGGTGGACGTCAGTCCGGTATTCGACCGGCCGGAGGATCCGCAGCAGTCCGTGCGGCCGGGAAAACGCCACTATGTCAATCTGGCGGGCAAGCTTTCCTCAGAAGAGCTGGAGCGGTTTTCCCGCCAGGCCGGCGTTACGGAAAATACGGTATTTTTGGGCGCTTACGCCTATGCCCTTGCCAAATACACCGGACAGAGCGAGGCGCTGCTGGCTACGGTCAACAACGGCCGCCACGACCCGCGCATGAACCATACCCTGGGTATGCTGGTGCGGACGCTGCCGGTCTACCTTTCCATCGATGAGGAAGAGACGGTAGCAGGTTTCCTCGAAAACCTGCAGAGCCGTTTCTTTGAAACCATGAGCCATGACTGCTGTTCCTTCGGCGAGCTGGCCCGGGAGTATGGCGTGACGTCGGATCTGCTCTTTGTCTATCAGGCCCAGACCCTCAATTCCGTCACGCTGGACGGGGCAGAGGTGCCGATGGAGGCCCTGGAAACGGGAAACAGCCTCGCCAATATCGCCCTCCATGTATTCCGCAAAAAGGGCAGCTACGACATGTTCTTCGAGTACCGGAGCGACGTTTATGAAAGAAAAACCATCGAAACCTTGGGCAATCTGCTGGTGCGCGTTGTCAGGGGATTTTTGGAGTACGGCAGATTAAAAGAACTGCCCCTGGTATCCCCTCAGGAAGTCGGCATGTTGGAATCCTTCTACGGAGAGACCATTTCCTATGACCGGAGCAAAACCATCGTCGATCTCTTCCGGGAGCAGGCTGGGCGGGTTCCGGAAAAGACGGCGGTCATTTACAAGGAAAAGCGCATCGCCTACCGGGAAGTGGACGAGCTGTCGGAGCGCATCGCCGCCTATGTGAGCGGCCAGGGCATCGGCAGGGAACAGGTGGTAGCGGTTCTGATTCCCCGCTGCGAATATATGGCCATCGCCTCTCTTGGCGTGATGAAAGCGGGGGCCGCTTACCAGCCGCTGGACCCGACTTATCCCATGGACCGGCTGGCCTTTATGATGGAGGACGCCGGGGTGGAGCTTTTGATTGCCGATGAAAGCCTGCTTTCGCTGGTCCCCCAATTCAAAGGAAAGGTCCTGCTCACAAAGGATATTCCAAGCCTTCCGCCGGCAGAAGAGCCAGGGAAAACCGACCCTGCGCCGGAGGATCTGTTTATCCTGCTGTATACCTCGGGAACTACCGGCACGCCGAAAGGCTGTATGCTGACCCAGGCCAACATCACAGCCTTCTGTCACTGGTATCAATCCTTTTATGAGATGGAAGATGAAAGCGTGGTGGGCGCTTATGCCAGCTACGGTTTTGATGCCTGTATGATGGATCTGTACCCGGCCTTAACCTTTGGCGCGGCGGTTTTGATCATACCCGAAGAGCTGCGTCTGGAACTTGTTTCTCTTAACCAGTATCTGGAAAATGAAAAAGCCACCCACATTTTCATGACCACCCAGGTGGGCCGCCAGTTTGCGGCGGAAATGGAGAACCACAGTCTGCGGCACCTTTCTACGGGAGGCGAAACCCTGGTTCCCGTGCGGGTGGAGGCGGACTACGCCTTTTACAACGTGTACGGTCCCACGGAATGTACCATATACACCACGGCCTTTGAGGTGGATAAAACCGCAGCCTATGAGAATGTGCCTATCGGCAGGCCCCTCGGGAACTTGGAGCTTTACATCCTGGACAAGCAGCAAAGAAGAGTGCCGCCGGGAGCCTTGGGCGAGCTGTGCGTGGCCGGATATCAGGTGAGCCGGGGGTATCTGGGAAGGCCGGAGCAGACGGAAAAGGTCTTTACCTCCAACCCTTTTACAAACAGAGAAGGCTTTGAGCGCATGTATCACACCGGCGATATCGTCCGCTTTCTCCCTGACGGCAATATTCAGTTCATCGGCCGGCGGGACGGTCAGGTGAAAATCCGGGGTTTCCGCATTGAGCTGACGGAGGTGGAAGGAATCATCCGCCAGTATCCGGGAATCAAGGACGCCACGGTCATGGCCTTTGACGCGCCGGCGGGAGGAAAGGCCATTGCCGCCTATGTCGTTTCCGATGAAACGGTGGATATCCAGCGGCTCAACGCCTTTATTCAGGAGGAAAAGCCGCCTTATATGGTGCCTGCCGTGACCATGCAGATCGATGAGATTCCTCTGAACCAAAACATGAAGGTCAACCGCAGGGCGCTGCCGGATCCGCTGAGTCAGACGCCAAAAACAGGCGGCGATGATTCCAGGCCCCTCACCTTGCTGGAGCAGGAGCTGAAAGAGCTGGTGGGCGGCATTGTGGGCCATGAAGAATTTTCCGTAGGCACGGAGCTGACCAGGGCCGGGATCACGTCCCTGTCCGCCATCAAGCTGGCGGCGGCCATTGAAAAGGAATACGGCCTGACATTGGAAGTCAAGGCTATGATGAAACAGTGCACCATTCTTTCCATTGAAGATGAAATTTATAAAAGCTTGCGCAGCGGCGCGCTGCCTGCGGCCCGGAAGGAACAACGGGCGCTGAGGGACACTTACCCGCTGACCCAGGCCCAGATGGGCGTCTATTACGACGCGGTCCGCCGCCCTGAGGATACCGGCTACAATATCCCCGCAGTTTTCCGTTTTCCGGGGGAGCTGACGGCGGAAACGCTGGCGGATGCGGCGCGGACGGTGGTCAAAGCCCATCCGTACCTGTCCGCCCGGCTCTGCTCCCGGGATGGCGCTTTGGTGCAGGTTCCTTTTGAGGAAGAGCCGGTCATTGAGGTTCACTCCATGTCCGAGGATGCCTTTGGGGATTATCGGGACCGGTTTGTAAAACCGTTTGAACTGGAAAATAGCAGGCTCTATCGGCTGGCGGCGGTGGAAACGGAGGCGGGCCTTTATCTGCTGGCGGATTTTCACCACATCATCTTTGACGGCGGCTCTTTGGATGTGTTCCTCCGCCAGGTGGCGGCGGCCTGTGAGGGCGCAGAGGCGGAAAAGGAGGACTACAGCTACTTCGATTATGCGGCGGATCGTCAGGCGGCAGAGGACAGTGACGCCTACCGCCAGGCGGGCGAGTTTTTCGCGGATCTGCTTAAAAACTGTGAAGGGGCCAGTCAGTTGACGCCGGATCTGGCGGGAGAGGAAACCGCCGGCAGAAAAGCGGAGCAAGCCGCCTTTGTGGACGGCGAAAAGCTGGATGCTTTTTGCAGATCCGGAGGAGTTACCCCCGCCCATCTGTTCCTGGCCGGTGTCTTTTACACCCTGGCCCGTTTCCTCCATACGGAGGAGGTTTATCTTTCCACCATCAGCAGCGGACGGTCGGATTTGAAGGTCCGGCAGTCTCTGGGAATGTTTGTAAACACCCTTCCTTTGGCGGCAAGCCTGGGGCAAGGCAAGACGGCGATAGACTTTATCAGAGAATCGGCGGATTTAATGATGGACGCGGTGTCCCATGAAGGCTATCCTTTCTCCAAGATCGCCCAGGACTATGATTTCGCGCCCCAGATCATGTACGCCTGCCAGTTGGGCGTGCTGGAAAAGGTGGAGCTGCTGGGCAGTCAGGTAGAGATGGAAAGCTTGGAGAGCGACACGCCCAAGTTTAAGATTTCCATCCATATTGAAGAGCGGGAAGGCCGTCCGGCTGTCTGCGTTCAGTACAATGACGCTCTTTACAGTGGGGAGCTGGCGGCACTTCTTGCCGGGAGCATCGCCCTTTGCGTGGAGCGGATGATGGCCGGGCCGGAATGCCCGCTGCGGAGCATCAGCCTTGTTACGGAGCCGCAGAGGAAGGTTCTGGAAGGCTTTTGCCGCAGGGCCGCCGCGGAGCCGGAGGAGGAGATTTTCCACAAGGCCTTTGAAAAACAGGCGGCCCTCCATAAAAACAAGACGGCGCTCATCGCATCGGAAGGCTCCTATACCTATGGGGAGCTGGATGAAAGGATGAACCGGGTAGCGGGAGCGCTTGCCGCGCGCGGCTTTGGGCCGGGCCAGTCGGCCGCAGTCCTGCTGCCTCGGACCGGGGCGCTGATTATAGCCATGTACGGCGTTATGAAGGCCGGCGGCGCTTATATCCCTTGCGATCCGGACTATCCGGCGGAGCGAATTCGTCAAATTACAGAGGACAGTTCGGCCTCTCTGGTGATCACCACGGCAGACCGCCTGGCGGATTATGAACAGGCGGTGGACATGGAAGAGCTGCTGGCCTATGAAGGCGCGCCTGCGCCTTTGGCAGCGGTGACGGGGCACGATCTGGCTTACATGATCTATACCTCCGGCTCCACCGGAAAACCAAAGGGCGTTATGCTGGAGCACCGGGGCATTGTCAATTATACGCGCAATCATGAGGCCAACCCTCACGTGCGCGCCTGCGCAGAGGAAGGACATGTGATGGTTTCCGTAACTACCGTTTCTTTTGATATGTCTCTGAAGGAAACGGCGGTGGCTCTCTTGAACGGGCTGACGCTGGTGCTGGCCGACGAGGACTGCGCCAATCACCCCCTCAAACTTGCGGAGCTGATGGAAAAAACGGGAGGCGATATCTTCAACGCCACCCCGTCCCGTATGCTCCAGTATATGGAGTCGGCGGAATTCTGCCGGGCCCTGGCCGGGTGCAAGGTAGTCATGTCCGGCGGCGAGCAGTACAGCTTAAAATTGCTGGAAAAACTGAAAAAGGTCACCAAGGCCAGAATCTTCAATACCTACGGGCCGACGGAAATTACCGTTTCCTGCAACGCCAAAGAGCTGACTTTTGCGGATCGCATCACCATCGGGCCGCCGCTTTTGAATTATACGGAGTTTATCGCGGACAGCGATGGAAATCCGCTGCCTCCTGGCGTGACGGGAGAGCTGTATATCGGCGGCATGGGCGTTGCCCGGGGCTACCACAATCTGCCGGAAATGACCGAGGAGCGGTTTATCACCGCTTTCGGCCAGCGGGTTTACAAGTCAGGGGACTATGCCCGCTGGACGCCGGAGGGCGACGTGGTGATTCTGGGCCGGACCGACAACCAGATCAAGCTGCGGGGCCTGCGCATTGAGCTGGAGGAGATCGAGTCCTGTATCGGCGGGTATCCGGGTGTGAAAAACGCGGTGACGGTGATCCGGGAAATCAACGGAACCGAGCATTTGTGCGCTTACTTTACGGCGGAAAAAGCGGTGGAGGTTTCCCAGCTGAAAGCGTTCCTCCAGGAAAAGCTGACCAAATACATGGTGCCTACCGGTTATTGCCAGCTTGAAACGCTGCCTATGACCCCCAACGGGAAAATTGACCGCAAGGCGCTGCCGGAGCCGAAGCTGGCGGAGGCCGGTGAATATACGGCTCCTATGGGCGAGGGGGAACGGGTCTTCTGCCAGATCTTCGCCGATGTGCTGAAGCTCGATAAGGTGGGGGCCAACGACGATTTCTTCGATTTGGGCGGCACCTCCCTGCGGGTTACCAGCGTCATTATCGCGGCTACGGAGGCGGGCTTTGACATTACCTACGGCGATGTGTTCAGCCATACGACCCCGCGCAGGCTGGCGGCCATGTTCCGCACGGATGCGGGCGACTCGGCATCTGAGCTGGAGGACTTGTCCGATTATGATTATACGAATGTCGGCCGGGTGCTGGCGGAAAATAGCCTTGACTCCTTTGTTTGCGGCCAGCGGCTCCCGCTGGGCAACGTGCTTTTAACCGGCGCTACCGGCTTTCTGGGAATCCACATTTTGCGGGAATTCCTGGAGTCGGAGTCCGGGCGCGTTTATTGCATCCTGCGCAAGGGCAATTACGATTCTTTGGAAAAGCGTCTCAGCACCATGCTCTTTTACTATTTTGAGACGACCTATGAGGAATTGTTCGGGGACCGAATCCTTCTGGTGGAGGGCAATGTTACGGATCCTGGCGTCTTTCAGCGCCTGGAAGGTGAGGATATCCAGACGGTGATCAACTGCGCCGCCAATGTGAAACACTTCTCCAAGGGAACGGATATTGAGGACGTCAATGTGGGCGGGGTGCTGAACGCCATTGACTACTGCAAGAGAACCGGCAGCCGCATCGTCCATATTTCCACCACCAGCGTTTCCGGTTTCAGCGTGGGCGATGTGCCGCCTTCCAATACGGTGATGAGTGAGCAGATGCTCTACTTCGGCCAGGCTCTGGATACCAAATACGGCCACAGCAAGTTCCTGGCCGAGCGGGCTGTCCTGGAGGCGGCGGCCGCCGGTCTCAGCGCGAAAATCATGCGGGTGGGCAATCTGTCGGCCCGGGATACGGACGGCGAATTCCAGATGAATTTTGCCACCAACAGCTTTGTGGGCCGTCTCAAGTCCTATGAGCTGATCGGCAAGTTCCCTTATTCCATGATGGATATGACGGCGGAAATGGCGCCTATCGACAGCACGGCCAGGGCGATCCTGACCCTGGCAAAGACGCCGAAAGCGTGCTGCCTGTTCCACCCGTACAACAACCACAGTATCTATCTTGGGGATATCATCTGCGCCATGAAGAGCTGCGGCGTGGAGATCGAGCTGGCCGAAGAGGCGGACTATCTGGCGGCTTTGGAGACGGCCCAGAAAGACCCGGACAAGGCGGCGGTGCTGTCCAGCATGATCGCTTACGAGAATATGGGCCACGGGAAGAAGACGGTTTCCATTGCCAGGACCAACGATTATACCATGCAGGTGCTCTATCGCATGGGCTATCAGTGGCCGACCACTTCCAAGGAATATGTGGGCCGGTTTGTGGAGGCCATGGAAGGGCTGGGATTTTTTGCGGGAGCGTAAGGATGATGGTGGCCCGCTTTCTATCAAAGTGAAGGCCACCAAATTCTACAAGGAGGTTTTTATGAAAACATTTAAGCGATGCTATTGTGCCCTGTGCATCCTTCTGATTGCGGCAGTTTTCTCCGCATGTGAGGGCCCAACGGACAGCGTAAGCGTCCCGGTGGCCGGCGATGATATTACGGCATCGGACTATAGCCAAAACGATAATTGGATGATGCTCCCAAAAGAGAGTGACAAGCCGGTGGATGTATTTTACCTTTATCCTACGGCCTGGGGCATGGAGGATGAAGAGAATAACCCGATCTGCACCATTGATTATGAACCCATGAGAAAACAGGCGCAGGCCATTGCGGCCGGACAGGCGACCGCATTTGAAACCGTGGGAAACATTTACGCACCGTATTATCGCCAGATCGACGCGGCTTATTTGCTCTCCAAGCCGATCAGTAAGCAGCCCCAATATACGGATGGAGTCCCGGGAACAGATGCATTGGCAGCTTTTGACTATTATATGAAGCATTATAACAAGGGAAGGCCGTTTATTCTTGCAGGCCATTCCCAGGGCTCCGTAATGACAAAACTCATCCTGTTCCAATACTTAAAAGAAAACCCCCAGGCTGCCCAGAGGATGGTCGCTGCCTATGTAATCGGATATTCTGTAACAGAGGAGGAGCTAAAGGAAAATCCCCATATAAAATTTGCGGAAAGCGCAAACGATACCGGAGTCATCATTTCTTACAACACAGAGGCGCCGAAGGTAGATGGTAAAAATAACACGGTGCTGGATGGCTCGGTTGCCATCAATCCGATCAGCTGGACCCGCAGCGGCAGGACTGCACCCAAAGAGGATAATCTGGGCGCCTATATGCCCCAGGAAGACGGCAGCTATAAAAAAGTGGCGGCCCTTGCAGATGCTGCGGTGGATTTGGACCGGGGGACCGTAATTTGTACTACGGTTGATCCGAAAGAGTATGCAAATCCCAACAAAGCGTTCTTTCCCCTTGGGGTTTATCATAGCAAAGACTATGCTTTTTATTACTACAATTTAAGGGAGAATGCAGAAAATCGCGCGGCAAAGTTTTTAGCGGGTGCAAATTAGAGCAAGAAGGGCAAACGCAGAGTTTGCAAGAGATTTGCCGCTAGTGCGATCGAAGATACGTTATCTGCAATTTTTTCAGTTTATGAGGAGGTCTATTTTGAAAGTTATAACAATTATTTTAGGAGTACTAACCACACTGCTGGGTATCTTTTGCGTTTTTCGTCCGGGGGTTGCAGCTTTGAGCCTGGCCTGGCTGCTGGGGATTATCCTGATCCTGGCGGGGTTCAACATCGTAACAAATTATTTCGGGAAAAAAATCGGCTCCGGCTGGGATGCGTTCTTTGGAATTCTTTCCATCGTAGGCGGGATTATCTTGATTTGTAATTATTATGGGCGCTTTTTTGCGGACACGATCATTATTTATTTCATCATGGCTTTTGTCCTGGTTTCCGGTATTACCCGTGCGGCTGGCGCCTGGAAGCTGAAGAAGAGCGGCGAGTCCTGGGTGCTGGGCATGGTCTTTGGCGTGATCTCCATTCTTGTGGCGGTGGCTGCTATGTTCCATCCGCTGATGGGCGTGGCGCTGGTTGGCTATATGGTGGCCTTTACCATCGTGATGCAGGGCATCAATACCCTTAGCCTTGGCATGTCGCTGAAAAAATAAGAGAAAACGGATCTGAAAATCCCCTTGAATTTCATTTCTTGTTTTTGTATAATAAAAGCAAGAAAGGCGGAACCGCTGAAAACGGTTAGCCTTGAATACAGTTAAAAGTAACCGTAATCCTGGGCTGCGAGAACGGTTACTTTTTTATGTACTCGATCAGAATACCTACCACGATACCCACAAAAATGAGCATAAGTGACAAGATTTCAAAATCCGACATAAAGGTTGCCCTCCCTTCCAAGAGTTCCACAGAGTGGACGTTCATGTAGTTCGGGTAACTTTCCTTCTTTTGAAGGTTAACCGCTTTCGCCGCCTTTGCTTGCTTTTGTCTATTATATCCAGATTTGGCTATAATTTCAATATTTTTACATCAATATTTTTGCAAAATATCTTGTTGTCTTTATTGATTATTGTGGATGCGCTCAATGGATACCATCCTTCCTGGAGGCTCCGTCTGTCCTCGAACTTATCCCGATTTCTCTGTTTCCATTGACAATACAAATCTTTGTCGGCATTATATATGAAAAAGATGTTAGTTTGTATTTTTTGTGGTGAAGCAGGAAAGGAATTGGGGCAATGAAAGTACAGGAATTAAGGCAGCTGTTGATTTCTGCGGACAGAAATTTACTGGAGAAAGCATTTGTAGAAAGCTACAAGCAATTTTCCAAGGGGCAGAAGGAGGATGTCGATTCTCTGATACGCGATGTATTGGAAGGCAAGGATGTGAAGAAAACAGCGAAAAATACAATTATCAGTTTTCAAGACTTAGAACAGCAGATCACCTTGTTTATCGAAAATGCTCGCGCGCAGAATTATCTCGCTCCCAACCGAATCATTCCCAAACACCAGCGGCCCAAATGGCGTTTTTTAGTAAAACAATACATCAAAGAGCTGGAAAAAATCCCGACAGAAAGCGAGCATTATTTCAAATCAGTAAGCTTATTAACGGATCTGTATTCCCTAATATGTGAAGCCTGTAATTACTATTTATTTTCAACGGACGACCCTTTTCGTTCCATCGGATGGGCTCAGCCGGATTTCTTTCAATTAGTGGTAAAACGGACTTTTGCCGCAGGATATTCAAAAGAAACCATCTCCGCATTGCTTTTATCCGCTGCTACTGGAGGATTAAGCAGGGAGTCGCTGCACCTGAATCAGGAGCTGGTGCTCCTGCAGGAATTAAAGACAAGCGATGTGAAATATATGGCCATGGAAGAGGCAATGAAACTGGTGGCTGAAAAAAGTGCCAAGCTGGACCATCTTGGGAAATACGATAATCAAAGATATGATCTGGAAGATAGCGTAAATGAGCTCTGCGCAATGGTCTTGCTCATCGCAATTGCTTTGGCGGAACCGGAAGACGGGATCAAATACTATTTTAAAAACTGCCGGGAACAGGATAAGGAAATTACCCTCTACCGCGCTCTTGACTTGGTGGATTGCATGGGCGAAGATAAATTATGGCTATCTGTTTACGAATACGGCCTTAAGAAAAAAATAAAGCCGCGGGAGTACCTGGCCAGAGAGTACCAGGAACGGAAAAGTAAGAAGTAAGAGGAATTGCGAAGAAATTTGCGGTGACAAGGTGCCAGACGAAGCTTTATGTTCCCTGGCATCCCAAAAAATTATGTGTAAATAGAATAAAAGACATCCTTGAAGTCAAGAATCAGGACAGGAAATGCTTGGAG